>PNBD01000130.1 GCA_003135855.1 Deltaproteobacteria bacterium
AGCGCGAATTTCTGCTGCTCGATTTCCTTCCACTCGACGCCTTCGTCGTTGACGAGATCGTGCATCGCGGTGCGCCACGCAAGATAGGACTGCATCATGCGCCGATAGCCGGGATGCTCGGACCAAGCGGGATCGGCAAAGCGTTTGTCGCCGGGCTCGGGCGCGACGGACGAAGAGCCGGCGGCAATCTGGCCGAGTTCGAGCCAAAGTTGAAACGCGCGGGAGGTGACGGCAGTGGGCTGCGCCGCGAGGTTGCTCAGCAGCATCGTGAGCGTGCCGATCACCTGGGTGGCGTCGAGGCCGACGAACGGATTGGCGCCGAGGATCGCGTTGAGCGCGGGATGATTTTCTTCAGGCGTCTGAATTTCAGGCTGCCGTCGCGCAGTAGCTTCCATTTGCGATCTCCTCAACCGAGCATTTCAAGGCCGTGCTCGAACATCCGTGGCGCCGATAGCGCGGTTTCTTCCCAGAGGGGATCATCGCGCTTGCCGCGCCGATGGAGCATCAGGTTGAAGCAAGTGATCACGCCGAAGCGATAACCGGCGAAGGCGCGGAACCATCGGACCTCGTCGCGATTTACCGGAAAGCCGGCGGCCGCGGCATAGGTATCGACGATTTCGTCGGCGGTGAGCGGCGAGGTCGAGACGATATCGCGGCTGACCCAGCTTGCGGGATCGGAGAAAAAACAAATCCAGCCGAGATCGAGCAGGGTCGCGCCGCAGAGCGCGATTTCCCAATCGATCACGGCGACGGGGCGTTCTTCATTGAAGAGGACGTTCGACCATTGGAAATCGCCGTGGACGCATCCGATGCGCGCGCCGTCGGGCAGGCTCGAGCGCAGACGCTCGCGCAATTCGGGGGCGCGTGCGACGACGGCGGGATCGAGGGTCGGGCGATCGAGCAGGTAGTCGAGCCGCTTCATCTCGTCGCTGAGAGGAAACGGTTCGCCGAACGCGTGGCGGCGCGGTTCCCACGGGAGATTGTGCAGCGCGGCCATCGTCTCGACGCCTTTGCGCGCGAGTCGCTGGATATGTGCGCGGGGCAGGGTCGATTCGCCGAGCTTGAAACCGTCGACAAAGGCGACGACGAAATAGGGGCGATCGAAAAACTCGGCCTCGTCGCCATGCCAGAGAACGGAGGGGACCGCGACGGGCGAGCCGGCGAGCGATGCCATGATGCGCGCCTGGCGCTCGATGTCGGCGGGGCCTGAGATTTTAACGGCGGGCGCCGCCATGCGCACGACAAATTTGCCGGCGGGCGTCGCGGAGGGCGAGCTGCGCTCGAGGATGAAGCTGTAGCTGAAGCCGGCGTGGCCGGGCAGCGTCTCGAGGGAATGGGCAATCGCGCCGGGGTCGCCGGTTTTTGCGCGCACCAATCTGGTGAGCTGTGCGGTTACCTGCTCGATGTTGGCAGACATGATCGACGCGCCGTCCAGAAAATTGCGCCGCCTGCGAAGTATCGCGCAGGCGGCGCAATCATTGAATGAGCTATCCCTTCATGCCGTTTTGGGCGGACGCGGGATGGAGACTCGACTTCGCGCTCGGACGTGAATCGACGCGCTTGAACCACGCATTGACGTTCTTGAGCGACGGATCGATTTTCTGACCGACGCCGCCGCCGAAATCGAGCGCGCAGAACAAAATGATGTCGGCGACGGTGAATCGATCGCCGGCGATATACTGCTTGCCCTCGAGCAGGCCGTCGAGCCATTTCAATTTATCCTGAACCGTCAGCTTCAGTCCGGCCGCAGCCTCGGGCAGGATGCGCATGCGGTTCTTGAAAAGCTCGGCGCCCTCGGCAAAGCGAAAGCCATTATACATATGCTCGGTGATTTGCAGCTCGACGCGGCGCTGCCATTGGCGAGCCTCGGCGCGCTCCTCGGCGTTGGCGCCGATCAACGCGGGCTTGGNNCTTCGAGGTATTCCCAAATCGCGACGGTCTCGCCGATGCATTTGCCGTTGTCGAGCTCGAGCGCGGGGAGTTGCCCGCCGGGATTGCGATCGGTGTAGGGCGGCTTGCGATTTTCAGCGCCCATCAAATCAACATTTTTGATAGGAATAGTGATTCCCTTCTCGGCCAGGAACATGCGCATCGCGCGCGGATTGGGTCCGAATGAATCATAGAGCTGCATCTGGTCACCTCGCGAAAATTTGGAGTACGCGGGGACTATACCGCATGGCGCGCGATATCGGGTAACCGTAATTTGGGGCGTGTTGCGCTGGCAGAAGGCGCTCATATAGGAGTTTGCTCATGCGATTTTGTCCGCAATGCGGCGCGCCGCTGATGGCTCAGGCGAAATTTTGCGTGGAATGCGGGCGTTCGCTGCTGGGCAGCGCGTCGGGAGCGGGAGCGGAGGCCGCGCCGGACACCGGTACTCGCGCACGGCCGGTGACGACGGCGTTCGTCGCGGTGTTCGCGGCAATCACGGTCGCGGGGTTCGCGGTGGCGGCGTGGATCATGCTGAGGACACCTGACGTGGTGCGCGAACGAGTCGCGAACGCGCCAATCAATGGATCGGCAGGTGCGCCGGACTCGGCGCCGGGCAATCCGTCGGGTGGGAGCGCCACTGCGAATCCGGCGGCGGGCGGAAAGAACGCGGGAGAGTTGCCGCCGGGGCATCCGAAGATCGAACTGCCGACCGAAGCGCGGACGTTTATCGACAAGATCGACAAAGAGGCGCGCGCCAAGCCCAATGATGTCGTGGCGTGGAACAAGCTCGGCGCGGTTTCGATGCGGGCGGCGATGTTCGATCAGAGCTACTACGCGAGGGCCGAGGAAGCATACGGGCACGTGCTCAAACTGCAGCCAGAAAATCTGGATGCGCTGCGTGGAATCGGCGACATCGATTACGACAAGCAACATTACGATGAGGCGGTCGCGGCCTACGAGCACTATCTGAAAATTAAAAGCGACGACCCCGAAGTGCGGACCGATCTCGGCACGATGTACCTGTACACGGGCAACGCGGACCAGGCGATCGTGCAATACAAGAAGGCGATCGCGAACAAGCCGGAGTTTTTTCAGGCGTACTACAACATGGGAATCGCGTACGCGCAGCAGAACAAAACGGCCGACGCGCGATTGTCGTTGAACAAAGCGCTGACGCTCGCGGCCGACGACACTGCGCGTAATCAAGTGAAGGAGTTGATCGCGAAACTGGGCGGCACCCCGGCGGAGCGAGCGTCGGGACAGGTCGCGTCGAGGACGAGTTCGGCAGCGACGCAGGCGTCGTCGTCGCCAGCTTCGCCCGATGAATCGATCGCGACCGCACCGCCTAAAGATTTTCATGGCGCGATCGAGCAGATGGTGCGCGGACTGCCGATCGCGGGGCCGAAGGTCGGAACCGTCCAATGGCCGGACAAGCTTAAGGCCAAGGTCATGATGGACAATTTTCCGATGGATCAGATGCCGCCGTTCGCGAAGAGCAAGTTCCTCACCGACTTGAAGGCGGGTATCGATACCGCGAAGAAGCAGAGCCAGATTTCGTCGAGCGTCGAGGTCGATATCGTCGATGGCACCAGCGGGCGCGTGATGGAAACGATCACGCAGTAGGTCTTGCACGCAGTAGGTCGTCACGCGTAGCGCCGCGAAAAAATCGCGAAGGCCCTGAATGATTCGAAGGAGGCTGGACGATTTCAATGGCGTCGAACGCTTTCGAACGACTAAGCCGGCTCGAGAATCGACAAACGCTGTGCCTGACTCATTATGGGCGCAAGACCAAGCGGCCGTACGAGGTCACGATCTGGTACCTGGTCGACAAGGGCAGGCTCTACCTGGTCACGTCGAACGCAGATCGCAACTGGGTGCGCAATGTGAAAGCGCGGCCGGCGGTATCGCTGCGGGTCGGTAACGAGATTTTCAATGGCGATGTGCGCGAGGTGATCGATCAGCAGGAACGCGAACACGTACGCGGACTGGTCGATAGCAAGTACTGGTTCGTGATGCCGATAATGCGGATAGCGCGAATGCTCAGTGCGATGAGGCTCGTGCGCGACAACAGCGCGGCGTTCGAGGTGATCCTATCGGAGAATTGATCGAGTCGTCAGCGCGGCTCGCCGGATTCCGACACGCGTTTGAGACTTTCGATCCAGTTCTGATGCCCGCGCAGCAGCATCGGGCGCAGATACCACCAGGCGAGCGTCGGTACGATTCCGTTTTGGGTTTCTTCGGTGATGACGCGGCATCCGCCGCGCCCGTCCTGCTCGATTAGCCATCCATGATAGGCGGTGAGGACGCCGTGCGCGTCCCATCCGAGTTCATGCATAGGTTCGAACACGATCACGCGGCTGGTGACGGTCGCGCCGAAGGTCTTCCAGCGAAACTCAGTGTCGGGCGCGAGGTTGGGTGAGTTGCCGGCGAGGAATTGGACATCGGCGCTGTTGCTGTACCATTCGGGCCACTTTGCGGCGCGGATGAGCCATCGCCAGACGAGGTCGGGCGGCGCGGCGATGGCGATCTCATTGCGGGCGTATACCGAGGAATGGTTGGGTTCGAATCCTGCAGGCCATTTCATGGTCGTTGCGTTGTTGCTGGGCGCCGTTATGATTCTCTAGCACGTAAGTGTGGGGCGGGCGTCATCTCTTCGGAGTCGGTTAGATAAGCGGGGGCGACGACCATCGGAGTTTCCCGTCTTCTTCTAGCCCGGTTCGAAACACAAAATGCTCTGACCACCAAGGGACTATCCGAAACACCCGAAAACGGACTTCCATATATATGTATTCCCGCACGAGAAGAGGATTTTGCTCGCGAGGCTCGCGAAAGATATTGCATACGAAAGATCGTCTTTCCCCAGCTTCCAATTTGACGGCGCTCAAGCCTTTGAGTACGAACCGTGTGTGTACGCCGGAACCCACTGGGAGTGCTGCCACATCAAAGCCTGGGGTACATGTCAAATGCATATTGTAAATTGAAAAATATCTATCATTAACGAACGTGAATGCTGATGTATCGGGATGTGAAGAATCTACGACTTCGGAAGGTGGCTCAATTAGAATTCTCGGATGCAAACCAGCGTACCCGCCGCTCAGAGTCGCAATCGTCGCGAAAGCTCCCAGCAGTATCTTCGCTGCTCGCCAGATTCGATTCGGCTGATTCGACCGACTTGGTTCTAGTGAATGCTTGGGCCGCGCCCGTTGTGTGGCCTTTCGTTGCTTTGATTTCGACATTTTGAGTGTAGAAAAGAAAATTCCAACTATACTCAATTGAAAAAGTTGGGGGCTGGGATTGCTCCCAGCCCCCTGCCGTGACCACATCCGCCGCCACAACCGCCACACTTCGGAGGCGAGACACGTACTCGTCAAGCACGAGCCCTGCACCCTCACCCGCGCGCGACTTCTCGTCGCGCTCGCCCTCTCCCGCAACTAAGCGGGCGAGGGAATTATTCAGAGTGGGCCCCGGAGAATCTCACCCCGCCCTTCTATTCCGGTAACTGGCTGAAGCTTCCTGATCCCCGCCGCGTCGCCCCGCATCCGCAACCTGCACCGCCTGCCCAATTTGCCAGTCGCCGTCCCCTCCTCCGATTCCCCGGGACCCTTGTAACCTCGCTAAACGATGCTAGCCGACAACTCCCAATTTTTCGGCCAACTAGCGATCAACAGTGCCCATCGATTTCGGATCGCCGTGTTCCGAGCTCTGAAATCGGCACAAGAGAATCTCAATCGCTTCTTAGAATCAGTTGCTAAATCCCACGGTCCATCGAAAACTCGCTTGAATTCAAAACTAGCTCCGCAGGCGACGCACGAGACTCGTAGCCTAGTCGCCTGAAACAGTCCGTAAATGTGATGACCGCTGTATCGGAAATCGTGGCCACGTGCAGACAGTTGAGCGAACGGCTCTGGCGCGATCACTTCGAGGTTTAATGGTTGCCGCGGTTCCTGGCCCATATGAGATAATCCTCTGCTCATGAGCATCCGCTGGTGGTGCCGCAGTTCATGCATTTGTAGCAGGAGCCGTTGCGCACCATGATGCTGCCGCAATCCGGACACGGAGGCGCGTCGGCCTGATTGATGAACGCCTGCCGCATCCCGGTGTCTTTACCGTCACGAAGGCTCGGCGCAATCGCGAGCGCGAACGGCGCGTTGCCCGCGGTCATCGCGCCGCTCTTCGCTTCGGCGCTTTTATCCGTTTCGATGATCCCGACTTCGCGCTTGGCTTCTTCATCGAGGAACTTCGACGCCATCCAGCGGAACAGATAATCCACAATCGACTTGGCGTACGGGATCTGTGGATTCTTGGTGAACCCGGACGGCTCGAAGCGCATGTGCGCGAACTTGTCGACCAGGAACTGCAGCGGCACCCCGTACTGCAACGCGTAGGAAATCGCGGTCGCAAACGAGTCCATCAGGCCGGAGATGGTCGAGCCCTGCTTCGACATCATGACGAAGATTTCGCCGGGCGCGCCGTCCTCGTACATGCCGACCGTGATGTAGCCTTCGTGGCCGGCGATATCGAACTTGTGGGTGATCGAGCGGCGCTCGTCGGGCAGTTTGCGCCGCTTCACGCGCATCTCGTCGGCCGCCGCAATCGCCGCCGCTACCGCGGTGTCGGCCGCCTTCTCGTCCTTGCTCTTGCCGGTGTTGAGCGGCTGAGTCCGCTTCGAACCGTCGCGATAAATCGCGACCGCCTTGAGGCCGAGCTTCCACGCGGTCAGGTATGCTTCCGCGACTTCGTCGACGGTCGCTTCGGCCGGCATGTTGATGGTCTTGGAAATCGCGCCGGAGATGAACGGCTGCACCGCGCCCATCATCTTGATGTGTCCGTTGTATTGAATCGTGCGCGAGCCGGCGCGCGGCTTGAAGGCGCAATCGAAGACCGGCAGGTGCGCATCGGCAAGCTGCGGCGCGCCTTCGATGGTTTCGTTCTCATCGAGATACTCGACGATTTCCTGGATTTCGCGCGAATCGTAGCCGAGCCGCTTGAGCGCGCGGGGGACCGTGTTGTTGACAATTTTCAGCATCCCGCCGCCGACCAGCTTTTTGTACTTGATGAGCGCGATGTCGGGCTCGATGCCGGTGGTGTCGCAATCCATCATGAACGCGATGGTGCCGGTGGGCGCGATGACGGTCGCCTGCGAGTTGCGATAGCCGGCCGAGGTGCCGAGTTTCAGCGCCTCGTCCCACGACTCGCGCGCGGCGCGAATCAAATCGAGCGGAACAAAGGAGGGCTCGAGATTAAAGGCGTGTTTGCGATGGCGTTCGATCACTTTGAGCATCGGCTCGCGATTGGGCGCGTAACCGGCGAACGGGCCCATCTGCTCCGAGATGCGCGCGGATTGGAGATACGCCTCGCCGGTCATGAGCGCGGTGATCGCGGCGGCATAGCTGCGGCCCTGGTCGGAATCGTAGGGCATCCCGAGCGCCATCAGCAGCGCGCCGAGGTTGGCATAGCCGAGACCGAGCTCGCGATACGCGACGGCGTTCTTGCCAATCTCGTCGGTCGGATAGGACGAGTTGTCGATCACGATATCCTGCGCCGTGATCATCACGTCCACCGCGTGACGGAATGCGCGCACGTCGAACTCGCCGCGATCGTCGATGAACTTCATCAAGTTGAGCGACGCGAGATTGCAGGCCGAGTTGTCGAGATGCATGTACTCGCTGCACGGATTCGACGCGTTGATGCGTCCGCTGGCCGGGCAGGTGTGCCAGAGATTGATCGTGCTGTCGAACTGCATCCCGGGATCGCCGCAGGCGTGGGCAGCCTCGGCGATCATGCGGATGAGATCGCGGGCGCGAATATTCTCCGCGACATCGCCGGACTTGACGTAGCGGGTCTGCCAGTTGCCGTCGTCGAGCACGGCCTGCATGAATTCATCGGTCGCGCGCACGGAATTGTTGGCGTTCTGGAAAAATACCGAGCCGTAGGCGGGACCGTCGAGCGACGAGTCATAGCCCGCCTCGATCAATGCCCAGGCCTTGCGCTCTTCATCGACCTTGCATTCGATGAACAGTTTGATGTCGGGATGGTCCGCGTTGAGCACGACCATCTTGGCGGCGCGGCGAGTCTTGCCGCCCGACTTGATCACGCCGGCGGACGCGTCGGCGGCTTTCATAAACGAGAGCGGTCCCGACGCGGTGCCGCCGGAGGAAAGTTTCTCGCGGCACGAGCGGAGCGCGCTCAGATTCACGCCCGAGCCGGAGCCGCCTTTGAAGATCATGCCTTCGTTGCGGTACCAGCCGAGGATCGATTCCATGCTGTCGTCGACCTTGAGGATGAAGCAGGCGGAGCACTGCGGCTTCTCGTCGATGCCGACGTTGAAGTAGACGGGGCTGTTGAACGAGGCCTTCTGGTTGAGCAGCAGATGAGTCAGTTCGGCGTGGAAAGTTTCACGCGATTCGGTGGTCGCGAAATAATTCTGCTTCGCGCCCCAACCGGTGATCGTGTCGACCACGCGGGAGATCAGTTGGCGGACGCTGGTCTCGCGCCTGGGNNACGTCTTTTTGTTCGAAGACGATGCGGCCGTCCTCGCCGGAGATGATGGCGCTGCGGAAATCCCATTCGACTTCGGAGTACGGATCGACGCCGGCGGTGGTGAAGAAGCGCTCCAGAGAGGCGCCGCGTCGGGCCTGGCCATCCGTGATGAGCGCGTTGCCAACACGCGGATATTCATTAGGGGAAGAATGACCTTCTCGCTCGAGCAAAGTTTCTAGCTTAGCGTCGCTGCGGTAGCTGGAGGCAAATTCAGGAGCATATTCCTTGCGAAGAGTGCCGACCAAAGTATCTCCACGCTTCTCCTTGATTGTTCCGTCGCCGTCACGATGCCCACCGTCGACACTTTTTTTAGACTTGGGTTCCAATTCACTATTGCTTTTTTCAGTTGCTCCGCCAGCCATCACTACATCCTCCCCCGCANNCCCCCGCCACACCACACATTGCGAAAACGTTCAGGTACTCGGCTCATTTTTCTCGAAGACGACGGAGATATTCGCTAAGAGAAGAACAATTCTCCCGGTCTAGTAGTGTTTCTAGCTTAGCGTCTCCGCGAATGTCAGCAGCGAAGTTCTCGCCGTAGGTCTCGCGAAGAGTATCGACTCGGGTGTTCCCGTGTTTTCGATCGATTGTGCCGTCTCGGTCTCGATGACGATTATCTAGTTCACGACTCATCGCAGTTACTCCTCTTTAGCCGATGCTGCGGACTCTATTAAATTCTCGATTCCCGCTGGACTCTCTTCAAGCTATCGGCCCGCGCGACGCCTTGTCCGCCGTGGCTTTTGACTCAGTGCGCTCGCCGCAGCCGTCTTCGCATTCTTTAAGGATCGCCGATTTCTCATACCTTGGCAGCAGCCGAAGCTGCTCTCGATTGTGTAACTTTGCATCCCACTTTTCTCACTCTCAGATCTCAGATGAAACAACCAATTCGAAAATGATCATTTTACGAGACCCAGATCGATCAGCCTGTTTGCCATGGCCTGAACTGACACATCAAAGACTTCACACATCGGCTTGAAGGGCACTCCCGCGTAGCTTCCGATCCGCGCGAACAGCTTTGCGCGTCCAAGAGGGCCCAAACGCACAATTTCACTGGCTGAAAATTTTCGATGCGGCCGCTGACTGAGAAAGTATGCGATATCGTCGCTCGCGGCCGCGCCGTCGATCGGACTATCAAAGTTTGTGACGAAGACTCGCCTTACAGGCTGAGTTGGCATGACCAGTTCCGCCGCGAAGAGATCGGCTTCCTGTTCAATCTCAGGTTTGAGATGGTTGTCGCCAGTTTCGTTCGAGGCAAAGTCTTCGCGAAAACTGACTAATTGGTTGTGCAATAGATAATGGCCTAACTCGTGCGCAAGCGTAAATCGCTGACGAGTGTGTAGTTTTCCTGTCGCGATCAGTATCTCTTTTCGCTCTCGGTCGAATGCACCTAAAGTTTCCGGTGCGCGCCCGCTGTCGAGTTCATCTTCGTCCACGCTCTTGACCTTCAGCCCGAGCAAGTTGGCTATAGCGCGAAGATCTCTTGGAAGAAGATCGAGCTCGGTGACCTGACGATCAAGGGATGCCTCGACTTGGAGGCTCAGCTTCTTGACCACTTGGTCGACGGTTCGAAGAACGTGTTCCCTTCGGTCATAGTTCATGATTTCTCTGTCGCTCCACCCGCCATTACCGCCTCCCCCAGCCCCTCAGTTACCGACGCGTTACGTCCGGATTTCGACCGCTCGAAACCCTCTCCCCGCTCGCCGCTCCTCGATCAATTCTGGAGGCGCGTAAGCGAGGACTATATCCCAGTGGGTGTGTGTAATGTCAAGCCTCGACCCCTACAGGTAGTGTAGGACAAGTTGTGCACAACCCATATATTAGGTTGTGGACAACTTTTGGTAAATCTTCGCCACGATTAAAAAACTTAGTTTAGGAGCGATATAGTATTAGTAATACTAATGTCAAGCAGGATGGGCCAGAGCAATAGAGGGAGACGTTTTTCAGACAAAAAGTTAGCGCCATTGTGTGTTCAGAACGCGTGGCGGTATGCTGCGAAGTCCATGTCGATGCAGCGTTACAAAGCTCCCCAGCAAATCGGCGCGGCGATGCAGCCGCTGCTCGATCGGCTCGACCGCGAAGGGCATTTCGCGATCGTGCGGCTGGTGAAAGCGTGGCCGGAGATTGTCGGCGAAGCGATCGCGCGGCGCACCGAGATCGTCTCGCTCAAATTTCACACCGCGGTGGTGAAAGTCTCGGGCGCGATGTGGATACAGGAACTCAACCTGATGAAGACGCAGATTCTCGCGCGCGTGACGGACCAGATGGGCGACGACGTGGTGCGCGAGTTACGGTTCATCCAGGGGCGGCTCAGCCGGCGCGAGCGGCCAACGTTGCGCGCAGTGCCGCGCGCGACGCGGAGATCGATCGAGTTGCCGGAGCTGAAGGATCCCGAGCTGCGGGCGGCATTCGAGCGATTGATCGAGGCTTGGGGCCGCGCACCGCGTTGAGCAAGTAAGAAGCGCGGAGAAGATAAGAGGGATAAGAGTTCGAAACCCCTTACGGGTTTCGAGCTTCCTGTCGCGACCCGAAGCGGACTTCGGGTCGCGAAACTTATTCGCGGAAAAAAAGAAAGATGCGCGCTTCGCGCTGTCAGCAAAAGATTAAAGTAGAAATGCTTCACCTGAAACGCTGAGTGGCTTCGTTCTCAACCCGCGTGAGCGAAGAACGAGGGAACCCGGAGCGCGCATCGAGGATTTGCGCGGCGACGGCGCCGACAGAATAATCGCGAGCATGGATTATGACCTGATCATTCGGGGCGGCACGGTGGTCGATGGCAGCGGCGCGCCGCGCGTGCGCGCCGACGTCGCGCTCAAAGACAAGAAGATTGCGGCGATTGTCGCGCCGTCGGACGCGTCTAGCGTCACCGCCTCGCGCGAGATCGACGCGACCGGGCTGGTGATCGCGCCCGGCTTTATCGATCTTCATTCGCATTCGGATTGGGTGGTGCCGACGCCCGATCATGGCGAGATTCTCAAACCGTTTCTGATGCAGGGGGTCACGACCTTCGTCGGCGGCAATTGCGGATTCTCGACGGCGCCGGTGAAACGCGAGCGCCAGCGGATGCTCGATGAATCGGGACGCCTGTGCGCCGAACGTAAATTCGATTGGAGCTGGGATGACGTCGCCGGCTTTGCCAACACGCTTCGCAGTCAAGGACTGGCGCTCAACGTCGCGCATCTTGCGGGTCACGGCAGCATCCGGCTCAGCGTGATGGGGGCTGATGCGGGCGAGCCGTCGCCCGACCAGTTGCGCGAGATGCAGGCGATGGTCGAGCGTGCGATGGCGGATGGCGCGGTCGGGCTCTCGACGGGACTCGGCTATTTTCCCGGCATGATCGCGAAGCCGGCCGAGCTCGCGAGTCTCGCGCGCGTCGCGGCGGCAGCGAACGGCGTGCTGACGTCTCATCTGCGAGCGTATTCGGTTCGCTCGCTGTTCTTCGACAGCCGCGTGCCACACAACATCCTGGCGGTGCGCGAGATGGCGAACGTCGCGCGCGAGGCGGGGGTCCCGCTCCAGGTATCGCATCTGATTTTCGTGGGACGGCGAACGTGGGAGACGGTGGACGAAACGCTCGCCGAAATCGAGCGGCATCGCAACGACGGCGTGGATATCGCGTTCGATACGTTCCCGTACACCTGCGGCAATACGACGATTCGAATTATTTTCCCGGCGTGGTCGCAGACCGGACTCGAAGGACTGCTCGACAGCAAAGATGGGTGGGCGAAGTTGAAGGAGGGGTTTCGTCCGCTCGGCGCGTTCATCGCGGAATCGATCCAGTTGATGTGGGCGGTGAAGCCGGAGCTCAAATATCTCGAAGGCAAATTTTTTGGGCAGATCGCCGAGGAGCTGAAGGTCGATCCGATCGAGGCGTACCTGACGATCGCGCGCGAAAGCGAAACGCGCGGGCGCGTGCTGATTCATCTGTACAGCGGCGACGATGCCGACGAGCATGCGCTGCAAGCCGCGATGAGCCATCCGCTGAACATGTTCGAGATGGACACGATCCTGACCTCGCACGGGCATCATAATCCCGCGAGCTTCGGCACCTACCCGCGAATTTTGGGGCATTACGTGCGCGAGTTGAAACTGCTCACGCTCGAAGATGCGATCCACAAAGCCACCGGCATGGCTGCGCAGAGGATGCGGCTCGGTGGTCGTGGATTCGTGCGGCCCGGTTATGGCGCTGACCTGGTGCTATTCAATCCGGAGACGATCGCGTGCACCGCGGACGCGACGACACCGACGACGAATCCGGTGGGAATCGAGCACGTGATGGTGAATGGAACGGCCGTCGTCGCGGACGGAAAATGGTGCGGCGATCGCGTGATGGCGGGTCAGTGGATCTCGCGCGGGTAGGGTCGCGCTCGCGAGCGCGACAGGAAGAAAGAAACAGCGGAGGGAATTTCCGAAACCCCTCACGGGTTTCGGGCTTCCTGCCGCGGCGCGAAGAGGACTTCGCGCCGCGGAGTATAAGATGCGCGCTACGCGCTGTTAGAAACGAAAGTGGAAAATCTCGATACGATGCGGGCTGCGCCCTAGATAAAAAGAGAAATGCAGATACGCGCTGTTAGAAGGAAAGAAGAAAATCAGGCGCCCCAGCGGGAGGCGCAGCCGAGAATATCGATCGTCTCGCCGCGCTTGACCGCGCGGAACTTATCCCAGAACGCGTCGTCGATTCGGCGGAGCGGCGCGGTCTCGCTTTGACGCCATCGATTGTACGCGTTGGGTCCGCCGTTGTACGCGGCGTACGCCGAGCGCGCGAGATGGTCAGCCACCGGGACGGGATCGCTGGAGTGATGCGCGAGCGCGTACATCATCATGCGGGTCAGGATCTCGCTGCCAGCGCCGGCGTTGTAGAGCACGTCCCATTTGAGCCGATCGATGCTGTAGAAGCCGCGCCAGACGTGTTTGTTGACTTGCATCAAGCCGATGTCGCCGGTTGCTGATTCGAGCCATCGGATACGCGAGTTGGCGACCACGAATTGACGCCAGCAGCTCTCCTGCCACGCCGCGCTTTTGACCAGTAGCGGATACATCGCGAGGAAGCGGCGATCGATGCCGCCTTCGGCGATTTGCTGAGCGGCGCTGAGTTGCAGCAGCTCGCTCATGTCGTCGCGATAGCGCTCCTGATTTTCTTCGTTGGCGACGACGCGCCGCAGTTTTCGCGCGACGTTCTCGAGGCGCGGGAGCAACCCTTGTTCTGCGGCGAAGGCCGCGCGCGGCGAGAGAATCGAGAACCACGACGGCAGCATCGAGATCGGAGTTGGCGCCAGCGTCGGAGTCGCGCCGGGCGCAGCGCTCGAGGCCGGCGTGGATGTTTGCGCTGGAGTGGCAATTGTCGATGGTGACGCGGCAGGAGTCGCGACTATTTCCTCGGAAGTGTCGAGCGGCCCGGTACTCGTCATCGGTTCGGAAACGTCGAACAGTTTTTTCAGATCAGGATCTTCGTTGAAATTGAAATGGAGCGGATCGCCGGCCGCCTGCGGCGCCATCAGGTGGGCGAGCTTGCGAAGATCCGCGGCCGATATGCGCATCCCGAGCGCGGGCGCGGCCTGATCGAGTGCGAACAGCGCGTCGCCGGCCGAGATGAAGGAAAGGAACTGGAGGGCGCGCGCCCCGAGCATCCCGCGCGCGGCGGCGGCTTTGACGCTGTCGTGCAGTTGGCGCCATTCGTCGAGGAAGATTTCGCGCACCGGATCGGTCCCTGCATTCTCAGCGGGATTTCGCAGCGCCTGCACCAGGCGATAGCGGCTATCGAGCAGGATTTTCAAAAGTTCGTCGCGAAACTGCTGGTCGCCGACGGTAGTGCCGAGTTGTTTGATCGCGAACACCAGAAACGCGTCCCATTGATCGAGCAGGGTTTGAAAGGCCGCGAGCTCGGCAGGCGTGAGCGGCGCCGGCGTCGGCGCTACGCCCGCGGCCGGTGTGGGAGTCGCGAAATCGGGAACGTCGATCAGCAGCGTCACGCGGACGCCGTCATCGAGTGCCGTGATTTGCGGATCGGCGGTGAGGGACGCCATCGCGGTGTGGACACGCGCGACGACTGCGGGCGTCGCCGCATCTTCGGCCATCGATTCGAGTTGCTGAATGGCGGGATTGAGATCATATGAGAACAATTCCAGGCGTGGAATCAGATATTGCTTGATCAGATCGAAGCCCTTGCTGACGACCATCGTTTTTTCGTGCTGCGGGTCGTACAGATTGAGATCCGCGAAATGAAATTTGAGTTTGAAGCCGGCGGCGATATAAGGCGTGGCGAGCGCTTCGACGATTCCGTTCCAGGCGATCGGACTGACGCATCGGCCAGCGAAGCTGACTCCCATCCCGAGGCTGGTCGCGGTCTCGAGTCTTACTTCTTTGCCGGCGCGGGTGAAGTTGGGATTTTCAGCGAACAGAAACTGGCATTGGTCGGCGCCGTTCCACAGCGGCGCGCGGCCGCCGGGCGCGGTGTAGAGCTCGTGTTTGAGGGCCTCCCGCAAGCTCAGGTAGTCGATGGTCAGCGGGACTTTGATTTGAGCGGCGCGAGCAAGCGTAGGCGCGACGACAGAAATTGCGCAAATGACAGTGGTGGCTGCGACGACTATCCACAGGTTGACGCTGCGCGATGTACGGTGGGCGCGGCGAGCCAAAAAGAATATGGCGATCTGCACGATCATCTTATGAAAATACTGGCTTGGTAGCTTGCCACAAAATGAAAGCCCTTGCGCGCGCCGTCGTAGGGTCACGAGTCACCTCACAATGCAAACTGTTTCAACCTTGAAACACGAATGTGCGCTTACGATAATCAACCGGGTGATGATCGATGAGTGCAGAACGTCAGGCTGATTTTTACGAGGCGGAGCCGCCCCAGGCTTCGCGCGAGCTCGCATTGCTACGCGCTTCACGCGACTACGTGGCACCGTTCGAAATCGTGCGGCGGCGCGTGATCGACGACGTGCAGGAAGGCAAGATGACGGTCGATGCGACGATCGTGATCCGCATCGGCAACGTCGAGGAAACCGAGGCGGCGTCGGGCGTCGGCGTGGTCCACGCGCTCGACGTTGCGTTGCGCAAAGCGCTGCTCAAATATTTTCCGTATCTCGATTCGGTGATCGTCGCTGAGACCTACACGCACGCGACGGGCGCATCGACCGAGGCCGATGTAGTGTCGGTCAAGAAGTTCACCGACGGCCAACTGCAATGGACGACGCTCGCCAAGTCGGCGAATACGGTCGAGGCCGGATGGGTGTCGCTGCTCGACGGCTACGAATGGCGCATCTACACCGAGAATCTGAAGCAACGGCGCAGCGGCGCGAATCCGCGGCTGTCGCAGCGGTAGACCATGAGTGCGGCGGCAGAAACGTCGGCTGGCAAACTGTCGCGGGGCAAGCTCGCGATTCTGTTCGACGGTTCGTGCGAGATGTGCCGCGCGGGCACCGAGGGAATCGAGAAATTCGACAATTCCGGATTGATCGAGCCGCTCGATCTGAACGATCCAAAAGCGCGCGCCAGATTTCCGGATCTGAAACTCGAGAATCTGATCGAGGAACTGCACGCGGTGGACGATCGCGGGCGGGTATTTCGCGGCGCGCGTGCGATCAACGAAATCCTGCGCCGCCAAAACGGCCTCAAGGGCTTGCTCGCATATCTGTGGTACGTCCCGCCCTACGCATGGCTGGCTGATCGGCAGTACAAGCGAATCGCGGCGAGCCGGTATCAGCGCGATGCCAGTGGCCGGCTCAAGACGCCTGCAATTTAATCCCGGCGCGTCTTTACCCGGACGTCAGAACCCTTTGGCTCATGGTCCCATCGGACCGGCGCCGTGAAAAAAGGGATTCTGCGTTTCGTTGCCCCATTGCGAGCCCGGCAACGTCGGGAGCGGCTTGTCGTTGGGCGCATCGGGACCATCGACGATGATTTCTCCACCGCCGGGAATCGGGATCGTCACGACGTTGGGGTTGGTCATGTCGTCGGGCGGGGGCATCGGCAGATCGGTCGGCGACGCGAAAGTAGCTGGACCGCCAGTGTAGGACGAATCAGGAAGCGGCAACGTGCCTTCCTGGGCCGTCGCGGTGGCTGCGGTGAAAACGCAGAGCGCTATTGCTATCGCGATCGCAAAGCTGTTCCGGATGGGCGACATCTGATCCAGTGTTACATTGCCGGACGCGTAATTAAACGGAAGGGAACGGGAGGGGCCGACGATGTGTCGGGCGACAGGCTGCACCCTCACCCGACATCGGCTCGATGCCTCGCCGCCGCCGACCTCTCCCGCAAAAAAGGGCGATTATCCCGCACTTGACGGGAACGCGCATTTGCGCTATTTTCGTTTCACCATGAACGACAACGGCAAAAAGTATCAGCCCAAGTTCACGCTCCAAATGACCTTGCCCAAATTCGAGCGGATGTTCCCCGATGAGGAAGCTTGCAAGAACTATCTGTTCTCGCGTCGCTGGCCGAATGGCGTCACGTGTCCGCGTTGCCATAAGAGCGAGACGGTCTACAAAATCGCGCTGCCGTGGAAATGGGAGTGCTGGAATGCCGAATGCGCTAAAGGGCACGCCTATCGCTTCTCTCTTATCGCGGGAACTATTTTCGAGAATACTAAGTATCCGCTCCGCACTTGGTTCTGGGTTCTGTTCTTGATGGTCACTAGCAAGAAGGGAATCAGCGCCTTGCAAATTCATCGGACAATCGAATCTGGTTCCTACAAGACGGCCTTCTATATGTGCCATCGCTTGCGCGCCGCAATGAATGATCCTGAATTCCGGCAATTGATGGGAATCGTAGAAGTGGACGAAACCTACATCGGCGGAAAGGATAAGAATCGCCACTGGGATAAAAAGAAACACATGAAGGGTGGATGGGATAAGACTCCCATCGTCGGCGCGATCTCGCGCAAAGGTAACGTGGTCTGCCAGATGATCGAGCGGGCCGATATGCCGACGCTCCATCGCTTCGTCGCGCAAACTGTGAGCCGCAAAGTTGAACTCGTCGCGACCGATGAGCATGCGGGCTATCAGTATCTGGATCGCTGGCAGAGCCTGCCGCACCAAACTATCCGCCACGGCCAAGGCGAGTACGTTCGCGGTATCGTTCACACCAATAATATCGAATCGTTCTGGTCGCTCTTGAAGCGCGGAATCATCGGCACCTATCACAATGTGAGCAAGAAGTACTTGCCGTTGTACTTGGCGGAGTTCACGTTCCGATTCAATAATCGGAACAATCCAGACATTTTCGGGACGGCGGTGTCTGGTAGTTGAGCGTAGACGCATCGTTATAGCGATAGTGAGAGGGGCGGATGGCCGTTTTCGGAACAACATTGCCTTTGCTGGATCAATCATGGTTAAAGTATCGCCGCGCCAAAGAACACCTCTATGCGCTGAACACAGCGATGCGCGTGTTCTTCGACACAAACCCCAACGCGGTCGTCCACGAATACGACTCTGAAGAGTCGAAGAATCTGTTCCGGTTCAAGAAGTTCCGCGATGTTCCCGGTGAATCCTGGGGACTTATCTTGGGTGATGTTGTTCACAACGCGAGAAGCGCCTTGGATTATCTCGCCTGGCGGCTCGCTGGCAGCGACCTTGCTGATATCAAGACGCAGTTTCCCATCCATATCGCGCCCGACAAATTTAAAGATGCCGCGTGGCGACTCAAATTGATTCACACGGACGCTCTCGCAGAAATCGGCAAACTTCAGCCGTACAATGGATCGAACCCAAAACGAAACGCTTTGTGGCTGCTTCAGGAATTGGACGCGAGAGACAAACACAAGCTCGTCACCGTTATTGAAACCGTGACCAATCCCTCGAAGTTCGTCGTCAATGCGCCGATCCCCGCAACCGTGCCCTACAACGCCATCGGCACAATTAAACCGGACGCAGTACTTCTCGAATATCCCGGCCCGAATCAGCCAAATGTGGATGTGGAAATTAATCTCGTCACGGCAATACTGTTCGAGCGCGGAATTATCAGCGATACCGAAGATTACGAGCTCATGCCGTGCCTTTTCAAAATCATCGAGAGAGTCGAAGAGATACTGCTTTGGTTTGATAAACTGCTCAGATTGCACCCCGATTGGATTCGGACGCCCTGAACCTTCCGGCCTGTCACCCTTAGAATTTATGCCCATTCCCCTCTCCCGTCAACTTCGGCATAATTGCCCAAAAAAGCGGGCGAGGTAAAGGAGGGCGGACCGCGCTCATGACGGAAGGGGCGGCGAGCGACGCATGGGATCGCGATGCAAGTGACGCGCGCTCGTGCTAAAAAAATGCTCGGGTCCAACGGGGAAATACGGCAGGACTTCTGCTGCGGGAAAAACGGCCAAGATTTTCTGCTGCTCGGATCGGCCTAAGAAAACTGGAGGCAGTTGCGATGATCAAACTATATGGAACTTCGATGTCGCGTTCGGGGCGATGCCTGTGGGCGCTGGAAGAACTGGGCGTGAAATACGAGCACGTTCCCACCGGTTTCGACGGCGCAACGCGCAAGCCCGAACATCTGAAGATGAATCCCAACGGACACGTGCCAGTGCTCGACGACAACGGCACGATTCTGTGGGAATCGATGGCGATAAATCTCTACCTCACGGAAAAGTACGGCAAGGATGGCTTCTGGCCGGCGACCGTCGAGGCTCGCGGGCGCACCAATCAGTGGAGTTTCTGGGCGATGACCGAGGCCGAGCCACATCTGGTTGCAATTATGATGAAGCGAATGTTTGCGCCGCCCGATCAGCGCGATGAGAAAGCGGCGGCCAACGCCGAGGCGGCACTCAAGGCGCCGTTCAAGGTGCTCGACGACTACCTGCAGGGCCGCGAGCATCTGGTGGGCAATCAATTTACGATTGCGGATCTCAATGTCGCGTCGGTGCTGAGTCTCGCGCATCTGGTCCAGCTCGATACGTCGGCGACTCCGACCGCGAACGCGTTCCTGCAGAAATCGCTGGCGCGGCCGGCGAATCAAAAGGCTTCAAAGATGAAATGATCGTGCGGGATGGTGGTAGGTTTGAAGTTGTGGAAGAGGCGAAGGTGACCTGATGCCTGCTTGCAGGCAGTGCGGAAAAGACAATCCCGAGGGCACGGTCGTTTGTGGTTATTGCGCGGCACCAATTTCATCCAGGGCGTCGGGTGAGGCTGGAGCGCCATTGCCGGTTCACAAAATTGAACTCGCGCCACTCGCCGCGTCGAAGCCGGTAAAGCGTGCGCCTGCGATCCGGCCGGCGCGCGCAGGCATGGCCAAGGGCGCAATCGAATGGATCGCGTGGAACGAACTCACTGGTCGACAAAAGGCCGGGCGCGCAGCCGCGATCCTGTTTGTGTTGTTGCTCTTCGGTACGTTGCTACGCTTGGCGGCAGGGAGAATCGGATCGAGCTTCGGGCCGCGCACGGTGGCAAGTCCCGAGCCTTCGCAGAGCCCGTTAACCGCAACAGAACGCGCCGATGGACTCGCATCGATCTGCCCGACGGTCGGGATTTACGGGGTTCCGCAAAACGACAACGAAGCAGTCGAGGTGGCGCGACACGCCGATGACCTCTTCAAGCTGCCGGGCAACCGGCCGCCCGAACGGAGCAGGTACATCCTGACCAGGCTCGCGCGCGAATTCCAAAGCGGCGCGTTGAAGTCGTCCGATTGCCCGTCAAGAAGCTCGCCCAGCGCGAACCCGACGCCCGCGATGTTCCCGACGCCTCGGTGAGTCGCGAGCGCGCGACACCGGCTAAGCGCGGCGGCGCGTCGTGAAGTAATAAATCGGCACGCCGCTGAGCGCGATCAACAATCCCGGCCAGGTGAAGCGCGGCTTCAGCACCAGCAAATCGATCATCAGCGCGGCCGCGCAGATCACGTACAGCGCGGGCACGATCGGATATCCCCACGCGCGGTAGGGCCGCGGCGCATCGGGCAGCCGCCGCCGCAAAACGAAAACGGCAGACACGGTCAGGATGTAGAACATCAACTGCGCGAAGATCACGTAATCGAGCAACTCTGAGTAGGTGCCGGTGAGCGTCAGCACCGCGNNCCAGATGCCCTGAATGATGAGCGCGATCGCGGGAACGCGGTTGCGGTTGAGACGGCCCGCGGCGGCAAAGAAAACGCCGTCGTGCGCCATCGCATAGATCACGCGCGCGCCGGTCAGGATGAGCCCATTGGCGCAGCCGAAGCCGGAGATCATCACGAGGATGGCGGTGAGCGTCGCGCCGGGGTTGCCCCAGACTATCTGCATCGCGGCGGCGGCGACGCGATCGCTGGTCGCGTGCGAGATGCCGCGAGCGAAAACGGTGGCGGCGCCGGCGGTTCCCGAGGCGGGAAGTTCACAANNCCGGTGCCGATCGCGAGCGCCAGGGGCAAGTCGCGCTTCGGATTTTTGATTTCGGCGGCGGCGAAAGTAACGCTGGCCCATGCGTCGGCGGAAAACAGCGCACCGACCATCGCGGCGCCGAACACTCCGGCGGACGCGAGCGAAAATCCGCCGTGGCCGGGGAATGCGAGGGCGCTGCCAAAATTGGCGCGGATCGCATCGGCGTTCGGCGCGATCAGGCATCCGAGCACGATGATCAGCAACAACGACAAAATTTTCGCGCTGGTGAAAGAGTTCTGCAGCCACTTGCCGAGATCGAGTCCGCGCAGATTCGCGGCCGTCAGTATCGCGATCACCGCGATTGCGCCCGCGCGTTCGCCGGACAATCCGGCGCCGCCGCGACCGATCCACAAATTCGATCCGAACACCGGCCAAATCACGCCGGCGAATCTCGCGAAGGCCACCGCGACGGCCGCGATAGTGCCGGTCTGTATGACCAGCAGCAGCGTCCAGCCGAACATGAAGGCCCACATCCCGCCGTATGCCTCGCGCAGGTAAACGTACTGTCCGCCTGCTTCGGGCATCATGGCGGCGAGTTCGCCGTAGGCCAGCGCACCGGCGATCGTCATCAGGCCGGCCACCAGCCATACCAGCAGCAGCGCGGCCGGCGTGCCGACCTGGCGAGTGATATCCGCGGAGACGATGAAGATGCCTGAACCGATCATCGAGCCGGCGACGAGCGTCACCGAATCGAACAGCGAAAGGCCCGGCTTCAGCCGCTCGGCGGGTGCGATAGTCTTGGGCGCGGCGCTTGCCATGGCGAACGATGGTAGCATTCGGCGCGCGCGAGGGCGCGATTTCGCACGCGTTGATCTAATCGGCGAACGAGAATTATCTGGAAGTAGCAACTCGACACGCGCCGCTAGGAGATACGTCGATGCCGGCAAAGAAAACCAAGGTCACGAGATCGAAGACGAGATCGAAAAGGAAGGCCGCCAATCCCGCAAAGCGAACTCGATTGGATCAACTTCGGAAGACGATCAACGACTTGAAAAAGAAGCTCGAGCGCGAGGTGAAAGCCGGCAAGATCGAGCAGCGACTCAAGAGTGAAGCGCAGAAGGCGGGTGCGCAATTGAGCTCGCAGGTGAAGAAGCTTCGGAGCGAGGGACGCAAGCTGGCATCGGGACTGAAGTCGGCGCTCGGCAATGCGGGCAAGCGCGAGCGGGCGCGCATGGAAGTGCTCGCGAAAATCGCGCAGGTGAGGGCCGAATTGGCGAACAGCGGTGCCGAGTTGCGGCGACGGACC
Organism: Deltaproteobacteria bacterium; assembly: GCA_003135855.1. Classification (GTDB taxonomy): domain Bacteria; phylum Desulfobacterota; class Binatia; order Binatales; family Binataceae; genus Binatus. The sequence goes on from PNBD01000130.1 coordinate 22,050, forward strand.
GAGGAACTCGGAAAGCTCGCCGGGGAATCAGCGCATCGCGCGGTCGAGATCATTCGCGGAGATAAGCAAGACGTCGAACAATCGAAGGAAGAGACGGAATCGACACTGCCGCACAGCGCGACTGAGGAAGGTCAGCCTGTTACCGATCGAGATTCCGGCTCGAAGAATTGAGGGCGCAAACTAGCGCGCAGGCAGCATCGAAACCGGCGGCGTCGCCGGTTCAATGCAGTACCCAACCTGAGCCGGGTGCGTGTTCACGCAAGCCGCAGCGAGTGTCCCGCGCGCCGACGGCTCTGGACGGCGCGCGGGAACCCGCTTTGAGAACGTGAATTTACGGTGCCGGGCTGGGCGCAGGGGCCGGTGCCGCGGGGCTCGCCTCAGTCGAGGCTGCTGCATCAGGAGCCGCAGGTGCGGCCGTCTCCTCAGACTTGCTGCAAGCAGCGGCTGCGAAGAACATCGAAACTAGTACTAGAAGCAGGACTTTGCGCATCGCTTCCTCCTTGATTATCGGTGCACACGTGGCGCGCAAGAACTCGAAACGCGCCAAGAATACGATAGGCGCTCAGCAACTTCAAGGCTCGCTTTGCACGCATCGTGAAGAAGGCGCGGATAGCTTGCAGCATTTTGCTGGAAATAATTTTGACTATTCCGTGATCATCTGTATCATTCCATATTCAAGTTTTGCGATCTTCAAGTTTTGGCGCCCCAGGGCGGCGTGCGAGGTGGAGGGAGCGGTGGAAGTGCGGCGCAGATTATCGGCTGGCGCAGGGCCAGTCGCACGGAACGATCATCGAATCATTGAACATGAACTCGACATGGTGAGACGCTGCGAGCGGGCTCCCGTGGTCTCCGGCGGGATTGCGCGGTTTTTCAAATGGCTGATGCCCACGCGCCGGCCAGTGGGGCCGCCGATGCGATCGATAGCGCGCGAACTCGAAGAGGCGTTTCCAGCCGGCGATAACTAGCGCGCGATCAGTATCGCGCCGGCTTTAGCAAGGGAGGCGACGATGAGCGCGATCACGCGAATTTCCAGCAACACGCCGTGGGAACCGGTGGCGGGCTACTCGCGCCTGGTGCGCGCGGGCGATATCGTCGCGGTCTCGGGCACCACTGCGACCGACGAACGCGGGATTATCGTCGGCGCGGGTCAGATGTACGTGCAGGCGCGCCAGGCGCTTATCAACATTCGCACCGCGCTCGAGCGCGCGGGCCTTTCGCTCGGGCACGTCATTCGCACTCGGATGTTCGTCACGGACATCGCGCGATTTGCGGAAGCGGCGCGAGCGCACAAGGAATTCTTCAGCGATTTTCCGCCTGCGTGCTCGATGGTCGAAGTCCGACGGCTGGTCAATCCAGACATGCTGATCGAGATCGAAGCGGACGCATATGCGGGAGCAGGAGCAAAGAGCGGATCCGATCGAGCGCCTGCGATTGATGCCGCGGACGCGAAGCCGAAACTGGTTCGATCGCCGAAGGCGAAAGCAAAGACAGCGAAGAAGCCAATCGTAATCGCGAAGAAGCCCGCGGCGAAGAAATCTTCCCGCAAAAAATAAGCTGTCCGCGCGGTACTCGGTTACGGTTCCAGCGATGCGCGATAGTTGGTTACGGTTCGAGCGATGCGGCGTGGATTCCTTCGGCGCCGCTGGCGGAATGAAATGCGTTCGACGCGATCCCGATGTACGGCTGCGGGTACGCGCCGATCACGACTGTGGCGATTGCGGCAAGCCCGATCGCGGCGACCAGCGCCGGCCGAGCGCTCAGGCGCGATACCTCGACGCCGCCCTCCTGCATGTACATCGCGACCAGCACCGAGAAATAGTAATAGGTCGAGATCACGCTGTTCAGCACCGCGATAATCACCAGCCCGACGTAGCCCTGGTGAAGCGCGGCGTAGAATAAATAAAATTTTCCGACGAAACCGGCCATCGGCGGCACGCCAGTCAGCGAGAGCAGGAACACCGCCATCGCACCGGCGAGCAGCGGATGTCGAGTACCGAGACCGCGATAGTCGCTGATCTTGTTGCTGGGCACGCCGAGCCGCTCGAGCGCGATCACGACGGCAAACGCGCCCAGATTGGTGAACGCATACGCGACCAAATAATAAAGGATGGCGCCGCCCGCGCCCGCCCCTGCCGTCATTCCCACCAGCAAGTAGCCCGCGTGCGCGATCGACGAGTACGCGAGCATCCGCTTGATGTTGGTTTGCGCGATTGCCATCAGGTTGCCGCCGGTCATCGTTAGCGCGGCAACCACCCACAGCACCGACGACCACTCGCCTGTCATCGGCGTCAGATCGACCAGGAACACGCGCAGAAAGCCGGCGAACGCCGCGAGTTTCACCCCGACCGCCATGAAGGCGGTTATCGGCGTCGGCGCGCCTTCGTAAACGTCGGGCGTCCACATGTGGAATGGCACCGCCGCGACTTTGAAGGCGAACCCGATCAGCAGCATGCCGATGCCGAGCAGCAGCATTCGATTCGAACCCATCGCGCCCGAGGCGAGGACAGTGTGAATCGGGCCGAGCTTGATGGTGCCGGTTGCGCCATACACCAGCGCGATTCCATAGAGCAGGAAGCCGGTCGAGAACGCGCCGAGCAAAAAATATTTGATCGCGGCTTCGTTCGATTTCGGATCGCGCCGCGCGATTCCCGCCAGCACGTAAACCGACAGCGACATGGTCTCGAGGCCGAGGAAGATGATGATAAGGTCGCCGGCGGTCGCCATCAGCATCATGCCGAGGACGGAAAACAGCAGCAGCGAATAATATTCGGCGCCGGGAATGTGATGCTCGCCGGCGTAATCCAGCGACATCAGAACCGTGAACATAGCGGCGATCAGAATCGCCAGTTCGAAATACGCGGCGAAGCTGTCGATCGAAATCGCGCCGGCGAACGCAACGCCGCTCTGGCCGACGATTCCGAGCGTCAGAATGAAGGCGACGAACAGCGCGGCCAGCGTCAACCAACCGAGCCCTTCGCTGTCCTCTTCGTTGATCCGAACGCCGGCCAGCAAGACGACCATCGCGGCAATCGCGATTACGATCATCGGCAGGATCGGCAGCCAAACGATGTTGATAGCGGTGACGTTAAATGGAGTCATCGTGCGGCCGCCGCGATTTGCGAGACGTGGTCAGTCATCGGGACGTGACGATCGGCGGTCGCGAGCCGACGCCGATCGCTCTTTTGATCGAGTCGCGCCTGCGCGATATGGACCCGCGCCAGCATCAGGTTTACCGACGGTTCCATCCGGCTGATTAGCGGGCGCGGATAAAGGCCCATGAAGAACATGAGCGCGATGACGGGGACCATCACGGCGATTTCGCGAGTGGTGAGGTCGGCCAACTTTTCGTTGATTGCGTTGACGATCGGCCCGAACATCACTCGCTCATAAGTCCACAGCATGTAGAGCGCCTCGAGGATTACGCCGACGACGGCGATCACAACCGCGAGCCGGAGCCGTAGAAAGCCGCCGAGCATGATCAAAAACTCGCCGACGAATCCGTTGAGGCCGGGGAGCCCGATCGACGAGAGCATCACGAGCATAAAAATTGCGGCGTAAACCGGCACGCGATGCCACAGGCCGCCGAATTCAGAAATCTCGCGCGTGTGACGCCGCATGTAGAGCATCCCGACCAGCAGGAACAATCCGCCGGTGGAGATGCCATGGTTGAGCATCTGATAGATCGCGCCCTCGATGCCTTGGGGGTTGAGCGCGAAGATTCCGAGCATCACGAACCCGAGGTGGCTGACCGACGAGTATGCGATCAGCCGTTTGAGATCGGGCTGCATCATGGCGACCAACGCGCCGTAGATGATCCCAATCACGGCCAGCGTCATGAACAGCGGAATCGCTTCAATTGCGACGTCGGGGAACAACGGAATCGCGAAGCGGAGAAATCCGTAGGTGCCCATTTTGAGCATCACGCCCGCCAGGATCACGGAACCGGCGGTGGGTGCGTTGGTATGCGCGTCGGGCAACCAGGTATGCACCGGCCACATCGGAACTTTGATCGCGAAGGCGAGCGCAAACGCGGCAAACAGCCATCGCGCCTCGGTGACAGTGAGCGGCACTTCATAAAGCAGCGGCAAGTCGAAGCTGAGCCGCCCGAAATGTTCGCGCGCGGCGAAGACCAGATACAGGATCGCGACGAGCATGAGCAACGAGCCGACCATCGTGAACAGCACGAATTTGATCGCCGCGTAAATCCGTTCGCCGTGACCCCAGATGCCGATCAGGAAGTACATCGGGATCAGCATCACTTCCCAAAACATATAAAAGAGGAAGAGATCGACCGCGAGCAGAGTGCCGAGCAATCCGGTCTCGAGCACGAGGATGAAGAAGCAGAACTCGCGCGCGCGCTCTTCGATGTCGCCGCCGCCGGAGTAGAGAAGCGACAGCGAGATCAGAATTGTCGTCAGCAGAACGAGGAACAGGCTGATGCCATCGACGCCAAGATGGTACGAGATGCCGAACGCGGGAATCCACGGATATTGCTCGACGAACTGGTAATCGGCGCGATGAGGATCGAACGCGATCAACAAATAGAAGCTCAAGGCGAGCGGGATCAGCGAGAAGATAAACGCCGAATTCCAAATCGCGCGCTCTTCGCTCTGCATCAAAATGAACAGCGCGCCGAGCAGCGGCAGAAAAATCAGCGCGGTCAGCAATCCACCACCCATCAGCGCCCCACCAGGTAGAGGTAATAGCCGACGATTCCGAGCGCGCCGAGCAAATAAATGAATGCATAGTGCTGGACGTTGCCGGTCTCGGCACGGCGCGCGATTTCTCCAGACGCCTCGACCGTCAGCGCCGCGCCGGTCGCCGCGCCATCGATCGCGTAAGTGTCGACGCCGCGGTTCAGAATATTTTGCGAAGCCCAGAAGAGCGGGCGCGTCACGACGAGATCATACAGCTCGTCGATGTAGAACTTGTTGAGCAGCAGGTTGTAGGCATCCTTGAGCCGCCACGCCAGGATCATCGGGATTCCCGGCAAGCGCAGATAGAACACGTACGCCAGCAGAATTCCGATCGACGACGCGATGCTCGCGACCATCGATAGATAAGCCGGGCTGGCCTCGAGCGCCGGCTTGAAGGTGCCGACGACGGGCGCCAGAAATCGCGCGAACACGTTGCCCCACAGCAATCCATCGGGCAGCCCGACCCATCCGCCGACGGTCGCGAGGATGGCGAGCACGATCAGCGGAATCGTCATCGTGGGCGGCGACTCGTGAATGTGATGCACCTTGTCGGCGTCGACGCGCGACTCGCCGAAGAACGTCATGAAGATGAGACGGAACATATAGAAGGAGGTGAGGCCGGCGGTGATGATGCCGAGAATCCAGAGCCGGGAATGTCCCGAGGTGTAGGCAGCCTCGAGAATCAGGTCTTTGGAAAAATAACCGGAGAAAGGCGGCACCGCGGCTATCGCGAGGGTCGCGATGAACATCGTCCAGAACGTGATCGGGAGGCGCGAACGGAGCCCGCCCATCTTGTTCATGTCCTGCTCGCCGCCGAGAGCGTGAATCACCGAACCGGCGCACAGAAAGAGCAATCCTTTGAAGAACGCGTGCGTCATCACGTGAAAGATGCCCGACGCGAACGCGCCCGAACCCACTCCGAGAAACATGTAGCCGAGCTGGCTGATGGTCGAGTAGGCGAGGACTTTCTTGATGTCGGGCTGGACGATCGCGATGGTCGCGGCGAACAGCGCAGTGAAGGCACCGATCGCTGCGACCAGATCGAGCGCGTTGGGCGCCAGCACGAACAGAAAACTTAAGCGCGCGATCATGTACACGCCCGCCGTGACCATCGTGGCCGCGTGGATCAGGGCGCTGACGGGCGTCGGACCGACCATCGCGTCGGGCAGCCATACGTAGAGTGGAATCTGCGCCGATTTGCCGGTCGCTCCGATGAACAGCAGCACGCCGGCCGCAGTCGCAGCGGCGCCGCCGAGCAACGGTGCGTTAGCGCGCAATGTCGCGAAGTCGAGCGTCCAGATTCCGTGCGCGCCGAGGGTCGCGACGATCGTGAAGATGCCGAGCAGAAAGCCCGCGTCGCCGATTCGATTGACGACGAACGCCTTGCGGCCGTTGTAGGCGTATTGCGGGTTGGTGTACCAGAACGCGATCAGCAGGTACGAGCAGAGTCCGACGCCCTCCCAACCGACGAACATCAGCAGCAGGTTGTTCGCGAGCACCAGGATGAGCATCGAGAGCGCGAACAGATTCATGTAGGTAAAAAAGCGCGCGAAGTCTTCGTCGTGCGCCATGTAGCCGACGGAATAAAGATGAATCAGCGCGCCGACGCCGGTGACAATCATCACCATCACGCCCGACAGCGCGTCGAGCCGGAGCGCGAAATCGGTTTGTAAGCGGCCCGCCTCGATCCATCGCCAGAGATGCACGCTGAGCGCGCTTCCGGCAGGCATCGCGGACAACGTGAAAAATGCCCAGGTCGCAACCGCGAACGCCGCGAACATCACGCCCGGCCCGACCAGGTTGACCGCGCCGCGGCCCAATCTCGGCCCGGCGAACAGGTTGAACACGACGCCGAGCGCGGGGAAAAGAAGAATCAACGCCAGTGCTGGAAACTCAGCCGTCACTATTCCCATCTCGTCAAAGTCATTTGGTCACCATCTCATCAGGGTCATTTCGTCGGCGTGGACGGTTTCGCGATTGCGAAAACTTGACAGGATGATGCCGAGGCCGACCGCCGCTTCCGCCGCCGCGACCGTCATCACAAAAAAGACGATCACCTGCCCGTCCATCGAGCCGAGCCGGCTGCCGAGCGAGATGAAGGCGAGATTGACCGCGTTGAGCATCAACTCGATCGACATGAACATCACGAGGATGTTGCGGCGGATGATCACGCCGGCGACGCCGATCGAAAAAATAATCGCGCTGAGCGACATCATGTAGGTAAGCGGAATCATCGCGGCTGCTCCATCGCGGGCGCCGCTTCGCCGGCAGGCGTGGGAATCCGACGCGCCAGCGCAACCGCACCGACAATCGCCGCCAGCAGCAGGAATGAAGTCACTTCGAAGGCAATCAGATATTCGGAAAACAGCTTCTGCGCGAGGCTCGCCATCGAGCCGTAGCCCTTGGGCGCGCCCGCGTACTGCACCTGCATATGCGGCGGCGACAATAGGAAAACGAGCTCGGTCGCGAGCGCCGACGCGCCGAGCCATCCGACGAATTTCAACCCGAGATGACCGGTGGGTCCCGATTCGGCCTGCAAGTTCAGCAGCCAGATGACGAACAGGAAGAGCACCATGATCGCGCCGGCGTAAACGATGATCTGCAGAAAGCCGACGACTACCGCGTCTTCTGCGATGAACAGCAGCGCGACCGCCAGCAGCGTGCCGATCAACGACAACAAGGAATGGATCGGGTTGCGCTGGATGACGACGCCGAGCGCCGACACGATCGCCAACGCGCCGAGGAAGATATAGACGAACGGCGGCATTACTGGGCGCTCCCGAATGCGACGATCACGAATGCCGTCATCAGCACGTTGAGCAATCCGAGCGGCACCAGGCCCTTCCAGCCGAGCCGCATCAACNNGGTCCAGGCGAAGCTCATCAACTGATCGTAGCGAAAGCGCGGCAGCGTCCATCGTACCATGCCGAGAAAGATGCAAAGCGCGAGCACTTTGAATAGAAACGCGAGCACGCCGAGGATCGAAACGATCAGCGCCGGTATCGCGAGGAATGCTCCGCCGGGCAGGTGAAAGCCGTCGGGCATTAGCCACGGCACCTGCCATCCACCGAGAAAAAACGTGGTCAGCAGCATCGCGACCAGCGCCTGCTCGGCGAGATCGGTGAGCATGAAGACCGCCTGCTTGCCGCCCGAGTATTCGGTGAAATAGCCGAGGATCAATTCGGATTCGCTTTCCGGCAAATCGAAGGGCACGCGCTTTGATTCCGCGACGCCCGCGACCAGAAAAAGAATGAAGGCGAGCGGCTGCATGAAAATGCCCCATCGCGGCAGGAAGCCAAACCACGTACCGCCCTGCCCGCGCACGATGTCCTGCAAATTGAGCGTGCCGAAGGTCATGATAACGGAGACGATCGCGAGACCCATCGCGAGTTCGTAGGAGATCATCTGCGCCGCCGCGCGAATGCCGCCGAGCAGCGACCATCGATTGTTCGACGACCAGCCCGCGAGCGCGACGCCGTACACGCCGAGTCCAATCGTCGCGAGCAGATAGAGCGCCGCAGCGTTGAGGTTGGCGGCCTGCAGATCGATCCGATGGCCGGCGATCGTGATCTCGTCGCCAAACGGAATCACGACGAAGGTGATCATCACCGGGAACAACGCCAGAAACGGCGCCAGCGTATGCAAAAATTTATCGGCGCCGGCGGGCACGAAATCTTCCTTGGTGAANNGACGCGATTCGAGCCGATTCGATTCTGAATCAGCGCGCTGCCCTTGCGCTCGAAGTAGAGCAAGAAAATAGACAAGTTCAACCCGATCATGATCATCAGGATGGCCTTGATCGCTCCGGCAATTATTTCAAATGTCACGAGAAGCCAGCTCGTCGATGAGTTGCAGGGTGCTCGCCTCGGTCAGATTTTCGTGGAACTCGTCCTGGTTAAGCTGGAGCATGGGCGCCGTCCCGCACGAGGCAAGGCATTCGACCGAAGCCAGCGTGAATTTGCCGTCGGGAGTGGTCTCGCCCAGAGCTACGTTGAGCTTGCGGCTGATGCATTCCACAATTTTGTCGGCGCCGCGGAGGCGACACGACAGATTGGTGCATACGTCGAGCAAAAAGCGCCCGACGGGTTTGCGATGAAACATCGTGTAGAACGAAACGACGGCGCGGACGTGGGCCGGCGGCAATTCCATGAGGTGGGCGACATAATCCTGGGCCGCATCGGGGAGCCATCCGAATTCGCGCTGCGCAATCCAGAGCGTCGGCAGCAGGGCCGCCTGCCGAGTCGGATAATGCCCGAGAATTTCGTGGTACTCGCGCAAGGCGGCGTCGGAAAACTTGAGTTCCTGATTGGCAGACATGGTGAAGTATTACGGGACCTTCAACAGCGAAAATTTATGCGTTCAAGAATCCAATGTTAGCTAGCCGAAATTCCGCAAATCCGCCAGAGCCGCAAGCGTTGATCGGAAAATCGCTGCGTTCGACGCTCAACTTGCGGGTCCCGTCAGAACGGGTTATCTATCGTCGGCGGCTCCGAGGCAAGAGGACGCGAGAAAAATTCGGGTTGCGATGCGAGTAATTGCGGGAAATGCGCACGGCCGCCGGCTCAAGGCGCCGCGCGGTTTGCGAACGCGGCCGACTTCGGCACGGGCGCGCGAATCGATTTTCTCGCGGCTCGCGGTCAGGACGGATTTTGCCGGCGCGCGCGTGCTCGACATCTTCGCCGGCAGCGGCTCGCTCGGTATCGAATCGATCTCGCGCGGCGCGGCGCACGTGACGTTCGTCGATTCATCGCGCGACTCCGCCGCCGTCATTCGCGGCAATCTTGCGCAGTTGGGAATCGCCGATCGCGCCAGGCTGATCACCACCGATGTGCGGCGCGCGCTCGCGGAACTCGGCAACGCGCATGAATCGTTCGACCTGGTCTTTGTCGATGCGCCTTTCAAACACGACATGAGCAACGAGGTCGTGGCAATGCTCTCACAGTTTGAACTGGTCGCTCCGGACGGCTGGATCGTAGTGGAACAATCGAAACGCGCGCCCGAGGCGCCACCCGCGCCGCCCGGGCATGAGCGCATCCTGGTGACAACGATCGGCGATCATCGAATCGCCTTTTATCAGCGGCCGGTGACGGCGCCGAACAATCAATAATGGTCTCGCAATGATGGTCTGGGCGATATGAACAAAGGCAAAGATCGCAATCCGCTGATCGCGGTTTACCCCGGCAGCTTCGATCCGATTCACAACGGGCATATCGACGTGATTCGCCGCAGCGCGGCGGTGTTCGACGAAGTGATAATCGCCGTCACCTACAATCCGCACAAAGACTCGGCGCTCTTCTCGGCTGACGAGCGCGTCGAGATTATTCGCGAAGTCATCCACGACCTCGAGCCACGCGCGCGGGTGGACAAATTCAGCGGCTTGTCAGTCGATTACGCGGAAAGAATCGGCGCCAAAGTGCTGCTTCGATCGCTGCGGTCGGTGACCGACTTCGATTACGAAATGGAAATGACCCAGATGAACAAGAAGATGGCGCCCAATATCGAGACCGTCTTCATGTTCTCCGATCCCAGACTGTTCTTCACCTCGTCGCGCCTGATCAAGGAAGTCGCGAGCTACGGCAAACGGGTGCCCGAATTGGTGCCCGAACTCGTGATGAACCGGCTGCGGGCGAAACTGAAGCTGAGTTGAGCGTCGGCGTCGGCGCGCATTCGACGTCGGACGGTTTTTTCAGCGCGACGCTAACGCTACAATCTTTTTTCATCGCGCCGATCGATGCGAGGCGCATTCTTCGTCCGAGAACAAAACATGCTGAAGCTGAACCGCAGAATCGCCGCGATCAAAACCTCCGCCACGATGGCAGCCGACGCGCGCGCAACCGAGATGAAGCTTGCGGGGATCGACGTGGTCTCGCTCGCCGCCGGCGAGCCGGACTTCGACACGCCTGAGCGAATCAAGGAAGCCGCGCGCAAGGCACTCAACGCCGGCCAGACCAAATATACACCGGTGGCTGGAACACTGGCGCTCAAAAATGCGATCAAGCAGAAGCTGAAGCGCGACAATCAACTGGATTACGAACCCGGCGAAATTATCGCGTCCGCGGGCGCCAAGCAGGCCGAGGCCAACGTGATCGCCGCGCTGTTCGACGAGGGCGACGAAGTGATCATCCCGACGCCGGCGTGGGTGAGCTTTGCCGCGATGGTCTCGCTGGCGGGCGCCGAGCCGAAGTTTCTGCCGTGCTCCGAAGAGTCGGGCTTCATTCTCGAGCCCGACGCGCTGCGCCGCGCAATCACACCGCGCACGCGCGGAATCATGCTCAACTCGCCGTCGAATCCGACCGGCGCGGTGTATGGCGAGGAGCAGCTATCGGCGATCGCCAAGGTGCTGGTCGATGCCGACCTCTGGGTGATGTCCGACGACGTTTACGAGCACATCGTGTACGACGGCCTGACGGCGCATCTTTTTCATATCGAGCCGCGACTGAAGCCGCGCGGAATCGTGTTCAACTCGCTATCGAAAACTTACGCGATGACGGGATGGCGAATCGGATTCGCGGCGGGACCCAAGGAAGTCATCGCAGCGGCGGGACGTCTGCAGAGTCAGAACAGCGGCAATCCCAATTCGATCACGCAGGTGGCGGCGATCGAGGCGCTGACTGGTCCGCAGGATGAGCTCAAGACGATGCTCGACGCGTTTCGCAAGCGCAACGCGCTGGTGGTCGAGCGTATCCGGCGAATCCCGGGGTTCCGCTTGCCGAATGTCCCGCAAGGCGCGTTCTATGTTTTCCCCAACGTATCGGGGCTGCTCGGGACTTCGCACAACGGCACGAAGGTTACCGATGGCGATTCGCTCGCCGCGTATCTGCTCGACGAGGCGCACGTATCGACAGTCGGCGGCAACGATTTTGGCGCGCCTGAGCACGTGCGAATTTCGTATGCGACCTCGATCGAGAATCTGAACGAGGCCTTCGATCGGATCGAACGCGCCGTCGCGAAATTGGCGAAATAGCTCCTGATGCTCTTGCTGTGGCGGTGCGCGAGCGCGCGAAACTCATCACGCGATCGAGTCGCCGCAACCACTCTGCGATCGACCCGCCCAGTCTCAGATAGTTTTGATCAGCGTCGAATGAATTTCCTCAGCAGACTCACCCTGGCGCTGATCTCGGCTCTGTGTGTTTTCGTGTCAGCGCCGGTGCGTGCAGCGGACCATCACGGGCGCGGACGCATCGTAATAATGATGGTGTGGGACGGGCTGCGCCCCGACCTCGTCACGCAGCGCGACACGCCCAATCTGTTCCGCATGATGCACGACGGCGTGCGCTTCGATCGTCATCATTCGTTGTTCCCGACGCTTACGATGGTCAACGGCGCCGCACTCGCGACGGGAGCGCCACCCGGCGTTAACGGTCTGGCCGGCAACGTCGTTTATTTGAAACCGCCGCCCGATTTGGCGAAGACGAATCCCGATACGATCACGACTGACAAAGCCGGGCGGATGGTGTTCGTCGAGAATACCAAGACGCTGATCGATTTGAACGAACCGACTGGATTCGCGGGACGATTGCTCGGGCTTGATACCGGCGCGCAGGAGGTCGCACGCGAGGGCGGCTATATCGCGATCATCGGCAAGCAGGGGCCGACGATCCTGTTCGACGATCGCGTCCATAGCGTGATCAACGGCAAGGATTCGCTCGGCCAACCGCACACCGATTACCTGTTCGTTTCGGATGACTTGGTCGAGCCGCCGTCAGAGGCGGAGAAGATTCAAGCCGAGATGCCGGCGCATGATAAGGCGGGCGTCTATGACCAGCAGCGTGATTTGTATTTCGCGCGCGTGGTGGTCGAGAAAGCTCTGCCGGCCGCCAAGCGTGCGGCCGACGCCGGCCGTCCCGCGCTGATTGTCTTCTGGCAGCACAATCCCGATCTGACGCAGCATAGCGCGGGGCTCGGCACGTTGCCGGCGGAGGAAGCGCTCAGCCTCGCCGACAACAATCTTTTACGAATCCGTTCAGGGATCGATTCCCTGGGCATCGCCGACAAAACGGATTTGATCGTAGTCTCGGACCATGGCTTCGCGACGATCAAATATATGGTCGTACTGTCCGAGCTGCTGGTTTCCGCGGGCATCAAGAAGGCGCTCGACAGCCCGGAGATTACCGTCGCGCCGAACGGCGGCGCCGATCTCATCTATCTGTCGCCGACGGAATTTCCCTCACGCGAGCGACGCCGCGCCGTGCTGCAGAAGATCGTAAACTTTGCCGAGGCGCAGGAATGGTGCGGACCGATCTTCTCGCGCGATCTGGCCGAGCTGGCCGCGGACACTCCGCACAAACGCCGCGCGCGGAACCCATCGAAGCCCTTCCTCGGATGGATCGACGGCACCTTCAGCCAATCGATCATCGGGCTTTACAATTCCGCGCGCTCGCCCGACCTGGTGATATCATTCGGCGAACAGCCCGATACCGACAATCGCAACTTCACCGGCCCGGGGCATCCCGGTTTCGTGTTCGGCAAATCAGGGCAGATGTCATCGCCGAATCGCTCTAAGGAACTCGTGCATCCGGTCAAAGGTGTGATGTACGCGGACGTCGGCGAGGGCGGCAAATTCACGACCGGGATGGGCATGCATGGCTCGGCGGTNNACGGGCCGGACTTTCGTCGCGGCTTTGTCGATTTGAATCCAACTTCGAACATCGACGTGACGCCGACTATCACGCAGATTCTCGGCACGATGCCCAATATTGGTCCGGGCGGCGTGATCCCGACTGGACGCGTGATGACCGAGGCGATAGTGGACGGCTCGCGCTCGGCAGGCGGCTCGCATACGCAAACGATGACGACCAGCCTCGAGTTGCAGGGCGTCGATGCGGTCACGAAAATTCGCGTCACCTGGATTGGCGACGAACCTTATCTCGACAGTTCGTCGGCCGAGCGCGTCCCGCTGGGCAGCTCGCCTTAATCGTCGTCGAGCGCCGTGATCAGACGCCCGCGCGTCTCCGGCAACGCCCACACCATCACGGC
>PNBD01000139.1:0-1051 GCA_003135855.1 Deltaproteobacteria bacterium
TCCGGCGCGAACCAGGCGCCGCGAAGGCGGAGCATCGCGGCGGGGCAAACGCGGAGACCGGCGCGGCTAACGCGGAAACGACGACCGAGACCGACACGGACGCCTCGAACAAGTCGCGCTTCGCGCGCCTGTTCGGGCGGCGCTGAAGATAAACGCCCGCGCAAATCTGATCGCGCGATGATGACAATTGTCGTATCGGATCAGAAAAGGATGGAGAGGATGATGCGGAAACCATTGGGACGCGGACTCGATGCGCTGATTGGGAATTCGAGCGTGGCCGTGCCGCCGATCGAGATGATTGCCGGCGATGGGCATCTTGCGATGATCGCAGTCGGGAATCTCGTGCCGGGCGAGTATCAGCCGCGGCTCAACTTCAACAAGGAACGGATGGAGGAGCTGAAGCGCGCGATTCAGACGCAAGGAATTATCGAGCCGCTGATCGCGCGGCGAATCGCGGCCGGCGACGATGGTATCGCACGCTACGAGTTGATCGCGGGCGAGCGGCGGCTGCGCGCGGCGCGCGAGCTGGGGCTNNCGTGCCGGTGGTGGTGCGCGAGCTTGACGATCGGGCGGCGCTGGAGATGGCGCTGGTCGAGAATCTCGCGCGCGAAGAGTTGAGCGCGATCGAAGAAGGGATCGCGTTCAAGCGCTTGAGCAAATATTTTTCGCAGAGCCACGACCAGATCGCGGAGCGCGTCGGCAAAAGCCGGCCGTACGTGACCAATACGATCCGGCTGCTCGAATTGCCGCAGGAAGTGATCGAGCTGATCGTGGCCGGACTGCTCAGCGCGGGGCAGGCGCGTCCGCTGCTGTCGATCAATTCGGCCGACGCACAGATTGCGGCGGCGAAGGGAATCGTCACGGAGCGAATCTCGGCGCGCGGCGCGGAGCAAATCGGCGCGGCAGTGCGCGCGAGCCGGGTGCCGTCGCGCGAGCGCGAGCGTATCGATGTCGATCCGAATGAAAACGCGCTCGCGGAGAGCTTGCAGCGGGCGCTCAAGCGAAAAGTCAGAATCGTGCGTGCGCGGGGAAAAAGTCCAGGCCGAATCGA
>PNBD01000139.1:1119-9992 GCA_003135855.1 Deltaproteobacteria bacterium
AGGGCCGAATCGCATTAAGGTAAAGATGCGCGCTCCGCGCTAAATAGTAACATCATGAAAAGCGCGGCAGCGATGACGAGTCTTGCGCCGCCGCAGTTTAGAGATGCGCGCGAGGCGATCGAGGGTGTCGAACCAGGCTCTCCTGATGATGCCGGGGCTGGTCGCGGCCGTCAGAAGTACCACGACTTGCGCTGAGTTCGGGGAGGGGCTATCAATCGGGTGCTTAGGACTCAAAAAGCAAATTCCTGCTAACTATCGACATAGGTATTAGGTCGATTTACTTCTCAAACGGCAAATGATTCGGAGGGGGAGATGCATCACTCGATCCGGGCCCAATTTGTTATTCTGCTGCTGACAGTGAGTGTCGGTTTCGCAATGACGCCACAGATCGCGGAAGCACAACAGAGACCGACGCCAATGGGAGTATGGGGTGCAAACAGTTCGGTGAACTTTGAGCCGAATATCGGCGAATGTTTCACTGAGGCTGGCACTCTCGGCGCGGTAGTAGCCGATCAGGATGGAACGCAGTACATACTCAGCGTGGCGCATTTTTTGGCCATTGGCCCTAGCGGATACTTCGCAACTGGTTCTCCACAACCGATTACGCAACCCGACGTTGTTCAGGTTGTTGCCCATTGCAACGACATAAATCCCGCTGTGATCACAAGCCTCCAAGTTGCCACCCTGAGCACAGTAGTGCCCGTAAGTTTTACCGGCTTAAACCAAGCCGATGCTGCTATAGCCAGAGTGCTCCCGGGTAAAGTCAGTTCGTCGATTGTGGGAATTCCAAAATTCAGCGGCACAGCCTTGAAGGTCGTCAAAGCGGGTCTAATAGTGCAGCAGACCGGTGCAGTGTCGGGAAATAAAACCGGGAAGGTCATAAGTAAGGTACTGATGCCGGCAAGATACAAAGTTTGCCGACACATCCCAACGACCCCGGGCCAAACCGTGAATGGCTGCGGCTTTGCGGTCATTAGGGTCAACAATACTTTCGAGGTCGGACCGGGAAGGTTTGGCAGGGCTGGAGACTCAGGCGCATTAGTTCTGACAACAGGCCCATGCCCGCAGCCTGTGGGTGTATTGCTGGGTGGCGCAGACGCTGCAGGTACGGCCGTCTTGGTGGAATCAATCGGTAGCACGCTGCAGGCCCTGCAATCAGCGGGTGGTTACTCAAGCCTGTCGATCGTTCCCGGGGGTGGAGGCTGCAACCAAAGCGTTGCGCAAATCCAATTGCCCGACGGTAGTACGACGTTGGAAGATCCGACCGTTGCCGACCCCGATGTGGCCCAAGCGCTTGCCGTTCTGCCCGATCTGTCCTCTGCCCCGCTAATCTACGTTGGGATGCTGGAGGGCTCGATAGATGGCATCGGAATCGACCTTTCGGTTTCACCCGCCGCTCTTGACGTGGTCGTAGATAGCTCTGCGGATCTTGATCCTTATCACGTTGCTATTCCTGCTACTTTTGAAGGCGTGACGGTCGAGCAAGATGTGATCAAAACGTTCAACGATTCGGGTGATGTGAGCGAAGGGTTGTCTGCTTCGTACTAAGTAGGCAATTGCTCTGCGGGTTTGTTGCACCTATGGTTTGTAGAGATGATAAAATCGTTACTGCTGTTGATGGCAACGATCGTGTTAGGGGCGGACGCACTACGGGCTGAGATGTGGTGCGGTCAGGGTCCACTCACTCCGTTGGACCATCGATGCGAATCCGCTCCAAAAGCAGTGGTCTCTGCGGCGGTTCGGAAGGTGCGCAATGAATGGAGCGATTTGACTAAGGCTGTTTGGAAAGTCGAGTCAGTGACACCGAAGAACGGCGGCGAAGAGATTCTGGTCTATATCGATCCGACGCTGGGCTTCGCAGAATCGACCAGGAGCCAGATGCCTGCGTCCATCGAAGGCATTCCGGTGGTGATTCTTCCGGACCGTATGCCGAGTGGAGGTGTGAACATCGGTGCTCACTACCGTTCCTACCGTTCGGCAGGCAATGAGGCGGATGACGCTGGGAACCGATCGAATCGAGAGCGTGAAGCTTCTGAAAAGGCCTACTGGCTGGCCGTCCATAGGTACCGAGAGCGTTGGCTCGCGCTGCCGGGAGTACTTGGGATAGGCCCAGCCAAGTGTGCCGACGACGGGTGCGACTTCGGCTCCGTGGGAATTACGGTCCAGCGGCAGCTATTAGGTGTCGCTCGACATGAAATACCCTTCTCTGTCGATGGTGTACCGATAGTGTTGATCCCTCAGGACTGAGACAAGCCGT
The DNA here is from genome assembly GCA_003135855.1 of Deltaproteobacteria bacterium. Lineage (GTDB taxonomy): Bacteria > Desulfobacterota > Binatia > Binatales > Binataceae > Binatus. The sequence continues at coordinate 3,377 of PNBD01000139.1, forward strand.
AGGGTGAGATTCATCATGAGGTTTTTACCATCAGTAGAAGTTCCGCAGATCGCGATTGTGGCGTCCATGTTTGTGATTTCGATAGTTGGCTGGAACTCCGCGCCGTCTAGTCTCCCTGTACATTGGGGCGCGGGCGGGCAGGTTGATCGGTATGGCGGAAGAATAGAAGGGCTGTTGCTGGTTCCTTTGATCGCATCCGCGGTCTATGTGGGCGGCTATTTGATCCAGGACCTGGTCGCAGGGAACCCGCAGGTATCCTCGTCTTATATACTGTTCCGAGTTGCCTCTCTCGTTACTCTAGCGGCCGCGTATGCACTGATTCAGCTCAACGGTCGCGGCTTCGAGGTCTCGCCGGGAGCGCTGCTATATCCTACGGTTGCGTTGGACATGCTCGCGCTGGTCAATTTTCTCTGGCACGCGATTGCAGCTTCGCACGCTTAGAGAACTCGAGATGATTTTGCATATCGTGAAAAGGTCGGAATGGGAGGACGCGGCGCGCAAAGGATCATACGAGCCGGCGAGCGTCGGCGCGGAAGGATTTATTCATTGCTCGACTATCGAACAATTGCTCGATACGGCGAATCGATTTTATCGGGGACAGAAAGATTTGATCGTCGTGTGTATCGAGGAGCGCCGGCTGAATGCGCCGCTCAAGTTCGAGGCCCCGTCAATGCTCAATCATGAAAAGCGCGATGGACTGTTCCCCCATATTCACGGCGCGCTCAATCTCGAGGCGGTGATTAAAGTGGTCGAGTTCCCGTGCGCCGACGACGGGACATTTCGGCTGCCGCGCGGAGTAGGCGCGCGAGTAGGCGAGTAGGAGGGGGAAAAGAGTAACTTGCGAAACCCCTCACGGGTTTCGCGCTTCCTGGGACGATAAGATGCGCGCTACGCGCTGATAGAAAAGGGGGGAAGAGTGATTGCGGGCGCACTCAGCACGAAGGTTTGATTGCCTAGCTGTTTTCCAACAGGGCGGAGCGCGCATCTTACCTGTAATGCGATTCGGCCCTTCGGCCCGAAGTCGGCTCCGCGTTGTCCCAGGAAGGCCGAAACCTGCGTGAGGTTTCGGAAATATTTTCTCTGATTTCCCCCACGCCCTGTGGGCGACGCTAGCTGCGCTTGGCGCCTTGCAAAATGTCGAAGGGGGCGCGGCGGCGATCGCGTCGTAGCATCACGTAGGTCGCACCTGCGCCACCGTCGGCCAGGCGCGCGCTGGTGAACGCGAGCACGTGGCCGCCGATTGCGCCATGCGAGAGCCATCCGGCACAAGCGTGTTTCAGGATCGCGCGTCCGCCCGGCGAACCGAGTCCGCGCCCGTGCACGACCAGCACCGTCCGCAGTCCCTTACGGACCGAAGTTATGATGAAGTCCTTGAGCGCTAACTTCGCATCGCTTTGGACCATCCCGTGCAAATCGAGATGCGCCTGGACCGCGAATTCGCCACGGCGGAGTTGTGAGACCAGGCGCGGGTCGAGCCCGACTCGGCGCCCCTCGACATATTCGTCGGTCTCGCTGATATCGAACGGGGCCTGGCCCGACACCAGGTCCGACAATTGCGCGATCACTTCCGCGTCTTCGTCGATGATGGTGTGACCGAGGCGCGGCTCGAGCGGCATCCGCACGCGGCCCGCGCCGTTGAGCGGCCGGACTCCTGCGAGCGCCTGTTGCAGAATGGCTTCATCGTCGAGCAAGACGGCTTCGTCGTCGAGCGGGCGCGGCTCGGCCGAATTGGGGGACGCGGACGGCGACGCTGTCGGTAACGCGGTATTCGCGGCGGCCGCGCCAGCTTTTGCGGCGAGCGCGCGCGTCGGAGTCGCAGCGGCAGTCACAATCGGGCGAGAGTCGGGCGGCTTGGTGCGCGCGCGATCGGCGAGCATCTTTTTTAGATCTTTGAATGGCGACGAGAAGACCGGCTTCGCTTCCGGTGCTTTGACGACTGCGGCTTTGGCCGGCGGATGCTTTTTCTTTTTCGCCATCGGAGAGGCAAGGTCCAGAGGAGCAGACTGACGCGGATATCCGAGCTTATGCCGATGCGTGCGGGCTGTTCAAACGGCAGCGCGTAGCGGCGTGCGCGCGCGACGCAGGGGAAGGAGAAATCTGCGAAACCCCTCACGGGTTTCGCGCTTCCTGGGACTGACGCGGAGCGGACTTCGGGCCGCAGGGCCGAATCGCATTNNATGCGCGCTACGCGCTGTTGGAAAATGTGAGGCGCGGACTTCGCGCGGTGCGGAGGATTCGCGTTGAGCGTAGAGATCCGGCCTGACGGCCTGTTACAAATAGTTGGTTCATTCGAGAGGACACTCCCTTTTATTAAAAGCGCGTAGCCCGCATTTCTACTGAGGTACAAAACCCGTCACAGCTGGGGAGCCCCTTATTGTCGCTTCTATCAGCGCGTAACGCGCATCTTATCTTATCAGACCCAGGAAGCGGGAAACCCGTGAGGGGTTTCGCAGATTTGTCTTTCTCCCCGCTTGCGCGGGAGCGCGTGCGGGCGTGGGTTGGTGCGTCATCGCGCATCGACTAGACTGAGGTTCCCGAGTACGCCGAGCTTTCGTCATCGTCCGTCCGAGCGAGGGGGGCCGCCCATGCGCCGAATCTTGATAATCGCCGCCGCAGTTTTGGGAACGATCGTGATCATTGCCGCCGCGATTCTGTTCTATGCGGCCAGCAATTTGAACGCGATCATTGCGGTGCATCGCCAGACAATCCTCGACCGGGTCAGCCTCGCACTCGGCCGCGACGTGCAGGCGAGCGATATTACGGCGACGCTCGGCTGGGGAATCACAGCGGACCTGAAGAACGTCAAAATCGGCGACGACCCACTGCTCGCGCAGATGCCGTTCGTCGAGGCCAGCGACGTTTACGCGCGGCTGCAACTCGCGCCGCTGCTTGGGCGGCGGATCGAAGTCAGCGAAGTTTCGCTCGACAAGCCGGTGATTCGAATAATCCAGATGAAGGACGGGCGCCTCAACGTCTCGACGATCGGCAAGCAGCCACAGAGCGCCGCGGCGCAAAAAGACGCCGAGGAGAAGGCCAAACGGGTGCAGGCGAAGGGCTCGCCGCTGGGCTCGCTGTTCGTGCAGGATTTCGCGATCAAAAACGGCACGCTGATCTATCAGCAGGAAGGCGAGAAGCAATCGGCGATCGTGAATGCGATCGATCTGAGCGTGAAGGGGTTTGGCTTCAACGCGCCGTTCAACGTGGCGCTCACGATGGCGGCGTTTGCGGAAAAGGAAAATATCGCGGTGGACGCGACGCTCGGTCCGCTGCTGAAAAATGGCGCGTTCGACGTGTCGGCGATGCCGTTTTCGGTCAAAGCGAAGGTCGGGCCGATTCTGCTCAGTCAACTGCGGGCGATTCAGATGATCGCGAAATCGATCCCGCCCAAGCTGACGATTCCGCAACCGGTAAGCCTCGCGGCGCAAGCCGACGGGACGATCGCGGCGCTGAAGTTCCAGGTCTCGAGCGATTTGAGCAGCGATCAGATCACGTTCGGCAATTCGTTCAACAAGCCGGCCGACACCAAGCTCAACGTGACTGCCGAGGGAGCGCGGACGGGCTCGGTGATCGAGGTGAAGGTGGCGCAGGTCGCACTCGGCGACCTCGATCTGAAAGCGACCAGTATTAAGGTGGGCGGCGGCAATACTTCGGCGCGCGTCGATAGCAACGCGTTTGACCTGGCGGCGCTCGCAAAGATGCTGCCGGACCTCGCGAAATACGATCCCGCGGGCAAGACGGAAATTCACGCGGATGTGGCGATCGCGGACGGCAAGCCGGTGATTAATGGGAGCGCCTCGCTAGCGGTCGGCGATCTCGATCTGAAGGCGACCAAGATTCACGTGGGCGGAGGAAAGACGTCGGCGCGCGTCGATACCAACAACTTCGATCTCGGCGCACTGCCCAAGGAGGAGCCCGCGCTCGCCAAGCAAGTGGCGGCGCTCGCGAAATACAATCTCGGCGGCAAGGCGGAGATTCACGCCGACGTAACGATCGTCGATGGCAAGCCGCAGGTGAACGGTACGGTCGCGCTCGAGGACGTTTCCGCGGCGCAGCCGGAGCAGAAAATTCCCGCGCTCAGCAAGCTGAACGGCAAAATTAAGCTGGCCGGAAATAGCGGCGACGTGGGGCCGTTGACCTTCAACCTCGGGCCGGCGCAAGGGACGCTGAAATCGCACGTGGTGCAACTGCAGCCGTTGCTCGCCAACTATGATCTGACCGCCGGAGCGATTCGGCTGGCGGATTTCGTACCGGCGCGGCCGCCCGATGAGCAGATCAATCAACTGGCGGCGACGGGCGGAATCGCGATGCAGCCGGGCGGAGTGTCGGTCACCTCGAAGATAACGTCGCCGTCGGGCAACCTCGCGAACATGCCGTATCAAAATTTGGATTTGTCGGTCGCGCTCGACAGTAAACGGGCGCGCGTGCAATCGCTCAAGATGAAGGCGTTCTCGGGCGATATCTCGGCCACCGCGGAGGCGCAGCTTGGGCCGTCGGCACCGTTTTCGGCGTCGATGAATTTTTCGAATCTCGATTTGCAGCAACTGCTCGCGTCGCAAAAATCCAAATCGGCGGACACCGTGCGCGGAATTCTCACCGGCAACATGAACGCGTCCGCGGTCGCGGGTCCGTTCGAGCAGATGAAGCCGACGTTTAAGGGTGACGGCAAGCTGAGCATCGTCAATGGCAAACTGATCGGGATCAATATCGGCGGCGATGCGCTGAAGAAGGTGCAGAATCTGCCGGCGATCGGGAACCTGGTGCCAGCGGCGGTGATCGGGCGGCATCCGGAGCTGTTCGCCAATCCGGACACCGATATCCAGACGGCGAGCTTGAGTTACGTGCTGGCCGGCCCGCGAATCACGTCGCACGATATCAAGGTGCAGACGGTCGATTACAGTTTGCTCGGCGACGGATGGTTCGACCTCGATCAGAATATCGATCTCGGCGCGCGAATCGTGCTGTCGCAGGCGTTCAGCAAGGAACTGGTGCAGCAGAATCAGAATATCCAGTACGTCGCGAATAAAGACGGGCAAGTCGATTTCCCGCTGCAGATTACCGGGCGGCTGCCGAAGCCAATCGTGCTGCCCAACGTGACGGAGCTCGCGCAGCGGGCGGCGACGCGCGCGGCGCAGAACCAGGGGCAGAAGTATCTCGGCAAAGTGCTCGGTAAGAAGGGCATCCCGGCGGGACTCGGCGGGCTGCTCGGGCTCGGGCCCAACGACACGTCGACAGGCGCGGGCGCTCCTGGAGCGGGCGCGCCTCCATCGGGACCGTCGGGGGGACCCGGGACTGGCAACAAGCCGGCGAATCCGCTCGATCAGCTGAAGAAATTATTCTGAGGTTGATCGAAGAGGGTGATGCGCGTTCAAGCTGCCTGCTGTGCCTTGATCCCGGCTAAAGCTTTTGGCGGCAGAATCTTGCGTGAGTACTACTTCTTCGTACGAGCGATGGCGCCCGTCCCGGTCAACCGGAAGCTATAGACCACTCTGCCACGTCGCAGCATCTTGATGGAGCCGGTTTTCGTTCCGGGAGTTCGTGGGCAGAATTCAACGCTAAGCATACACTCAGCGCCTGGCTGAAGAATCCCATCGCTTTCACACTCATCAAGAGGATAAGCGACGCCAGCAAACTCAGCATCAGGACGAATGGCGGCATAGACCGTTGTGGATTTTGGAGCTGCTGGTGCGTGGGCAGTCGGCCTGGGTGTTCCAAACCTGGTGCGATTCCATGACGCATCGAAACCGTGCCCATGCCCGCTAACATTCCACTCAAACGCAATCGACCGATCTCCTCGGTTGACCAGCATCAGAGACTTCGCGCCGCACTGACCCACCTCCACGTTTCCGCATGATAGCTCGGCGTGGTTGTGCAGCGGGCTGTCATTCTCGTCGTCAAGATCGCTGACGGTCAAGGCTGCTGCCAAGGCGCCAGCCGCGGCAAAATGCAGGCACACGGCGACGCCGATGACGATTGCGATTCTTCTCAGCATGCGACCACTCGCGTTTCTTCCTCGACAACGCGCCCGATCTCGATCCGTACCATATATTCATACCAGTCACTTACGAAGGCGTGCCCGTCGAGCAGGCGTCGAGCTTCCAACGAGATGGCGGGATACACCCCTATATCAGGCGATCCAGAACCCTCACCTACCGCTTTATCCTGGAGCGATTCGGCCCTTCGGCCCGAAGTCGGCTTCGCGTGCGCCTACCCCCGCCTCCTCTCCCGTATAACGGGCGAGGTATAGGACGGCGGGCTCTGCTCAGGAGACGGAATAAGAATCGCGGCGAGGGTGAGATTCGGGGATTCGGAAAAGGCGGACCCTCTCCTGACGCCCTTTTTAGCGGTCGCTCCGCGAACCTTCGCGTTGTTCGGCGTCGTCCCTTCGACTCCGCTCAGGATGACGGACGTAGGAAGCGGACAAGGAAGAAGAAAAAGATCCGGGATTCTTCGGCTGCGCAGCCTTCGCCTCTGAATGACACGGAAGGAGCCAGACTCCCACCTAGGATGACGCAGGGATAGGGGAAGAAGGCGCAGAAAGGAATCAGGAAGGCGGACCCTCTCCTGACGCCTCACCGCTGCGCGTTGTTCGGCGCCGTCCTCTCCCTGATAGTGAGAG
>PNBD01000079.1 GCA_003135855.1 Deltaproteobacteria bacterium
TGCTGGTTGATGTGCGAGTCCTTGGTCAGCGATTTCATCGAGCCGCCACCGGCCACCGCCAGCACTTTGTAGGCGGCCTGCGTCTGCCGATAGAATTCCGGCAGCGGTGAGATCTTGGGCGGCTCCTCGCGATGCACCTTGAGCCAGAACTCGCGCTCGAACCGCTCATGCTCTTCCGCCGCGACATCGACCGTGTTGAAGGTCCCGTTCTCGCCCTTGAACTTGCGAATCAGTGCGAGCAGCGGCTGGAAGTCGTCCTTATGCGGCGGCGAATCGCCGACCAGCACCACCACTTTTTTCGCGTACGGCTTCCAGTCCATCTTGTCGATCGCGGTCTCGACCGCACCCATCGTATCTTCTTCCCACTCGGCGCCGCCCATCGCCTGGATGTTGCCGAGGAAGTCGCTCATCTTCTGCGGTGACAGGGTCAGCGGCAGGATGTTGGTCTTCTCGCCCTTGCCGCCGAACACCACGATGCCGACCCGCGCAATCGGGACCAGCCGGTGAATCGCTTGCACCAGCTGCGCCATCTTGGCCTTGACGTCGTCGATGATCAGTTTCATCGAGCCGGTGCCGTCGATCACCAGCACCACGTCGAGTCCCTTGCGCCGCAACTCGCCGATAAAGCCGCCGAAGCCGCTGCCGACGCCGTGGCCGTAGCCCGAGCCCATGCCGCCGCCACGGCCGATGCCGATGCCGCCGCCGCCGGCCGCGCGCACGTAGTCATTGGCGAGGCCAACCGCCTGCGAGGTATCGACCGCGGTCGGCGCCTCCTGCTGCGGCGCCGTATCGGGCATCGGCACTTCGGGCATGTCGAGATCCTGCATCTCATTGCCGCCCCCGCCGCCACCGGCTTCGAGGTTGACCATGATCAGCTCGCGGCCACGCTGCTCGTGCACCGTGATGATCAGGAACAACAGCGCGGCCACATGCAGCGCCACCGATAATGGAAACGGCCCGATCATGAAGCGAACCGCGCTCCGAATCGTTTCCCATATCCCGCCAGCCTCGGTGTGCGCCTCGTCCGCATCGACGGTTTCGACATCCGGCGGTTGTTCCCCGAAAACCGCGGTCGGCGTGATTTGCTCGGCTGACGAAATCCGCGCGACCGACGCCAATTGACGCTGGCAGAGCGCGCATCCGGCGACGTGAGAAGTCAAACGCTGATGCTCGGCACCGTCGAGGCTGCGATCGGCATAGGCGGCGAGCACGTCAGCGTCGGGGCATTCGTTGCCCGACAGGTCGAGACCCTGGCGGAGGCTCTGAGTCAAAATTGTGTCGAGCAGTTTGTCGTCGCGATCGGTCATCACTTTCCATCCGCAAGCACGCGCCGAAGATCGAATGGCCAATCCTCGACCGCGTACTCGAAACATCTATGTATTTGATCGTCGTCCAAGTGATAGGTGCGCCGGAGCGCGCGCTCGACGGCTGCGCGGATCTTCACGCGCGTCCGAGCGAGACCTCGCGATACGGTCGACTCATGCTCGCCGACCAGCGCGGCGATCTCTGCAAGCGTCAATTCCTGCACGTAGTAATAGGAGAGACGGAGCTTGTCCTCGGCATCGAGCTCCGAGATCGCCGTGTTGAGTGTTTCGTTCAGTATCGGGAGTAACCTGATGCGATCGGGATCGGCGGTCTCGCTTCCGCTCGTAGCCCGATCGTGTTGCGCGCCGCCGTTGCCATCCAGCGGCGCGGCTCTGCGTGATAATCGCCACGCATCGGCTGTTCGCCGCGCGACCACAACGCGCAGCCACGACCTGAGCGAACTGCGGCCGTGATAATAATCGAGCGGCGACTTGCGCACGCCGTTGTTTTGGCCAAGTCCGTACAAATCGGCCCAGAGTGAGTCCGCGACGCACTGCGCTGCCGCAGGATCGCTAACCGCGGCGCGAGCGAATGCCTCGATCACTGGACGGTAGGTCGCCATGAAATGAATCCAGGCGGAGTCATCTCCTTCACGGCATGCGGTGGCAAGCGCCAGATCTTCGACTTGGAGCGACTCGAGAAATGCGGTGCGCTCGGGAGCGTCGTCTAGGGGAGCGCCGTCGCCGAATCGATGCGCATAACTTCGAAACAATGCGGCGGCGAATTTGGTGGATGGAAGATTCCAGCGAGCTGCGCCGCTTCGCGCGTACAGTCGTTCAATAGATTCGCGAAAGTCGTCAGCGAATTGATCGAAGTTGGGCGCGCTCATGTGCGAAGCAGACGAGAACTGCCGTATGAGCCATCATCGTCCCGTGGCATCGATTGCTCAAGTGGTGATGCCACGTCTATTTCGACTGGTTGAGGACACTACATGAATACGAGAAATATACTCTTCATGTCAGTTCGATAATCATATGGTTGGCACGATCGTCCGCGCCCTCCACCGTCGCTCATCGGTGGCACAAGGAAAGGCGTGGGCAGTGATACGCAGATCCTCCGGAGGATAGCGATGAACCGATTCGACCGGTTGTTTTGGAGCAGGCTCTGGCGGCTGGCCAAGCCCTACTGGGTATCAGACCAAAAATTTGTTGCGTACGGATTGTTAACCCTCACGATTCTTTTGAGCGGTTCCTTCAAGGCCGGCAACGTCGTGATCAGTTACGTAAACCGGGATCTGATGACGGCGCTGGCCGAAAGAAACGCGCCGGTTTTCTTTCACAAGATGCTGCTCGTAATCATCTACAACGTGGTGGCGGCGCCGATCGTCGCGATCGATGCATACGTAATCGGGAAGATCATTATCAATTGGCGGCAATGGATCACCGAGCAGTTTCTGGAAAAAAGCTTCCACGATCGCGCCTTCTACCGGATCAGCGCCGACCCGAGCATCGACAATCCCGATCAGAGAGTCAGTGAGGATCTCAACACTTTTGCCGGCTTCATGGTTTCGTTTGTCATGCAGGTCATGCAGGGACTGGTGTCCGGGGCGTCGTTCCTTATCGTGCTATGGCTGATATCGCCGATGCTGGTCGGTGTGCTTGCGGTTTGCGTTGGCATGGGCTCGCTGCTGACCATCGTGATCGGCCGCCCGCTGATCGGAATCAATTTCGCACAGCGGAAGCGTGAGGCGGATTTTCGTTACGCCCTGGTGGGCTTGCGCGACAACGCGGAAGCGATCGCGCTTTATGGCGGCGAACGGCGCGAACAAGGCGAGTTGCTGGAGCGTCTGCACGCGGCGATCAGAAACTTCAATCTGCTTATCCTGTGGCAAAGGAACCTGGCATTCTTCACTTATGCGTACGATTTCCTGCTGCCGCTGCTACCCTATTTCCTTCTCGCGCCATCTTTTTTCGCCGGCAGAATCGAGTTCGGCAAAATCACTCAGGCTAGCGGCGCGTTCATCACGCTGCGCACTTCGTTGTCGATAATTATCGATCAATTCAATTCGTTGAGCAGTTTTGCGGCGGTGGTCGAGCGGCTCGGCGGATACCTCGAGGCGTCCGAAAGGGGACAGCTTCCGCAAGCGGCGGCGAGTTTTGTCGCTCCCAAGGCGATCGCCGCAGATATTAAGACGCAAATCGAAACCGTCGAGGCTGCGTCGCGTTTCGCAATCGAGCAGCTAACGCTCAACACTCCGGACAATCTCAAGACCCTGGTGCGCGCGATGTCATTCGAAGTTGCCGCCGGCGAGGGTCTGTTGATCGTCGGTGAAAGCGGGGTTGGCAAGACGTCGATGCTGCGGGCGATTGCGGGGCTGTGGCGCACGGGTAGCGGACGAATCATTCGGCCGCCGCTCTCCGACATGATGTTCCTGCCGCAGCGGCCTTACATGATTCTCGGCTCGCTGCACGACCAGCTCTGCTATCCACACGCAGGTGAAGTTACCGAAGCGGAACTCTACGCGGTTCTCAAGCAGGTCAACCTCGAAGATTTGCCGGGGCGGCTTGGCGGCTTCGACGCGGAGGTCAAGTGGGACGATCTTCTCTCGCTCGGCGAACAGCAGCAAATCGCCTTTGCGCGGCTGCTATTCAATCATCCCGAGTACGCATTTCTGGATGAAGCTACCAGCGCGCTCGACGCGGGTAACGAAGAGGTCCTCTACAATTGTCTCGCCTCGGCCAGGATAAACGTGGTCAGCGTGGGCGACCGTCAGCGGTTGTCCCGCTACCATCACAAGGTGCTCGAGCTGCTTGGCGACGGCAACTGGCGGATCAGATCGCAATAGGCAACTTACGACCAGTGCCTTCCATCTCGGAAAGATGTTACATCCGCGACCTTCAGCCGGTCACTCTGCGTCAACGCGCAGAATGCGCGGAACCGTCGCGGATGTATCGCTCAAAGACCGCCTCTGCCCACGAGCAGGTAGACGATCAGGATCACGACCAGGATTGGCGCGAGCCCTCCGCCAAAACCGTAGCTCCTATACCCGTAGTAGCCACCGCCACCGCCGAACAGCAGAACCAGCAAAATAATCAATAGCAACATACATTCTCCTTGACCCTTTTCGAATGGGCCTAATCTCTAACTCATTGTTTCGATATCACGCGACGCCTGCACTGAAGGTCGTACACGTGTCCGTAAAGCAAGTCATCGAGGCCTTACTTCCTGCTCGTGCGATTGTTCGCCGGATTCTGTGAACTGCCAAGTGCCGACGCGTGTTGCATGCTCTTCACCATTTCGAGGTGCGCCTTCAGGACCGGGAGCGTCTGGTCGATATAGAGTTGTACGTCGCGATCACCCTTGAAGGTGTGTCGGGCGGTCTTGAAGGTCTCGATCGCTCCGTTATGGTCACGAACAGTCATCGCAAAGAATGCCGAATTGAACTCGGCGCCATTCAGTTTCGACATTTGGTCGTTCGCGGCGGCGTCCTTCTTATAGTCTTTCAGAGTGATCTTACGCGAATCGGCGAGCGCCTTGACCGCTTCCTGATTAGCCTTGTGATCGCCGCTCATCGTGTCCGCCAAAGTGATCATAGTCTGATTGTCGCCGGCTTTGCTGCGCAGCATTGTCGCCGCGTCCTGCTCCTCCTGGTTCATCTGGTTCGCCCCGTTAAGCAGCGTTGCCGCATTGCCCGAAGCGGCGGCGGCCAGATAGGGAGTACTAAGTACGGTTAGCAGCGCGAGAAGAGCTGTAATTGATTTTGCATTCATAACTATTATGTCCTCATGTCTGATCGCCAGGTTAGTGCCGATCGACTGTTGTGGGCGGAAACGAAATGAATTTGATAGCGATCATCATTTTGCCCTCGCCTAGTTGTGGTCCCCGACTAGTATCCTTCTAGCTCCACGATATCAGTACTGGATCAATGCTAGTCAGCGAATATGTTTCTGGATCGTGGATCATCGTTACTAACATAACTAATAGAGCGTTTCGCAGCGTCTCAGGCAAATCTCCGACAAGAGGAGCATTCCCTATAGACCCCCTAAGGTTTGCCGTGTTGCGCTCTAATCAGCATTGCTGGCTTATCTCCATCGTAGAAGTCCCAGCTCCGCCTCTACATCGACAGAGACTCATCGACGACGCGGACCGGAAGACTGGAGTGCGATACAGTGTCGTTAGCGGACCAGCCAAACGATGATTACGATCAGTACGATGGTTCCGAGAGAGATGGGGAGATACATAGTGGCTCCTGAGGCCTTCTTTCCGGCGCTTGGGGTTGGTCTAGCGCAGCGTGGTCGAAGGCGCGAAAGGGCCACCGTACGGCTGGATCAAACTCGGACTCGAATCATGTTTCGATCCGTTTCTTTTAGGCTACATCGCTGTGATCAGCTATGACCACGGTCCCACGCTCTATTTGGTTATCCTAAGAACGAGCGCGCGATGAATCTTTAGAGGAGCGTAACGATCATGCTGGCTGCGACGGCAAACATCGCAGCCGTAGCGATCCATCCGATAGTCGCCTGCAGGCGGGGTAATCGGACCGAGCCGGTGACCTTCTTATTGGTCGTCATCAGCATCATTACAATCATGATCGGTACGGCAGCTACGCCGTTGATCACTGCGCTCCAGAAAAGCGCCTTGATCGGATTGATTGCAATAAAATTCAACGCGACTCCAAGCAGTGTCGCCACGAATAGAATTCCATAAAATCCCTTAGCGTTGTGGAGTTTACGATCGAGTCCGATCGGCCACCCGAGAGCCTCGGCCAGCGCATAAGCCGAGGAGCCTGCGAGAACCGGAATGGCAATCAACCCCGTTCCGATAATACCCAGGCTGAAGAGCAGGAAGGCCAACTCACCCGCCAGCGGGCGCAGCGCTTCCGCCGCTTGGGCTCCCGTCTGAATGTCGGTGATGCCATGAGCATGAAGGACAGCGGCGGTATCCAGGATGATAAAAAATGCGATCACGTTGGAGAATGCCATTCCCAGATAGGTGTCGCCTCGCATCCGCTCAAGTTGCGCCGGCGCCTGCTTGGGAGCGCGCTTGAGAGGTTTTTCGTCCCGCGCGGCCTCCTGTTCCTGCACCTCCAGCGACGCCTGCCAGAAGAAGAGATATGGACTAATCGTAGTTCCAAACACTGCGGTCAACGCGGTCAAGTAGCTATTCGATAAAGACAGCGATGGGACAAACGTCTCCATCAGCACGGGTTTCCAGGGAACATGAACTGTCAGCGCAGTCGCTACGTAAACGAACAATACGAGCCCCGACCACTTTAGTAACTCAGCATATTGCCGATACGGTACGCGGATTGCCGCAATCACCGAAATCACTCCAAACACGACGGAGTAGATAAGCGCGGATCCGCCCACAAGCATTTGCAGAGCGCTTCCCATCGCTCCGATATCGGCACCCAGGTTGATCACATTGGCGATCAGCAAGAACGCGACTAACGGATAAAGGATCATCGGTGAGTAGTGGCGGCGGATGTTGCCCGCGATGCCGACGCCGGTCACCCGCCCGAGCCACGCACTGATTTCCTGAATACCCGCCATCAGCGGAAACGTAAGTGGCATTGTCCAGAGCATCGCGAATCCGAACTGAGCGCCAACCTGGGAATAGGTCGCGATGCCGCTCGGATCATCGTCGGCAGCACCCGTTACGATGCCCGGACCTAGCTTTTGAAAGCCGCGAAACAGTTTTGATAGCAGTCTCGAGAGGTAGGATGGCGACGCCGATCGCGATGATACTTTTTTGATCTGCTTCGCCGGTGATCGTTTTTTTGCCATTCGGGCGAAGCTGCCAAGGTCGCGAGAAGCTGGAAACCGCCGAGCCTTTGCTAAGTACCAGTACCCAAGTCACGACCCTCGCAAATTACGCCTGATACCGATTGCCCCCTCGAGACCAAGGGAGCAATCGGTTCAGCCGATGAAATTGTAGCTACTACTGAAAGTCAGCTACGGATTAACGGTAGTCGAGCTATCGTGGCTGGTCGTCCTTTCGCTGACGCTCGGCGGCGACATCGGGGCGGTGGTCGTGGTCGTTTGCTCAGTCACACTGGGCGGCGACGGCGGCGTAACGGTAGTCGTCTTCTCAGTTATGCTGGGAGGTGACGGCGGCGTAATCGTGGTCGTCTTTTCGCTGACGCTCGGTGGTGACATCGGCGCAGTCGTAGTAGTCGTATCGGAACTCGACGATTCGGAACTCATCTCCGACCAGGCAACTCCGCTTGCGCCAACGCAGACGGCGATCGCGCCCAGTGCCATTATCGATACATAACGCTTCATATTCCTGGTTACCTCCAAGTAGCTGTTTATCGTTGGGAAGTCGGATGCCCGCTGATCATTTCGGGAATTTCCGGCGTTCCTATGCGCCGAATGCCCACTGCCTTCGATCCTAGCAAACAGTGATCATCGGACGAAGCATATCAACGGGAAGTCTCTGCCCGGCCCCTCGGAAACAGAATAATTTGTCCTGCGGAGATCGCGGCCAGTCTAACCGAAGCTCGAGTCCCGACCCGTAGCTGGCCCCGAGCAATTCCTGTTGCCGTACTTGCGCACCCTCGGATACGCTGTCGCCTGTGAAAAATAACGGGGGGCGATTCGGTTCCCGGATCGCGGGCCGATTTTACATCTTTTTGCCTTGCGCGGTTTTGCTTGCGGTCGTGCTGGCCGCGGCGTTCACCGGGTATGCCGACGTCGCGGCGAATACTAGTCCGGCGCGCGTAGTTCTGTCGTTCGTGATTATCGGATGCAATCGGGTGGCCGCTTCCGACGTGTCGCCAGACAATCCCAGCACCGCCAATCTCGCACAGCTCGAGCGCAGCTTCGCGGAAATCGCGGCGCTCAGGCCACGGCCCAAAATCGTGTTCTTTACCGGCGACCTGATTGTGGGTCTCAATTCGGATTTAGGCGTGCTGCGCAGCCAATTGGAGAGTTGGGTTGAGGAATATCTCTCAACACCACTGGGCGAGGATTCGCGGACACGGCTGGTCGCTTTACCGGGGAACCACGAATCGCTGGTCGGTGCAAAGGGAAACCAAAGGTCAAACCCCGGCGCCGAAGACGTCTGGCTCTCTACGATGCAGCGATACATCGCCGGCGACAATGGTCCCGGCATTGGCGGACCCGACAATCTGGCGAGCGACCAAAGCAAACTCACATATTCATTCAACTTCAGGCATACACATTTTGTGATCGTCAACACCGACCCTTTCGGCGCGGTGGCGACTGTTCCGGTCCATTGGATTGCCGATGATCTCGCGGTCGCGCATAAAGAGCGCCGGCTCAAACACATATTCGTGATCGGGCATAAGCCGGCTTTTCCACCGGTTTTTTCCTCTGCCGAGCAATCGCTGAATTCGAATCCCAACAATCGCAATGCGTTCTGGGACGCAATGAATACCAATGGAGTGGACGCCTATCTATCGGCTCATTGCCACGTCTGGGACCTCAGCAGGCCGGTGTCGCCCGATGATCCAACCGCGCGGGACGTTTACCAGGTCGTCGCCGGAAACGCCGGAACTCCACTCGATCCGGGCTGGAAAACCGTGGAGCCGTCTCCTTATTTCGGGTTCACTGTGGTGCAGATTGACGCCCGCGATCGCGTAACCGTGACCAGCTACGGTCGCGACTACGATCATTCCAACTATCTCGCGCCATCGCCGCCAAGTATTTATCCGACGACCGTTCGATTCAGCGTCGAGCTGAGTTTATGAGCGGCCAGCGAAACGTGAGTGAACTATCTGTAGCTTGCGTTTGGGGCGGTAAGAATGCCATAGATGATCCGATGAAAGCCAACATGAAGCGAACTCGGCCCCGTCTATTATGGTGCATGACGCTGGCCGCTGCAGTTGTTATTGCAAGTTTCGGGGTCCGAGGCGTGGCGCTCGCTCAGAATGATGCGGTGCCGGGTAGCGATCCCGCGCAGCAAGACTTCGTAACCGGTCAGCAAGACTTTGTCCCCGATCAGCAAGACTATATGTCCGAGGCCAATTCGCAGCCGGCGGACGAGAACCAGGGAGTTCAGGACGATCCGCTCGCTCCATTCAACGAAAAGATGTTCACCTTCAACCTCAAGCTCGACGAATGGGTGCTGCGTCCCGTGGCCACGGGTTACGCCGCGATCGCGCCGAAGCCGGTGCGCCAGAGCGTGGGGCGCTTCTTCGAGAACTCGGAGGTGATTAAGAACTTCTCCAACAATCTCTTCCAGCTTCGGTTACCGCAAGCCGGAGAGGTGGCAGCGCGCTTCGCCATCAACAGCACACTCGGATTGGCGGGATTTTTCGATCCTGCGCAGGCGTGGTTCGGTTTGCAAGAACATCGTGATGATTTCGGGCTCACGCTGCGCTATTACGGAGCGCCGACTGGGCCTTACGTGATGCTGCCATTGGTTGGTCCATCAACGGTCGGCGACACGATCGGAATCGTCGTTGATCATGTGATGAATCCGATGGACTATCTCATAGGCTGGCCTTGGTACATCGAGATTCCGGTGAGCCTCGCAAAGCGGGGTATCGAGGCGGTGAACTTTCGCTCGCTGCGGATGGACCAGTTCGAGGCAGCCGACCGTTACGCGGTCGACTTGTACGGTGCTGTGCAGGACGCTTATTTGCAAACCCGCGCTCACGAAGTGGACGAGCTGAGCCGCCCCGAATCCGCCTCGCCCGGCAAAGACTCCGGATGGGCGCTCATCGCGGCGCCATCCCTGAGCGATTTTCCCGATGGAAATTGGGATACTCCGAGAGGCCAGTGGCTTCAGGTGAGCGCTTACTCTTCGGAAGCAGGTTGCCGCGATACTTTGGAGAAGCGGGGTTCAATGGGCGAAGAACGTCCGCTCGACTGCATTTCGACCGCTACCAAAGAGTATGCGCAGATTGTGAGCAACGTCGGACATTGATCTGTCACTTGTGGCTCTTGGCCGCGATTAACTAATTTGCCGTGCCGAGCCTCAGTATTTTCGCCGGCACTGGCGCAGTCGCAATCCCGCGGCATCCAGCGGCGCACGCAGGATTCTTGCCGCCGAACACGCCCGAGAACGCGAACCGGCGCCCGTCCGGCGACCATACCGCGTGGTTCGCATCGAGCTTGCAGTCGGTCACCTGGACCGCTTTGCCGCCGATCGCGGTTTCGATGAAGATCGCGTAGTTGCCGTCGAGGCATCCGCGTGTTGATTCGAAAATCAGGAAACGATCATTGGGTGACCAGTCGGGCGTGCGCCCCTGCAGGCCATCGAGCTGATGCAGATTGAGATCGAACGCCGCGCTCGGCGGGAGAACGGCCGGGTTGATGAACTCGATCCAGACCTGGTTGTTGGAATCGCTGTACTGATTGTTAGCGAGCGGTAACTGGCCCGCGAACGCGAGCATGGAGGCGTCGCGCGAGACCGCCGATTCTCCCGTCCAGATCGTGTCGATCGATGTCAGCTGCGCGAGCTTGTCGCCGCCGGGAACGCCAACCAATGAGATAAAGGGGGCGCTGGCCATCTTGGGCTGTCCGTTGACAGTGACGGCCGAGCCGTCGGGAATCCACGAGGGATAGCCGGGCGCGACGTCGGCAGGAGTATCGACCGCGAAAGGTGACGTGCCCGCGGAATCCGAGAGCCACAGATGCGCATCACCCGCTCCGGCCGGCACACCGGTGAATGCGATCGGGGTCGTGATCGAGGGGCTGGTGTTCCAGAGCCAATTTGATCGCGTTGCGGACACGTCGGAAATCGCGATGAAGCTCGTCGCCTTGCCGCCCTCCCTCGGCACCGTCCAGAGTTCCCAGTGGCCGGAGGTCGAGGCGCCGCCGCATCCGCTGGAAATCTGGCATCGGCTGAACAGGACGGTGTTGCCGTCGGGCGAGAAGCGCGGCCAATAGTCCACGACTCCGGGCATGTGGGTGATAAAACGATACGGGCGGGCATGAGCGACTGCCGCCGTCGCGGCCACAATCGCGCCAATGAAAATCGCGCCCGACGCAGATGCGCGCAGACGCGGAGTGACGACCCTGCGCAACGATTTGAAGAATCCCATCCGGTCTGACCTCTCGAGAATTGAGCGGCAATCCTGCGCGACTGAAGTGGTGGAGTCAATCGAGCTCTATTGCTGTGGACTCCCGAACTGCTCGCTTGCTGTCATCTATTGAAAGCGGTTTCAGATACCGAACGACGGCCCCTTGCTAGCGCCTGGGCGGACCTGATGATAGGAGATCGATTCGACGCTGGCGCTCTTGTAAGGCCAGCGAATCGCCGAGTCGTGGAGGGAAGCAAATGATCGTCATCCTCACGGTTTCCGCGGGCAAGGAGACAGACTTAGAGTTAGCCGGAATTGCGGCGGCGGCTATATGTGGAGGCGGTGTCACGCAGCCCTTTCCACCTCCCAAGCAGGGCGATCCGCCCCTTCCTGCACGCCCCGCTCCAGTCGGCGGCGGTGGCATCGAAGTTCAGGCTGACGTCGACAACGCACCGTTCGCAAAAGCAGCTTTTGTCGCGGTCGGCTTCTACGTTAGAACCGCGACCGGACCGCTCAAGCCTCCGGTCAAGCCTAATCTAACGATTCTCAATGTGACCCCGATGCTGCCAGACGACAAATATCCGGTCGGCGCCGAGACAACCGGACGCGTTGCGGCAACGGCATTGTGTGGCGCTTGCGTCACGCAGCCCTTTCCCGAGGGCGGCGATCCATACAGCGGCGATCCCGCACAATCGATGCAGGTGAGTTGCGATACGGACGATGTTCCACGTGTCGCCGGTGGCTTCGCAGCGGTTGGCTTTAAGACCGCATAACGATCGGTGCACTACGCGCCCGGACGCCGACACTTCGAAGGATCCGCGCGCGACGGGAAGTGCCTAAGGTGCCGCTATCATAACCCAAAAAAGAGGGTGATGCCCTGGGACGGCGGCTGCGAGTAGTACTCCGGAGGCGCATAATACTGGTCCGGCTCCGGCGCATAGTAGTAGTTCGGCTGAGGCGCGTAATAGTAGTCCGGCTGCGGGGCATAATAGACGTTGGGTCCGCGACGGCCGCGATCGCCGTCATCGTGCTTCTCGCCGCCGCGACCACGATCGCCGCCACGATCGCCACCGCCGCGGTGGTCGTCGGCGCGTGCCGGCCCGACCGAGACGCCGCCAATGACGAGCGCAAACGCGATAGCCGCCGCGATTTTGCCGATGCTAGAGCGCAATTCCTTTTTTGGCTTGGACGATATTTCCATGGTGACTCTCCATCGCCGCAGCGGCTCCCGGTTCACTTGTTCTCTTTGGTCTCTTTTGCCGCCGAGGCCCGTGCACGAGTGCGGAATAGAGAGTCGGCGGTCTTCTTTTGCGCGTCCGACATGCTGTCGTACAGAGCCTCGAAGGCAGGGATGAATTTCTTCATTCCAGCTTCGTGAGCCTCGATCACCGATGCATAGGATTTGACGACTTCGACCGCGGTCATCGACTTCGTATCGGCGGACCGTTGCTTCTGGAGGTCCACCATCGCCTTCGCATTATCGCGCATCACCTGGGCAAGGTTGTCCCATTGGGTCTTCTGAGCATCAGTGATGTGGAGCTTTTTGTGCAGCTCCTTGACACGCACCTCGACCGATTCGCTCACGACAGGCTCCGGCGCCGGCGCGCTCATCGGTTCAGACGACGAAGCTTGCGCAAGGACTTCCTGGGCCGCCAGCGGCTTAGCCGCCGCCGTCTGGAAGAGATCGGGTGTGGCCGCAAACAAAGGACTGGCGAAAACGATAGCGCCGAGCATAGTTGCCGCCACGCTAGCTGCGCGTGCGGCTGGATGGGTGAACAGAATCATTATGTAACTCCCTGTCAGTTGCGATTGCCGGAAGGTTGAAACTCGCGCGCGGTCAAACTTCGCCGCCAATTCAATTTTGATTATTCTCTCATCGCAGGCGCTCGCGCAAACAGGCCATGTCGGGGACCTCTGCACTCTCCGCCGGACAGGTACATCTTTGGTTCCTCATATAACACAATTCAATCCGGTCGCGGCACATCCAGATGTATGCCGACCGGCAGAAGAGTAAAATATCAATAGTCTCTCAGGAAACGCGCTCGGCCTTCAATCAGGACATGAAATCGATACGGGATCCCGGGCCGGGACTTTCGCTTGCGTTTTTTCGAGAACAATCCAGACGGGAGCCTGAACAACTATGAAACACAAAATTAATTCCGCGGTGGCCATTTGTGCCGGTATTGCGATGGTGTGGCTGGTCGGCTGTGCACCCACAACTCATGTCACGGAAACCACGACCACCAGGGAATACGATACTACCAATCCGCCGGTGCCCGCGCCGGTCGTGAATTCGAACACGACCACGACCACCCAGTATGACAACGGCGTCGTGCAGCGGACCTATACGCAACCCGCTCCCTACGCGCCTCCGGCTCAGAGCACAACCACGGTCTATACGCAGCCCGCTCCCTATGTGACTCCGGATCAGAGCACCACTACCGTCACGACTGATACCAATAACGGAGCAGTACAGAAACAAACCACCACGACGTACACGAGCCCGTAAGGCCGTTGAGTAAGTCGCAACCGCATTCGCCAAAGTAGCGGCACGCTCGAATCGATCCTTAGCGTGGGTGCTGGTCGAGCTTCGGAGATAGTCGTCGAACTTCAGCCGTTGCACTAACTCAACCTGCCCTTTCTCAGGCGAGAGCTTTGTCTGCCAGGTAAGGCTCGTTCTTCTTGCCCGGGACGGGAATTAGTTCATGCCACCGAGGATCATCGCGTAGTGAGTCGGCCGCGGGTTCAGACGACATATAGACGAGAAAATCGCAGCGCTCGTCTCGCGCTCCGGCAAGGCATTCAAACGCGCGATCGCGATCGCCGAGCGCGGTGTACAACGGCGCACGGGCGAACGAGGATACGTACTTCTTCCGCTCGAGCCGAGTGAGTAAAGCCAGTTTCGCACGCACGTCTGATTTGCGGACGGCGCATGCGTAAGCCTGACCGAGCGCGGTCACCGCAGCGATACTATTGTCCGAGAGCGCCGTCGCGGTGCGCAGTATCTCGATTGCGAGTGCATACTTTCGCTTCTGCACGAGAGCGCGGCCCAGGTTGATATGCGCCATGACGAAGCGCGGATCGAGTTCCAGGAGTTGGCGCGCCTCGGCGATCGAGCGGTCGTAGCTGCGGCCATAGTAGAGTGTCGCGACCAACAGGCCGGGATCGATCTGAAGCGCCTTCAAAGCGGCCGCTTTCGCCTTGGGCATCGCGTCAACTGGCGCCACCGCGCCGATGCCGAACTCCGAAAGCACCGAGTGGCAATCGGCGAGGCCGGCATAGGCCCGCGCGTAGTTCGCGTTGCCAGCGATCGCCCGTTCAAAATGAGAGACTGCATTCGCGACCGCGTCGGGATGACGCTGGTTCCAGAAGAAGCGGCCGCGCAAGTAGGCATCGTAAGCCTCGGGCGCGATCGGGTGATCCGCGCGTTCGCTGCGTTCCCGCGAGACGACGACGATGATCCGTGCCGCGACCGCGCGCGCTACCTCACTCTGCAGCTCAAGGATGTCCTTCAAGTAGCGATCGTAGCTCTCGGACCATAGTTGGCTCTGATCGCTTACGCGGATCAGGTGAGCCGCAATCCGTACGCGGTCATCGCTGCGGCGCACGCTGCCGTCGAGGATGTAGGCGACGCCCAGTTCGCGTCCGATCTGGCGCGGTGTTTTGCCGGCATTCTTGAATGGCATCGCGGAGCGAAGCCCGATCACGCCGAGCCGCTCGGGGAACAGCCGGCCAAGCTGCGAGATCAGTTCCTCGGTCAGACCCTACGCGAAGTATTCCTGCTCAGGATCGCCGCTTAGGTTTCTGAGCGGCAGCACTGCCAGCAATGGACGGCGTGGGCCCGCAGCCTGCATCGCCGACGAAGCGGCCGAAGCGCTTTCCGCGTTCCACCATCGGTCGAGCTCCGCCTTGAAGGCGCAAATGCTGCTCACCTTTTGATGAAGTCTGCGATGGACCGGCAGGCCTTCGAGTTTCTCCCAGCGCTGGACCGTCCGCACGTCGCGACCGAGATACGACGCGATCTGCTTCCACGAGTCGGAATCGCCCCGGACAAACTCGAAGACGTTTTCTCCAGTTTCACCCAGGCCGACTCTTCCACTACTCGCCAGTACGGCGGCAGTGGCCTCGGCCTCGCGATCGTGCACCGGCTGGTCGCGCTGATGGGAGGTCGCGTCTGGGTCGAGAGTGAGTTGGGACGCGGCAGCGTCTTTCATTTTACCGCGCACTTCCAGCTCCAGACCGGCGCGCCCGCCGAAAAACTCCCGGCCGTGACCGTGATGCTGAGCGGAGTTCGCGCGCTCGTGATCGACGATAATTTCAACAACCGGCTCATCCTGCGCGCGCTGCTCTCGAGTCGCGGCGCCGAGGTTGATGAAGCCGAGGACGGGTTGACCGGGCCCGAGCACATCGAGCGGGCTAGAGCCACCGGCGTTCCATACAAGCTGGTGTTGCTCGATTGCCGGATGCCGGGGATGGACGGCTTTCAAGTTGGCGAACGGCTCAAGGCCGGGATGGGACAGGACTTGACGGTGCTGATGCTGTCGTCTGACGATCTCAAGGTCCAGCTGACGCGCGCACGCGAACTGGGACTCGACGCGTACCTGGTGAAACCGGTTCGCCGAAGCAACCTGTTCGATGCGATCCGAACGGCGATGGCGAAACACGCTGCCCGTCCGAAGACCGGCGCCGTGGAACCCGCGCATACTCCGTCCCTCACTTTGACGGAGGACGCCACTGAGATTATGCAACCGGATCGTCCTCTAAGGATCCTTTTGGCCGACGACTCGAAGGACAATCGTCTGCTGATACACGCCTACCTCAAGGACACCGCATGGCAGCTCGACGATGCTGAGAATGGGGCGATCGCCGTCGCCCGGATGAAAGCCGGGAGCTACGACGTGGTGCTCATGGATATCCAGATGCCCGTGATGGACGGGCTGGAAGCTACTTCGGCAATCCGCGCCTGGGAAAAGGGACGTGGACTCTCGCGCACGCCGATCCTCGCGTTCACGGCCTCGGCCCTCGATGAAGACGTGCGCCGGACTCTCGATGCGGGCGTCGACATGCATGTCAGCAAGCCGATCAAGAAGGCCGTACTGCTCGCCGCGATCAAGAAGTCGACGCGCTCAACTTCCGTTTTCACAATCGCGAAGGACCCCAAAGACGCAGCCGCCTAAACGCACGAGAACCTTAAGGCCGCCAGCGAAACGCTATAGCGCGGCTCGATGGCGGACTGGCGCCTTATAGCGGCAAAGATGAGACCGGCTGCTCGAGCCACGTGTACCAGGTCGCGGCTCATACCGGCCAACTGCGCTACTTCCTCGCGTCGCAAGCCGGGCGTTCGCCGCCGATTCGAGGCGTTTCTTGAGGTCGACCAGGAACGCGCTGGCGATCGCGCCGTCGACGACGCGGTGGTNNTTCGGGACCAGTTATGGAATTGATTTGCGCCGTTTCAGCCTGCGCGGAACGGCCAGGATGCAACTGCGCAACAAGATCAGCCGGGCACGCAAGCTTGGACTGCGAGTAGCTGAGGTGGGGCGCGAGTATCCGCGCAATGACGATACGTTTGCGCGATCAGCGCTCAGTGGTTATGCGGCAAAGTCAAGGAACTGGACTTCATGGTCGGCGAGATCGGCAGCCCGGACGAAACGGCACGCCGGATCTTCGTAATCATCGATGGGTCAGACGGTGTCGTCGGATTCATCACCTACGTTCCGGTCTGGGGGCAGACGCCGGGTTATCTGCACGATCTCACGCGGCGGGTCGCGACCGCGCCATCGGGCGCGATGGAGTTGTGCAATCAGTTCGCGATCGAACGGCTGGCGGCGGAAGGAGTCGCCTATCTGCACTTCGGCTTCACGCCGTTCATGACGAACGGCGCGGAGTTGCCGAGTGCGAATCGGATCGTGGCGTGAACGATCCGGCATCTGCGGAAATACGGCGGCGTCGTGTATCCGGCGGAGAGCCAGGCGCAATACAAGCTCAAGTGGGGGCCGGACCTGATCGAGCCTGAGTATCTGGCAGCGCGCCCGATGTCGGTGCGTGCGGTGATCGACCTGCTCATCCTGACGCGATCGGTCTGATGGCCGAGCTTGTGTCGGGATCGAACTAGTTTCAGATCAGTTACTGAGAAACCTGAGCATCGATGGGGCGTTCTGCCGCGAATGTTTCACGTGAAACATTTAGTTCAGGAGAACGAAACACGAAGAGTAGGGCCTTAAGAGGATTTCCGAAACCTCCCGCAGGTTTCGGGCTTCCCGTTTGAAAGAAGATGCGTGCTACGCCCTGTTAGAAAATGGTTTTATGGCATGCTCACTTGCGTGCGTTCGATCGTTTGTGAAAGCGCATCGAGTAAACGGCGGACGGAGAGAGACTTAGCCGAATAAGGACTGGGTGGCGCGGGATGGCGGCACCCTCACCTAGCTCACGTCAAGTGATTCGGCCTTCGGGTGCCGGGGCGCTTCCGGTAAAGAGAAGGGGCGAGTATCTTAAGAGAGATCAGCCGCTGCTGCTAAGGCAGACCTTCGACGATGAAGGAGCGAGTTTTAGAATACTTGTCGCGAAGTGGGATGAGCGCCTTGTGGGCCGCGGAATTGCGCCATTCTATAGCCTTGTCCCAGTTCTCGAACTCTAACACCACCACGCGTCCTTGAGGCGGCGCGCCATCGAAGGTCGCGGTCTTGCCGCCGCGCGCGAGATACCTGGCGCCCGCATCTTGATTCACCTTGGCAATCTTCGGGGCGTATTCGGTCCGATAGGCGTCCGGGTCGGTCACCTGAATCTCGGTGATGACATAGGCCGGCGGGTTACTCTGGGCGTGGAGGGCTGGCACAGCTAGCGCGCCGGCCACCGCACCGGCAAGGGATGCGATGGTCAATTCGAATGCGAATGCGAAACGCGTCTTCATGAGGATGCCTCCCTTTGATTGGACCAATGCCGACAACTTAGCAGGTAGCATCGGCTGGGTCGCGCCTCGCGGCCTGCGCGCCGACCGGGCGCGACGGTCAGGAGGAGTTGCGCCGGTTTGATTTAAAGCTGCGGAAGATCGACACTTCGATCTGCTTTGCGCGCGCGCCGTACTTCGGCCGACTCCACAGGGATGTGCATAATGAAGGGGAACTAAGGCGATCAAGCTCACCGCTTTCATGATCGCAGCGATGCTGCTCGCGGCTTGCTCAACCTCACAGCCTCCGCCGCCAGCTTCGCCAGCGCACGAAGGACTGCGCGTCGTTGAAGGTCAGGCGTTCCAGTCAGGTCCGCACCTCGAATTTGATTTCAAAGGCGGAACCCTCATAGCCTACTCTGACTTCGACAAACCAAATGCTATCTCGGTCCACTCTGACGATGGCACAGTCACGGACCTGCGGTCAGTGGCGGGCGTGAATCGCTGCCCGGATCTCAACACCTGTACTGCGGTTCACTATGGGCCTACCTGGGATGAATTGATCGTGAGCCGCGATGGGCGCGCGTGGGCAGATTCCGAACTATGGGTTATCTCGAAAGAGGAACCACTCCCCGTCGGTCCAGAAATTCTCGGACTGAGCCGACCAAGCAGGGTTCTCACATTTCAGGGATGCAAAGAAGGCAAGATTTATAGCAGCAGGTATTTGCCCGCGCTGATGAGCGTTCTCGAAGGAGAGAAGACCGCGAACAAAGGGTCGCCACCGCCGCCGGGCGGTGATTCGAAATCCGAGCGCGACGTTTACGTCGTCGGGGACGTCGATAGCACGCGGATGCCGGTGTGCAACTGGCGCCACCGCATCGGGCTCGACAAAGTGATCCCGGCGCCGAAATCGACGATGGTGAAGCTAGTTCCAGCGAGCGAGCAGACTCCCCAGCACATCGAGATAACAACCGAGAAATCCGTTACGATCGACTGGTTCGCCAATGACAGCCCGCTCGATCAGATGAAATTCAAACTCCCGAGTGGGCACTCGCTTACGATCAAGCCGCGATACGGCACATCGAATTGCCCGGATCTCCCTAACTGTGAAGAAGCCGCTGTGATCGTCGACGGTACTACCCTCATTGAGCAGTCGCTCGATGCGCAGCCATTGAACAAGTCCAGGCTCTGGAAGATATTCAACCCACTAGGAGGTCCAACGACTTACGAGGCGTGCGCGGGCGGAACCTATTTTTCGGGGCGGAATCGATCCCAGGTCGAGGCCGCGCTCGCAACCATAGACAAGAAGTCATCGCCGCAGCAGGACATGGTATTGGACCAGACCGCCGGTGCGTTCGCGCCCGCTGACGTACTCGCGCGCGCCACGCCGATCTGTGACTGGACCGAGCGAGCCAAGTTGTATCAGAAGATGATCGATGCCGCGAAGAAGGCCGCCAGGGATCCTGCCGAGACGGCTCGCTGACAGGAGGAAATCAGTTTAATCGCGAGCGCTGGCATTTCGGTTCATTGGTACACCTACTAAGTTCTGATGCGACATGCTCAATGCGGCGGAGGCGTCGCGGCTGGAGTCGGAGTCGCGGTTGGGGTAGGCGAGGGTTGCATCGCCGCGGCGGCCACTTCGGGATCCGGGATATATTCCGGAGGATAGGGAAGGCGCCGCCAACTGAGGAGCAGGAGCGTCAGCGCTCGCGATTCGTCGGGCTTGAAGTTGAAATCGGGCATCTGCGTGCCCGGCGAGACTACGCTCGCCTGGGTCAGATGCTGCACGTTCCAATTGAACATCGTGCGCTCGCCGCGCACGTGC
This sequence comes from Deltaproteobacteria bacterium, assembly GCA_003135855.1. Taxonomy (GTDB): domain Bacteria; phylum Desulfobacterota; class Binatia; order Binatales; family Binataceae; genus Binatus. The sequence goes on from PNBD01000079.1 coordinate 20,008, forward strand.
GCGAAGTTCAGCAGTTCGGGATTCCGGTCGCCCTCGTAAGTCAGCTCCGCTCCGGTGGCGCCGCCGCGCCCTTCGACGACATGACAGACCAGGCACTTCTTTTTCTTGAAGAGCTGCTTGGCGAGATTGATCTGTTCCATACCCGGAGTCGCGACGTCATGGCGATGACAAAAATTGCATCGCATCTGAATCATCTCGTTCATGGTGAGTCCGTTGCGCGCCGCGAGTGCGCGCGAGAGCATCGGGTCTTCCCATCCCCGCCCACCTTGATGAGCGCCTATGACACTCGTTGCCGCGCCGTCACCGCCGTGGCAAGGCGTGCATCCGAAGCGCGCGAATTCATGCTTCGCGAGCCAATCGTTCATCGGATGCGGTTTCAGCGGCTCGGCGATCGTGGCGGGAAGAACCGAAGCCCATTCGTAGCCGAGATGACAGGTGACGCAGCGATCGGTGACGCCCATCTGGGGTATCCAGATCTGGCGGATGCCAGCGCGGAAGTTGCGCGCTTCTTCGACCTTGCCGTAGTGGCCGAGTAGTCCGGGGAACGTTCGCTGATAAGTTCCCCAATCGGTGCTGTACTCGAGCCAGAAGCCAACCGCGACGAGCACGAAGAACAGCAACGACATCGCGACCATCCAGCCGAAGTCCTTAGCTTCGAACGATTCCTTCTGATCGGCCATATCAGTAGAGACGCGGCGTCTCGGGGCGCGCCTGGCCGGGCCAGTAGATTCGCCAGTAGGGACCGCGCAGGTAAACCCCGACCATGATGAGCACGATGATCAAGAGCGTCGCGACGGCGAAGGTCACGTTCTGGCGCTTGCGCTCGGGCGCGAGCCATCGCCCCTGGGTGCGAAGCGGAGAACGATCGAGCCACGGCCATAGCGTGAGCACGCCGAGGAGAAATCCGGGCAGCAGTATTCCGCCGAGCAACGCGCCGCTGACGGTAAATCCACCTATCCGAACGGTCGTTGAAGCGACCAACTCCTGCAGCCAGACGAAATACCACGGCGCTTTTGCCGGATTGGGCGTCACCGATGGATTGGCGAGACCCTCGAGCGGCGCGTTGAACAGCAACGCGGCGAGCAGCGTGATGTTGAAGACGACGAGGAAGACCAGAGCGATACGCCGCGACATATTGGGCGAGGAGAAGACCTGATCGGATTCCTCGAGGCCGGTTGAACTCATCACCTGCACAGAAGTACCCGGCGTAATTCCGAACAGTGAGTAACTCTTCGAGGCGGGCGTCGTCTTGGGAATCATTGTGCGCGCGTCGCGAACGCGCTCGATCGCGGCGAGGCCGCCGTCCTTGCGCACGCGCCACATGTGATAGCCGAACAGCACCCAGACGAAGACTGGCAGGAAGAAAACGTGCAGCACGTAAAATCGGAGCAAGGTCTGTTGTCCAATCTCATGGCCGCCAAGAAGAATGAATTGAACCGTCGGGCCGACCAGGGGCGCCTGCTTCGCGATGCTAGTGCCGACCGTGATCGCCCAGAATGCGAGTTGATCCCACGGCAGAAGATAACCGGTGAAGGACAGGAACAACGTGGAGAGAAAGAGGACTACGCCGACTACCCAGTTGATAGCGCGGGTGCCGCGGTACGCGCCGGTGAAGAACACGCGCGCCATGTGGATGTAGACGACGGCGACCATCCCTTCTGCGGCCCATCGATGCTGATTTCTGAGCAAGCGGCCGAAGCTCACGGCGTACTCGAGATCCTTGATGCTGCCGTATGCGCGCTCGGTGGACGGCACATAGAAGAACATCAGCATCACGCCCGTGACGGTGAGGATCAGCAGCAGCGCGGCCGACGCGGTGCCGAGCCAGAACGAGTAGTTCCAGTCCATACTGGCGCGCGCGACCTTGGCCGGAAACCAGTGGAGCCAGAAATTGCGAACGATCGCTTCGGACGATTCGCGCTCGCTTTCGGGCGACCATGCCCAGAAAGTCTTGCGCCAGAGTGCCTTGAGCTTATCGGCCATCGATCAGGCGTTGCCTTTTCCAGCGATCAGCCTGAAGCCGCGCGCAACTTCGGTTCCGCTATCAACTTCGAGAAAACCGTCGGGTGAGACGGAAGTCGCAAACCATTCGAGCGGACGCGGTGCGGGCCCCGAGATCACGGTGCCGTCGGGACGGAAGCGGCTGCCGTGGCAGGGACAATCGAACTCGGTGTCGCTCCACTGGACGTTGCATCCGAGATGAGTGCAGACGGCGGAGATCACGTGGAACGCATCTTTTTGGCGGACTACGTACAAGCGGTGCGCTGCGTCGAGGGTGTAGCCGTCGGGGTAATCGTCGGGGCGCTTGATCTTGAAGCGGCTCGGCGGCTCGTAGAGCACATTGGGAAAGAAGGCGCGGCCGGCGGCGCCGATCTGCGCGAGGAAGGCGGCCAGCACCGATCCTTTGCCGATGAGGCGGAGAACCTTTCGCCGGTCGCCGTCCATCAGCCGGCCGTCTCTTCGAACTGAAAGCGCTCCATCGTAATTGCCGAGGTCGGGCATCTGATCGCGCACAATCCGCAGCGGATGCATTTGGCCTCGTCGTAGAGAAAGGCGCTGCGCGTCTGCACGTCGGGCATCACGCCGGCGACTCGCTCCTGATCGGCGATTTCCTCGGTGAGCGCGAAATGCAGGCAATGCTCGGGGCAAATGTCGACGCATCGATTGCACAGGATGCATTTCGAGCCGTCGTAGATCGGATGGATATGGCAGTAGAGGCATCGCTCGGCCTGCTCGCGCGCGTCGCTCGCAGTGAAGGTGGACTCGACTTCGGTGATTCCGGTGCGGCGCGAGAGTGGAACCAGCGGAATGTCGCGACGCTTCTGCTCGTAGCGTTCGGCCATCTTGTAGGTGTCGGTCGGCAGTTCCTCGACTATGACGTGCATGCGCGGCACGCCGAGCGGCTTGCCGCGGAGATACGCGTCGATGCCGCGCGCGGCGACCTTGCCGTGCTGTGCGCAGGTGATCAACAGCGACGGTGGAAAACCAGCATCGCCGCCGGCGAATACGCCTGCGATGCCAGTCTCGAGCGTGACTGGATCGATCTTGAGCGTTCCCGCGGGCGTGATAGTGACTCCATCTTCGGGCGTGATGAACGACAGGTCGGGCGCCTGGCCGATGGCGAGGATCACCGCGTCGGCGTCGAGGATGCGGCGATCGTTCTCGTCGAACTGCGGGCGGAAGCGGCCTGCTTCGTCGAAAACCCGGACGCATTTCACCAGTTCGATTCCGACCGCGTGACCATCGCGAGTGACGATTCTCTTCGGTCCCCAGCCCGGCAGGAATGAGACGCCCTCGTCGCGCGCGATATCGAGTTCCTCGCGACCCTGCGCGGATTTCATCGCGGGCATCTCGGGCTCGGACTCAAGACTCGCGACCGTAACTTCGAGCGCACCGCGTCGCGCTGCCTCGCGTGCCGCATCGAGCGCCACGCGCATCGTGCCGGCCGCGACGCTGTGCTCTTCCTCCTCGGACATGACAAGTCCGGGCACCAGCGCACGCACCGCGGTTCGGGCGGCATCGATCGCGACCAGGCCGCCACCGATCACGACCACTTTGCCGCCGAGCGGAACGCGGTAGCCGCGATTGATATTGAGCAAGTAGTCGATCGCCTTGATCACCCCGTCGGCATCGCTGCCCTCGATCGGAACAGCGCGGCCGCGTGACGCGCCAACGGCGAGAAAAATAGCTTCGTAGCCCTGCTCCTTCAGTTCTCGAACGCCGAAGCCGGGTCGAAGCGGCGTGGAGTAACGGAACTCGACACCGAGCGCCTCGATCTCGGCGACCTGGCAGTCGATGACGTCGCGTGGAAGGCGGTAAGCGGGAATTCCGTATCGAAGCATCCCGCCCGGATGCGGCATCGCCTCGAAAACCGTCGCGCTGTAGCCCATCAGAGCGAGATCGTGTGCGCAGGCGAGACCGGCGGGCCCCGCGCCGACGACCGCGACTTTGCGCTTGGGCGCGCCGGCATCGGGCCGCGTTTCGGGAAGATTGAAATGACCCGGCGTGACGCTGCCGCCGCCGGATGGTCCGGCGATCATCTCGCGGATTCCCTTGCCGGAGATTGCTTCGGGTCCGAACTGCTCGGTGAGAAAACGCTTAAGTGCGCGAATCGTCACAGGCGCATCGATCTTGCCGCGGCGGCAGGCATCCTCGCAGGGCGCGCCGCACGCGCGGCCGCAGATTGAAGCGATCGGATTGGGCGAGCGCGCGACGCGATAAGCTTCGGCCAGGCGCCCTTCGGCGATCAGCTGAACGTAGCGGCCCGCGTCGGTCTTGACCGGGCACGCATCAAGGCACGGCACATTCTTGCGGAACCACCACAGGTCGCGCGGGATCGCGTCGATCGAATTACCATCACTCATTGTGGCCGCGCTTATTTCTTGCAGAAGGTCCGGACGTAAGCGACGAGGTCGTGAATCTCGCCATCCTCGAAGCCTGAGCTCCACGCCTGCATGTCTTTGCTGAGACCCGCGGCAGCGCCGCCGTTCTTGATCACGTTGAACATGGTATCGTCGGAAATCTTGCCCATCGCGGCACAATCGGTGAAATTACGAGGGTTGGTACCAAGTGTCGCCGCGGCGGGACCGTCGCCCTTGCCACCGGGGCCGTGACACTTCACGCAAAAGGTATCGTAGTTTTGCTTGGCGGCAGCCATGTCGGCGGCGCGCGCGGGCGCAAACGCGCAGGCAATGATTGCGCCCACAGCAACGAGCGGGATAAGTCGATTCACATCGTCCTCCGTTCCAAGATTCGCTGATCTCAAGCCGATTCAGCGGGCCTTCAAGTATTCCAGTATCGCTTTGGCGTCCTGGGGCGGCAAGTTTCCGATCGTACGCATGTGCATCATGATCTGGTCCCATTCATAGGGGGCCTTCTCGGAGCCCGGGCGCGCGTTATGACACGTGTTGCAGTACAGCGGCCATAGCTTAGCACCTTCACGGAACAGGCGTTTGTGCTCCGCCGCCTGAGGATTCTCCTCGGCCGAAGCGGGAGCACCCATCGATCCGATCGCGCCGATCGCGAGAGCCGCAAGTACGATTGCCACGAATAATTTTTTCATGATCGTGACGCCGCTCAAAATCCGATCGTGAATTGACTCAGGAAGGCGTGATCGTTCGGAACTGAACCGGCCGGCGTCTCGATACCGCCGGGTGAAACGAATAGTCCTCCTGCGCGCGGCAATTCGATATCGAATTCGTTCTGCCAGACGATCGATGGTGCGATCCAATAGTCGAGAGCCAACGCCACTTCGCGAGCGTGCGGTGCGAACAAGGACGGCGAACCGCTAAGGCCGAAATCGGGAACCAGTCCGACCTGCGTGCCGCCGAGACCGATACCGGTGGCGCCTGCGATGTCGTCGGTCGAAATGCCGCGCTGGTTAACTCCCGAATAGCGCACCAGCGGCTCCAATCGATGGATATAGCTGTTGAGCTTGTCGGGAAAGCCGGGGACATTGAGACCGTTCAGGAAGTAACCAACTTGCAGGTACCATCCCTGGCGATGGTCGGTGTTGAGACCATTGGGCATCTGGCGGTACGACTCCACCCATTCACCGCGGGTCTGCAAGTTGCCGACGAAATAGTTGAAATCGACGCCCCATGAGTTGAACCAATTTCCATTCGCCCATTTGCCATTGAAGGTGGACGCGCCGAGCTCGAGCCGGCCCAGTTCAGAATCAACCGGCAGCGGATAGATGCGAAAACGCGCGCCGATCGACTTACCGTTGGTCTGGCTGGAGGCGACGGTGTTTGGACCTCCGAGCGCGGCGCCAAGAACGTTCGAGCTGAAGTTGGGGCCGTTTCCGCCCCAGACCGTGTAGTCGAAATCCTGACCAAGCTGGCCGAATTGCATGCCGCCGCGAAGCTGGATTCCAAGCTCGGCCGGCGGAACCACCGGCTCAACGCCAAACGGCAGCGGCGCGGTGACAAACCGGTTCACCCACATCGGGCTCTGGGTTTCGTACCAATCACCGAATGGTTGATCGAAAAGGCCGGCCTCGACCGTCATATAGTCGTTAAGAAAAATCTGAAAGTCGGCGGTCGACAGATCGGTTCCCGTCCCGGTACTGCCAAACCCCGCGCTGAACACGCCCTGGAACAGGATCCAGTCGGTCGGGCGGTACAGGATCATCGGCTCCCAATCGAAAAAGAACGAGTTCTGCGATGCGTGGTGAAGGTTGTCGAGGGCGCCGCTTTGCTGGTCGTATATGAACTGGCCGCCGGCCGCACCGGTCACGGTGAAGGTGTGCGAACCGAGGTAGCGGTCGAATACATCGGAGAACTGCGCCGGCGCGATCGGCGCGTCGACCTTGGTCTGCAAGGTTTTGACCTGGACGTTGGTCTGCTGAAGCTCGAGCGTCGTCTCCTTCAGCCTCTGATCGGTGTTTTGGAGGTGCTGCGTGCCGGCCTGAACCTTCGAGTCTTTGGTCTCGAGCTGCTGCACCTTGATCTCGAGCGAGCGAATTACTTCGCGATCACGCTTGCGCTCCTCGCGCATCTGACGGATCTCGCTTCTGATTTGCTTCATCGCGGCGGCGTCGGTGCCGTCGCTGTCGGCGGCGCGCGCCGGTCCCGCCAGTGATAACGCCGCGATGCCAAGTGCGAAGAGAAACGTTGAGAAGATTCGTCCTGCTGGCATCATTACCCAACGATGGGACAGGGCAACATTTGTGCCCTGATGAGCGCCGAGACGCGTCCATGCCTGCTGCGTTTGAAAATTCATCAGTCTCCCGCTGAACACCGAATGAGCTCCGTGGACACCGGGAATCTCTGCCACAACGCTCGGATAGTCGGAAAGTCAGGGCGCAATCGGATAGCAGATGATCCAGCGAGGATGTTCCCTAGAGAACCAAACACCGGTGTCGCTTCGTCTCGAGACTCACGTCCAACTCACCTGCGCCGACCGCTCCTCGTCGTCTACGGTTCGGCGCGGAACACACCCATCGCGCCGTTGTACTCATGCGCCCGATCGAGATCCATGAATCGATAGTCGCCCGGCTCGGTGACTTTGAACTCGAACACCGCGCCGGTGCTTGGGCCAACTACGAGGTTGTCAGTCCCGTGAAGCAGGTTGTCAGGATTGCCGCCGTGATAGATGGTGCTGAAGATGACGCCGGCAACGTGAAACGTGGAGGTAAGGTTCGGCCCGGCGTTGACGAAGAATATGCGCACCAACCTGCCGACTTTGATCGAAATCGGATGCTCGGCGCCGCTCTTATTCAGCTGGCCGTTGAACACCACAAAGTCCGGGTGTGCTTCCAACATCTTGGTGTGGTCGGGAATAATCCGTCCGTTGGCGCGAGGAGTGCCGTAGAGTTCGCTCTGCACGAGGGTGATTTCCTGCGCCGGGCCCGAAGGCCATCCATTTTTGGGATCGACGAGAACAGCTCCATACATTCCGTGGCCGATGTGATCGAGGATCGGAATTCCGTTGCAATGGTAGACAAAGACACCAGGCACGTCGGCGCGAAACTTGTATTGCAGCGTACCTTTGGTGGCGCCGCCGAAGTGCTCCGGCGAAATTTGCGCCGCATGGATGTTAAGGCCGTGCGCGTCTGGCGTAGTATTGAGTAATTCGACGCTGACCTCGTCGCCCTGGCGAACCCTCAGTTGCGGTCCGGGAACGATACCGTCGAAGGTCCAGGCGTCATAGGTCATTCCGTCTCCAACATCGATTCTTTTTTTTTCGATCGTCACCTTGAAGTTCGTGGCCGGTGCCTGAGCCCAAGCCGGCCCCCATGCCGCGGCGAAAACGATCGCGATTGCAGCCAAGGCCACTTTGCTCAGGTGGCGGGCGCGGACAGAGTTAGCGGCCATAGCTTTGCTTCCTTTTCGAATCGCTGCGCTCACTTCGTCTTGCAGAACTTTCTGACGTAGGCGAGCAAGTTGCGGATCTCGTCGTCGCTCAGCGCTTCTCCCCATGACGGCATGTCATTGCTGCGGCCGATCGAAGCACTGCCGCCCTTGATCTCTTCGAACACCTTTTCGTCCACGTCCTTGGCCATAATGTCGCAGTCGTGGAAGTTGCGGGGGTGGGTGGCAAGGGTCGTACCGTCAGGCCCGTCACCAAAACCCTGCGTGCCGTGACATCGCGCGCAGGTGTCTTGAAACATTTGCTCGGCGGTGATGGGTTCGTCGGCGGCTACCACTGAGGCATCCAGGCCAATCGCCATTGCGAGGCAAGCGATCACGCTTATGAGACGGGTCATCCAGCGCATGCAGTTCCCTAGCGCACGTGTTTCAGCCACGCTCCAGCACCCCCCGAAATGAGTGAGTATGCAACCGTTGTAAGATCCTGTTTTCCCATTTGCGCCGGACTTCGGGCGGACTATCTCGTTTTGAGATACTCGACCAGCGCTCGGGCGTCATCGGCCGGGATGTTACCCAGCATTCGCATGTGCATTATTTCCTGGTCCCACTCGTAGGGAGCTTTTTCGCCGGGAGGCCGCGCGTTGTGACACTGATTACAATATACCGGCCAGAGTTTCGACCCTTTCAGAATCAGCCGCCGCTTCTCTTCCTTGCTCGGGGCCTGGGCGAAGACCGGCCTGGATAGCGACCCAAGTGCTACGCCTGCGAGCACAATTGTGACGAATAATTTTCGCGTGATGAATAACTTTCGCATGGCGCGCCTCCTCTTCAGAATCCGACCGTGAACTGCGTGAGGAAGGCGTGATCATTCGGTATGGAGCCGGCGGGCGTGGACGCGCCGGTGCTGGAAACGAAAACCCCGCCCGCGCGCGGCAATTCGATGTCGAACTCGTTCTGCCACACGATCGACGGCGCCACCCAGTAATCAAGCCCTAGGGCGACTTCCCGCGAGTGCGGTGCGAACAGCGCGGGCGAGCCGCTAAGGCCGAAATCCGGAATGAGTCCGACTTGAAGCCCGCCCACGCCGACGCCGGTCGCACCGTGGATGTCATCGATTGCGACGCCGTGCTGGTTGACTCCGGAATAGCGAACCAGGGGCTCGAGTCGATGGATATAGCTGTTGAGCTTGTCGGGGAAGCCGGGGACATTAAGACCGTTCAGGAAGTAACCTGCTTGCAGGTACCATCCCTGACGATTGTCTTGAGAAAAGTTGCTCGGCATCTGGCGGTACGCCTGCACCCACTCACCGCGCATCTGCAGGTTCCCGTTGAAGTAATTGAAGTCCACGCCCCATGAGTTGAACCAGTGTCCGTTCATCCACTTGCCATTATAGGTTGATGCGCCGAGCTCGAGCCGTCCGAGGTGCTCGTCGAGCGGGAGCGGGTAGAAGCGCACACGCGCGCCGATCGACTTGCCGTTGGTTAGACTGGACGCAATCGCAGTAGGACCTCCGATCGCCGCACCGGGAACGGACTCGCTGAAGTTGGGGCCGTTTCCACCCCACACGGTGTAGTCGACATCCTGGCCGAGGTCGCCCCACTGCAAGCCGCCGCGTAGCTGGAGCCCGATCTCGCTGGGCGGAACTACTGCCTCGACTCCGAATGGCAGCGGAGCGCTGACAAACCGGTTCACCCACATCGGGCTCTGGTTCTCGTACCAATCGCCGAAGGGCTGATCGAAGAGTCCCGCCACAATCATCATGTAGTCATTCAGGGTAATCTGAAAATCAGCCAGCGGCAGGTCGACGGCGGTCCCGGCCTGACCGAAACTTCCTTCTAATTCGCCCTCGAACAGGATCCAGTCGGCAGGGCGGTACAAGAACATCGGCTCAAAATTGAAAAAGAACGTATTCTGCGTCGCGTGGTGGAGTCCATCGAGCGCGCCGCTCTGCTGGTCGTAGACGAAATTGAAGCCGGCGGCGCCCGTTATCTGGAAGGTATGCGAGCCCAGGTAGCGGCCGAAGTCGCTAGCGAACTGCGACGGCGCGATCGGCGCGTCGACCTTGGTCTGCAGAGACTTCACCCGGGCGTTGGTCTGCTGAAGCTCGAGCGTGGTCTCCTTCAACTTCTGATCGGTGCTCTGGAGCTGCTGCGTGCCGGCCTGAACCTTCGAGTCTTTGGTCTCGAGCTGCTGCACCTTGATCTCGAGCGAGCGAATTACTTCGCGATCACGCTTGCGCTCCTCGCGCATCTGACGGATCTCGCTTCTGATTTGCTTCATCGCGACAGCGTCGGTGCCGTCGCTGTCGGCGGCGCGCGCCGGTCCCGCCAGTGATAACGCTGCGACGGCAAATGCGAAGAGAAATGTCGAAAACAATCGTTCGGCTGACATGGTTCCCCCGAAGCCGCCGAGGTATTTGGCGCATCCGTCAGGGCCGGAGCAACATTTGTGCCCTGACCAGCGCCGAGGAGCGCCGCTACCCGCCGCTCCGATTAGAAGATCATCTGTCCTGCGCTGAATATCGAATGAGTCCCCGACACTGCGGCAATTTCTGCCATAACGAGCGGATGGCCGGAAGTCTCGGCGCAATCGGAGAACAGATGATCCGGCAAGACCGTTCTCTAAAGCACCAAACCTTGGCGCTGCATCGTGTCGAGTCGCTGAGTTGAGCTAAACCCGGTGCTCTGCGGCCCAGGATGATGAGCTTAGGGCGTCACGTCTAAATTATTTGAGACGTGACAGCCCGGTGTTCAGGGCGCTAGGCATTCAAGCGATTCGCTATTTGTTTGTCCTGAAGTGTTCAGCCTTATAGCCACGGAGAGCTTATGTCATATCGGTTCGGCCGGGATCCCGATTCTCCGAAAAAGAGATGAGTCAAGATGTGTTCATGGAACTAAAGGAAGCGCAAGAGATTCTCGGACAAATCGATAAGTCGAATCCTTCTGCGCAATGGGGCGAACAACTAAGCACAGCCGTGCAGAGGGCCTTGGCCGAGTTGTATCTACTTAATCCCTACGACGATGTCGATGGTACGATTGGACCACGCACCCGAGGAGCGTGGGGATTCTTCAAAGCAGCCCAGAATCTGCCCGATCCTGATGCTATTGATGACACAGCTGCTCGAGTGTTGATTCAGGCTTCCAGCAATCCTGCCGGTCTCATTGGCCAAGTGAAAGTCAACCTTCAGCCAGATTTTGAATTTCGTCGAGGCGCAACGCAAAAAAGCCAGAACCAGGACAACAGCGCTAAGGCTATCATTGACGCGGCTTCATCCTTGCAGTTGAACAAGGGTCAGATTGCGTACATCCTGGCTACTGCCGAGCATGAGTCGGATTCCTTTAAGACCTTGGAGGAATACGCTGATGGTAGTCGATATGAGGGCCGCAAGGATCTCGGAAATACTCAATCGGGTGATGGCACTCGTTTCAAAGGACGAGGCTATGTTCAACTTACCGGCAGGCGTAACTACAGCGCGTATGCCGGGATAACTGGCATCGAACTGGTCAAGCTACCGGTCATCTTGATGAACTGGCCGGCCCTGTCTGTGTTCGTGCTTGTCGATGGCATGCAGCGCGGTGTGTATACCGGTCGGCGGCTTGACGAGTTTGTGAACGACAGCAGGCAAGATTTCCACAATGCTCGTCAGGTAGTCAATGACCATGACTGCGAGCAAAAGATCGCGGATCAAGCGAACGACTGGTTATCGAGTCTCTGAGCTTCTCGGCATCTGGTTACAAGGTCCTACGGTTCGATTTGAATTCGACGTTGGACTGTCAGTCTTTGGTAAAACTCAGCAACGCGTAGCGAAGTCCGCCGTCCGAAAGGCCCTGCCGCATCAGGGCGTGAACTTCGCGCGATTCCTCGAACCGCGCGAGGTCGAACGGGGTAAGCTCCTTGTCGCGTGCCTCGGCCTCGGCCAGCGCGATGGTCAAAGTCCAGAAGTCGCGCGTTCGATGGGAAACATCCTCAAAGACTTCTTGTCGAAAGCCCGCTTCCCGGGCGGCGTCGAGATATTCGTTGAGCGTTCCGATTTGCGCGCACCAATGGCGGTTGATTGGGTCGGCTAGTTCGGGCCGTTCAAGGAAGCAATCGTAGATGAAGACGTGACCGTGCGGCCGAATGAGCGCAGCGAGACGACGGAACCATGGCGCGCGCGGAAAGGTATCTGAACTGTCGAGGGCTATCGCGGCGTCGAAGCAGTTCTCGCCGGGAACCGTCAAAGCGTCGCATAGTAAGGGCTGCACCAACGACTCCACCCCGGCTTGCACGGCAAACTGTGCGACCAGGTCTGCGTGAGAGGGGGCGATAGTCACTGCCGTTACATGAGCTCCGAACTCTTGCGCCCAAAAGATCGCGCCGCCGCCAAGGCCGCAGCCGGCATCGAGCACGTCGCGGAAAGGAACACGCCGCAAGTTCCAGAGTTCCGCCGCGTCATACAATACGCGCTCCTGCGACGCGACGAGTTGCCTGCGCAGGGCGGCGGTTGTAGCAGGCAACACTAGTTCGTCGATGAAGCCGGTCCGGTAGTGCACGCGAGGTCCGGGACCATAGCGTCGCAGGACGGCGCGCGTCTTATGCTCATAGAAGTCTGCAACCTCGCGGACAGGAGTGCGAGAGCTTAACGAGGTCGAGGTTGCAGGCGAAATCGGTGTACGCATCGCTAGATTCGCCTCGATGCCTGAACGTTCAAAGGCGGACTATTAGCGTTCGCCCTTTTGTGCACAGGGTATGTGGCCGCGGACCAGGAACTAAGCTTGCCATCGAACATTCCTAGGCATATGCGCCCCATAAATTGAGTGCAAGCCAATTGCCGCCCACGTTCCTAAAGGCGTAAGCGTATGCAATCGGAACGGTTTGTCCACCGCGCGTAGTCGTCCAGTCGGCAGAACCCCAGACTAAACCGATACTCCCTACTATTTGGCTATTCTGTGTAGTCGGGGTAAAGGTAGCTCGGTCTTTCTTACCATTGGTAAAGAAGTAACCCATCACCGCAGCTTTGCCCTCATGATGCTGCACGGGGTCATCAATCCTTTTCATTGTTACGTTATCATCAAGTAATGGCTCCAGTGTCGCCCAATTCTGGGTGTTAAAGAGTTGAACCGCCGCTTGAAATGCCGCCATCAGCTGGGTCGCCGCCATAAGTCTCCTACCTCCGTCCGGTTAGAGTTGGGCCTTTCCAAGATAAAGTCGGGCCGATTGAAAAGAGCTTGTACCAAGTTTTCCGTTGTCAGGCCAGTCGTAAACGAACTCACGCAACTCCGTGCTACACACTAAATTTGTTCGATCAGGGCTTTTGCTTCCTGCAGATCTGGCGTATCAAATCCTTCGGTGAACCAGTTGTAGACCTCGGTGAGCGTTTGGCGCGCTTCGACTTGTTTCCCGTGCTTTCGTAAAAGACGACACAGGCTCATTGCAGCTCGCAACTCGAGGGATTTGGCAGTCTGCTCACGGCTTACTGCAAGTGCCCGACGGAAACACTCTTCCGCTTCCTTCGCGTCACCAAGCTGATTTCCGGACCGCATGAGCATCAGCTCACCTTTGATGCGATGCACTTCCGCCTGCCACCAGTGCTCGCCACTCTCGTCGAGACCGGCCTGCGCTTCTGCCAGCGTGCTTAGCCCCTGGTCAGGTAATCCCGCGCTCGCGTATGCTTGCGCGAGGTGGCCCAGAAAATATGAAAACATTACCCGACCGCCGGTGGCGCGCACCGCAGCCAGACCAGTATTGATCCTAGCTATGCCTTTCTCCGAGAGACCCTGCTCGGTAAGCGCCCAACCCTGGCAAATTACTGCCATCGCACCCCAGAATTCGAACTCGCGCTCGGTGCAGAGCGAAACGGCCGCGTCAGCCTGCTCTGCGGCCGCCTCTCGATCACGAAGCAATTGATAAGTCCAGCAGGCAATGTTTACCCCCGATGCGATGCTAACAAGATGAGATTGCTTATAGGTCATCGCCAGAGATTCTTCGAGTCGACTACGGGCTTGGTCAGGGTAGCCGAGAAACCAAAGAGTAAAAGCTCGGTATAGGAAGCAAGCGATCCCCGAATCCTGTCCGTAAAAGTAAGCCAGCGGCGCGTGTTCGCGCGGAACATAGAGAGCGGCGCCTTGTTCGAAATGCTCAAGGGCTTGGACAAACTCGCCGTAGATTAGCTTCGACACGCCCAGAGCGTGATGCGCCACAACAAGGAGAGCCGGATCTTGGGCCTCAAGCGCCAGGCGTAGGCAATCCTCCCCTGCCGCGCGTGCTTTGCCTTGGTCGCCACGGTCGCCGCGCGCGGCGTGAGATACCCAGAGTCCCCAAGAAATCCGAAAAGCGGCGGGGCCTTCGCTCACTTGCTGACTCAGCTCCTGCGCACGAGCGTAGACGCTCCGGGCCTCCGGTGATGCAAACCCCTTGGTAACCATCACAGCCGGTCCGAGGGTTGCGGTATACAGCTTTAGTTCCTGCTTCAGTCGCTCGGGAGTCTCCGCATTGGTTTTGATAAGCTCCAACGCATTCCTGAAATGACTGATCGCCTCTGTGTTCGCTGAGCGAAGAACGGCTCTCTCGCCTGCCATTTGCAAATACCGAACGGTCCGTTCCGTGTCGGCGGCTTTCCCTGCCTGCCACAGGTGATGGGAGAGATCTTCCGCATGGTCCTCCAGCTCCTGCGCATAGACCCGCTCGATGGCGTCGGCCACGTCGAGGTGAAGGCGTTGGCGGCGCGCTGCCGATAACCCGCTTACGACGGTCTGACGGATGAGCTCATGGGAAAAATCAAATCGCGCATCGGGATACTGCACCGTTGAGGAAATCAACCCGGCTCGCTCAGCTTCCTCGACTCGGTCCAGGAGCGAATCAGGATCGGTTCGGGTCGAGACTTCGAGCAGTTGGAAGGTGAAGGAGCGCCCAATCATCGCGGCGGTCGCCAGCGTCTTCTGGGTGGGATCACTCAGGCGCGCCAGTCGACGGCCAATGATCAGGCGCAAGCTTTGCGGTACCTCGACGTCGCCTGGCTTGAGGTCGCGACGAAACTCGCCGGCGGAATCGGTGAGCTTGCCCTGCTCGACCAGATGCCGAAAAAGCTCCTCGACGAAGAACGGGTTACCTTCGGTATCGGAATAGAAGAGGCGCACGACTGCTTCGGGCGGCTGGCGCCCGCTGAGAGCCCGCAACATTTCGGCGACCGCATTCTGCGGCAAGCCGCCAAGAGTGATCTGCTCGACGAGATGCAGTCGAAGCAGGTCGTCGAGGGTTTTAGCCAATGGGCGGGTGGGCCGGAGCTCGAAGTCGCGATAGGTGCCGATTATCAGCACCGGAATTTTCGGTACCAAAGGTGCAAGGTAGCTAAGCAGCGACAGCGTTCCCTCGTCGGCCCAATGCAAATCGTCGAGCAGAAGGAGCACGGGCGTGTTTCCGGCTGTTCTGGCGACAAGCTCTGCGACCGCGTTGAACAGGATTCGCCGCGACTGCTCAGGCGGAAGATCCATGGGCTGCGGAATCTCAGGAAACAGGCGACGCAACTGCGGCAGAAGCCGGACCATCTCGGCCGCGTCCTTGCCGAGGCCATCGCGAAAGGCCTGCAGGCTGGGCGCCTGCGCGAGCGCCGCCTCAAGGATTTCGACGAACGGGATGAACGGGACCGAATCCTCGCGATCGTAGCAACTGCCCGCGTAAGTCAGGTGGCTCCTTTGCGAAGCCTCCGCAAAGATTTCGGCTGCAATACGCGTCTTGCCAACTCCGGCTGGGCCCCCGATCATCACCACACTTCCCTGGCCACTTGCGGCTCGCTCGACAAAGCGTCGGAGCGTCACGCGCTCCGCTTCCCTGCCGACAAAGGTGGTTCGGTCGGCAAAGTCGCGCACGAACGCCGCCCCGCGCCGGAAGAGGAACGGCGCGGTCGTCTCGGGTTCGCCAGACGCCTCGGGACCTGCCACGGCGAATTGCCAGGTCACCTGGTTTTGCGAATCGGGGGCGTAGGAACAGAAGGTACCGGTCTTGATCGAGCGATCGAGCAACTCGCCCATCGAAGGCTGTTGTTCGGAGATCTTCTGCATCGCGGCCTTGATTGCGCGAGTGACGTTGAGCCGGGCGCGCTCCGAGGCCGAGCCCGCACGCCGGTCGCGTCCACCGAGTCCAACGGCGCGCGCAATCTCGCGTTCGAGAAAATCGATCTCAGACGTGATCTGTTCCGCGCGCTGATGATTGCCACGCTCGCGCTGGTCTTCTAGCACTTCGTTCAGTTCGCGGAGCTGGCGCTGGTATTCCTGCTTAGCTTGCGCATCGAGCATCTCGCCGGAATCGCTATCGGGGAGCTTGATCGATCCCGGACCGCTCAGGAGATCGAGCGAATGGAATTCCTCGCCGGGATGCTGCAGCAGGCGCTGGATGTAGCTTAGGCCCTTGACGTCCTTGAGCGGGAAGGTCGTGGCGCCGTAGCCGAGCGTCCAGTACTCGCCGCGCACGGCAAAAGTGCCCGTCTCCGCGGCGAGCTTGCCCGCGGATTCGGCCCCCTTCTTGCGACCACCCGACCATTCTTCAGTCGTCGCCAAGGATACCCCCTAACCAAAGAACCAACGCTTGGCCGGTTTCGGTTGGAGGTTACGTTCATGCGATCCCGCTCCAATCGCTTAGCCTTCTCGATACTTGCGTTGTGCCGCGACGCTACCATTAGCTCAGCTTAGTGTAAAACCGATTTGCGCCCGCTGAAACGGATTGAATTGGCGGGACGCCGCACCCCGCGCCCCCTATTCATCTTCAGTAATTTCCTCGATTGCCAGCCCTTTTTTTCATCCCAAGCGACTCGTTGTTCAAGCCGACTGAACCAAGCGTTCAGCCCGCTTTAACGCCTTGAAGGTATGAGACGCAACTTTCAAGGAGGTACCACGACGATGGCTAACACGATTGGCGAAGCGTCAGCGATCTGTGTCGCGGAACTGGCCGAGGATGATCGGGTTTCCGATTGGACACGGCTCACTCACGGCCGTTCGCTCGGACCGGCGTCGGGAAGGGAACTGGAGATGGCGATCGAGGAAAAGCACGAGCAGGACAAAGCGTCGGAAGCGCGAAGGTCGGAACGGTGGCGCGCGCTCGACCGACTGCTCCGCGTCTCGTTCGGACTGATCTCGCCAGCCTACCTGTTCAACTCGTTTCCCCCCGGCCGATAGCAGCAACCCGGTTCAGGAGGGCCGCTGGAAAACGGCGGTCCTCCGACCACCGGCCAACAGAACCGTAATTCCTTGCAACCCCTGTTTCGTGGAGAAGGCGATGGAACGCTTAATCGAAAAACTACGCTGCTTGATAACAAGCGCCAGCGAACAAGTGCTGGTCGCGAGCGTTGTGGCGTTTTATGTGATCGCGTTTGCGTTGCTCACAATGCCCGAGTCTGTTTCCTGCGCCACGTCGCTCCGCGACTTGGCCTGGGATCAGTTGTCAACGCCCAACCCACAGACTCCAGCCGGCGACCTGACGTTTCGATTGATCCAAATATGGATGAATCATGTCGTCGACGTGGAGCTTCCGCGGGTTCGAAACCTTGCGAGGCGCTTCGATTGGAAGTTGGCTATCGCATTGGTTCGCACGAGCGGCTACTTGACGGCGTCAAGTTCAGTCCTTACGGATTGATTCGCGCATGCGTTGGATCAACGCCTGGGTAGTCGCGGTATCGTTGAGGCGCGGAAACGGCTCGTCAGGGATGGGCACGTCGAGGAAGCGACAGAGCGGTGCCCATCCCTCGCGGACGTCGAACACCAGCAGGCGCGCGGGATCGATCGCGTCGCGGACCTCCTGATTGTGGCGGTTGAAGACGTCGATCGCGTTCTTGATGTCTG
The DNA here is from genome assembly GCA_003135855.1 of Deltaproteobacteria bacterium. Classification (GTDB taxonomy): domain Bacteria; phylum Desulfobacterota; class Binatia; order Binatales; family Binataceae; genus Binatus. The sequence goes on from PNBD01000079.1 coordinate 37,628, forward strand.
CGGTNNAAATGGTATCGCTCATGCTTTTGTACCAAGCTTCCGGATCGCGCACCGAGAGCAGCACTTTCGCATCGGGATAATGCGCGGCGATTTCGCGCCACCATCGCGCCGCCGGCCAATCAACGGTCGCGCGAAAGTCGCGAAAGACAAGATCCCAGTCCATCGAATGTCCGAATGCCAGCCGATGCCACATCGCGACGTGATCGGGTCGCGGGAAGACTTCCATCATGTGGTAGCAAGGGCCGAAGCCGATTTTTTCGAGCGCGCTTTTGAGTGAGAGCGTGCCGGTTCGTCCAAATCCGGCGCCTACGACCTTCAATGCCATTCTCAGGACTCCTTACTAACCCTTCCACGCTACCTACTTACTTCTTGATGAAGGCGAAGTGCTCGTCCATCCGCACCCGCACCTCATTCAGGTGGTTGCAGTACTGGAAGNNCGCTTTCGCGGGGATGAGCGGAGTAATTATCCGAGCAAAAAGTGCTTTTCTAGTTCGCCGCGGATGGACTGCATGTGGGTGAAGTACTGGAGGAAGCCGCCGTTGTAGTTGCCGTCCTGGCGGCGGTTGAACTCGCCCTCGAAGTTGTAGTAGCCCGGCGTGCAGTCCTGGTTACGGGTGGTCTTGCCGCGGTGTTCGATGATTTCCTGTACCCACCACTCCTCGGCCTCTTTGGTTGCATCCATCGACTGGAAGCCGTGACGGCGGGCGTAATCGATGCACGCGGCGATATGATCGCCCTGAGCTTGTAGCATATCGGTCAAGTTGAACTGGAATGAGGCCTGGTAGCCACCCATGATGAAGAGGTTAGGGTAGCCCTCTGAGTGGATCCCTAGGAGAGTGCGGATGCCTTCCCGATACTTATCATTGAGCTCGAGGCCGTGCTCTCCCTTGATCTGGTTGTAGATGCCGGTCTTCTGCACCTCGAAGCCAGTGGCGTAAATGAGGACGTCCAGCTCGTACTGCTTGCCCTCGAACACTGGGCCCTTTTCGGTGATCTCCATGATGCCCTTGCCCTTCGTATCGACCAGATGAACATTGGGCCGGTTAAAGGCAGGCAGGTAGTCGTTGTGGAAGCATGGGCGCTTGCACATCAGCATGTACCACGGCTTGAGCGCCTCAGCGGTGGCCTTGTCTTTGACGATTTCGTCGATACGCTGATGGATCTTCATCATCGCTTCGATGTTCGCGTTCTCCTGCATGCGAATCTTCTCATCGTGCGACATCGCATCGAGCTTCGCTTTTTGCGCGGGACTCATCATCATCATCGGCGACATCTTGGCTCGCGCACGGCGCCTCGCCTGCCATCCTTGCGGCAAGCTCTTCGCCCATTCGGGATCGGTCTCCCAGTCATCGCGAACGTCGATTGAAGAAGGGGTGCGCTGAAAGACGTATAGCTCCTTTGCGGAGGCGCCTAGTCCGGGGACAGCCTGGACGGCAGTCGCTCCAGTGCCGATTATTCCAACTACCTTGTCTTTCAGGCCTGACAGGTCAGGCTTGGTGTAGGCATAGTCCCAGCGCGAAGTATGAAAGGAATGGCCTTTGAAGGTTTCGAGGCCTTTGATCTTGGCCAGCTTGGGTTGGGACAAGGTGCCATTGGCACAGATCACGAAGCGCGCCTTCATGTGGTCGCCACGGTCGGTGGTGAGATGCCACATCTGCTCGCCTTCGTCCCATACCGTCGAAGCAACCGTCGTCTGAAACACCGCTAACTCGTATAGATTGTACTTCCTTGCGATCGCCTGGCAGTGAGCGTAAATCTCGGGACCTTTTGCGTAGTGGTCCTTGGGCACATAGTTCATCTCGTCGAGCAGCGGCAGGTAATCGTAGGCGACAACATCGCAAGCGACTCCGGGATACCGGTTCCAATACCAGGTACCGCCCACGTCGGCTCCCCGCTCCACGATGCGGATACTCTCGACGCCGAATTCCCGCAATCGCGCAGAGGTCAGGAGTGCTGAGAAGCCACCGCCGATGAACAAGCACTCGACGGTGTCGTTGATCGGCTCGCGTGGCGTGACTTCGCCGCCATGCGGATCGATTTCATATCTCGCGAGCTCGCCGGTCAGGTCCGAGGTGTATTGACGAGTGCCATCCGGGCGATAGCGGAGTCTGAGATCGCGCTCTTCGGAATACTTCTGCTTGACACGATCGTAGAACTCCTGCGGCCGCGTGGGTCTTGCGGCGAGTCCGATAGGTTTCTCGATCTTGGGCCTCTCCTGCGACTCTGCCATGGTCGTATCCTCCGTGCGTATGGTCATTGCGATGCTGCGATCCAGCGGTCGTCAATGCCGACGAGCCAGTCAGGTTCGCAGCTTGCCACGAGATGGATGGAGTTTTCCAGTGCGGCGAGACGCTCGGATCGGCTATGCGCCTGACCCGGCTCGCAGCCCGGCCTGCCCGGCCACGGAGAGCGCGGCGCGGATACGTTGGCCGAAATCGGCTGCTGTGCCGGGCCGATAGATCACCTGCATCGCTTCCGCGAGTGGCAGAATCCCGACATTGCGTTTCAGGACATTGCGTTTCAGAACTTGGCCGATCTCATCGAGATATGCGGAAAGTCCAGTGGGCGAATGATCTGCGGCGAACTCATTCGGTGCCCGCTGCGTCACGAACATCAGGCGTTTCAGATCTTCGGCAGCTTCGGGATGCAGCTTGCAGAGCTGCCCGTACTTTTGCGGATCTCGAAAGAAATTCCAAATCTTCTCATCTGGTATCGCAAACCTGAGATCGGCCGTGAAGCCCATGCTGAGGCATGGAATGCCGCGCGCGGCGCACACTTCAGTGATCTTGGCGGGAGGATCGTCGATCGCGACTGCGGGTGTGTTGCTGTGCGCCGCGTCGGCAGAGTTGCTACCGTAACGCGCGCGAAAGTCCTGGAAAGTGTGCGGAACTTTGCTGAGATGATAGAGGATGCAAACGCCGTCGTCGGCAAGCACGTTTTGCGTCACGTCGTCGATCAGGCGCTCGGCACTTCCCGGACTTTCGCAGTGATAAAGAACGTGCGAGGCAAAGACGATTCGAAACTCGTGCGGTCGGGCCGATGAATTCCGCGAGCCCAGCAATTCGAGCAAGTGTCCGGCGAAGGCATCGCCGGCATGCGCTGAAAAATCGCCGAGGCGGAGCGTGCCTGCCGATTGCGCGGCCGCGAGAGTCGCGAGCGCCTCGCCATCGCGTTCGTCGGCATACGCGGGGTTGTAGTCAGTTGCGCGAATCTTGAAGCCCGGTTCGAACTTCACGCCGGTCAGATATTTGACCAAGGTATCGCACGGGCCGCATCCGATATCGGCTATCGCGATAGGATCGCTGCCCGTCAGCACGATGCGCGCGTCGGCGAGATTGTTCAGAAACGTCGCGTTGATGCGCGCGGTCTTTTCCTTTTCGTCAGTGGCCGCCTTGAAGGACGGGTAGATCTCTTCGTAGCGGTATCTGTCGATCGTAATATTCATAGGAGGCGTAATATTCATAGGAGGCGTAATATTCATAGGAGGCGTAATATTCATAGGAGGTGTGATGTTCATAAGAGGCGTGATGGTCATGGCCGGCCGGCGCGGCGATACTCACTATATATAGTCATTAACTAATTAGTATAGTTAATTTGACATCCTTCGTTGAAAGGGGATAGGCTTCGATTTGTCGGAATCGCAAAATGAAGCGAGCCCGACTTTGACCCAGCCCGACCAGTGGCCCTTCCGCCCGCCTTTGACCACGTCTCGCTAGACCAACATAAATCGTCAGACAGGAAGGCTTGAGGGAGGCCCTATGGGACGACCTCGTTTCCATCCACTCCGGAACATTCTGACCGCGATTGCGGTAGCCGGAGCAATGATCCTGACAATCGCCGCCCCGGCGGTAGCCACGCCGTGGCAGAAATCGTGGGGTGACTACGACAGTCACAATCGATGGCATGATGCTGATTGGTGGTTGCAGAACCGGCACCACTGGGTCACGACGCATCACCCGGAATGGACTGAAAACTATGCCGAAACCATCGGCCAGATCGGCGACTATGATCGGCTGCACGTGTGGCACTACGGCGACGGAGGGTTTGATCGCCTTACGGCCAGACTAGCTACAGACGAGCTTGCTGACGGGTCATCGATTAGTCTCGAAAAGTAGTCAGAGATTCTTGCGTCTGCGTCTATTGCCCACTGAGTCGCGCGCCCCAGCGTTGCATCCAGGTCGGGAGGACGTCTGGATTGCGCACGAACAGTGGCGGTTCGCCTGCCATGATCCGTTCGACGCTCTCAATCGACGCCGCCGGCAGCGCTTCGATCACCTCGGCCGTGTGGCCAACGAGATGAGGCGTAAGGATCGCGTCACGGTTCGGCAGTTGTCGCAGCAGGCTGTCCGGCGGAGGTGGCTCAATGTCGAATACGTCGCTCGCAATCCGGCGGATGTGCCTGGTTCGCGTGAGCTCATACAGCGCAGCCTCGTCGACGATTTTGCCGCGCGCCGTATTGACAAAGATCGCGCCGGGTTTCAGCAATGCAAGCCGCTCGGCATTGAGCATCCCGCGAGTCTCGTCGTTCAGCGGGCATAGCACGCAGACGACGTCGCTGGTTCGCAGCAGTTGCTCGAGCTCGACGCGTTCGACGTGCGCTGGCAGCGGCGATCGCAAACGCGGCGTGTAAGTCTGAAGCCGAACTTCCCAACCCTCGAGACGCCGCGCAATTGCGCGCGCGATTTGGCCAAATCCGATGAGGCCGATTAGTTTGCCCTTAGCCATTCGCGCGCTCACTGGTATGGGATGCGGAAGATCCTCGCGGAGAATTCTCTCCGAGCCGTGCAGGTCGTAGAGGCAGGCGAGCATGAGCATCACGGTCGCCTCCGCCATGCTCTCCGAGTTCTCCGGTATTTGGCCATTGCCGACGATGATGCCGAGCTCGGTGGCGCCACGCTCGTCGATTCCGTCAGTTCCCGTTACCGGCGACATCACGGCGCGCAGCCGCGGCATCTTTGCCATCAGCTCCCGGCCGATCGAAAGTCCGAGTGCAAACAATATATCCGCGGTTGCCAGCGCCTCGCCGTCGTTCAAGAACTGATCGAAACTCGAATAACGAATGACCCGGTAAGCGCGCTTCAGCAGCCCCGTCTCCAAGGGCGTATAGAGGACGTCTATTCGAGCCGGATCGACGATGAGAACCTGACCACGCATTTGAATCGCGATTTGACCTCCTCGGCGCGCGGAGGCGCAGATCTCTAGTTGACCTTCGTGGCGCGCTCGACGGTCGGCGCCAACCTGCGCACGATCTCGAGGGTCTTACCGGCGGCCATTTTGATCGCATCGCCTTGCGAAAACAGGACGAGCCGATCGGCGCCCGCTTCCTTGTACAGTTTGAGATCTTCCAACGAGATCCCGTCGTCTGCGGGAGCGACGAAGGCGCTGATCTGCAGGGTATTGGGATCGCGCCCGCGCTCGGTCGCAACTTTCCTGAGAGCGTCGACATTGCGCTTCAAGCTGTGGGGCTTGCCGGCGATCGGCACCCATCCGTCGTAAGTGCGCACCACCCGTTCGAGCGCCTTGGGTCCGAGCGCGCCGAGCAAAATCGGAGGGCCCGGCTTCTGGATCGGCTTCGGATCGCAGCGGAGGGCGGGAAACTTCACCAGCTCACCCTGATAGGAGGGTTCCGCCTGAGTCCATAGCACTCGGATCGCCTCGACCGTCTCGCGCAAGCGCTTCCAGCGGGATTCAAATCGCGTCCCCATCGCTTCGGTCTCTTCGCGGAGCCATCCGGCGCCGACGCCCAGGATGACGCGTCCACCCGAGAGGATGTCGAGCGTAGCGATGGTCTTCGCGGTGATGATTGGTTCGCGCTCGGGCAGCAAGCAGATTCCGGTTCCAAGCTTGACGCGCCGGGTAACGGCCGCCGCGACGCTAAGCGCGACGAAGGGATCCATCCAGCGGCCGTAGTGCTCGGGCAGTGTCCCTCCTCCGCCACCGGGCAACGGCGTCTTGAAGCCGATCGGAATAACCGGATGCTCGGGAATGAAGAACGACTCGTAGCCGAGATTTTCGACTTCGCGCGCGATTTCCGCGATGTCGCCGGATTCGGCGGTCGCGGCGATCATAATGCCTATGTTCATGGTTCGGGCTCCTGTCGATTTTGTCGATTGTTATCAGGCCGCGCGCGAATCGGCCAGTCCAGACGGACTCGCGGACGGAGAGGCAACGATCGCAGCTAGTTAGTCATTCGGTCCTTTGCTAGATCAATCGCAGCTTTGGGAGTGCTTGTCAGCCAATACTCGAGAAGAAATCGAGCAACTTGAGATCGGGGTCTGCGCGCGTCGCAGGCGTGGTTGAAACTCCTTATGAGGCGGCTTGCCGCCGTCCTATCTCTCCTGATCGCAACGACGCTTTGCGCGTGCGGCAACGAGGGCAGTTCCGCACCTTCAAGCGGCCCCGCAAACAGCGGCGCCTGCGCACTGCTCCCGCCCGCCACGGATCCGAATTTTTTGGTTCATATGACCGCCTTCATGAACAACTTTTGCTACCAGAAACAGAATTGGCACACGATGCGCAAGTTCGGACCAGCGACGGGGTTCATCCCTTCGTAAGAGTCTGGTACTCGCCCTCACTGTTCCGCTGGATCACGGTCCGAAACCGGCGAGGGTCAGGACCGAATGGCGCAATAGTTGTGAAGGAGCAATATAAGACCCTCACCGCGACGCTGCGGGCAATGTTCTGTGGGCTTCGGGGAAAACCAACTCCGACGGCGTCATTGTTGATAACTCGGGCAATCCGTTGGTAATGGAGTTTTTCAGCCCGGCGCAGCAGAGCTTCCAGCCTCATTTCTGGACGGAAAATCCGATCACCAGCGACGCCCAAGTCCAGATCTACGAAGAACTGGTGACCGATCCCCAGGGCCTGCTGACCAGCTTCCTGAGCCTCGATCACAGGGTCAAGGACAATCGCATCCAGGCACAGGGGAGATCATTGACCGGCCCCGGCGCCGACATTACGGCTCCGGTCCGCACGGGGAGCGATCCGTCTTATAAGAGGGGATGCGGCTGCAGTGTGGTGCGCTATGAAGTACCGCTCACGGCGGTGGTCGGCGCTTCCGCAGTGCGGGCGACTTTGTTCTACCAAAGCATCCCGCCCTACTATTTGCGTCAACGCTTGGAGCAAGGACACGGCTCCGATATCGCACGACTCATAACGTTCGTGAAGAAGTTGAAGATCAGCCAGTATCCAGCTATTGCCAACTGGAAGCTGCAAATCGCGACCTCAGGAGCGATCAACGTCGGCCCATGACCGGAAAGCGCGCCTAGTGAACGGAGGTTGGAGAGACACTCGGCGAAATCCGACCGCGCAGGCGTCAACCAGGAGGAGTTTGCGATGAACCGGCGGACCCCAAAATTCGGACTGACTCTGCCCAACCGCGGCGTGATCATCGGCGCAACGACCGTCGAGGAAATGCTTCAGATGGCCGAGTGGGCGGACGGCGACCGCGCGTGGGACTCGGTGTGGGTGGGCGATTCGATCTTCGCCAAACCAAGGCTCGACGCGATCGCGCTGCTGGGGGCGTTGGCGGCGCGGACCAGGCGCGTGCGGCTCGGACCAGCCTGCTTCGCATCGACGCCGCTCCGCGACGCGCTAATCCTCGCATACCAATGGTGCTGCCTCGACTTCATGTCAAACGGGCGCACGATCTTCGTCGCGTGCAAGGGACAATCCGAGCCGGGCGGCGGTCTGTTCGACAAGGAGTTCGACGCGCTACGCATCGAGCCTCGCAGCCGGGTGCGTCGGATGGAGGAGGCGATTGAGATTCTGCGCCTCACGTCGTCACGCGAACACGTTGACTACGAAGGACAGTACAACCGCTTCCACGACATCACGGTGCTGCCGCGTCCGGTCCAGCAGCCGATTCCGATCTGGGTGACGGCAAATCCGAACACGACATCGGTGACCGACGTGCAGACGGGTTATCGGCGCGTCGCGCGACTCGGCGACGGATGGATGACTACGGGCAAGACTCCGGAGGATCTACGCGCGTCGCTCGAGCTGATCAAGGGATTTGCGCGCGAGATGGGCCGCCCGCTCGCCGACGACTTCGAAGTCGCAGTCTATTACAACATCAATGTGAACGAGGATCGCGATGCCGCGTATGCAGAGTCGAAGAAATTTCTCGACAGCTACTACACAGTCAACTACACGCAGGAGTTCCTGAACAACTGGGTCGCGATGGGTGCACCCGAGGAGTGTGTCGCGAGCATCCGGGCCTATGCCGATGCTGGTGCGACGACAATCACGCTGCGCCTGACCGGCTACGATCAGAAAAAGCAATTCAAGCGTGTAACTGAGGAAGTATTGCCGGCGCTGGCTTGAACAAGGAGCGCTATACAAATTGCATCGAAGAGTCGTACAGTCGCTTAGATCGATGCCGCGCATTGCCACCTCGGGACCTAGACTCACCCGAGATGGCGGTTAGGGAGGAATCACGATGGACTTCGGAATTTTCTACGAGATCCAGATCGACAGTCCGCTCAAGCATCGCGAGCGCGAGTACCAGGCCTTTCACGACGTAATGAACCAGGTCGTGCGCGCCGAGGAAGTTGGCTTCACGCACTTCTGGACCGTCGAGCATCACTTCCAGGTCGGCTTCGCGCACTCGTCCGCGCCGGAAGTTCTCTACGGCGCCATCTCACAGCGAACGAGCAAAATCCGCATCGGCCATGCCGTAGTGCTACTGCCGTTTCCGTACAACCATCCGATTCGCATCGCCGAGCGCGTGGCCACGCTTGATATCCTGAGCAACGGACGCGTGGAAGTTGGCACCGGTCGATCAATCACGCAGGTGGAACTAGGTGGCTTCGGCATCCCATACAAAGAAACGCGCGCGCGATGGGAAGAGGCGCTCGACATCATAACGACGATCTGGAAGAGCAAGGACGGCACCTTCTCCTACAAGGGTAAGTACTTCGATATTCCAGAGCGCACTGTGGTGCCGATGCCGATCCAGAAGCCGCATCCGCCGCTCTGGGTGGCGTGCACCAGCGACGATACTCATGAGCTGGCGGGCAAGCTGGGACTGGGAGTGCTGTCTTTCACGCTGTTAGTTACGCCGGAGAAGCTCGGGCAGCGGGTGCGCTCGTATCGCAAGGCGATCGAGACGGCCAAACCCTACGGTGCGTTCGTGAACAATCGCGCGGGGGCGTTCTCGATGACGCATAGGGCGGACACAGATAAGCAAGCTCGCGAGGAAGCTGAGCGTGCGTTCATGTCGTACGTCGGCACGACGCTGCGAGTGAATTCCACGGTGCTCGAGGCGAAGAAGACTGGTGTCGATCCCAAGGATCCGGTGCGCGGCGAGATGCCGGAACTGCCCAAGCAATACGAAGGCCTGGACCCCGCGAAGGTGACGATCGACTCGCTGATCGACAACGGGATGTGCATTTGCGGCAGCCCGGACACCGTCATTCGGCAGCTCGAGCGGATTCAGAAGGAAGCGCAACTCGATCAGTTCCTCGCGATGATGCAGTTCTGGTCGATTCCGCACGCGAAGACCATGCACGCGATCGACCTCTTCGGCAAATATGTGATTCCGCATTTCCAGAAGAGTCAGGCATCGCGGCCCGCGACAATCGGCACCACTGCGGAATAGTTCGGAGGCAAAGGGAGCCGAATCACTCGCGCGTCAGGACCACTTACCGGATCGTGGTTTCCCGCCAGGTCCGCTGTAGGTGGTGGTGTAGCCGGGCTCCCGGTCGAATTTTACCTCAGGCATATTCGCGCAGAGGGCCTTCCATGCAGCGATGAGTTCATCTTCAGCTCGGTAGTCGAAGGGATCCTGCAGGACCTTTTCGTCTGAGCCTCCCGGTGGAAGAGCATGTTCCTTGAGCCAGCATGCGGTTATCGCGAGCGCGCGTTCGGGCGCTACTACGTCCGCGTAGCCTAACTGTGCTTTGATCTTGGAGAGGTCCAGCACGCGATGCGTAGTACGCGGCTGCGCCAGCATCGGACGCGCAGGGACGGCGAACTGCCACGGCATCGAGACGATCTCGATTTCAGCGGAGAGCGCCTCGGCGATTATTTCGACGCGCTGGCGGACGGTCAGAAGGTGTGCATCGCCGCAGTTGTAGATCTGGCCTGACGACATCTCCGGCTTGTCGATCGCTAACAGAACCGCGTGGGCGGCGTTTTCGACATAGGCGGAGTGACTAAGAGACAGGCCATCCTCAGGCACTATGATGCTTTGGCGTCCGTCAAGAATTCGCCGAACGACACACCATTCGCGTGGTCCGATCTGATAGGGACCATACAAGTAGGGATAGCGGAAGTGGGTAGCGTTCGGATGAAGATCGAAAACCGCGCGCTCGGTTTGTGCGACGCGCCAGCCCTTCGCGTCTTCTTCCTCGATTGGTACGAGCTCGGCGTCCTCGGCAGTAGGCACCGGCATACCGCGAGCCCTTAAGACAGTAGGATTCATGTATCCGCGATACGCGGGCGCGCCGCCGATCGAGATGAAGCGGCCAGTCCGGCCGCGCATGACTTCAGCAATTCGGCGCAGGCGTCCGTACGCGGCGAGCGTCAAATCGAAGGTGCGTCGATCAAGAGCCTGGCGCAACGCATCTTCGGAGAACGGATCGGTATGAATGTGTTCGACTTCAGGCGGAATTTCGGCAACCTCGTGCCGCCCGGTATGCAGCATCGCGACCAGGTAGCCGCGCTGCAGCAATCCGTTCACGATTAGATGGCCGGTCGGTCCAGTCCCGCCGATAACTAGTGCTTTCACCCAAGTCTCCTTCGATGCGATTAGGATAGATCCTCACATGGAGAGCTTGACGAGGGCAACACGGCAAGACTTTACTCTCCAGCATGGCCGAGCCGGAAGACCGGCGCACGGTAACCAGGGTGTTTCACGCAGGAGGATAAACCGAAATGATCGCGCCGCGCAGTTGGTTGGCAATCGCGCTGTTCGCCTGCGCCAGTGGATTCGCGGGCACGTCGGCAGTTCACGCAGACGATCGCGCCGACATCCGCGCGGTCGAAGATCGCGTTATCGCCGCGATCAACGCCAAAGACGTCGCTGCGCTGATGCGAAACTACATGAGCGACGGTCTGCTGGTGTTCGATGACGCGATGCCCTTTGAGATTAACGGCGCCGAGGCGTGGCGGAAAACCTGGACTGACGTATTTGCCAGAGCGCGCTCGTTCGAGGTGAAGGTGTCAGACCTCGTAATCGAGGCATCGGGTGATCTGGGCGTCGCGCACGGGGTCGTTCATATCACCTTTGTCGGTGAGAATGGCAAACTCAGCGAGACTGCGCGTCTGACCGAGGCCTATCGCAAGGTCGCGGGCAAATGGCTCATCTTCCATGAGCATCTGTCGATTCCGATCGATCCCGCGACTGGCACGGGAGTCTTCGACGCCAAGCCATAAGGAAAAGGATTCGAACCACCAAGACGCAAAGACACTAAGACTGTCTTGGTGGTGAAAGGTTTCATCTTTTAGCCGGGAGGATAGCGTCGTGATTATACAAGCGCGCAAAGCATACAAAGTCGTTACCGACAAAAATGTCCCGATGAAGACTCGCGACGGAATCACACTGTTCGCCGACGTAATACGTCCAGAAGCGTCTGGACGTTTTCCGGTGCTGCTAAGCAGAACGCCTTACAACAAGAAGGGTACCGACGATCCAAATGGCGCCAGCTATCTGTTCGCCCGTTACGGCTACGTTACTGTGATGCAGGACTGTCGCGGCCGGTTCGAGTCCGAAGGCGAGTACGACACAATCTTCCAGGAAATTGCCGATGGTTACGATGCGGTCGAATGGGCTGCGCGGCTGCCGTGGTCCAACGGCCGGGTAGGAACGACGGGTCAGTCCTACCTGGGACTGACGCAGTACATGATCGCTTGCAATGATCCGATGCCGCCGTCGCTCCAGGCAATGGCTCCTGTCTCAGCGTCGTCGGATTATCACGCTAGCTGGATCTATCATACCGGCGGCGCTTCTTTGTGGGGATGGATGATTCCCTATGCCTTGTTCAAGGGACTCAACACCTTGAAGCGAGCAAAGAGGAACGACCTGTTCGAACGCGCGAAGGAATATGTCGAAGGAGGCGAGTTTCCGATCATCCGGCAAAATCGCTTCGGCTTTAACGCCTTCACGCCCCTGACCGATAAGTGGTATCGCCACCTTCCTATCAAGGACTGGATCGAACTGCTTAAGGTAGCCGCGCCCTATCTCGCCGATCACATCGCGCACGCCGACGATGGCGAATACTGGTATCGCGCCAACGTGAACCGGCACGCCGCGAGCGTCAGGGTACCGATGCTGCACGTTACCTCGTGGTATGACATTTTCGGAGAAGGCGGGACGAGCGCCTATCGCAGCATCAAGGACAATAGCCGATCGGAGAAAGCGCGCGACGGACAACGACTAATAGTAGGGCCGTGGGGCCACTTACTTCCCTACAACGTGCCTAGTTCGCGCGGCACCGGTGATGTCGATTTTGGCCCAGCCGCTCTGATCGACCTCAACGAAACTCTGCTCCGCTGGTTCGATTACTGGCTCAAGGATATCGACAACGGAATCATGGAAGAGCCACCAGTTACTATCTTTACGATGGGTGAGAACCGTTGGCAGCAACTCTCCGATTGGCCGCCGCCCGGTATGCGACAGGTTCGCTACTACCTGCACAGCGATAAGGGGGCCAATGCAATAGCTGGTGATGGTACGCTTTCCACCGTGCCGCCGAACGTGGAGCAAACCGATACCTACACCTACGACCCGAATGATCCCGTGCCGTCACTGGGGGGCAATAACCTTACAATTGATATTGGCGTGCAGGACCAACGGCCGGTCGAAGGACGACCCGATGTTCTGGTCTATACGTCGGAGCCGTTGGAACAACCGCTTGAGGTTACTGGACCGGTAACGGTCGCGCTATGGGCGAGCTCATCCGCAGTCGATACGGACTTTACCGCCAAACTCGTGGACGTACTTCCGGACGGTTACGCGCGGAATCTTCTCGATGGCATCATTCGCGCGCGGTATCGAGAGTCCGCGAGCGCGCCAAAGATGATGGAGCTTGGTAAGCCGTATCTGTTCACAATCGACTTGTGGGCCACCAGTAACGTCTTCATGCCGGGTCATCGCATCCGGCTCGAAATCAGTTCCAGCAACTTCCCGCGTTTCGACCGCAACCTCAATACCGGGGAACCATTCGGCGAAGGAACAAAAGGGATACCGGCGCGTCAGACTGTGTTTCACCAAAACGATATGGCCTCTTACCTCCTGCTTCCCGTGATCCCGAGATAGGCGGGAGGCGAGGATCAAGTGGTCCCGAGGGATTTGCCAAGCCGGTGGCCCGTACCCAATCGTTTGCAAACGTATGGTCGAAAGTAGCATTAGAGAGATGCGAGAGAGTCGTTGCGAAAGGAGCTAGACTAGTTATGAAGGCCGCCGTATTTCATGGTCCCAATCAGCCGCTGACGATCGAGCAAGTCGATATCGATGATCCGCAGGATCACGAGGTCCTGATGCGCACGGTCGCGACCGGCGTCTGCCACAGCGATCTGCATTTCGTCGAGGGTCTCTATCCTTACAGTGCGCCAGCGATCCTCGGCCACGAAGCAGCCGGCATAGTCGAGAAGGTCGGCAAAGGCGTCAGCTATCTCAAGGCGGGAGACCACGTCATCTCATGTCCCTCGGTGTTTTGTGGCTACTGCGAGGAGTGCATGTCGGGGCATCCTAATCGATGCACGAATCGCCAGGCAACGCAGCGGCCGAAGGATGCCAAGCCGCGTTTGTCGCAAAACGGCAAGCCTGTGCGCCAGTTCAGCGATCTCTCGACCTATGCGGAAAAAATGCTGGTGCATGAGAACGCGCTCGTGAAAATCATCGACGAGATGCCGCTCGATCGCGCAGCGTTGATCGGATGCGGCGTAACCACCGGCGTCGGCGCAGTGCTGAACACTGCGAAGATCGAGCCAGGCTGCACGGTCGCGGTGTTCGGATGCGGCGGCGTGGGCATTTCGGCGATCCAGGGCGCGAGGATCGGAGGCGCGCGCAGAATCATCGCAGTCGATCAGTTCGAGAACAAGCTCGCGATGGCCAAGCGCTTCGGCGCGACCGATACGATCGATGCGTCGCACACCGACGCGCTCAAAGAAATCCGCACGATGACGGGCGGCGGCGTCGATTATGCGTTCGAGGCGGTGGGACTGAAGAAACTTGCCGAGCAATGTTTCGATGCGACGAAGGTGGGAGGCACCGCGGTCATCATAGGGATGATTCCGGTCGGGCAGAAGGTGGAAATCGACGGGCCGCGACTGCTCACCGAGCGGACCTTGAAGGGCTCGATGATGGGTAGCAATCGTTTCCGCATCGATATGCCTCGATACATCGACTTCTATCTGCAAGGGCGACTCAATCTGGACGACATGGTCAGCAAGCGCGCGAAACTCGAGGACGTCAACGACGCGTTCGCCGCGATGAAGCGTGGCGAAGTCGCTCGCACCGTTTTGATGTTCGACTAAGACGCAACGTCGCGAGCATTCGATCTAACGGTGCGAGGAATCAGTTCGCGCTGCGATCCAGGCCGGCGGAACTACAGCATCCGCGGCATCTTCATGTCACCGCCGAGCGCCGACTTGAACGATGCGGACAGCCGCTCGACGGTCCACGGTCCGTCGCCAACCAGCACTCGCTCCGGCACGATATGCGAGTAGCGCGTGATGCGGTAGCCCATCGCGCCGATGCATTGTCCGTTGACGTACTGCGCCTCGTCGCTCGCGAGGAACGCCACAACCGGCGCGACGTTGGCAGGATCGTGAATCGTATTCGCTGCGTCCTTGCTCTGCGGGAAGCTCATCCCGGGTATTCGACCTTGCGGAATGGAATCGGTCATGCGGGTCGAGGCGCCTGGCATGATCGCATTGACGGTGATGTTGTACTTTGCGAGCGCCACCGCGCTGCTATAGGTCAAACCAAGAATCGCAGCTTTAGCTGCCGCATAGTTGGGCTGGCCCGGAGCACCTAGCGCCGCGCCGGAGGAGAAGTTGATGATGCGGCCCTGCTTGCGCTCGCGCATATGCGCCGTGGCCGGTCGCATCGTGCAGTAGTGGCCTTTAAGGTGGACGCGGATGACCTCGTCCCATTCCTCTTCGGCCATATTAAAGATCATCTTGTCGCGGAGGATACCGGCGACATTAACCAGGATGTCCAGCTTGCCGAACTCGCGAATCGCGTGATCGACCAGGCCTTCGCCGCCATGCACGGTCGCGATGTCCAATTGATTTGCCGTTGCAACTCCACCGCTATCTACGATCTCGCTAACCACTTGGTCGGCAGGTGAGGAAGGCTCCTTGCGGCCGTCAACTGAAACTCCGTGGTCATTGACGACCACTGCCGCACCTTCCTTGGCCAAGGCCCTCGCGACCGCGCGACCTATTCCGCGCCCGGCACCTGTTACCGCCGCTACTTTACCGTCTAGTGTGCGCATATTGAGACTCCCCGCTTGCGCTTGCAAGCGATCGTCAATTAGATCGAAGACTGCTCGTATCTCTAGCGTAGGCGGTTCCGCGAAGTCAAAAGCGCTCATTTCGCCTGTTGCGGTCCTTGACGCGAAACCGGAGATAGTAGTTGGCGAGGGTAGCTGCCGTCGTTGCGCTCCTCTCTCTCTCAAGGACGCCGGCAAGGAGAACGCCATGAAAGGAATTTCGCATGTCGCAATCGGAGTCAGCGATATGGACCGGTCGCTTCAGTTCTATCGAGACCTGCTAGGACTTGAAGTGATGCTCGACGCCGAGGAAACGATTGGCCGAGGCAACCGCCGTGCCGTTTACATGCGGTGGGGCGACGGCTCAGGCTTTCTTGTTCTCTCGCAGACCTTAGGTAGAGAGCCGTCGGGCAAGCCGCTCAGGCTACATCAGGTGGGACTTCACCATTTCGCATTCTGGGTGGACGACTTGGCATCGCGAGCTGAGAGACTCAAGCAGGCCGGCGTGAACATTTTGGTGCCGCCCTATGAGGCCGATGCTATCGCCTATGGCGAAAAAGGAGGGGGCAAGGTGCTGACCTGCTTGTTCGAAGATCCTGACGGAACGATTCTGCAGTTCGACCAACGCCTGCGCTAAGCTGGTTCGCGCATGCCACAGGAGGTTGTTACCAACTGGGTAAGGCTAACTCAGTAGATGATCTTTTGCTCCATCAGGATTTTTATTTCCGCATCGGAGAGACCGAGCAGGCCGCCGAAGATTTCGCGATTGTGCTGGCCGAGGTCGGGCGGCATCGAGTAGTTGAGTTCCGGCAAGTTGCTCATGTGCACGGGCATGTTGGGGAGAATGCGCTCGCCAACTTCATGATGATCGATTTTGCGGAAGAAGCCCCATTCCCACAGATGCGGATCCTCGTGTAGCTCGACGCTATCGAGGACCGGACCAGCAGCAACGCCAGCCTGCTGTAGTTGATGCGCCAAGGCGATGTGCTCGTACTTCCGAGTCCATCGCGCGAGATGCGCATCCAACTCGTCGCTATGGCGCAAGCGGCTGTACTGGTCGGCGAACTTCGGGTCGCGGGTCCAGTCGGGATCTCCCATCACTCGGCAGAGCGCCTCCCATTCCGAGTTGGTGCGGACCGCGATCGCGATCCATTTGTCGTCGCCGGCGCATGGATAGGTGTTGTGCGGCGCCATCACGTCGTCGCGATTGCCGCGCTGCCGGCGGTCGCGGCCGTTCATGAAGTAATCCATGTACCATTCGGGCATCTGGCCGATGACAGTCTCGCCCATGCTGGCGTCGATCCATTGTCCCTCGCCGGTGCGATTGCGATGGCGCAGTGCGGCGAGAACATGAAAGGTAACGGCGCTGGCGATCGCATAGTCCGGCCAAGTCCCGCCGGTCTGGCGCGGAGGGCCGCCGGGATATCCTTGCGCGTCGAACATGCCGACGAAGGAGCACGCCATCGGTCCCCATCCGACCCAGCCCGCGGGTTCGAGGCCGGTCTTTCCCAGCAGCGACACTGAGATCATTATGATGTCGGGCTTGACCGCGCGAATGCGGTCATAGGTGATGCCGAGTTTGTTTGCGGCCGGGATCGGGAAGCATTCGAGCACGAAGTCGCTCTTGCGAATGATGTCATCGGCGAGCTCGCGGCCTTTGTCGGTGGCGAGATTCAGCGTGATGGCTTTCTTGCCGTAGTTGAGGGCGTGGTAAAAGCCGTTTCGGTTGGGGCCGGGAGTGCGATCGGCCATACCCGCCGGGTTGATGCGGCCGATGTCGATATAAACCTGCGACTCGATCTTGATCACCTCGGCGCCCATGGTCGCGAGCCATTGCGCGATCTGCGGACCGTTGATGATCCAGCTAAAATCGGCGACCCTGATTCCTTCGAGCGGAAGTGCCATGGTATTGCCCTCGTCAGATCACGCCGGCGGCGCGCATGCCCTGCTGCTCATCGAGCGAGTAGCCGAGGCGTCCGAGGATCTCGGCGTTGTGCTCTCCGAGCAGAGGCGCGCGCGTCGAGGTCGGCGGGGTCGCGGTCATTTGGACCAGCGAGCGTGGATATTCGAAGCGGCCGGCGACCGGGTGATCGATCTCAACGAATGCGTTGCGCGCGCGCAGATGCGGATGGTTGGCAGCTTGCGCAACCGTAAAGACCGGTCCAATCGTCAGTCCGAGACGCTGCCCTTCGCTGACCAGATATTCGGTGTCGTACTTCAGCAGCTCGTGGCGGATCATCGGACGCAGCACGTCGTCGTTCGCCTGACGGCCCACCAGCAAATCGAAAACCTCACTCTCGAAGTCGGGGGGATTGTGCAGCAGCGTCTTGAGGGCCTTGTAGTGCGAGTCCGCCGCCCACAGCGTATAGACGTAGCCGTCCTTGCAGGGTAGCGGTTCGAGGCCGGTCGCGACGTTGCCGCGCATCCGGCTGAACGGCACACCCGCGTAGGTCAGCGCGGCCATCTCGATTTTCGAAGTGCTCGCGACGGCCTGCCAGCAGGGCGCATCGATCCATTGGCCAAGGCCGGTCGCCTCACGATGAAAGATGGCGAACATCGTGGCGGCGGCGGCCGCAGTCGCACCCATCATCTCGGCCTGGTGGCCGGGCGCGCGCAGCGGATTCTCGCGTTCGGGGTCATCGATCATCGTCGGCGTGTTGTAGCCGGTAAGACTCATCGCGAACTCGATGAGATCAGTGCCCTTCCAGTCGCGATACGGACCAGTCTGGCCGAAGGGCGTAATCGACGTGAGTATGAGCCGAGGGTTGAGCGCGTTGAGAGCCTCGTAGCCGAGCCCGATGCGGTCGAGATGTCCGGGTTGATGGTTTTCGATCAGTACATCGGCGCCCACGATTAGCTTCCTGAAAACCTCGGCACCAGCAGGTGTTGAGGGATCGAGCGTGATGCTCTTCTTGCTGGTGTTGAGATAAAGGAACGATCCGCTTTTCTCGGGATGCGGAATGTCACCGGGGAACGGCGGATGCGCGCGCATCTCATCGCCGGCGCCGACTGGTTCGAGCTTGATCACCTCGGCCCCCATGTCGGCGAACATCTTGCCGCACATCGGTCCCGACACCATTTGCGCGAACTCAACTACGACGAGATCATCGAGTGCTCGATTGGCCAAGCCACGCACCTCCTGCGCGAGCCGTCAGCGCAGAATATAGCTCACAAGTCGAGTCGGGCGAGAACGGTATTTTAGTGGCCTGAAATGGTCGACACGATGCTACGGAATAGGACCAAAGGTCAGCAGGGTCGGCTGGTGGATGTTAATTCCGAACTCGTCGGAATCCAGAAACACCGCGGGCGACGGGCTGCCGCTGGCTGCTAACTGCGCCGGAGTGAACTCCGCGATACTGCCGGCGTTGTCGCTGATCAGATTACTTACCCATAGGTTCCCGCTGGTGTCGAAAGCGAGGCCTTCAGGAAAATCGAGACTGTTGGCAGTCCCGTCCAGCGTGACGACTGTCGTCGCACTGAGTATTACGGTCGGTGTTAGAGTGCCGCTCGCGCCTAGACTGGCGGCTGCGAACTTGAGTAGTTGGCTGTTGGTGCCGGTGCTAGCCCAAAGGTTCCCGCTTCCATCGAAGGCCAGCGCCCTGGGATCGTTAAGACTGGACGACGAGATGACGATGTCCGGGTTGACCTGGCCCGAGTGACCAAGTGCTGTGGCCCGGGTCGCGGCTTTGTATCCAAGGATCTTGTTGTTCGAATTTTCGACCAGCCATAGGTTTGCACCGGCATCGAATGCAATTGCCCTAAGGTCGGCAAAGGAGGTTGAGGTTATTATCGTGTTGGGAGTTTGATTTCCGCCTGCGCCCAGTTGGGCGGGCGTAAAACTCACCAGATTGGGCGTCAGGCGGTTACTAACCCAAAGATTGCCCGCGCTGTCGAACTGCGCACCCCAGGGGCAGTGAAGATCTTTGAAGGATCCATCGTCGGTAAGCGTGGTATTCGGGACCGGAGCAGGGTTGCTACCGAGTTGCGCCAACTGCGCGCTGGTGAACTCGGTTATCGCGCCCGCGCCAAGGACCGCGTCCGAGCAATTATTCACCCACAGATTTTGCGAACTGTCGAAGATCGCCGCCGCCGGGAGAAGCAGCTCCGCGCTTTCGTTGGTAAACTGCGGATCGGGATTGCCGCTGGTGACGCGCCGCGCTTGATCAAATTCGTTTACCGAGGGTCCAAATAGATTCGGAACCCACAGCCCTCCCGTGAGGGACGGAGTTGGAGTGGCGGTGGGAGTCACCGTAGGCGTTTCCGTTGGTGTGGGTGCGATCGTAGCGGTCGGAGTGGCAGTCGGGGTGGAAGTTGGCGTTGAAGTCGGCGTGGCGGTCGGCTTGGGCTTTGGCCGCGAAAAGCGCGGGCCCCCCGACGAGGGGCATCCGCCAAGCGCGATGCTCATCGCGAGAATCGGCAAAAGGGCGCGGAGCCGCCTGCTGTAAGATACAGAACTGCCAGACTTGTGCGATTCGATCATCATCCAGCCCCGCCCGGCACCCGGTCTTAATTCACAGGCTCACTGTTGTCGCTACCGTAATCGCCGACTGCAGGCAAATCCTCATCGGCCGGTGTTACGCAGGAGAAATCTCCCACCGGAAGATTCGGATAGTTACACTTGTCTGACGTATCGCTTATGGTGCTGAAGTTGACATTCCAAGGATCCTTTTTAAAGCATTGTGTCGTCGGTGCCGGATTGGGAGGTGTCTCGGTGGTCGCAAACTTATCCGCCAGCTTAACGCCGAATCCCCAGCACCCGCCCTCCGGACAATCGACGTCTTTGACCGCCCAACTGCAGATCGCACTCGCGTCCGCATTGCACTCATTCTGCAAGAAAGATGGGAACAAGTTGGGGCTGCCGGTGTTGCACGCGCAGGCGTTTCCGGCCGGTTTGCAGAAGGTGCTTGGCTGGCATTGTTTTTTCGCCTGGGCGGCATAGTCTGTCGCGAAACCTGGCATCTTGCTCATATCGAGAGTCACTGTCAGAACGCCGTTGCTGGAATTGTAAGACGACTGGGCAGGCGGTACCTTTCCGGCTTTGTTGAATACGTAGTCGCCCGGGAGCTTCACACGAGTCAGCTATCCTTGTTGAACCCGGGTCCGACGTAGAGGTCATAAGTCTGTTTCGTCGTAAACTTGGCGAACAGCAGAAAAACGTAGTACGTCTGATTCTTGATGAACACGTTGACATGGCTGATGCCGGGGTTGATGCCTGGAGGATTCAACTGTGCGTTCTTGCTGGGGGTCGTATCGATGTAATACGTGTTGTTGTTGGTGGTGAGGCTGCTTCTTTGGAATTTGCTCTGGCCCATCAGCCGGATCGGCGTCGCTTTTTCGCCGGTAAGCACATTTTCCCGGTAGAGCGGCACTCCATAGCAGTTTTGATTGGCACAGTCCTCGTCCCAAGGCTGGTCCAGGTCCTTGCACTTTGTCTTGGCACCCTTGGCCGCACATTCGGGGAACACTACCGTGGTTACATAGTCGTAGGGACTGGTAATCGCGGTTCCTGGGTAGACCTTGGTATTTTTGTACCTATCCGGAGTCACATCCACATCAGAAAGGCATTCGGCCGTTTGTTGCGGCGCCTGGAAGAAAGCGTCCTGATTGACCGAGATTGAGCCCTGAAGGCCGGTTTGCGCCTTCGGCCCAATCAGGCCGGTTAGTGTCCCGTCGTCGTCGTTGAGCTCAGTCTGCCGGTCGATATCGGTAAACCCGGTAAACATCGTGGAGTTATAGGTGCAGTACCTGGCTCTTGCCGCTTTCCCATCGGTCTGGAAAAGGCCCTTGGTGGGGTCGAACAACGGCTCGATGACGAAGTGGCGAATATCGACGTTGTTGAAGAAGAGCTTGCGTGAATGAAAAGCCGGTGGATAGAAGAATCCGTTCGGCTGTTTCCACGCGATCGCCGCGTTGGGCAAGTAGCAGACTTTGTTAATCGGGTCGTACGGCATCCCTAGGATTTTCCCGGCCTGCGACCAATCGCTATTGGCGCAATTGTGATTGTCATTCATGTCGTCTTCCGCCTGGGGCTGGCAACCGGAAGAGTCGTTATCGAGATTGGCGCGCTGTATATCCAGATAGGCGTTCGTATCCTGGTATGCGGGCCCGTCATAGATGCTGAATAGACGCTGGTTATTCGCGAGATTGCTGATCGCGAACGCCACGCCGTCGTCCGCGGAAAGACAATAGTTGCCGGGCGCGGCAAAGCCCTGGTTCTGCCCGCACTTGAGCTTGGTCTTGGGGTTGAAGGGTCCTACGTTCGATGCAAACCCGCCGCTGGCCGCGGGATCCTGGGTATTTCCGATAAAGACGTCTTTGCGCGCCAGCGCCCAGTGTCCGTTGATAACGTCGGCTGCGGTGTAGCCACCGCCGGTCACGAAAGTAATTCCGCCGTTCTGCACATCGGAAATCACGCTGTTGATGAACAAATACCACTGCGGTCGGAGCCAGATTGCCGCGAAGTTGGTTTCCGGCCAGTTGAAGGACGTGGTGTAGTGATCGATCGCGGTGATCATGCAGTCTGCCTGATTTTTATCGTCGCAGACTTGTTTGGTGCTGCAATCTCCGGAGGCCGGGCATTTGGTGGGAAAGCGTCCTCCACCGCCAACGTGCGGATAGTAGTTGTCCTGGCTGAAGCCGTTGCTGTCGGGCGTCGTGCCGCTTTGCGACGACGGCGCCAGATTGAAGTCGGGCGATCCAGAGAGAGCGGTCGAAGGATTTAGAACCGGATAGTTTGGATTGTTCCGATTCGGCCCGATCTGAACGCCATTACAGGCCGTCGTGTTGCCGACGGTCAGAAACGAAGCCATCGAGGAAACGCAACTGTTGCCCGTGAAGATTTGCAGCGGCGTGGTTCCGCCGGAAGTCTTGCTATCTGGCAGTTGCTGCTCAGACGCATAGGACTCCCACTTCATGTTGCGTGACATGCCGGAGTTGATGCCCGGCAGCAGCCAATAGCAAGAACCGCAAGTGCCCGTGCCGGCTGCCATGTTGTACTCGAAGTCGTTCCAACCGTTCATGATCCAGAACACGGACGGGTGATCCCAGTCCGAATGGTAGGGGACGACGTCGTTGGACGGGCTCGCCGTCCTACAGCCGTTCTTTGGATCGCAAATTATTGGATAGTCCGGCGCCGCCAAAATTCCCGGAACGTTCCTGGGATTTTGCGCATTGGTGATCGCCGCGCGCGCGAAAATTCCGATATTCGCATACAACTTGTTATCGGTCTCGGTCCCGTCTTCCAAATAATAACCGTGCCCGATCGAGGCATAACCGACGTTGCGCGCGAGCAGCACGCCCTGGGTTGCGTGGAGCACGTACCATCGGGTCATCGAGTCCCAAACCGAGTTGTCTTTCAGAAACGTGTCCTTGGGAACCTGGCGCGCCATATGGAAGTGCACCGGGTAATGACCGATCCTTCCGCCCTGTCCCATCCAGTGGAACTCGACGCCCTGAATCTGGACCTTCTCGAACCCCTGGCGGATTACCATGTGGCCGCCAAAATAATAGCCTTGAGTCTGGGGAGTCACGGGTGGTGGTGGTGGCGGGTCAAAGTCGCTCAGCACCGCGTTTCCGCCCGATTCGATACGGATGCTGCGGGTGAGCAGCGCAACCGAGGCTCGAGTATCGACTGAGGTCCAGCCGGTCGGTTTTTGCGGCCCCGTGATCTTGCTCAGACTGTACGTCGATGCATTATGCGGGAAATTGAGCCCACTCTTGATGACGAACGTCCTGGCGTTGGTGCGAGACTTGATCTGCACTTTTTCTGCGTGCCCGGGCAGGTAGTCGGTCGAGCTGATCACGATATAGTCTTCCGGCTGCCAATCGAGCATGTCGCTCGACAACGTCAGCGTGGTGGCCCCTTTCGTCAGCGTGCCCTGGTTGCAGAACAAGTCCTTGGGGGTGGTTTCGGGCGCACAATTGTTCAGCCGCACCCAACTTTTGCCCGTGTTTTTCGGGTCGACTACGGTGTCGTAGGTGGCGCCTTTTTTGCCGTAGAGCTGCAGCGTACCTCCGTACCCAACTCCCAGCACTTTGTAGCCGAAGTAGCCGAAGGGCTGGGCCCCTCTGATCCTGCTATTGGCGCCTGGCATGCCGTTGGCTAAAGCCATCGCGGCGGACGGCGTCGCGGTCGCGGTCGGTGTGGGGGTCGGCCCGAACTTGCCGTTATCGAAAGGCATTGCGTCGTACGCGTAAAAGCACTGGTTCTTCACGCCTCCCGGCAGGTCTGACGGTTTGCAGCTCGCCGGGAACATTTTCGCGGTACTGTTGGAATTCCAGATGCCGTCAGGGCCGTCAGGAACGCCGCAGGTATCGCTGCTCATACAGGGGACCCCTACGCCCCCGGGCCCCTGATTCCGTCCGTACAGGCGGATAACGAGCGGCCCCGCGATCGGGGTGATGGCGCCGTTCGGGGCAACGCCGGCCCGAAGAGTGCCTCCTTTCTCGACCAGGATGTTGGCTGCCCATAATTCGGTTGCGCCCTCGCTAAACTGGAGAATTCCGCCGTCGTAAATATTGATGTTGTGGTACAGGTATTTGGCCGGCATGTTGAGGGTGGCGCTTGCTTTGACGGTGCAAACGCCGCCCAACACCAACAGATCTGCATCCGCACCGCCGGGCCCGAGCGTGTCGTTGGCCTTGAGGCCGCAACAGTTAGCACCGTTTGGGCACGTCGGCGCCGCGGCCGCTTCCGGAGAAATCTTCTCCATGCCGCCAGCGCTACTGAATGAGAACCGCTCCCCGCTAGCGGAAACGGTCCAGGTGGCGCTTAGCAAGACGATTGCGAACAGACCAAATCGATAGGCGATCTTGTACATCTCGAGAAGATCTCCCCGTAAAGGCCCAATGTATGGGCTATGACCAAACTTCTAATTTCAGCTCCGACCAACGACGACTGGATGGAATTATCAAAAAACTGTGGTGAACGCCATCGCTAGATTGAACTCGCTCCGACGCGCCATGACGGCACACACTGCGCCTTGCCATCACCTGCCCACCTCGGGCGGTCAGCTTCGCTGCTTTGTGTGGGCCAAGGCCTCGGGATTAGCTACCCGGATTGGCTTGCCGTCTGAGAAAGCGACCACTGCTTCCAGCGTGTCGGTATAGAAGGCCGTCAGCGTCTCGTAGGTGACGTAGCCGAGGTGCGGAGTGACGGTGACGTTAGGCATGGTGCGGAAAGGATGATCGGCGAACGGCGGCTCGATATCGAAGACATCCATCCCGGCGCCGGCAATGCGTCCGGAACGCAACGCAGCGATCAGATCCGCTTCGACCACGATCGGCCCGCGCGAAGTATTGATTAGATAAGCGCCGGGCTTCATCAGCGCGAGTTCACGCGCCGTGACCAAGCCGCGGGTGCGATCGCTCAGCTGAACGTGAATGGACAGAACGTCGGCAAGGCGGAACAGGTCGTCCTTCTCGACCCGCCGCGCACCGACTGCGGACGCAGCGTCCTCGGTTAGATTTTGACTCCATGCGATCACCGTCATATCGAAAGCACGGCCATATGCGGCCATCCGCTTGCCGATGCGACCCAGCCCCAGGAGCGCGAGCGTCCGGCCGGCCAGGATCGTTCCCACGGTGCTCTGCCACTCGCCGGCGCGCATCCGCCGACTCTCAAGGTCAAAATGGCGAACGACGGCGATCATCAGTCCCCAGGTAAGTTCCGGAGTCGCATTGAAGATGCCCGCATAGATGGGGTTGGCGAAGTTGGAGTGAGCGACGACCACACCATGATCGGTCGCGGCCGCCATATCCAGGTTAGGCAGGGACATGCCGATGATGGTGACAAGCTTCAGGTTGGACAATCGCTGGAACAAGCTGCGTGGCAGACTCATCCGCTCGCGGACCGTGCAGAGAACATCGAATGGCTGCAGCAACGATGCGGCCTCGTCCTCCGACAGATGCCGATCGAAGACCGTGATTTCCGCGTTGCCCTGAAGCACAGACCAGTCGGCAGATTGAAGCGCGACTTTTGCGTAATCGTCGAGGATGGCTACTTTGAGCATCGAGTTAGATCCTTGCGATCAGGTTGATATACACCATACACACTCAGCGCTTCTACTGATCGTAGCGTTCGCGGCCCGTGGTATATAACGTAGCGCTGATCTTCTAATTTGCCGCAGCTCGAGTTGAAGCAGATGAAGCTCCACGACCTAAGTACTCCGGCGCTGCTTGCCGATGTCGACGCACTTGAACATAACCTCGCGACGATGGCCGCGTCTCTGCCGGGCCCGCGGCTCCGCCCGCATGTCAAAGCCCACAAATGCACCGCGCTCGCCAAAATGCAGGCTCTAGCCGGTCATAAGAACTTCACTTGCGCAACGATCTGCGAGGTCGAAGGAATGGCTGCGGCCGGACTCGGCGACGATCTATTGCTTGCCAATGAAGTGCTCGATGCGCACCGACTGGCGTCAGTCAACGCACGCGTCACCGTGGCTGTCGATTCCGCGTCCACTATTCGCGCGGCGGCTGAGGCTGGGCTAAGAGAAGTTCTGATCGACGTGAATGTTGGTCTGCCGCGATGCGGGTGTGCGCTTGAGGATGCGGCGCGACTCGCCGACCTGGCGCGCAGCAAAGGTCTCGTTGTGCGCGGTGTGATGGGCTATGAAGGACACGTGGTAGGTCTTGAAGATCGTGCTAATCGTGAGAAGCTCACTGCACAAGCAATGGAATTGCTGCTGCAAGCGCATCGCGCGGCCGGTGGCGATATAGTATCGGCGGGTGGCACCGGCACCTATGACATCAACATCTGGGCGACCGAAATCCAGGCTGGGTCCTACGTACTGATGGACACCGCTTATGCCAAACTAGGTCTGCCGTTTCGTCAGGGCCTCACCGTGCTGGCCACTGTAATCTCGGTTTCATCCTCGCACGCGGTTGGAGATTGCGGGTTGAAGGCGCTTGGAATGGATCACGGCAATCCGTCGATCGAGGGTGGTCACCAGGTATGGTTTGTATCAGACGAGCACATCACGTTCAGGCCCGCTTCGGCGGTCAAGGCTGGCGATCGTATTCGCGTGATGCCGGCCCACATCGATCCGACGATCGCCTATCACGAGCGGATACACCTGGTGCGCGGTGAAGAGATCCTCGAAACCTGGCCGATCGATCTGCGCGGATGGTAAGACTTGTCCTAAGGCGGAAAGCAGCACTTGGCATCATGGCGCCCTTGGCGGGTTCCGTGCTACTACCGGGGGATTGATCCTTATATCGCGGCGGACAAACGGGAGGTGATCTTCATGCTTCGAGAAGCGTGCATTGGATTGGCGGTGATTGCACTATCTTGCGCGGCGGCAACGGGGGCCAACGCGGGGGGAGCTAACTGCGTATCGACATCCGGCCGTATCACGAATACAGGCAGCGACGGCAGCGCATGCGACGCCCGGGTACTGAGCACAGGTAAGGCGATTGCCAAGGCCAAGGTTAATGCCAGCTCGTCCGCTGCCGTCGCCGACAAAGGGGGGAAGGCAACTGCGCTGGCCGTCGACAACAGCGGGTCAACAGCCGAGGCGGAGCTGGTTTGCAATGCCAAAGCGACGGCCAAGAAAAGCAGCTTGAGCTTCGCTAATTGCGCCGCCACCGGCGCAGTCGCTAAGGCAAAAGCGAGCAAGGGCAGCGGTTCGAGCGCTGACGCGGAAGCAAACTGCGTTGCGAAAGCATCGGCCACCGGCACCTCCTCTAACGCGACGGCTAAGTGTACGACGACCGGCGGCGTTGTGAACGCAACCGCTAGTGGGGGAGGCACCGCGAGCGGTACCGATACTGGGGCTCCTACCTGCACCCCCGGTAGTGGCACGGCTAAAGTCCGTAGCACCGGCGGCAATTGCGGATAGCGTTGGCTGCTAGACGATGAACGTCAGGTTGTCGATGACCTCATCGTTGTTGACCAGCACGGCTTTTTTGGCTGCGATTTTCCAGCGCCCGTCCTCAAATCGCATGCGATGTTGGTAGCGGCCGGCGAACACGCGCTCCTTCCCACGTCGAAGCTCATACATGATGAAGGCCGAAAACACTTCCGCGACGTTTTCCGCAGAATCTTCGACCTGAACGTTTGAGACCAGCCGCTTGACCTTTGACGGGGACTTTGCGCATGCGCGATTCCCGATTCGAGCCGACTGATACGATCACGAAGCTTCGCGAGATCATCGTAGACGAGCGATATCGTTCGATTCGGATCGCTCCCGTCGCCGTTACACGGAACCCAGTAGGTGGCGTCTTCGGTAAGCATCGTCGTCCATTCCGTGTAGCATCGATCGTCGAGGAGACGCGCCTCGCGATAGAGTAAGTCTTCCGCGTCAGGGCGGCTCAGCGTTGGCATCGCGCAAACTCCGTCGAAGCGCCTAGACCGTTCGGGCGACGCGCAGTGCTTTCGTCTGCTGCGACTGCGACTCCGCGACGATACCGCACATCAGCGCTTTCCATCTGCGATAGAATGCGCGCTGCGGCGTTTCGTCCGTGATGTGTCCGACCATGATGCCATCATCAGCGGCGCGCTCACGCTCGATTCCTCGCGACAGCTCGAGCCATTCGGCGCCTTTCACGCGCAGGCCATCGCTGCAGCGATTGAACATTTCAACGTCGTCGGGAGCGCCGCCGCCGGCGGAGCCATAGAAGGCCTCATGCGCGCGCAACCTGGCGACGTTGATCTCGTCGGGCACGCCTTTCAGCGTTGTGGGCAGCAGGTGCACATCGGTGCGCTTCGCGCGCACCGGTATGGTCATACGCAACTGGACGCCGATTATCAGAAGGTTCGGGAAAATCGCGAGATTGACATTCGATGCGGCGAAAATCTGAGCAGTCCGCACCTCGCCGTAGCGGCGAGTCATGTCGCTCACGTAAGCATCGCTGCTCGCTTGCGAAGTTGCGCCGCGCAGCAGGTTGGACACGGGACCTTTGCCCGACCGATGCTTGGGCGCCATGTCGAGGATCGCGTGGCCGTTGCCCAGGTCCTTGCTTTCGAAATCGGAATTGCCGGTGAAGAGTTGCATCACCTTGCGGCCGAGTCCCTTCCCTTGGGTTTCGAAGAACGCCTGATGGACGAAATTTGGATGATAGCCATCCACCCCATTCTCCATCTGGAACTTCCAGTTGCCGTCGTAGCCATACTTATGAACTCCCGAGCGCGCTTCGACTTCTCCTGCCGGAGACAGATCCATGAAGAGATCGATGTAATGCTTTGCGTTCGCGAGATAGTCGGTAAGCCGCTCGACGTCGGGACTGAGGCTGGCAAAGACGAGGCCTCGATAGCTCTCGACGCGCGCAGCCTTGATCAGACTGAACTTGCTCCTATCGAAGGTGCTTCCGTAACCATCGGCATACGGCACGCCGATCAGATCGCCTTTGTTGTTGTAAGTCCAGCCGTGATACCAGCATCGGAAGGCACTGGAGTTGCCGCGATGCTCCTGGCATATGGTCGAGCCGCGATGCATGCAGCGGTTCATCAGGAGGTGGATATCGCCGTGCTCGTCGCGCGTCATGATGGCGGGCTGGGTTCCTATGGGCACGGTCTTGTAGTCACCGGTCTCGGCGACCTCGCTCTCGTGGCCGACGAAGACCCAATTGCTTTCGAAGATACGTTCCATTTCCAGATCGAAGATCTCCTGTTCGAGGTAGATCCTTCGATGGACACGAGAATCCTGCACCAGTTCTTCAAGCTTCAAGTGTGACGGCATGATGCATCTCCTGCGGGCGCCTTGCGACGTCGAGAACTACTTTCGATTTCGCTACAAGATCGCGCCAAAATCAACTCCGCTGTCCAGCCGAGGTTTCGTCAAAAATCCAAGCCGCGTGTGCGCGCTCGATGGTCGTGCTGCGGCGGGAGTTGCGATGCGGCAACCGATACTCGACGTCCGACGAACGGAGAGAATCGCCGCAAATGTCACACACGACGCGCGCATTGAGACGACGACCGCATAGCTGATGACGAAGAATCAACGGCGGCTTGTGCGATCCAGGCAGCCAGCGATCTCCCCACTGCAGCAGCGTTACAATTACGGGAAACAGATCGAGGCCTTTTTCGGTCAGGCCGTATTCATACACGTGCGATTGCTCGTTCGAGAGCATGTGCTCCAGTATTTCGGCCTCGACCAACCGTACAAGCCGATCAGAGAGAATGTTGGTTGCAATCCCTAACGCCTGACTGAAAGCTGTGAAACGGCGGGCGCGACAAAACGCCGCGGTAAGCACCAGGTAGGTCCAGCGATCACCGAGAATGTCGATCGCGTCCTGCACGAAGGGTCCACGGGTTCGAGCCTGGGAGGAGATTGCGGTCGAACGGCGCTGACGCCGTGGCCATAAGTGCGGCTCGCCAACCTCACCGGAGCGATCTTCGAAACTCGACTGCTCAGAGGTCACTAGTTGGCCGCAGTGCGCGCATACGCATCGCGGCTCCACCTTGCGGCCGCATGGACGATGGATGAGGGTTATCTCACCGACCACCGCGTCCACTCCCGTTCCCCAGCGACGCTCCCAGCGACGAATCATCAGGGCCAAGCCATAGAGGTCGTGGCCCATCGAGGTCAAGCGATAGTCATAGCGCAACGGGCGCGCCTGATACGGCGCACGCGTGAGGAGTCCTTGAGCGACCAGTCGCTTGAGGCGGTCGGCAAGGAGCTGGCGCGCGATTCCCAGATGCTGCTGCCATTGCTCNNCGCAGGATGAGCAGCGTCCAGCGATCGCCGATCGCGTCCATTGCTCTCGTCACCGAACTTGAGCGTATCGGATGTGCAGTCGTGCCAGACATTGGCGCCGTTATCTCCAAATCTTGTACTTGAACCTTGGCAGATACCAGTGCTACTCAGTCCATCTATGCAAGTACGTCTCATTATGCAAGCGCTGAATGCCGTCGCCTGCGTTTGATGCGGAAGGGTATCTATGGCGATACACAATGATTCTCGCGCATCCGGCGACATTCTGGCGGCCACGCAAGCGTTAGCTCCGCTGATCCAGGAATCCGTCAGCGCGATGGAAGCGCAGCGTCGATTGCCGCTTAATCTAGTCGATGCGCTAAGAGAGCTGGGCGCTTTCCGCATGGCGGTGCCGCGCGCCTACGGAGGACTCGAGCTCGATCCCATGACGCAAGTCAGAGTAGTGGAAGAACTGTCGCGGATGGACGGTTCAGTCGGCTGGTGCGCGATGATTTCGTCGGCCGGCAGTTTCGCCAGTGCGTTCCTTGCTCCCGCGGTCGCGCAGCGCTTATGCGGTCATGTTGGGTTCTCGCTCGCCGGCCAGGTAGTGCCAATGGGACGCGCTGAACTGGTTGACGGCGGCTACCGCGTCAACGGCCGTTATCGATTCGGCAGCGGATGCCAACACGCCTCGATGATTGTCGGTGGATGCGTAGTCTTCGAGGGAGACAATCCTCGACTTGTAAATGGGCGGCCGGAAATTCGCGTCATGATCTTTCCGCCTGCCGCGTGCAAGATTCTCGATACGTGGTATACGACCGGCCTGGCTGGGACGGGTAGTAACGACTACGTGATCGAGGATGTCCTAGTACCGTTCGAGGAGAGTTGGAGCTTCCTTGAGCGTCCGCAATGTAGCGGTATGCTCTATCGCTTTGCTCCGCTCTTCCTGGTGTCTCACGCTGGAGTGCCGCTGGGAATCGCTCGTGCGGCAATCGACGCGGTCACGGAACTGGCTAGCCGCAAGGAGTTGATGCCCGATCCACACAAACTCATAGGTAGCCGCTTACTACGTGACGATTCGCGCACTCATGAAGCTATCGCGATCGCCGAAGGCACCTTGGCGGCGGCTCGTAGCTTCGTCTACTCGAGCCTGGAAGAGATCTGGCAGACGCTCGAGCGGACTGACAAGCTGTCGTCACGTCAGCGCGCGCTCTATCGAATCATGCTGGTGTATGTGCATCGGGTAGCCAAGGAGGTGACTACCACGATGTATGATTTGGCGGCTACCAGCGCTATCTATCGCAGCAATCCGCTGGACCGGCTGATGCGAGATATTCTCACCGCCTGTCAGCACGGAATTGTGCATCCTAAAATGTACAGGCCCGCAGGTCGCATGCTGCTGGGTCTCGAAGCCGGCGACCCGATGTTCTAGAGGAGAGTGCTATGCCCGTGTAGAAGAGGGAATGCCCGCTGCCATCAAGACAACGAGCATCGTTCCTTATCTCGCCACCCGCGGCGGCCCCTAGGTAACCCATTGCGCCTGTGGCCAAGGTCTTCATGCGTCATCCGCATGGAGCGGTCGCCGACGCATCGAAGACTTATCCGGAGTCCGGGCTCAGAAAATGACGTACGGCATTTCTGTCACACTCGTCGATCAGGCGTGTCTAATCAGACAGAGGGGGCCACTAGCGAAGACTGAGGAAAAGGAACAATCGCCGCGAAAAGGAGTGATCACTATGAGTGTACAGGAAATTCAAACGTTGGCGCAGAAATTCGCCGATGCATGTCCGCCGGCTGGACGAAATCACTGCGGTCCCGCTCGGATATCCGCATGAACTCAACGCTTCCGCCGAGCAGCGCGCAGTCATGACCGGCAACCGCTGGGATCATGATCGACTTCCCCACACGCACGGTCGCTTAACCTGAATTGCCCGTGACCAAGATCTTAATGCGTCATCCCTGTTGGCTCCTTTCTCACGCCTGTGGGTCGTTTACGCTTGCCTGGAGGTAGGCGATCGCCGCGGCGCTGATTTCCGCCCCGAGGACATTCCAAGGGAGATCCGTTAGCGTCCAATCATCCGCGCACGCTTTGCCGGCCATAGCGGCGGATATGAGGTGGAACGAAACACGGACCAGCAACTCCGCCCGCTCCGCCGACTCCTGCGGTAGCAACGGTAGCAGGGCGTCCCGATAGTAGAGGAAGATGCGCCGCCGGCCGCTCGAACCGATCTCGGTGAGGACGGGGTCGCTGATACTTCGATTGAAGAGAAAGCGGTGCAAGCCTTGATCGCGCGAATAAGCTTCGCTCACCGCGCCCACGATGCCGCGAATCAAGCTCGGGATATCGCGGAACCGTTCCCGCGACAGCCGCTCCGTCACCGCGTCCTCGATCCGCGCGATGACATCCTCCTTGATCGCCTGGATGAGTTCATCCTTGCCCCGAAAACGACGATAGATATTCCCGACTGGCAGACCGGCGGCCTGCGCCACCGCAGCCATCGAGAAGTAGTCGATGCCGCTCGTCCTCAGGAGCTGCTGCGACGCTTCCACGATCCCGGCGAGCGCGGCGCGGCTGCGCCGCTGTTGCGGCCTAAGAACGTGAGGCGAAGTGTCGAACGTGGACATATTTTTCGCGGTTCATTTCTGCGCTTGATCCAATGTTGCCAGAACGGTAGCCACTCAGAAAGTGAATGTAAATTGCATTCGCATTTACTCAGAATGATCAACGATCTCGGCCGACTAAATGCGGCCAATATGAGGTGAGCAAATGGGTACTGACAATCGCAAAGTGCGCTTCGGTCTCTGGTACGACTTCCGCAATCCGGCACAATGGCGCCAGCCATCCGACCGCCTCTATGGGGAAATCCTCGACCAAATCGCGTGGGCCGAGAACCACGGCTTCGACGACGTGTGGCTATCGGAGCATCACTTTATCGATGACGGCTATCTGCCTTCGATGCTGCCGGCAGCGGCCGCGATCGCGGCGCGCACCAAAAATATCCGCATCGCGCTCGGCGTACTGCTCATGCCGTTTCACAATCCGGTGCGGCTGGCAGAAGATATCGCAGTCGTCGATGTCATTTCGGGCGGTCGCTTCGAGTTCGGCGCGGGGGTGGGTTACAAGGTCGAGGAGTTCGAGGGATTCGCAGTTCCGTTCAGCGAGCGCGGAGCCCGTACCAATGAGGCGCTCGGGATTATTCGCCGCTTGCTCGACGGCGAGACCGTAACCTTCAAGGGCAAGTTTTTCGAGGTTAACCGGGTAAAGCTCTCGCCCGAGCCGATCCAGAGGCCGCACCCACCGATTTGGATCGGCGGTTTCACACCGCCGGCACTGCGCCGCGCCGCTCGATATGGCGATGGCTTCACGGCGCCCATGGCTAATCGTGGCGTTTACGACGGCTACGTCGCCGAACTCGAAAAGCAGGGGAAGCCGACCAGCAACATCAGATTCGCCGGCGGTTTCCAATGGCTGATCGTGTCAAACGATCCGGAGAAGACCTGGAACGAGGCAGCGGATCACATCATCTACCAGGCTGACAATTACATGGCGTGGTCAGAAAAGGCCGGCCAGATAAGCAACCCGGCCTATCTGCGCAATCGCGATGGTCTGCGCAAAGCCGGACAATTCAACGTGGTCGATCCGGAGACGGCTATAAAGATGATTCGCGAATACATCAGTGCAGTTCCGGTTACTCATTACTACTCGTGGACCTTACCGCCGGGATTGCCGCCAAGCTGGGCTCAGCCGCACCTAGAGCTGTTCGCATCGAAGGTGATCCCAGCGCTCAATCGCGAAGGGCTCGCATAAACACTACGCGCGGTTGCGTCCGTTCGCTGACCCGGACTATGAATCAGCAAGGAGATGCCCGTCATGTCTTCGGACCCCTTCAGCCCGCTCGCTTCCTCCGCGCCGCTCATTGTCTACCTAGACTACAAGAGTCCCTACGCGTACCTCGCGCTGGATCCGACCTATGCAATCGAGGACGAACTCCGCATCGAGATTGATTGGCGGCCGTTCACGCTCGACATTCCAAGTTATCTTGGCTCCGCCCGACTCAACCAGGAGGGCAAGGTGGTTGAGAACGAGCGCACGCCCGGCCAGTGGACCAAGGTGAAATATGCCTATCACGA
Organism: Deltaproteobacteria bacterium; assembly: GCA_003135855.1. Lineage (GTDB taxonomy): Bacteria > Desulfobacterota > Binatia > Binatales > Binataceae > Binatus. Next base: position 71,832 of record PNBD01000079.1, read on the forward strand.
TGTGAGACGCTACGGGTCGTTACGCGGTCTCATCGTGCGGGGAACGGTCAAGGTGTGGGATTCGTCGCTCGCCGGGATCGGTATGCTATGGGCCAAGGAGCAGGGCAGAGCGGTGTTCCGCGCCTACTCGGCCCGAGTGTACGAGCGTTTTTGGAAACGTGAGCTTAACATCGAAGAGGCGGGAGTCATCGAGCGCGTACTTGAGGAGGCCGGCGCGCGAACGGCGGGCTTCCAGAATTACGCGTCCGGCGTGGGTCGCGCGCTCCACGATCGCATTCAGCGCAGCGCCTTCGACGCGGGAATCTTCGGAGTGCCGACGTATGTGATCGACGGTCAAGTATTTTTCGGGCGAGAGCATCTCCCGCGAATCCGATGGATGCTCACCGGGCGTTCCGGCGCACCGCCAGACATTGCTTACCCCGATTTCCCGGCCGAACGCGCGGCGGCGGGCGAAATCGCCAAAGGTCAACTTCCGGTCGTGATCGATTTCAAGAGTGCTCAAGCGTTCCTGGCGATCGGGCCGACTTGCGCTTTGGCGGATGAGCTCGGGATCACAATCGCTTGGCAACCGCTGGTCGTTACTCCGTGGAAAGTATCGGCAGCGCCGCCTTCAGGAGATGATCGCGGCGCGCGTCATCGCCGGTTTCGCGCCGATTACTTGGACCGCGATATCGCCCGCTACGCCGCGGATCGTGGTCTGGCGATTGGCGGGCCGCATCGGCGAACGGATTCAACCCTCGCCGCGCTTGGGCTGTTATGGGCGCAACGCGAGGGTCCGTCGCTCGCGCGGGCATACGTCGAGCGAGTCTTCGAGCGCTATTGGCGACGGAATCTCGATATCGAAGACGAGGGCTCGATAGTAGCTTTGCTCACTGAGATTGATGTGCCGGTTTCCGGGTTTGAAGCATTCGTAAGAGGAGACGGTCGCACCAAGCTTGCGCAAATCCAATCGGAGCTCCGGGACAGGGGCGTGTTCGAGGTGCCGACCTATCTGCTGAACGACGACATATTTTTCGGTCGCCAACATCTGCCGCTCATTCGCTCGCTCCTTTCCACCAGGAGTGCGTTACCGCAAACTTGAAGTAGCTGGCGTGCCGGTATCATGTGAACTAATCTTGCTCTGAGATCATGGCTTCCGAAGTCAACGCCGCCAACTCGTCCGATGCGTCCGAGATCTCCCGCGAGGAGCTCCAGCGCAGGCTGCATGATTCTTCGCTCAAGATCGTGGACGTGCTGCCGCGAGCGTCTTACGTCGATGCGCACATCCCGGGCGCGCTCAACCTTCCTCTTGAACAGCTGGCTGATCATGCGCGCGAGTTGCTTCCCGATCCCGCCGCCGAGATCGCCGTCTACTGCGGAAAATTCACCTGAACTCGCGCCCAGCAGGCGGTCGCCATGCTCAAGGAACTCGGCTACTCCAACGTGCGCGACTATCGCGGCGGAATCGCCGACTGGGTCGAAGCGGGAGAACCGACGGAGAGCGCAACCGATGAAGCTTCCTCGGAGCCGGGCCCTCCCGACGCTAGCCGTACCGACGCTATCCCCGCCGGCCCTCCGCTCGCGGCTTCGCCGGAGGGAGTCGTCGGCCGCGGCCCCGCAGTCTTGTCCCGAATGCGCCGATTCGACAACTCTGTTCTTGACCTGGTCGAGCGACGCTCCACTTTGCAACTGTTCGTAATCTGGATCGGAACGATCCTGCTGAGCGGTTTCTGCTTCTGGCTCGGTGCGCTGATCGGCAAGCACGGGCTGGTCGAGGGAGGCGTCCCGGTCGGCGCCGACCTCGAGGGGTTCGTCAGCGCGATCTACTTCAGCTTCGTGACCGCGACTTCGATCGGCTACGGCGATATCGTGCCGGTCGGGGTCGGGCGTGTGATCGCGGTCGCCGAGGCGATTACCGCGCTGCTGATTTTTGGCGCGGTCGTCGCCAAGTTCGTCTCGCATCGGCAGGAAGAGCTGGTGAAAGAAATCCACCGGATCACTTTCGACGAGCGGCTCGACCGCGTCGAGACCAATCTGCACATGGTGATTTCGGAAATCCTGTCGATCACCGCGATGTGCGAAGCGAAGGCGCCGCTGAATCGAATCAGCACCCGGTTGGAGAGTGTCGTGATCTTGTTTTCTGGCGAGTTGCGCACGACGCGCGATCTGCTCTATCAGCCGCGGCTGACGGTCGAGGAAGGCGTGATGGCCGCGATTCTCGCCACCCTCGCCTCGGCAATGAACGTGCTGGCCGACCTCCTCGCAATGCTGCCGCCGGAGTTCTCACGCTCGCAGCCGTTGACGATTACGCTCAATCGCCTGACCGGGCTCGCGGAGGAAATTTGCGGCGAGTGTGTCCCGCACAGCTACACCCCAAGGCTGGTCTTCTGGATGGATCGCATCCAGGCAACCGCCCGCCGAATCAAGTAGCATCCGAAAGCTCCCCGACCGCACGGAAGGAGCGAAGTCCGCGATCTCGCTTATCGATCAAATACGCTTTTGATTGCAAATACAGCTTTTGATTCGACGGACCTGATTGGTTCCCCTCTATGGCTCCATGCTGGACGAATACTTTGCGGAATAGCGTGCGTGGAGGTCCGAGTCCGCAGTGCTTGCTTCATCTGATCTGTGGTAGTTGCCGACTTGGACTCGGTAGTGTGTTTCGCCGTCTTCCTCGTATCTCTCCTTCGTAACGTCACTATAGCCAAGCGCGCAGATATCCGCGCCAGGGAAGGCCAAACAACTAGGCAAAAAGACTGTATTGGATCAGGATTCCGCTAAGATCTCGCGGAGAATGTGGTGCGATAGCCGAGTCTTTCCCGGTGACTTAACGCTGTTGTCGACTGATGGTTGAACAGTATTGACTGGCGATGATCTGGCTCTCATGAGCCGGCTTGTCTTTAAGTTGACAACGTGTTCATACTGCGCCGTTGCATTTCAAAAGTGAGGGGGTGCCATGGTCAGTTACCGCACGCTTGCAGCAGGTTCGATTGCATGTGTTCTTCTAAACTCCTGTAGCTTGTATCCGATTTCTCCAACGGTGCGCCTCGACGCGCCGGCTGTTTCGCCGGTCGAGGTGATACGGTACGACGATTCATATCAGAAAGGAGGTCCGGTCACCCAAATTTCCGACTGCCAAAAGAATCCATCCCCCGCGACTCGGGAGTGCGAGGTGATACTGGCTCTGGGCTACGCACAGCAAGCGAACGACAAGTACCTGCAGGCGCAGGCGCAATATGAAGGGCTGCCGGGTGTGTTCGGATTGGTTGCGATTCCGGTCGCCGCGGCCTCGCTCGCCCTTGGCATACAGGGCGTGAGCGGTGGAGCGGTTACCGGGCTCGGCGTCGGCACGGCGACCGCGATTGGTCTTGGTTCGTTTCTTCAAAATAAAGATCGAGAGTCCGTCTATACGACCGGAGCCGAAGGTATCCAATGCTTGATCTCTAATATGGAGCCTTACACGCGGGTGCCATCTATCGATCTGTCGGTTTTGGATTGGAATATGCATTCGACATTTGAGACTCATTCGTATGTGGGAGAATACCAGGACCTTAACGACGCAAAAGACGAGCTCGAGGCCAGGATAAATGCCGCCGAAGCCTTGAACCTCCAGAGAGATTGCCGCAAATCATGGCAATTGCGGCGTTATGCGTCGCTGCTGTTGAAAGCGGCAAAGGCCTCGGACAAAGCGGCCTCAAAGGCAGTCCAAGTGGGTGACGATTTCATCCGGACCGCCAAGGGTGCCCCGATGACTATCGTCAACGTCACCAATCAGATCAACGCAGCAGTCAACGCTAATCTGATCAAAACCGAACCGGACATTCAGAAGCTATCGAGCAATCTCAAGGGAGCCATACCGGATCAGGCAACCGACCTGGCAGGAATAAACTCACTGAAGTCGGCGTCGACGGACGCGCAAAGTGCGCAAGCAAAAGCAACCAGCGCTGGTGCCGCGCTCGACAAGAGCCCCGAACCGCTAACCGCAAGGATCTCGGGCCCGGCAGCCATTGTGACGATGAACGCGGCGGCTCCTGGAACGCCCGTGGTGTCGACCGCAGTAACAGTTCAACCGTTTTCGCTGAACTGGAAGCAAAACGAGTTAACAATTCCACAGGTAAAATCCACGGTGACCATCAATCTTCACCCCAGCGTGAAGGAGGGCCCGAATACTCCAGGTAGTAGCCGACGGCACGGAATCGTGGAAGATATCACCGACAATGAATACGATTCGTTGCGCAATCTGCAGACCTCGATTTATCGGGTCAATCTGAGAGTCAGCGAAGTCACCCGGGTTACGGGCAGTGCTACCGGGACAGTCGACAACGGCAAGTGCCCGATACTCGCCAAGAAGGCCGGCGAAGTTAAGGCGCTGACGCTTAATCCCGACGGCGACATCGTCGTCGCACCGGGCGCGAAAACGATCATAACTTTGCAGGGGACGACCGACCCCTATGTTCGGCCGCTGTTTTCGCAGAACGTGTGCAACGCAGTCACTGCGACTCTTAAGGGAAACACGATGGACGTCGCAGCGACCGATGATACCGTGTCGGGCTTCTATCCATTTTTCGTCGGCGATGGTCCGACTGGAAGGGCCATCGACGTGATGGTGTCGAAGAGCTCCAAGGACACCAGCGACGACGTCAATGTCGAGTGTCCCGACACCAAGAAAGACAAAAAGCCGGACGATGCGAAAGAAGCAAAGATAGTTTGTCCGAGCGCTTTTCCGGGGCCGATCGTGCAACTCAGCGTCCCGACCCCAAGGTCACGGGTACACCGAGGGCAATAGCGAGGCTCAGGCCCGTACCTGCTGGTGGACATCTCTTGACTTGAGAAGGAGGCTCCTGTGAGCAACTTTTATACCGATGTGATTTGCCCTGATCCCCGATATGAGAGTAGCGCGCGCATAAGCGATGTGTCTCTTCTCGAGCCAATTACCCGCAACCTCGTCGAGTCTATTATTCGGGACGCCCGAGCACATGGCCAAGAACTCACGGTCTTTGAAACTTACAGAAGCCAAGCTAGGCAGGGACAATTGTTTCAACAGGGCGCAACCTTGCTTCGAACCGTCGGAGTTCATCATTACGGTTTGGCCTGCGATATCGTGAAAAATATTAATGACGAGCCTTCCTGGAAAGGCGATTTCTCTTTGCTGGGACGTCTTGCGCACCAATACAATCTAATATGGGGCGGAGATTGGGGTGATCCGACGGTGCCGCACAACTTCATTGACGAGCCTCACGTGCAGCGGTGCTCTTTGGCTAGGCAGGCAGGTCTATTCCAGAACTTATGGTACCCTGATAATGAGTACAATCCATATACTGATTCTCTCGGTCAGGCACCGCGATCAACAAAATAAAACGGCGAGCATCGACATTCAGTTGAGCTAGTGTCACCTGTCACTACTGAGAATTCCATCTGAACCGGAATTCGAGCGGGTGCGAGAATCGGCGTAGGATTGATACGCCTCAGTGAGACGGACTGCGATCCTAACCACAAGCGGCTGACCCCTGATCGAGATCGAAAAACCCACCCTATCCATATAAATCCTCAGACGCCGCTGCACGAGCGGGCGCGTCACGGTCGAGAAGCTGACACTTGTCATCGACGCCGGCACGATCATTCATCCGGACAGTGCTGAGGCTCAAGCTGAGGGTGGCGCGCCGTGGGGATTGAGCATGGCCCTGCACGAGGGCTCGGAGTTCGTGAACGGTCAGCCGAAGGATACCAATCTGGACACCTATACGATGCTGCGCATGGGCGACTTACCCGAACTCGAGATCGAATTTCTCCCGAGCACGGAAACGCCGGTTGGCCTCGGCGAGGCGGCGACACACCCCGATCGCGACCGCGATCGGGAATGCGATCTTGGCCGCCTCGGGCGCTCGCGCATCAGACGTGATCGGTTTCGGTCGCGAACCGTCCGAACTTGGAATTGAAGTAAACTTACTGGAAAGTGGTGATGCCGCTTTCTCCCTTCGTATGGGAACAACCGCGATCGTAACTACACAGGGAAACCGTTGAGCAATAGTTCTATGGCCGGCTTGGCCGAACCGGAACTCCGCCTCGCGCAGCCGTCCGGTTGGCTTGATCAGCTTTCTGCGTTGCTCGCTCGGGAGCTCGCGCCCAGCTCGCGAAAATTCCGCACTGCTCTTCGCCTCGCCAGGATTGGCACGGTAGGAGCGGGTTTGATCGCTAGCTGTCACGTCAACAACCAGCTGGGCACCTACCTCGTTTGGCTCCTGGTGGGAGCGGGACCAATGATGTCTCCGCGCAAGGCGAGTGCGTTTCTGATCGCGGAAACGCTGGTCCTTGCTTCATCAGTGGTGATGGCGGGGATATTGGCGGAAACGCCGTGGCTCATGCTCCCATTTCTGTTCGCGGCGATTTCGTTTTCGACCTACGTAGGAACGATTCGTAACCTCGGCGCGGGACTCCTCCTGATCCAGGTGGTCTGCCTCAGTATCTTCTACGGCGTCATGTTTGAGCCTGGGGACATCGGTTGGGCCGCGGCAGGCGCATTTGGCGGGAGCGTGATCGCCTTCGGCACGATTGTTCTATTCGACAACTGGCTGTGGCCCGACCGCGGCGAAGAGATCCTGCTGGAATCGCTGGGAGCCAGCGTCGCGCGCGCTCGTTCGCTGCTGCTCGAGGCTGCAAATTTTTATCTGGATCGCCGAGGCGCGCCGCGGCCGCCGCTGCCACCGCCGACTTCGGATCTTCCCGCACACATGGATTTTCTGAGTCGAGCCGTGGCCGAGGGTGTGTCCGAGCATCGCCATGCGATCCTGCTTGCGGCTATTACGCGGGTCGCGCGCATTAATCTCGACGTGGATCGCCTGACCTTCGCGGCGCGCCAGGACGTACCAGGTGAGGTGCGCGCGATGGTACGGCCCGAAATTCAGGCGTCTGTGGAGGCGATTGCGGCGGTATTCGAAGAGCTCGCCCGGGAACTGCCGACGCACATCGCCGTTGGCGTCGACCAGCCGCCTCCCGCCTCGCGGACCCGCGCACGATCGGCGATGGAGGTTCTCAGTGCTCGCGTCATCCAGGTCAGACCAGCATATATCGGCAGGGTGAGTTCCGCGGAGCTCGAGAATTTCGCGTCCTTCACCGATTCGCTGGTTGCGCTGACCGGACATATCGAGCGCCTGCTCGATGAGCCTCCGCAGCCGCCCGCCACGGCGCCGTCGAACCGTGCCGTTCCGCGGTTGACCGACGCTCCGGATCCTGCGCTTGTCCGCTATTCAATGAAGGTCGGTCTCTGCGTGGTGATCGCTTATGTGATCGGCCTCCTTACCCAGCGCGCCGATCTATCTACAATCCTGACGACGGTACTAATAACGGCGCTTCCCACCTACGGCGCGGCGCTGCGCAAGATGATTCTGCGGATCGTCGGAGCGCTAATCGGTGGCGCGGTTTCTCTTCTGGCAATCATCATCGTCACGCCCAACTTCGAAACTCTTCCGGCTTATCTGCTCGCTGTCTTCATAGTCTTCTACGTCTCCGCGTACTCCTCTCTCACCAGCGGACGTGTTGCATACGCAGGTAAGCAGATAGGCACGACCTTCGCGCTGGTGTTCGCTGGCTTGAGTCCTGCCCTCGGCGTCTATGAGCCGCTCTGGCGTATCTGGGGAATTTTGCTTGGCACGGTGGTAGTGGCAATCGTCACTTTACTATTGTGGCCGGAATACGCCGGTGATTCCTTGTTGCCGAGGCTGCGTAAAGTTATTCGCGACACGCTTGCGCTGGCGCCCGGCGGATCCGCTGCGGACACTGAGGATAACATCCAGCAGGCTAACGCGGACACTATGCGCATCCTTGCCGAGATCCTGCACATCGCGGATGACGCGCAAATGGAGGGACGTACCAGCATGGTCAATCACAACGCGATCGTCGAGGCGGCCGGAACGCTGCGACGCATCGCGAACCGGCTGGCCTCGATCGCGACCGGGCGCATCGTGACTCCCGTACCGCAACTGGACCCGGTGACCGAGTCGGCGCGCGAGGTGGTGCTCGACGCAATTCGCCGGCACCTTCAGTCGTGGCTCGACTTCTTCAGCGGCGCTGATAGCCTCAGCGCTCCGGCCGCTCAGGCAGTCGCGCGAGCGCAATCACCCGATGACCTGGCAATGCCTCTCGATCAGTTCAGCTCACGCTTGGAAGAGCGAGAATTCGCGCGAATCGCATCGTGGGCTATCGATCATCGGCGCGCGATCCTCACTGAATTGCACTCTATGCGCCGGCTCGAATACTTGCTCTCCCAGTCGAATCGATGGCTCGCGCAAATTCCGGGCCCGGCCTCGAACCCAGTTTCTCGGATGTAGATTCCTCAACCCCCGGAAGGCTCAGCGGCAAAGATCGAGCGCGGCGCTTGGAGAGCTCTGCAAGGCAGTGGTATAGGTCCCAAATAGCTGAAAAACGCTGGAACGTACTTTTCGCACCGCTCAAAGAGCACTGCGATTATTGGTTCCGAGACATACGAGGAAGAAGCAACATGACGGATTTACTTCAGAAGGCAGGGGATGCTCAATCAGGGCGCGTCGAGAACTTTGACGCGATTGTGATCGGCGCGGGGGTTTCCGGACTGTATCAACTTTATCGCTTACGCGAGCTCGGGCTCTCGGTGCGGTGCCTGGAGGACGGCGGCGGCGTTGGCGGCACCTGGTATTGGAACCGCTATCCGGGATGCCGCTTCGATTCGGAGAGCGAAACCTACGGCTATTCGTTTTCAAAAGAGCTCCTTCAGGAGTGGGACTGGAAGGAGCATTATTCGGGTCAGCCGGAGAACGAGCGATATCTGAACTATGTGGCAGATAAGTTTGATCTCCGCCGGGACATCCAGTTCAACTCCCGGGTCACTTCCGCGGTTTACGACGAGTCGGCAAACCGATGGGAAGTCCTGTTGGAGAGCGGACAACGGATGCGCGCGCAGTTCCTGGTAGCCGCGGTTGGCATCTTGTCGGCGCGATACGTGCCGCCGTTCGAGGGAGTCGACAGCTTCAAGGGCGAGTCGTTTCACACGTCCAGATGGCCCAAGGAGAAGGTCGATTTCACCGGCAAGCGAGTAGCGGTCATCGGCACTGGCGCTACAGCCGTGCAGCTCATCCCAATTATCGCCAAAGAAGTCGGCCATCTCACGGTTTTCCAGCGCACCCCGAATTATTGCGCGCCGCTGCGGAATTCGCTGGTGGACGAGGAGTCTCAGCGACGGTTCAAGGCTACTTATCCGGAGATACACAAAAGGATCCGGGAAACTACCGGCGGTTTCATCCATGACTTCGATCGGCGCGCCGCCCTGGAGGTCCCGCGAGAAGAACGGCTAGCGGTTTACGAGGAATTGTGGAAGCAGCCAGGATTCGCGAAATGGCTCGGCAATTTCAGGGACATCATGACGGATCGGGTTGCCAACGAAGACTTCGCTGAGTTTGTGCGCGATAAGATCCGCGCGCGCGTGAAGGATCCCGCGGTGGCAGAAAAGTTGGTGCCCAAGGACCATCCGTTTGGTTCCAAGCGGGTACCGCTGGAGACCGAATACTACGAGGCCTACAACCGCGACAACGTTCTGTTGGTCGATATTAATGAGACTCCGATCGAGCGCATCACACCCAGAGGTATCAAAACGAGCGACCGGGAATACGAGTTCGATGCCATCATCTATGCCACGGGCTTTGACGCGATAACTGGCGCGCTGACTCGTATCGACATTCGCGGAGAGGGCGGGCAGGGTCTCAAGGACAAATGGGCCAATGGGATGCGCACCTACCTGCAACTTCAGACGGCGGGTTTCCCGAATCTCTTTATTGCCACCAATACCGCGTTCTGCAACTACACCGTTTGCGCCGAGACGCTCGTGGAATGGATTACGGACTGCATTCGCTATGTTCGCGAAAACGACTATTCACGCATAGCAGCGACACCGGAGGCCGAAGATGCTTGGGTGACGCACACCAATGAGGTCGGCAGTCGCACGTTCCTGAGCAGTGCCAACGGGTGGTTTATAGGAGGGAATATTCCGGGTAAGGCGCGCGCCATTCTTCTCTATGCGAACCCGGCTCCCGCCTATCGGGCTAAGTGTGCGGAAGTAGCGGCGAAGGGCTATGAAGGTTTTGTCTTGCGATAGAGAATGTTGATCGTCACCAACTTGAATACGAAAGCGGTCGTTGGACCGGCGCCTTACACAGGACACCTCATCGCGCCTGAACGGACTGCGGCGTTTGGCGCGCCGCGACAAGGATCAAGACGCACATCACGACGATGAGAATCGAAAGATTGAGGAGCACCGCGACGACCGCTTCCATCCAGCGCGCCGCACCCGCCGGCATCGATCCGCCCGTCACCAGCATCATTGCCCGCGCGCTCCAGAACGCCGCGAGCTGCGCGCCGAACCAGTTTGCGTAAAATCCGACTAGGGCGCAAATTCGCGCCGCTTTGACGACGACGCGTGCCGGACCCAGAGCTGGCCAGATCGCGGCCAAGCCGAACATCATCGCACCCTGCAGCAGGCCGATCGTATGCGCTTCAAGCGCGGCGGTCGGCGCACGAACGATCGCGGGCGTAAATCCAGAGAGCAGGCCGAGCAGGGTCATGATCGCTCCGTGCGAAATGAATGATCGGTCTGCTGATGAGAAAGCATTTTCGCTGGCCATGATGTCCCCCGATGCGCGGCAACTCGCGACAACGCGAATATGCCGTAAATGCAGCTATCCGAGCCAGCATCTTAATGGTTCGGCGGACGCGCGACGCGCCCGGGGTCCGAGCCGACGGTCCGAGCCACTTCCTGAGCGGTTTTGGTGGCCCAGGTGAGCATTCCGGGCGCTGTTACATCCCGCGTGAAAAATGGCCGCACGAGGCGCGACTCAATATTTCCCGCCTTGATGGATGAAGCGGTCGTTGTCGTTGCTCAGATCGAGCGGGAGAAAGACCATCATGAATACAGCGATTCTTACCAAATGGGTGAGAGATCCAAGGAGCGGCGAAGTTCATCTTCCCAGCGAAGAGGTGACGATCATGGGCGTTATACGCAACCTGGATCGCACCCTGATGAAGGTGAGATGGCAGGCGGGAGGAGATTGCATGGTGTTTCCGGAGGAACTCGAGGAAATCCGGCGGAGCTAACCGTGCCGTTGCGGCTAAGCATCCGCTTGAAGAGGGTAAAATTTTATCGCCCGCAGTCACGTTAATCGAGGGAGACTATCCAGACTTGAGCGGCGCGGACCTCGTTATGATCACCGCCGGCGTCAATGAACGCGCCGGCGGGGCCACCAATCGCAGCGCGGGATGCCGGCTGACCAGGCAATCGCGCGGCGAGACGTCGTCGAATTGCGGCAGGCGGTGGAGCACGATGTGCGTTATGCCAACATCACCATCATCGAAGGAATAGGTGCGAGTCAGTTGGGAATCGGCATGGTCTCGGCGCGCATCGCAGAGATCGTGCTACGTGATGAGCACGCGGTTGTCCCGATCGGCGTGTTCAATCCCAGGTTCGGAGTGACGCTTTCGATGCCCGCAATCTTAGGCCGCAACGGTGTCAGCCGGATCCTGGAACCCGCGATGACCGAGGACGAACTTCAAGGGTTACAGCGGAGTGCCGATACGCTCAAAGCCGCGAGCAAACGGATTGGCGCGCTGGCCGACGCGTAGTCACTCAGGCTCAGTGAACGCGGGCCTCTTACCGGAAGGAATACGGCCGTCACGACTGGTGCCCGCCCCTTGGACCTCATTGAGATTGTGCTCCGTCCGCGATCACGATCCAGGTGGGCCCGTGGTCGCTCGCTCTTTCCCAGCCGCGGACTTCGCGATCGACGCCTGCGCTGATCAGACGTGCGGCCGCAGACGGGCTCAGAAGCAGATGATCGATGCGTAGGCCGGCATCGCGCATCCAGTTATTTCGGAAGTAATCCCAAAAGGTGTAGATGCGCTCATCTGGGTGTAGTTTACGCACCGCGTCGGTCCAGCCCATTGCGACAAGATTGGCGAACGCGCTCCGTACCTCTGGCAAAAAGAGCGCATCATCAAGCCAGCGTTCGGGCTTGTACACATCAATTTCGGTCGGGATAACGTTGTAGTCGCCGGCGAGAACGACCGGCTCCGCCGTGGCGAGTAGTTCTTCTGCGTGTTTCGTGAAGCGTTCCAACCATCGCAGCTTGTAATCGAACTTCGGGCCGGGCGCTGGATTGCCGTTGGGCAGATAAAGACATCCTACGCGCACGCCATTGATCAGCGCCTCAATGTAGCGGCTGTGGATGTCCTGCGGATCGCCGGGGAGACCGCGACGACTCTCGACTGGATCTGCGCCACGCGCGAGGATGGCAACACCATTCCAGCTCTTCTGCCCATGCCAGATCACGCCATAGCCGGCTTCGCGAATCGCTGCTTCCGGAAATTTTTCCTGAGGCGCCTTCAACTCCTGAAGACACGCAACGTCCGGCTTCGATTCGGCTAGCCAGCGGAGCAGCGCCGGTAGGCGAGCACTGATGCCGTTGACGTTGAAGGTCGCTATCTTCATTGGGCTTCCGATTAGTTCGTGACGAGTTAGTGTAGACTTAGCTTGTGCCGAAGGAAGACGCTACCGAGTTGCTCTCGATCAACGGACGCGAAGTCCGTGTTAGTAACCCGGGCAAGCTGTATTTCTCGAAGCAGACAAAGCTCACGAAACTGGACCTGGTTCGCTACTATTTGTCAGTCGCGCCGGGCGCACTCGCCGGAATTCGGGACCGGCCGATAGTCCTCAAGCGATACGTCAATGGCGCCGAAGGTGAGGCGTTCTATCAGAAGCGCGCACCGGCGCAGCGCCCCTCGTGGCTGCGAACGATAACGCTCGCCTTCCCTTCGGGACGCACTGCGGAAGAAATCGTCGTCGATGACGCGGCGGGGCTTGCCTGGATCGTCAATCTTGGTTGCATCGAGCTGCATCCGCATCCGGTGCGCTCCAGCGATCTCGATCATCCGGACGAGTTGAGGGTCGATCTCGATCCTGGTCCTGGCGTCAGTTGGGCGGACGTGCGGGCAGTGGCACTCGAGGTGAAGTCGCTGCTGGATGAGATGGGCCTTCGCGGCTGGCCCAAAACCAGCGGGTCGCGCGGGATGCACATCAATGTGCGGATTTATCCGCGATGGACCTTCGACGAGGTGCGTCGCGCGGCGCTCGCTCTGTCGCGAGCGGTCGAACGGCGCGCGCCCACCCTGGCCACATCGAAATGGTGGAAAGAGGAGCGGCATGGCGTGTTTCTCGACTACAACCAGAACGCGAAGGACCGTACGACCTGCTCGGCGTATTCTGTGCGGCCGCTCCCCGACGCTCGCGTCTCTGCGCCGCTTCGTTGGGAAGAGGTTCCCGACTGCGAGCCGTCCGACTTTACCGTGCTCACAATCCCGAAACGTTTTCTTGAGATTGGCGATCCGCAGGAAGGCATCGATGGAGCGGCCGGTTCGCTCGAAAAATTGCTCGAGCTTGCGGCGCGAGACGAGTCCGCGGGCCTCGGCGACGCGCCCTGGCCACCGCACTTTCGCAAGACTGAGAGCGAACCGCGCCGGGTTGCACCGTCGCGCGCCAAGTCCGTCGCAAACATGCCTTGCACGAAGATGCCGCTGATAGTTGTGGCGAACTCACCAAACAAAGATGCTGCGCTTTCAGGTCTGGAAAGATGGAAGCGCAAACATGCCGAAGTTGCGAAGCTGCTCGCCGCCGATGACGTGCTGGTCGATTCGATGCGCGGCAGATCGTCCACCTGGACGCGGATCCGAATCAACCTGCGCCATGTGCCAGAAGAGTTACGGCCTCTTCAGGAAACTCCCGACCCTGATGACGACCCAACTCGCGAATGGCGTAATGTACGCGCGTCGAAGAAGGGCAGTTGAGCGCTTACCGGCTTATAGGTATCCGGCAAAGATGGCCTTAAGCTCGTGCGGCGAAACAACTTCAAGCTTGTTAGTTAGTCTGGTTGTTAGGGCCGTTTAACGTCATTCTTTTGAAGAGTGACCGCAGTCTGTGCTAACAGTCTGCCTTTTGCTGAGGCGCCCGTTTTCATGGCGATCAGTGTTTTAGCCAGTATTACTCCGTTAAAGTGCGCAGTCGTTCCAATTGTTACAGCACCGGAAGTCTGCCAGAAGATGTTCTTGGCCAGTGCGCCGCCTTTCAGGATCACGCTCGTAGCGTTGGCCTGAGTAAGAGTCCCCGCTATCTGGAATATCCAGACAGCGGTTGAGCCACCCGAGAGCGTGACATTCGTTGATATTGAAACACCAGTAGTCCATTTGTAGAGGCCGGGAACAAGGGTTAATCCGCCAATATTGCCGCTTCTCAGATTAGTAAACTTGGGCAATTTTCGTGCGGCGGCGTTGTTGTACGCGATTTGCATGTCGCCTACAGCCTTTGTGAGGAAGGCGGGGGCAGTCACCCTGCATGGAAGAGGACCCGCCGCATTAACGGAGTAAATTATCCCTTCCACTTCTGCACACCTCAGAAGGATAGCAGCTCCAGTGATTGGACTAGTTCCAACATTTCCAACGATAGCAGATGGAAAAACGTCTGTGATTCCTGATTTGGTCAGAATCGCGAAACTGGCTGCTCTTCCAAGGGGTACTGGTGCCTGTCCGGTAACCAAGGCGGCGTTGGTCGTAAATGTCCATTCAACGGGATTGGCCATTGCGACTCCGGCTGCGTTCTTCGCCGCCGTTGTAACCGTGGCGGTGTAGCTGGTATTCGGGTTGAGAATGGACCACGTTGGCGTGAAGGTTGCCACAGTGTTTGTGTCGTCCATGACGACGGTACCGGGTACGTCGTCCCCGTCTGTCTCTTTGACCGTAAACGTGAGCAAATTTCCCGAGGACGAGTTAACTGTTTCCGGATCCATCAGATGGCTGAAGGTTGCGGTCACAGCGGTACCAGTTACAACGTCATCACTAGTATTTGTGCTGGTCGGTACGTTCGTTTCCCCGTTACTTGGGCTTGACGAAATCACCGTGGGTTCTGTAGCTGCGCCGACAAGAGCGCCGGGAGCAACGGTCACACCGGGGTCAGTGGCAGCAAAGACCCTTCCTATTCCGCCACCTGCAAGCAAGGCGGCGAATAGTAACGCTATAAACATCGGTGGTTTGTATAGGCTTACGAATCTGGTCATTTCTTTCTCCCTTTCACGAGCCCGCAGGGCACCAATGGTTTGGCCAATCCGTTTGGGCTGGATCAATCCGGACTCGATTCCTCGATCGATCCCTACTCGCTGGTTATGCGTTGGGCGTGAAGCAAGCAAGTGCGAGCCTCTTACACTAGTTATGTAGAGAACCACATGCGCCGTTTCGAACAGCCCTCGGCTAGCTACAGCATGCATCGGCGCAGATCCCGATGACGACCCAACTCGCCGCTTGTCGCAAGAAATGATGCAGGACACGTGCGTCGAAGAAAGGTACTTGATTGCGGGCGGGCTCAGACGTCTCCGGCAAAAATAGCTTTCAGCTCGTGCGGCGGAACAACTTCAAGCTGCTCATAGGTGCAATCGCGCGGCTGCTTGTCAGTACGCCACCTACGGAACTGCGCCATATGACGGAAGCGCGTGCCCTGCATATGCTCGTACGCGACTTCGACTACCAGCTCGGATCTTAGCGGCTCCCACGATAGGTCCTTGCCATGGCTCCAACGGCTCTGACCTCCCGGCATCCGATGCGATGCGTCATTTGAAGTTGGCGCGGCCCACGACTTCCACGGATGATCGGCGAGAGCGTTGCGACGATAGGGAGCCAGAAATCTCACCAGTTCCTGCCGTTTAGTTTGCGTGAAGCTGGCGCACACGCCGACATGTTGCAGCGCGCCCGAATCGTCATACAGGCCAAGCAGTAGCGAGCCGATCGCCGTGCCATCGCCTCCTTTATGCCATCGAAAGCCGGCCACCACGCAATCGCAGTCGCGCTCATGCTTGACCTTGAACATCACGCGCTTGTCAGGTTGATAGGTGCCGGAAATCGGCTTGGCCATAACCCCGTCGAGGCCCGCGCCTTCGAAGCGCTTGAACCAATCCGATGCGACAGTAGGTTCACGCGTTGCCGGAGTCAGATGGATTGGCGGCACCGCACTGGCCAGCAACGACTCCAGCTTTTCGCGCCGCCGCTCGAACGGTTCGCTCCGCCAATCGCGGTTCCCTTCGCACAGCAGGTCGAAAAAGACGATCGATGCCGGACTCTGCTGCGAAAGCAGTTTCACCCGCGAGGCAGCCGGATGAATCCGAAGCTGCAATTCCTCGAAGTCGAGCCCATTGTTCTTTGCGACAACGATTTCGCCGTCGAGAACGCATCGAGCGGGCAGCTGCGCGCCCAGCACCTCGAGTAACTCGGGAAAGTATCGATTCAGCGATTTCGCATCGCGGCTCTGAATCAGGATTTCGTCCCCGTCGCGGAAGATCAACGCGCGAAACCCGTCCCACTTCGGTTCGAAGATCCATGTTTGGCCCGCCGGCAGCTCGTCGATTCGTTTCGCGAGCATCGGCAGAATCGGCGGGTTCACGGGAAGATGCATGCATCCAACGCTATTACCGTGACGGAAGCGAACCAATCCTAGTTGCCGCTCCTCGGGTAGGTACTCGGCCGCTTGAGGGATATCGAGAGGAATTGCTTGCGTGCGCGCACGCGCCCATTTTGAGCGATTTTCCCGAATGTCCGGAAACCCGAGGACTGGATGGTGGATGGTGCAGTCTGATGCGAACTGCTCTCCGCAGTCTGTCAACCGGTTGACACTCTAGCGGCGCTTGACAAAGCCGTGGTTGACGACGTGGTGGTTGACAAGAGTCTAACAATAGAACGTGGTTTGGACTTCTGCAGAAACTATCCAACTCTGTCTGCCAGATGAAGTGGATACTATTGGTGACTTACGGCACTATCGTCCCATGGCATGAAAAGGGTGCGCCGAGGCTTCTTTCGCATGTCAGTGGTAAGCGGAGAGCACCAGTTTTCAATCGGTCACGTGCAAAACCGCGGCTACTTTCTCTGTTGGTAAGTAAGGCGCGATCATCCGTGCCGGAAGCGACGGGATCGATTCGCCAGGAGTCTGGCGTAAATGCGTTGGGTATTAGTCGAACTTGCGCGAGCCTAAGAGATTCCGACCGCTCGTTGGTGCTCGCTCCAAAGAAGAGGATTCGATCCGAGATCGAGCGATGCCCTGCCGCACTCCATAGACTCTCGCGCGAGCGCTTCGCACTCTCGATTTCATTCACTGCGCAAACCCTGATATACGGAGGAATCGAGGTTCTCACTGCGCCTCGCGTCCGCATGGCAATTTCCTGCAAGAGTTCGGCTCGCTCACGCCTGAGGCGTTCGATTGCCGTCTTCAGCGCGGCATTAGTCCTGGTTGCGCAATTTGTCGGAGCGGTGCATCTGCATCCGGCTTCGGAGCTGGCTCGGACGGTCTCATCCGCGCAGCCGTCCCTCGACACCGGGCTCTGCGCCCTGTGCCTGGTCGCGTTTCATTCGAATCTCAGTCCAACCAGTGCGCCGTTCATCGAGCGTCACGAGATCGGACGCGCCGTCGCAAGCATCGATTCCTGGCATGGTTTTGCTCCGTTCCATTCCGCGTCAGCACTGACGCGTGCTCCTCCCGCCGCCGCATAGATCCTTCTTCGTTTGTAGACATATCGGCCTGTTTCGTTGCGTGACGAAGATTTCACGCGCGTCGCCGTTCCGCGAATTCTGTGCGGAAAGGAGAGACTGTGATGAGAAATGTGGCCAATCTTTGGCGATGGATTTGGGTGCTGAATGCGAGTCTTTTGATCGTTTCTGCGAATCCGCTGTATGCCGATAGCGATGACTCGTTGCAGGCGCAGAATGTTGAACTGAAAAAAGAGTTGGCGGAGTTTCAGACCGAACTTCGTGCGATGCATCAGCGGATGGAAGCGCTCGAGGCGCGCGTCAACAGCGGCGCCGCGAAAACTGCATCGGCTAAGAGCGCAGCGCCTGCCAACCCGACGGCGTCAGCGGAGAGCGGTCCACCGCCGGGTGTGACGCCCGCGGGCGAACCGCTTCCCGCAAATCCTGCGGCTGGAGTTACGCTTGGAAGCGCGGTTAAGAAACTGTTGCCGGGGCCGGTCTCGGGACCGACCTCGCTCGCACCGGGTTACGCCAACGCGGAGCCGCTTGGACAAGGAGTCATCGTTCCGGGACTGGAGGGAGTTTCGAAGACATTTATCCCGGATATCGGCGCGGTCGGCGATTTCACTTTCAGACAAAGCGACATTCGCCGCGGCGACGCACGTTACAATCCGGCGGACGACAAGTTTCAGCCGCGCGACACGCAACTGATCTTTTTCTCGCCGATCGATCCGTACACCACCGCGCAGATTTCGATCGACAAGCCCAACAATGGCGCTTTCGACATCGAGGAAGCGTTCCTGACCTTCAACAAGCTGCCGTACGACTTGTCGTTGCGCGCGGGACAGTTCCGACCGGAGTTCGGACTGCTCAACGGGACCGACACCTTTCAATTGCCGATGGTGAACCGACCGGGCGCGATCGCCTTCTATATCGGCGACGACGGACTGATCGAGCCGGGGTTGAATCTCAAGGGTTACATCCCCAATCCGTGGGACCTCGCGCTGAAGGCCGACTTCAACTTCGTCAGCGGTATCAACGCGACCAGCTTCGACCGGCACCAGGGACGCACTTACGATTTCGCGTATATCGGCACGCTCGACTATTCGCACGACCTGTTCACGACCGGCGCGCTGACGACCGGTGCGAGCTTCGCGGGCGGTCCCGGGCCGGGTGGCGCGACCTACATGGCGGATCCATTTATCCAATTGCGGTATGCGCCAACGCAGCGGCAGGTATGGACCTGGAACCTGGAAGCGCTGCTCTCGGAGCGGACGGGCGCCAACGATCACGGGGTGAAGCGCGGCATCTACACTCTGCTCGATTACAACTTCCGGCTGCGCTGGCATGCGGGAGCGTTGATCGATATCGCCGACGTTCCGGGCGTACCTCGCGGGACGGAACTCGGGCTCTCGCCGATACTCACCTACTTCGTTTCCGACAACACGCGGTTGCGCTTGCAGTACACGCATACGACGGCGAGCCGGGCCGCGACCGGACCCTTGCGCGCAGCCGACCTGGTTTTTCTGCAGGCGACGTTCTCACTCGGAAATCTGAAACCACTGGACTGATCAAATGCAAAAGCCTGTTGCGAAAATTCTATCGACGATTGCGATCNNCGAGGTCGAGGCGCTGGTGCCGGGCGGCTTCAACGCGGACTTTTATCAGCCGCGCCCGAGCGACCTGTTCAAAGTTCATCGCGCAAAACTGTTCATGCAAATTGGACTTGGGCTCGAGGAGTGGGCCCGCGACCTGGTCAACGAGGCCAATAACTCGGACCTGGTGAAGGCGCAGGTCTCGGTTGGGATCCCGCTGATGGACGTGCCGAAGGGGCGCGTGGATTACAGCTTCGGCGATATTCACCCCTACGGAAATCCGCACTACCAACTCGACCCGGAGGCCGGGCGAATCATGGCGCAGAACGTGTTCAACGCGCTTTCTTACACCGATCCGGCGGACAAGGACTACTTCGCGGGCAACCTGAAGACGTTTGACGAGCGGCTGACGGCGGCGGAGAAAAAATGGGACGCCGAGATGGCGCCATTCGCGGGCAGCGCGATCATTCCGTATCACGAATCGTGGAGCTACTTCGCGCGCGCCTACAAGCTCACCATTCCGACTACGATCGAGAACAAGCCGGGGTTCGCGCCGTCACCCTCGCGGGTGCAGGAAGTGATCGAGATCGCGAAGAAGGAAAAGGTGCGCGCGATAGTCACCGAGCCTTACTACGACGTTTCGATCGCGCAACTGATCGGGACTGAGGCAGGCGTGCCGTGCCTGAATCTGACGATCGACGTGGGCGGAACGTCCGAGCAGAAGGATTACATCTCGATGATCGACTACGTCGTGAGCCAGTTCGTGAAGGCGTTCAGTGGCCATGGCAATTAATTTGGTTCGCGGCCGCGACTTGACGCTCGGCTACCGCGGGCGCGTGGTGCTCGACAAGCTCGACTTTACGATCGAGCGCGGTGATTTTCTCGGCGTGATGGGTCCCAACGGGTCGGGCAAGACCACGCTAATCAAGGCGATCCTGGGGCTGGTGCCGCCACTTAGGGGTGCGATCGAATTTCCGGGAATCAACGGTGAACCGCCGCGCTTCGGCTACGTCCCGCAGCGCGAGCGGCTCGATCCGCATTTTCCATTGTCGTCACTGGAAGTGGCAGTGATGGGACGTTACGGATTGATCCCCGCGATGCGCGCGGCGAGCGTCCGCGATTTCGAGATNNGGAGAGCCGGAAGCGCTGCTGCTCGACGAGCCCACCAACGGAATGGACGTGCAGGCCGAGCGCGCGATCATGGAGCTGCTCCTCGACCTGCAGCGCGAACAATCGACGACTATCGTCTTCGTGACTCATCTGCAGAGCGCGATCGAGCACTTTGCGCGGCGGGTGGCGTTGATCACGCACCGCGGCGGGATGCTGATCGGCGACAAGCAAACGATGCTATCGCCCGGGATGTTGGCGCGCGCATACGCGGGAGGGGAATAGATGGATCTGCTGGCGATTCCCTTCATGCGCCACGTGCTGTTCGCGGGCGTTCTGGTGGCGCTCGGCCTGGCGCCGCTCAGCGTTTACGTGGTGCTGCGGCGAATCGTATTTGTCGGCGCGGCGGTCGCGGAGATCTCGTCGGCGGGAGTGGCGCTGGCGGTCCTGCTGCAATACGAGCCGTTCGCAGTCGCGCTGGTGCTGACGGTGCTGACGTTTCTAGTTCTATCGCGAGTCGCGGATTCGCCGCGGCTGCCGCTGGAAGCCCTGATCGGGATGCTGTATGCGGGCGGCTCGGCAGCGGCGGTGTTGCTGATCGTCAAAGCGCCGCGCGGCGAGGCCGATATCGTAAACGTCCTGTTCGGAAATATTTTGACCGTGCCGGTGCCTCTGCTGTGGACGATGCTGGTGGCGTTCGCGCTGGTAATCGCAATTCAATATTTCGCCTACAAGGAATTCCTGATCGTCGCGTACGATCCGGACATGGCGCGCGCGCTCGGAATCCGGGTCGATGTGTGGAACACGATTTTCTACGTGACGGCGGGAGTTGCGGTGGCGATCGCGATTCGCGGGGTGGGCGCGCTACTGACGTTCACGATGCTGGTGGCGCCGGGCGCGGCGGCATTGTCGGTCGCGGGAAGTTTGAGCGTCGCGTTTGTAGTCGCGACCAGCCTTGGCCTGACGTGCAGCTTGCTTGGGATATTCGCGTCGTACTGGTTTGATTTTCCGACCGGGCCAACGATCGTGGCGTTTCTGGCGCTGGGCTTCGCGGCGAGCTACGGGTGGGGGAGACTGAAGGGATGACCTGCCTTAAGTTTATCTACCAACTGATCCGCCCCGCGAAACTAGTACGACCGGGAGTTGAAGTCCTTACCCGCCAATAGGCCTGAAACGGTACCAACAGTCAAGAGCTGGTACCGCGTCGCAGAGCCGCGCGGTTGAACACGATTATCGACGCGGCGTGTTCTTCAAGCGCGCGCGTAACCGGCACCGAGATTCAGCCCGAATTCCTCTCCCCACTCGCAGGGCAGGTCGATCAGCGTGCCGCCTTCGGTCACGGAGCCGAGAATGTGGAGCGCCTCGAGCAGGATTCGGCGCTGTGTCACTTTGTCAAACGGATGCCCGAACGGATTGCCCATCGGAAAATTCACGAACGCCGTGCGCGGCGCTCTAACCTGCGAGCTCAAATCGCGGCCGGTCGAGACGAGCACGGTTGAAACTCCGGCCTCTTCGATCGCGCGCGCTGCCAGACCAACGGTCTGGTGATCCAGCGGTCAGCCGGGGACCATCACCACCGCATCGACCGCCTCATCCGCGAGCCGCCGGGCAAGCGCCGGAGCGGCCTGTGTCATCACCGCGGTCCGGATGTAAGTTCTGCCCATGAAGCCGCTGTAGTGATGCGGCGCGACGGAGCCGACGACGCCCTCAGCGGCAAGCTCGCGCAGGCGGTCGAGCGGAAAGATGCAATTGATGTCGCGATCGGCGTCGCCATGGTTGTAGTAGTCGTCGTGAATCTGAAAATGCGCGGAGGCAGTCTCAGCCGGAATCGCGTCGACGCGCAGATCGTTGCGCGCCAGCGGGTCGAACGGCGGCGCATCCTTGCGTGACACCCCGCCCGAGGTCAACAGCGCGACCCGGCATTGGTTAAGCGGCTTTCGCAGCGGCGTCAGCGGCGCGGTTTCATACACCGACCACTGGTACGGCGGAAATCCCCGGCTTCGGTAAAACGCGTTCAGGCGGTCAACATAGGCAATCGGTTTCATTTCTGAAAACCTCCGGCGGTTAATCCGTGGCGCTTCTCGTAAACCATTGCAAAGAGCGCGGGCGCGGGGTACTGATCGCCTTTGAGCAGTACCCCGGCGGCAGGAGGGGATATTAACCCGAATCGCGCGGACTTTCAAAGCGCTCCCGGTGCCCACGGACTGCGAAGGTGTGTCATTCAGGCAACGAGTTACCTAGGCATCTGGAATTGCCAGCCGCAAAGGCGGATGAATGACTCGTCCGAGTGCGCCGACCAGCTTCCGTTCCCGTGCGCGCCGTGGAGGTGACAAGATGGCTTCGATTGCGCTGGACCGCGAGAAGACTGCCGCTCTGACCCGCCAGGTGGGCGTTGACTTTGGCGCCGCCTTGACGGTCGCGCTGGCATATATCGGTGACCGTCTGGGCATCTTCAAGCTGATGGCCTCCGGACCGCCGATGACCTCGTCGCAGATCGCCGGGCGCGCCGGACTTAACGAGCGCTACATCCGCGAGTGGGCTGCAACCATGGCTGCAGCGGGATATCTGGACTACAACCCAGTCGACGCAACCTTCAGGCTGACCCCCGAGCAGGCGGGAGTGTTGGCGAATGAGGGCAATACGTTCTTCATGGGCGGAGCGTTTCAGTACGCGGTTGCCTGCTATCGGCAGATCCCGAAGCTGACCGAGGCTTTCAACCACGGCGGCGGCGTTCCATTCACGGACTTCGGACCCGAAATTGTCGAAGCGATCGAGCGGCTCTTCCGCGCCGGCTACGAAACCTGGGTAGCGCAGGAGTGGATTCCGGCGGTGCCGGACATTCATCAACGGCTCACCGCCGGAGCCGAGGTGGCGGAGGTCGGCTGTGGCGCCGGGCAGTGCCTGATTCCGGTGGCGATCGCGTCTCCGAAATCCCGCTTCCACGGTTATGACGTCGACGCCACGTCAATCGAAAGGGCGCGGGAAAAAGCGCAACGCGCCGGAGTCGCGGACCGGGTCAACTTCGAGCAAGTTGCCGGCGAGGATCTTCCCGTGCGCGACCGCTTCGATCTCGCGATGGCATTCAACTGCATCCATGATATGGCGCGGCCGCGGCAGGTATTGGCGAGCGTTTGCCGGACCCTGAAACCGACCGGCGCCTTCCTATGGTCGGAAGCCAACGCCTCGGAGCGGCTGGAAGACAACCTCAATCCGCAGGGTCGTACGTTGTATGGGGCCAGCGCGATGCATTGTATGACCGTCTCGCTGGCGCAAGGCGGCGAGGGGCTCGGTGTGGTGATTGGCAAGGAGCAAGCGCGGCAGATGGCGCGCGGGGCCGGCTTCCGCAGCTTCGCCGAATTGCCGGTGAAAAATCCTTATCATCGGATCTTCGTAGCGCGGAGATAGCAAGTCATACCCGGAACCGCCGGCGCGGGTCGCCGGCAACCGCTTCCCGGGAGGTCGCGCACATTCGATTGAATCATACAGCCGGCACCATCTGAGCAAGCATCCTCCGGTACCAGCAATTTCGGACTGGTACCGCCGCTTTGACATCATGATCGGCGCCGTGGTAATCGCAGTTAGTCAGGCTGCTTAATCAGGGTGGCTATAAAACCGCCGCGCGGCGGCGAACATTCGTCAAGGCACGAGCAAGTCGATGATTTCACTGAAAGACAAAGTAGCCGTCGTCACCGGAGCGGGCCGCGGAATCGGACGCGGTATTGCCATATTGCTCGCGAACCATGGCGCAAAAGTGGTTGTCAATGATCTCGGCTCCGCTGCGGACGGGCAAGGCGCCGACCAAAGCGTGGCCGAGCAGGTCGCGCAAGAGATCCGGAAAGCGGGCGGCGAGGCGGTGTCGAATCAGGATTCCGTCGCAAGTATGGAAGGGGGCGCGAACATCGTCGGCGCGGCGCTCAAGACCTTTGGCCGCATCGATATCCTCGTCAACAATGCCGGCATCCTCCGCGATCGAATGGTCTTCAACATGAGTGAAGATGAATGGGACGGGGTCATCAATACGCATCTCAAGGGCGCGTTCGCCTGCACCCGCGCCGCTACCCCTCGCATGCGCGAACAGAAGAGCGGACGGATCGTTAATATGACCTCCACTTCGGGTCTGGTGGGGAATATCGGGCAGGCCAACTACGCCGCGGCGAAAATGGGAATTGTCGGACTGACCCGTGGAACTGCGCTCGACATGGCGCGCTACAACGTGACCGCAAACTGCATCGCGCCGACTGCGTGGACCCGCCTCATCGGGACGATTCCGGGCGCCGAAGACCCGAACAACGAGCGCCTCAAGCGGATTAAGCAGATGTCGCCCGACCTGATCGCGCCGCTGGTGGTGTTCCTCGCCTCCGAGGAGTCGCAGGGAGTGTCGGGCCAGATCTTCGGGGTTCGCGGCAAGGAAATCATGGTCTTTTCGCAGCCGCGGCCGATTCGAACGATCGCTGACGTAGAAGGGTGGACGCCCGAAAAGGTTGCGGCGATGTTTAACAGCTCGCTCGGCGCTGCTCTGACCAAGCTCGAAACTACCGGTCAGGCGTTCGCCTATGAACCGATCGTCTGACGGATAGCGTCGCGGTCTGAACCGAGGGTCCAATGGAACTTCCGCTCAGTCCCGAAGCCCGCGAGGCGCTCGCGCAGGTGGAACGCGTCGCACACGAAGTGGTCGGGCCCGAAGCCGCCCGCTGCGACCGGGAGAACAGCTTCCCTCACGCTGCGTTCGAGGCGCTCAGGCGCGACGGACTATTGGCGATGGCGGTGCCTAAGGAGTTTGGCGGAATGGGCTTGGGGCTCGATGGCGATCCGCTCGCCTGGACGTTGGCCCTGGAACTTCTGGCGCGTGCGGACTGCTCGACCTCGCAGACTTTTCAGATCACCGGCCGCTGCCTGACCTATTTCGCGGAGATGGGGACCGAGGCGCAGCAGCGCAAGTATTTCGCCGAGGCGCTGGAACACGGAAAGCTATTCTGCTCAGCCGGTTCCGAACCGTCCTTTCACACCACCGCCCGCGCGGAACGGCGGATGCCGATCACGACGATCGCGCGCAAGACCCGCGGCGGATATCAGCTGGACGGCCGCAAACACTTCAACTCGCTGGCCGGCGTCGCCGACTGGTACGTGATCTTCGCCAATCTCGAGGGCGTGGACGATCCACTGCGCAGCCTCACGCTGTTCGTGGTGGCCAAGGACAATCCGGGGCTCCAGATCGAAAATGAATTGGGACGCGATGGGGATGCGCGCGACGGCGACCAACGGGTTGCTGCTTGATCGCTGCCGGGTGAGCGACGAAGACATTCTTGGTGAGCCGGGAGGATATTTCCGCTCGGTGATCAACCACGCCTATTTCATCGCGTTCGCGGCGAATTATCTCGGCGGGGCGCAGGCCGCCTACGACTGGTCCGCGGCCTACGTGGCCGAAAAGGTCGCAGGCGCTGAAGACCCGCTGATGCAGTATCACTTCGGGCAGGTCGATACGGCGATTGAGGCCGCGCGCATGGTCCTGTACGACGCTGCGGTTTTGTGGCGGCGCTGGCTCGAACACGGACGCCGCGAGCAGGATCTAAAACCCGCATATCTCGCGTCGCATCGGGCGAAAATCCTGTGCGCGCGGGCCGCCCTGCTCGCGACGGATACGGCACTCGAAAGCTGCGGCGGCCGCGCTACGCTGAAGTCGTGTCCTCTGGAAAGAATCCATCGCGACGTGCGCACTTACACGGTGGCGCCGCCGGTGATCGATCGCAGCCTTGAACTTCTGGGACGCAACAAGCTCACGAACCCGCAGCGGGCCGAGACCGAATGGACGTTGCATTAACCGACCGGAACTTTAGCCCGCAGCTCGACTGGATAGTGTGGAGGTGAATGGCGTTATGGCAGTGGACAGCAATACCCTTGAAATGTTGCGCAGCGACACCGGGCCGGCCTTGGATTTGAGTTGGCTTGAGGGCGTCGAACTTACCGATCGCATCGCGCCAAGCAAGCGGGGTTTGATCCTCAGCGATATCGCTGCGGCGCGGGCCGATACCGCCCCCGAGCATAGCGAGAATCTCTCATTGCGACCGCGGGGTACGCGTCAGATTCTCAATGCGACGCGGGTCGCGATGCGGCTGCGCGACAAGGCCGATACCTGGGCCGAGAACTGCGCGCTGCTATACGAGGAAGCACTGGCGCGGCAATGGAGTTCGGCGACGGATATTCCGTGGGAGACGCTCAAGCCGCTGCCCGACGATCTTGAGTTGGCGATGTGCCAGCTATGCACTCATCTGTGCGAAGTCGAGTTCACCGCCGCCGACGTGCCGGGGCAGTGGATTCCGGCCATCAGCCCCGACCACTTCGAGGTGAAGTTGTTCCTCGCCACGCAGGCTATGGACGAGGCGCGCCACCTCGAAGTCTTTCGCAAGCGCGCCCTTGCCAACGGCGGCGGCCTGATGCGCCAGTCGGCGGACTCGGCCGCGAGCGCGCTGCGCTCAATCATGGACGCGTCGGATTTCACCGAGATGTCGGTCATCACGCACGTCGTCGGCGAGGGTCAGGTGCTGACGATGTTCCGGATGGGAGAATTTGTGGGTTTGTCGGAAGCGGAGAAAAAAATCTTTCGCCTGGTCGCGCAGGATGAGTCGCGCCACGTGGCGTTCGGCGTGATGCATTTGAAATACATCGCGGAGCATCAGCCGTGGCGGCGCGAAGAGATTCATTCGTATCTCGACCGGGCCGAACCGTCATTGGTCATGCACAAGGGCGGGAGGATTTTCGGCACCGCTTTCACTGAGCGGCTGGAGCCGCTGATCATGCTGCTGGGCGGAGGGCGCGACCACTTGAACGAGGGCATGACGAGTATCGAGGAAATTACGCGCCGGATGGTGAATGAATACATGCAGCGACTGTCAGTTGCGGGTTTCGGCGACCGGCGCGGACGATGCATCCCGGCGATCGAGCCCTATCTCGAGCCGACGCGGTCCTGAGGATTTGAAAACGATGGCTGCGGCGCAACAACAAAAGCATCCGCCCCGGTTCTCCACCGAAAACAATCTGGGGCTCGATCTGACCTGGATGAACGCGGTCTCCCAGTGGGGCACCCGTGCGCGTCCGACCGAGAACGGCTTAACCCTCGGCGCGATCAACCTTGGAGTGTACGGGGAAATACCTGAGGTCTACGCAAACGACAGCGAGATGGCTCGTGGGTCGATACCGCGTCCGGGCGCAATTGGTGTTGGGAACCCGGTGCGGGAGAAAGCCGAGGTGTGGACCGACGACGTTCCCGACTTGTACGAGGAAAGTATCCGGCGTCGATGGAGGCCCTCGCTCGATATTCCGTGGGAGACTATCGCGCCGCTTTCGCCCGAGCTTGAACTCGCGACGGCGCAGTTCGTCACCGTGCTCAGCGAAAACGCGCTCGTGTGCCTCGACGTGATCGCGCGCTGGCTGCGCGAGATCAGTTACGGATTCCACGAAGTGAAGCTCCTGATGGCGGTGCAGGAGTTCGAGGCCGGGCGCCATTTCGAGGCGTTTCGCAAGCGCGCGGTCGTCAATGGCGGGAGGCTCGGCTTCGAATCTTCTGGAAAATTCCTGCGTCTGCTATGCGACTCGAAAACTTTCAACGAAACCTCGATGCTGCTGCACATCACTCACGCAAGTTTCGCGCGCACGTTGTACAACGCCGGAGCGAAATTCTCTTCGAGCGAAGGCGATCGCACGCTGTTTACTCTTTGCGCGGCAGATATGGAGCGATGGTTGGCCTACGGCACCGTGCGGCTGCGCGGGATGCTGGAAAACAAACCCGATCGCCGCGAACAGGTGCACTCATACCTTCTTCGCGGCGAGATCGCGCTCACCGAGGATTGGCATCGCGATACGCCGTTTCGCGAGGCGTTGGCCGTCCTGCTTGGCGGCGGACTCGCAGGCGTCGGGGAAGGGCCGAAGCGGGTCGGCGAGTTGCGCAGTCGGCAGGTGGACGATTACCTCGAGCAGCTTGACCAAGCCAGCCTACCTGAGCGGCGCGAGCGGATTTTTCCCGGGCTCAGGACGTGATCATGGCGGTATTTCCCTCGGTTGAATGGTTCGAGGCGTTGCGCAACTTGGTGAACAACGATCCGTCGTACACGCACATCGGCACCTGCGATGCGGTGGTTGGGATCCGCATATCCGACCTCCACAGGTGCTATCTCGTTACCTTCGAGGTCTTCGAGTGCACGGGAGTCCGCGAAATAACTCCGCAGGAACTTGCTAACGCGGATTTCTGGCTCGAAATGGACTACGCGGGCTGGCGTGACATGATCGAAAACATCCACGCGACCAACGGCCATCCCGATAGCCGCCATTCGCTGAACACGCTGAACTATGCGCTTGCACAGCCGTTTGCACGCGGCACGGACGGGCTCAAGCTGGATTTGTTCTACCGCTTTAACCAGAGCTTCCAGCATTTTTTCAATAGCGCGGCGAAAATCGAAACGGTCTTCGCTGAAAAAGGGAATGCCACAGGTGAACGATCAGCCGCCATTCCGGATCGTTGACCTGAGCACCAATGCGACGGGCGGCTACGCGACGCGCCTGCTCGCTGCGTACGGTGCCGAGATCATCAAGATCGAGCCGCCAGGCAGCGGCGATCCGACGCGCGCAGTCGGGCCTTTTCCGGGCGACCGCCCGATCCTAACTGCGGTGCGCTATCGCTCTTCCTCGATGTTAACAAGCAGAGCGTGACGCTCGACGTCGCGAAACCGGCGGGTCGTGCGATCCTCGATCGCCTGCTCGAGCAGGCTGACGTCCTGATAGAAACCTTCGCGCCAAGCCGGGCCGATCAACTGGGACTGAACTATTCCGACTTGGAGAAGCGCTTTCCGCGACTGGTGGTCACTTCGATCACGCCGTTTGGAAAGGACGGCCCTTACCGCGACCTCGAAGCCTGCGACCTGGTTCTGGAAGCGATGAGCGGATGGCTGTTCCAGTCGGGCGAACCCAATCATCCGCCCACCCGCACCCGCGGCGAGTTGGCGACTCGATGGCGCCGGGTCCGCTCGCGGCCGCGGGAACGCTCGCGGCGCTTGCGTGGCGGGCAAACAGCGGCGAGGGGCAACTGGTCGAGGTGGCGGCGATGGAAGCGATGCTCGCGGCGAGCCGCTATTACGAAACCACCTACGCGTACCGGGAGCTTATGGTTTCGCGGCTGGGCACCACGCTATCCGCGACATACTGCTACCGCCCGGCGAGCGACGGATGGGCTGCATTGTGCGCCACGACCGAGCAGCAGCGCGAGATTTGCGCACATGTTATGGAGCTTTCCGAATATCTCGACGATCCCGCGTTTGCTCCTCCTACCGTAGGCTCCAATACCGCCCAAAGTAAGGTGACTGATTTGATCGATCACTGGGTGACTCAACACTCGCGCGCCGAAATCTTTCACCTCCTCCAGGGCATGCGCGTTCCGAGCGGATACCTTATGACCGCTGACGAGGTGCTCGGTCTCGAGCAATTGAAAGAGCGCCAGGCATTTGTGCGAATCGACCATCCCGCGGCCGGCTCCCTCGATTATCTGGCGGCGCCTTTCAAGATGAGTATCACGCCGTTTCGGACCGGTCGCGCGCCACTGCTCGGCGAGCACAACGAGGAAATCTATGGGACCGAGCTGGGCATCGGAGCCGGCGAGTTGCGCCGTCTCCAACGCGAGGGGTGCTGCGTATTCTTCGCCCAATCTCACGTCGAGGATGTAAAGCAACTCATTTGCCGCAATTCGCGCGCGCATCTCGCTCGGCGTGACAAGCCCGATGTGATCCTCTTTTCTCATGCGCTCGGCCAACCCGTCGGTCGCGGCGACTGACGACGGCGACAGCCGCGCAGGTGCTGAATCGTCGCCGCTGGCGAGTTCATCGCCCCATCCCGCGATCCGCCAGGCGCCCGTCCCGCCCTTAAGGGCATAGACGGGATTGCGCAGATTCATGCGGCGCAGCAGATGGGCTGCGATGATGCTGCGAGTGCGGCCCGCGCAGTTGGTCACGATTGGCACCGCCGGATCGGAGACTAGATCGGCCGCGGCAAAGGCGATCTCGCCAATCGGTGTGCTCCGCGCGCCTGGGAGATGTGAAGCTCTGAACTCGGCGTATGGGCGCGAATCGAGAATGATGACCGGTTCACCGCGTTCGAGTATCCGATGAAGTACGTCCACCGTCAGTTCGGGGACGTTCTCCTGCACGAGCAGGCGTTCTCCATAGTCCTTGCCGGTTAGCGACCAGCCGCCATAGGTCTCGCCGCCATCACGCTTCCAGCCGGAGATTCCGCCGGCCAGCACGCTGACCTGCGAGTAGTCCAACTGCTGCGCAGTTTCGGCCGCCTGCGCGGAGCGTTTGCCGTCGTCGCACATTAGCACCAGTCTGAGGCTGCGATCTGGAACGAGGAACGGCAGATATTTTTCGAGGCTGCCGCGCGCGATATGCCGCGCTCCCAGAATCTGCCCGAGCGCGAACTCGCCCCATTCGCGGACATCGATCAAGGCAAACGCCCGGTCGGAGCGCATCAGCTCCCGAAGTTGGTCAGCGCCGATCGTTTCTGCCATGATTCGCCGGCTCATCGACCCGAAATAGCACACTGGACTCGACGGTACCAGACGTTTGACAATAGTACCGGTGCGATGTCATCACCGATCACAAAAAGTGTCCAGAAAAGGCCACGCGCAACAGTTGCCCCGAGGCGCGAGGAGATTCATCGGCTGGAAAGCGTTACAGCCGCCGGTCGATGAAGCGGCGCACTGCGACCGCCGGCGAGGCTATCTATCGATGAGAAGCCTTCCCGCCGAAGCTTCCAACTCAATTGTAGAGTCCGCTGAAGCTAACCCTTTGGAAGTCCGAGTACTCTTTCGCCGATGATGTTGTGCTGAATCTCGCTGGTGCCGCCCGCGATGGTGTACTGCCGCGAACTGAGCACCCGATTAAACCATCGCGGAGCGTCGGGAACCTCTGCGGTCGTCTCGTTCATCAACGCATACTCACCCAGCATTTCGGTGGCGAAGCTGGCGATGCGGACACCCAGCTCCGAGCTGAACAGCTTGAGGATTGACCCCTCGGGCCCAGGCGGCTGGCCCTTGAGCCGCCGTGTCAGGCCGCGCATCCCGGTATAATGCACGGCTTCGCATTCGATCATGAACTGCGCGAGGCGCTGACGCACCCACTCGAGCTCCCATGCGACCCGCCCGCTGATGCGCACCACCTTCGCGAGCTCGGCCAGCCGCCGCACCTGCGAGGTGTGACCCCCGCCGCCGGCGCCCCCCGCGCGCTCGAACATCAACGTCGTCATCGCGACCTTCCAGCCCTCGTTCATCGGGCCAACCAGATTTTCCTTCGGCACCTGCACATTCTCGAAGAAGACCTCGTTGAAATGCGCATGGCCGTTCATCAGCACCAGCGGGCGCACCACGACGCCGGGGCTGTGCATATCGAGCAGCAGGTAGCTGATACCACGATGCTTGGGCGCGGTGGGATCGGTGCGCGCAAGCAGGAACATCATGTCGGCATAGTGCGCGCCGGAGGTCCATATTTTTTGTCCATTGACGATGAAGTAGTCACCGTGATCCTCGGCGCGCGTCGAGAGGCCCGCGAGATCGGAGCCGGCGCCGGGTTCGGAATAGCCCTGACACCAGACATAATCGCCATTGAGAATCCGCGGCAGAAATTTTTGCTTCTGACTCTCGGTGCCCCAATGCATTATCGTCGGACCGCATAGCCCGACGCCCATATAGCCGGGGAGCACAGGCGCACGCGCGCGGCTGTACTCCTGGTCGAAGATGATTTGCTCGATCAACGGCGCCGCGCGCCCACCGTACTGCTTCGGCCACGAGAGTCCGACCCATCCGGCGGCTGCGAGCTTGCGCTGCCACGCGCGGCGCTTTTCAAAGACCTCGCGATTGGGCGCGACGCGCTCATCCATCGCGTCATCGACTTTGAGATCTTCGGGGAGGTTGCTCTTGAGCCAAGCGCGAACTTCGCTACGGAACTGTTCCTGCGCCGGTGTGTATTCAAAATCCATCGCTCACCTACTCCGGATCTTTCCTCACGGATTTCATCGGCCGTCTCTTCGCAAAACCGGTTCCTGCGCACTTGGTTCGGCATTGGTCTTGGTGCGAGTTTTGGTACGCGCTGCCAGTGAACCCTGTAGGGTAGGAGGGCAGGCATTTGCCGCCTTTAGCGACCGGTTATTTTTGTCATTGCGCCATGATCTGGCGAGCGTAGTCCATAATGAGTTTGAAATCGTACGGGTGTTCCTCGAACGTGAACGGATTCCACACACTGCGGTTCGAAGTGTCGAGAAAGTCCCCGCCATAGACATGGATCGCGAGCATGGGGCGGTCGGAGGGATTTTCGATAGCGTGAACAGCGTCTTCGCCAAGCACCACGGTATCGCCAGTCTTCAGGTCTTTCCCGCCGGCCTTCTCGAGAGTTTTGCCGCTGCGCCGGTAAAAGGTGTTGTTCTCCTGGCCGTCGCAGACGCCGATCACCGCCCACATGTTATGATTATGCGGCGGCGTTTTGAACTTGGGTGGTACCGCGGCCTTCAGGATCGTAAGGGTCGGCGAGCGAAAATAAACCATATCGCCCACTTTGGCTCCGGCGATGTCCTTACCTTGGGCCACGGTCTCGAGCGCCTGCTTGACGCCGGCGGGATCGCGCATCGCTTCGGCCAGCAACTCCTTGACGGCAGACGCGGGCTTGCCTTTGCAGGACTCAATGAATTGATCGAGGTTAAACATGGTTTCGGCACTCCTTGCTGTGAGTATTGTCGATCCCGGCTATTGTAGTTTGGCCATCGTGGTCTGGGCCGCTTTTCTGCCCTTCGCGCTGCGCAGCCATGAGATGAAGTCGGTACGATTGCGAGCGCGGAACATCTCGCCGCTGAACACCTCAAGCCAGAAGGAAAGCGGTTTGAGGTGCTTCTGGGAGTCCGGGTTGAATTTCGTCCATTTGCGCGCGTGCTCTTCCGACCGGAAGAGATTCATCCCCGCTCAGCGAAAGGGCCGGTCTTCCGGCGCACCGCCCACCGCGCTGTAAGCATAGCCCACGATCGTCGCGGGTTGTACCGAGAGCACCTGTTCGTCTCGCATCGCGACAACGATCGGCTCTCCGCAATCCAAACATGGCGCATCAACCCGCACCAGCTTGCCAGGAAATAGCCAGCGTACCGCCAGCGCTTCAAACCCTCATTGGGCAAACCATTTCTGCTGGCCGTCGATGGTAATCCTGTACTGCGTAGGCTGGTTGTTAAAGGGCGGGAACGACGCGATGTAGTCGGTTTGCGGATGGAGCCAGCCCGGGACGCCTGCGTTCATGAGGTCGGCGATGACTTGAGACCCATCCTCGATACCGAGACCCAAGTCTTTTGCCAGTTCCGTATAGTGAGGCGCCTGGCCGGTACTGATAAAGCGTTGCATGATATTGTGAAACGCGCGATCAAGTATGGCAACGTCGGTCATGATGGTTTCCTTCTCCGAACGGATCTAGTCGTCCACTCTGGCAAGGTGGAGCGCACGGGCAATGAGGCGCTAATGATGGTACTACTTAAATTCAGTCAGTACCGCAACCGATTTGGGTGAAACAAAACGGGACGCGAACTTGCCGAGACCACACCTCTGTGTTATCCGAGCAGTCGAAGCGCTCGGCCTCGCGATTTGGGGCGAGCTAATTCGATCGAACCTTGGGAGTGTCATTATGCGCTTCGGCCTATTCACTCTCTTCGATTTTTTTCCCGAAAGACAAAACGAAGCCGACTATTACCGAAGGACGCTTGAACTGATCAGCCAGCAGGAGTTGCGCGCCGAATTCGGCATCGAGCACCACGCCTTTTACCTGCGCGCAGGTGCGCGCGACATGGATCGGGCCGGCCGCGCGCTTGAGCTGTTTTCGCGCGAGGTGGCTCCATACTTCCGTGAATAGGAGGAACGACGCGCCGATGGCACACGAGACAATTCATCTCAAAGAGGCGGACGCGGTTGAGATCACCACGGTACTCGACAACACCTGCGACATGCTTCTGGCCGGCAGCCCGACTGTGCGGCGCGCGTCGCTAGGCGAGAAGGTCGGGCGCAAGGTCCTGGTTGCCGAGCACGGGTTCTCCGCGATGGTGAAAGTAACGGCCTGGAATACCTCGGAGTCACTGCTGTTCGATGCGGGACTGAGCCGCGGGGGCCTGATGCACAATCTCGATGTTCTCGAGATCAAACCCGCGGAAATGCATGCGGTGGTGTTGAGCCATGGCCATATCGATCACACCAACGGGCTCACCGGAATGTTGAACCGTCTGGGGTCTCGCCGCATGCCGCTGCTGCTGCATCCGGACGCCTTGTTGGATCGCAAGGTGGTGCTGCCGGACGGCCACGAAATGCATCTGCCGCCGCCGAACCCGCGCGCATTGCGCCACGAAGGCGTCGAGCTTATGGAAGAGGCAGGTCCGTCATCCATGCTGGGAGGGATGGTCCTCATTACCGGTCAAATTCATCGCACCACTGACTTCGAGACCGGCTTCCCGCTCCACTGGGCCAAGCGAGGGAAAAAATGGGAACCCGATCCTCTGATTCATGACGACCAGGCGGTGGTAGTTAATCTCAAATCGAAGGGTCTGGTGATTCTTACGGGATGCGGCCACGCGGGCGCGATTAACACCGTGCGGCAAGCGCAGGCACTCACCGGCGTCGAGCGGGTACATGCGATCCTAGGAGGATTTCATCTGTCCGGGCCGCTCTTCGAGCCGATCATAGCGCCGACCGTGGCCGCGCTTGAAAGCCTTCAGCCGGAACTCATCGTGCCGGCCCACTGCACGGGATGGAAAGCAGTCCACGCAATCGCCCGCGCACTACCCCAGGCATTCGTGCAAAATAGCGTGGGTACGCGCTTCGTGCTTTGAAACGCGCGGATACGCAATCACGCGTGAGTCAAATGTAGGTGCTGGTAGATAGACACTTTAGAAGCAGTGTGGAAGGCGGCCTGATGCCAAGCGGAATCCGCACTGAATCAAGCCGCCAATCTCATCTTCAGTTCCGAATGGGCTTATGAACGAAGCGCCTCCGGCCAGTAGGATTCTTCGATACCGATCTGCCGGTAGATATGGCGGGTTCGGGCGGGCAGGTCGATCGGCCACTCGAGCATCGCGCGACTCAACCCCAGTTTATTAATCGCGAAGTTCTCAAGAGAGGCCAGATCTGCCGCGCGCATCAACGGAAAAAGCTGCTCGTTGTCGGCGATCAACTGGCGCTTCTTGCGTTCCTGTTCTGCGCGCGGACCGCTGTTGAGATACTCGCGCATCGCCGGAAAGAGGAAAGACAGATGGCCCGCTTCCTGCTCGATCTCGTGCGGCCCCCATGCGCTCAGCACCGGGTCGAGACCCAACAGCACGTTGTAGATGCCGCCATCCTCGGCCGAATATGCTTCCGTGTGCAGACCGACCACGGCGAAAAACCCGCCAAGGTCTCGCTCCAGGATGCGCTTTTCGTCCGGAGGAACAAGCGTCGCGCTACCATTGACACCGTTCCAGTAGTTCACATTGCTGTATCTGCATCCTCGGGTGATAAACGAGGCGGCGTGCTGCATATCCTCGTAAGCCTGCTTGAGGATGCAGGCACGCCACGCAACAGGCATTTCGTGATGGGTAGCTGCATAGCTGCAACCAAGCACGATATGCTGCATCTCACCCCATCCCACCGCGCCCAACATTCGTCCGAATTGCTGCTTGCGCTCGGCATCCCATTCATCGACGGCCACGGCGGGCTGCTGTTGCATCCGCTCGCTGGCGGCCAGCCAGCGACGGCGCCAACTCGGATCGGCGGCCACCACCTCCGGCACTTCGGCGGGAACTTCGGGAAAGGCGCTTTCGCCATACTCCACATCTTTGCGCAGCAGACCGGGCAATGCTTCGTTCAAATCAAACACTTGCAGACCTCCTAGACATTATGCGAACGACGTGACGTTACTTCGCGGCGCCCGTTCTCGTGAGGTAGCGCCGCATTATCTCGCGCATCATTTCCTCGCTCTGAGCGCCTGTGAACGAATATTCACCGAGGAAAAACGCCGGCACACCGCTGACGCCGCGCTGATGGGCCGAGTGGGTGTCGCGATCCAGCTTCTCCGTGTAGCGCCGGGATTCGAGCGCGCGATCGAGCTCAGACCGATCCAATCCTACCTCGGTCGCCAGATCGCCTAGCACCGCTTGCAGCCCGATGTTCAATCCCTCGCTGAAGTAGGCCTGGAAAACGCGTTCATCGAAAGTGTCGCCCTTGCCATTGTCACGCGCGAACTCGGCCGCCTGGAGCGCAAGACGCGAGTTGGCAAGAACCTCGGGCGCTTTCATCGTGACGCCTGCAGCCTCGGCCAGCTCTTGAATATGCGTCCAAATCACGCGGCGCGCTTGCGGATCCCTCATGCGCGGATGCTTCGGGAGGGGCAGCCCCTCGGCCGGCCATTCCGGATGGATCTGGAAGCCGCGCAACTCAAGTTCAAAGCCAAACTCCGGTTGAAGCTTGCGCACGGTCTCGAAGCCGATATAGCAAAAGGGGCAGATGAAATCCGAGAACATTTGAAGCCTGAAAGCCATTGTCTTTGACCTCCGGAAAAATATGAAACTGCGCGTCTGGACTCGTCAAATTCAGATCTCGGCAGCCCGATTCGAGACCGCGTAGAGCCGAGCGTTCCTCGACCCGAGATAGCACACTGGACTCGACGGTACCAGATATTTGA
Source organism: Deltaproteobacteria bacterium (assembly GCA_003135855.1). GTDB lineage: Bacteria > Desulfobacterota > Binatia > Binatales > Binataceae > Binatus. Next base: position 108,787 of record PNBD01000079.1, read on the forward strand.
CGACAGTACCGGTGCGGTGTTAAGGTCCGCTTAGATAGTCGCCATCGCGACGAACAATACTCTGTGGAGGTGACGATATGGGCGCGCAAAATGCAACCGGGATGAAATCCGCTTCAGATGTAAACGACCCTTCGATTCTGATGAGCGGGCTTCGCATCGAGAACCTTCGGCTCCCGCACGGGGTAATGGTGGAGCGTACGGACGGTCCCTGCGGTACGATTGTGCGCGGCATCGACCTCGCCGACGACCTTACATCGGATGTAATCAGTCTCATTCTCACTCTATTCCATCATTCCGGGGTGCTGGTGATTCCCGGCCAAAGTCGTCTTACGCCGCAGCGTCAGATGGAGCTGACAGAATGGTTCGGACGGCCGTACAACCGCGACAGCGAGGGCAAGCTCGATGACATCCCCACGGTCGATGGCACGCGCGTGCAAAACGTATCGGGAGGCAGTGAGCTGGCGCCGCACAGCGACGTTCAGGACTACGCGATTCCGCCGGACGTGACCGTGCTGCACGGTCTCGAGGTACCGCCGCCTTCAGCGGGAGGCTGCACCCTGTTCGCTAATTTATTTCAGGCCTACGACGAACTCGATGACGCGATGAAGCGCCAAGTCGAGCGAATGAAATGGAAACCCGCGAGTACCCTGGCGACCGCCTACGGCGTCCGTATGCCTCAAGCGATCGCATACGTGGCCAAGCACGGAATGGGCGCGCTCGAGTCCGACGTGACGCATCCCGTGGTGCGGACCCATCCGGTCTCGGGCCGCAAGGCGCTGTGGGTCTCGACCTTCACAGTTAAGCTGGTGGGTATCGACGATCCCGAGGAGAACAAGCGCCTTACCCACTTCCTCAAGAAGCACGTCACCCAGACGCATCTATGGTACACGCACAATTGGACGCAGCACGACGTGATCATGTGGGACAACCGCTGCGTCAATCACTGGCGCAAGAACTGGGACCATAAGTATTCGCGCATCATGCATCGGAGTCAGGCCGGCGGTTCGCGGCCCTTCTAAGTTTGCTGCCACGCGCGGTAACCATTCTGCGGCGCTCGCTCACATTCGGAACGACGCGCCGCTTGATCGCAATAATGCTGCAAGCTTGCTGACGGGAAGGTTCTGCATGCGCGATGACCACCTGCGCCGGATCGCGGAAATCGAGGCTGCCAGGAAAGCGGCCCTGGAAATGGGCGGCGCTGACTCGGTCGCTCGCCAGCACAAACGCGGCAAGCTGACCTGCCGCGAGCGGCTCGATCTGCTGCTCGATCCCGGCAGCTTCATCGAGTACGGAATCCTGGCCCAAAGCATCGTCGAAGTGCCAGGCAGAACCGCAAAGATCGCGATGGCGGGCGGCGTGGTGATCGGCACCGGCATGATCGAGGGGCGCCGGGTATTCGTTCTCGCCGATGACGCGACCGTAGCCAGCGGCGCGCGAGGCGCCGCCGGAGGCCGCAAAAGCGGTCACGTCATCCAACTGGCTCTCAAACAGCGCTTTCCGCTGATCTCGCTTCTGGAAGCATCGGCGGGCCGGGTGCAGGACATGATGGGCTCACGCGCGTGGGCCGGGCTCGGGTTCGATCCCCATACGACGGGGTTCGGTGCGATGGTCGATCTGTCGGGAGTCGTCCCGATGGTGAGCGCGGCGATGGGCAACTCGGTCGGCGGAGCGGCATTCAATGCTATGCTGTCCGATTTCGTGCCTATGGTGAAAGGCACGAGCTTCATGGCGGTGTCGGGACCGCCGGTAGTTCTGGGCGCGGTGGGCGAGCGAGTCTCCGCTCAGGATCTCGGCGGCGCGCATGTGCATCTGGTCGAAACCGGGCAGGCGGATTACGGAGCGGAAAACGACCAGGATTGTATGCGCGTTATCCGCGAATATCTTGGCTACTTTCCCTCGAGCAGTTATCAACTGCCGCCGATTCGTTCCACCGAGGACAGCCCCGAACGCCGCTGCGAGCGTCTGCTGGATATCGTTCCGACCAACCAGCGCAGGCCTTACGATATGTACGAGGTCATCGAGGACATTGTCGACGAAGGCGGCTATCTGCCACTCAAGCACGAATACGGCAAGAGCGTGATCACGTGTCTGGCCCGAATCGATGGATACTCAGTTGGTATAATCGCCTCTCAGCCAATGCATATGGCGGGAGTGCTGGACTATACCGCGGCATACAAGGCGATCCATTTCATGGATTTGTGCGACGCATTCCACCTCCCGCTGATTTTCCTGGTCGATTGTCCGGGCTTCATCGTCGGCAAGGAGTGGGAGAAGCACTCGATGCTGAAGACGGTCGCGCGCGCACTCCACGTCCACCGGCGCCTGACGGTGCCGAAGATCACCGTCATTGTTCGCAAGGCGTACGGACTTGCGTACTGGATTCTGGGCGGCAAGGCGATGAATCCAGACGCACTTGCCGCATGGCCAACCGCCTCGTTCAGCCTGATGGCGCCTGAACCCGCGATCAATGTGCTCTATGAACAGGAAATCGCCGCCGCTCCCGATCCCGATCGCCGGCGCGCGGAACTGATGGAACTGTTCTCACAGGAGTATGCACCCGACAACGCCGCAAAGGACTTTACGCTCGACGACATAATCGACCCGCGAAACACGCGCGCGTTCCTCGCCCGATCGCTCGAAGTGCTAGTGAACTCAACTGGACGAGTGGCGCGTTTTAGGCATCCGATCTGGCCGTGATGCCTCGCTGCAACGACCGCGTACGGGGAACTTTTTGATGACGCAGCCGGTAAGAGCGCTCGACGATATCCGCATCCTTGACCTGACGCACTTTTACAATGGGCCGTATGCGACGCTGACGCTTTCGTTTCTAGGCGCCGAGGTGATCAAGGTTGAGCCGCCTGGGCGCGGCGAACAAGCCCGCGCGTTGTACAAGGCGCCAGGTGCGGCGCTGGGACTGCCGTTTGCGATGATGAACTCGAACAAACGGTCAATCACACTGAACATCAAGTCAGAGCATGGGAAAGAAATCTTCAAACGGCTGGTTTCGCGCATCGACGTGCTGGTCGAAAATTTCAGTCCCGGTACCATGAACGCGCTCGGGCTTGGTCACGAGAGCTTGATGGCGCTCAATCCGCGCCTGATCTACGCGACCGGAACGGGGTATGGACTCACCGGGCCATATAAGTCCTACCCTGCCTTCGATCCTGTGGTGCAGGCGATGGGCGGCGTGCTGGGAGTCAGCGGCGAAGCCTCGGGACCGCCGATGAAGGCAGGGCCAGCGATCGTCGACATTCTTGGCGGGATTCATCTGGCGGCTGGAATTCTGGCCGCAATTCGCGAGCGCGACCGCACCGGCAAGGGCCTCCTGGTGGAAGTTTCGCTGCATGACACGGTGATCCCCACCCTGACCACGCACGTCGGCGCCTACTTCGGTCTCGGCCTCCGTCAATTGCGCAACGGTAATCGCGCGCCCGGCGCTGCAGTGGCGCCGTACAACGTCTATCCCGCGCGCGATGGCTATGTGCTGATCCTCGGTGGCGACGATCCGCGGTGGGCCCGGCTATGCGCGCTCATGGGACGCCCGGAGCTTGCGCGCGATCCGCGCTTCTCATCACTGTCGGCGCGAGTCGAAAATCAGGACGCGCTCGACCGAGCGATCGGCGAGTGGACCGCAACGGTCGCCAAAGAGGAGCTGATGCGGATGCTCAATGAAAACGACATATTCTGCGGCGTGGTCAAGGACCTGCCCGAAGTAATGAGCGATCTGCATCTGCACGAGCGCGGTATGCTGCGCGAAATCGAGCATCCCGCGCATGGACCCGTCACCGTGTTTACCTCGCCGCTTCGCCTGCACGGCGAGCCCGCCGAAATCCGCAGCCCTAGTCCCGCGCTCGGCGCCGATAACGAAGAGTTTTACGCCGCCGAACTTGGTCTCACGCGCGAGGAGATTGCCGGTCTGCGCGACCGCGGAATTATTTGAAGATGGCAAGGGTTTGCGCGAGAACGCGATGGCGAAAAAAATTCATCTGACAGGCTTCATGTTGTTCGCACCGGCGCCGCACATGATCATGTCGTGGATCTATCCGCGCGAGAAAATAAAATACCAGTGGTACGAGATCGAATACTGGGAACACATCGCGAAAACACTCGAACGCGGCAAGTTCGACATGTTCTTCTTCGCCGACGGCTGGGCCGGCGGAACCAGTCCCATCGGCGTCCGCTATGCGATCCAGTTTCCCAATCACGATCCGGTGTCGCTGGTTGCTTATCTGGCCGCAGTGGTCAAGAAGCTCGCCTTCGCCGTCACGATGTCCACGACTTTTTATCCGCCCTACATGCTGACCCGCAAGCTGTCGACCCTCGACCACATCACTAAGGGACGTATCGGCTGGAATATTGTCTGCTCGCTGGGGTCGGCCGAGGCGCGCAACTTCGGCATGGACTCCCTGCCTCCGCATGACGAACGCTACGATCGCGCCGACGAGTACATGGAGGTCTGCTACAAGCTATGGGATAGCTGGGACGATGACGCGCTGCTGATGGACATGGAGCGCGGGATCTTCGCCGATCCCAACAAAATTCATCCGGTTAATTTCAGAGGAAAATGGCACCGCGTTGACGGACCGATGACCGTAATTCCGTCGCCCCAGCGGCGTCCCTATCTGTTCCAGGCGGGATCATCGGAACGCGGGCGCGAGTTCGCCGCACGTCATGCGGAATGCATCTTCGCCTCGGCCATTGGCGTCAAGGGGATGCGGGCGTTTTGCGAGGACATGGCGGCTCGCGCGGAACGCCACGGCCGCAACCCCAACGACATCAAGATCATCTGGGGCGCGCAGCCGCTGGTGGCGTCCAGTCAGTCCGAGGCTCGTGAAAAGATGCACGAGATCCGCGCTCGGATCCCGCTCGAAGCATCTTTGAGCCTGATGGCGGGTCATTTCGGGCTCGACCTGTCCAAAGTGGATATCGACCAACCGGTCGGGGACATCGACGTGCCGGGCACCAAAGGGATGCTGGATGCGTACCGCAAGGCGAATCCCAACATTACCTTCCGCGAAATTGCCAAGACCTATCTTTCCGGAAGCGATGACAATCCGATGGTGGGGACGCCGCAGCAGGTCGCCGACTGCATGCAGTACCTGGTCGAGGAAGGTGGTGGAGACGGCTTTCAAATCACTCCCGCATACTACGCGCCGGACTACTTCGACGACCTGGTGAATCAGCTTGCGCCCGTGCTCCAGAGCCGCGGCGCATTGCGCACCGAATATGCCGGGCGCACCCTGCGCGACTACATGACCCGCGGCTGAGCGCCGCCGCCGGGCACCGCGCTGGATTGTCGCGTCGTACTGCGGTACCAATTGCAATAGCTGGGTACCTTTAGGAGATCGGACATGACATTCTCTCTGGAACAAGCTGTGCCGGTTTTGATGCGCAAGGAAATCGAGTGGGCGGAAAAGAATTTCCCTGCGATTCCGGAAAAGATCCCTGACGTGGTCGCGTCCGATCCCGGATGGAGCCGTCAGTGGACCAACACCAAGCGCTCCATCGATCAGGGCCACGGCGCGCCCAAGCGTCCCAATGACCCCAAGCGCCGGCCATAAAACAGTACCTGCATACCGGTACCCCGGAAGAACAGGATCGGCGAATTCGCCAGATGGTTGCCGATGACCAGTACTTCCTCGAGCACGCGGTGCAGCCCGCGCACAAAAACGCCAAGGAGTTCGCCGTCGGCCGCTTGGGCATGAACCCCGAAGTGCTCTACGGCTATGAGCACCTCGACGAGCGGACGCGATATATCTACAGCACGGTAGGTATCGAGGAGAGCTACTGGCCGGCGTACCTCAAGAGTCCCTGAGTGTCGTCCGAGGTGGCGACATCGCGCCGCGCCCGGGTCGAAGCCCGCAACTTCATGGTCGGGCTTTTCATGCCCTCGATGAGCGGCGGATGGACGGTCTCGCGTGCGACTAATCTCGATTCGCATCGCTACCAGTTCCTGCGCAAGCTCGCGTTGATCGCCGACGCCTACCGGCTCGATTACGTGTTCATGGGCGGCGGATACACACCACCCACCGCGAACCCGTTCCGGTGTCGCGACCGAATCACCGACGCGGTCTCGCTCGCCGCCGCATTCGGGGCGCTCACAACCAACCCGATGGTGATTGCGACGATCCACATCCTTTACCGGCATGCGCCCTTGTTCATCGCCAAACTCGCTGCCGGAATCGACGAGATCACAAGCGGTGGCTTCAGCATCAACGTGGTATGCGGCCTGAGCCCCGACGCGCCATCGATGTTCGACATTCCCGATCTCGATCATGATGAGCGCTATGCCGCGGCCACCGAGTTCGTGACGATTCTGCAGCAGTTGTGGTCCTCCGGCGAGCCGGTGAATTTCGATGGACGCTATTACAAGACGCATGGTGCATTTCTAGACACCAAGCCGGTGAAGAAGCCGTGGCCGTTGTTGGTTAACGCGGGATTTTCAGAAGCGGGCAAGAACTTCGCCGCCGCGCAATGCGACTGGATTTTCATAATTTCGGATCGGCCCACGGATTATGATTCGGTCGCGCGGCGCGTCGCGGACATCAAGACCCGCGCCGCGCGCGAAGGCCGCCCGGTTAAGGTCTGCATGCATCCGTATGTGATTTGCCGCGAGACCGAACGCGAGGTGCAGGAGGTCCGCGACCACATTCTTCGCAACGTCGATGCTGCCACGCTTGAGCGCCAGTACCAGGCCTACATGGGTCCGCAGGCGATGACCCAGTCGCATCGGCAGACCCAGCGCGTGCGCGGGAGGATTTCATCTTTCTCGGCACCTTTCAGATTTTCGGGACGCCCGCCCAGGTCGCGGACAAGCTTATAAGGCTCAGGCGCGCGGGCTGCGACGGCGTGCATCTAGTATTCTTCGACTGGGAGAACGATCTGAAGTTCTTCTGCGAGCGGGTGCTGCCCGTGATACGCAGCGAGATGGGCGATCGCGACTAGCGGCTGCCGTGACAGCGCTTTGCTCGAGATGCCGGGTCCCTCACTTCGCGGTGCCGGAGTTCTTTAGATTTTCGATTAGAGCGGGAATGATTTCCTTGCAGTCGCCGACGATTCCGTATCGCGCCGCCTTGAAGATGAACGCCTCGGGATCGTTGTTGATGGCCACGATGGTTTTCGCGGCAGCGCATCCGACCATGTGCTGGCTCGCGCCGGAGATGCCGACTGCCAGGTCGCACGCCGCCCGGCTCGCGCCAACCGCCGCGCCCAGCAGTTCGGCAAATCTCTCCCGCAATCGCGGCAAGGCACCTTGCCAGGACCTCGTCATCGCAAGTGGACTCTTGCTCCGCGGCCAGTACCGCCGGCCGACATCGGGCTGGGTGCGGAGAGCGTGGGCGCAACCGGCGCGCAGACTCGCGCCCGAGGCTGATCGCGGTGATCTTCACGCTCGCGCTGTCGGCGCCCGCCGCGGACGGTTCCACGGAAAATCTACAGGCTCGCGCTAATGAGATTCAGTCAGGACAGGCGGCGGTCGGCCACCGATGGCTAGCTTGAGTTTCGGCCAGGCTGACGGCCGCGGCGATTGACGCTGCGTCTTGAGACGACCGCGCCGGGCTCGAACGTTGCCAGCGCGGCGGCGTCTCCGGGCCGCGCGCTCTGCGGAGGTCCCCCAGCGCCAGCCGATTCGGTCGCTTCATCTAACGGATCCAGATTCCGATCCGGCAACAACCCGTGGTAAAGCAATCGCGAGAGTTCCTCATACGACTCGGCCAGCGTCAATCCCAGCTTGCGCTGGAAAGCCGGATCTATCAGCCGGCCCGCTGCCATCAAGATTAGTTCCGCAACCAGCTTTGGGCTTATGTCGTTGAATACTTCGGCCTCGATCCCGTCGCGAATCATCTTTTCCAAGCGATCAACAGTCCGCCGCTGAAGTTCTTGCAATAGACGCATCCCGGGTGGAAAAGTTGCGATGTCGCGAAGAAATCTCGCGCTCGCTGGCCGCGCGGTTTCGACGATCGCATTCATGTAGTGCGTTAGCGTCGCGCCGCGATTAGCTGCATCTTTGGCGACCTTTGCCAGGTATTCGTCGGTCCTCTTTAGCACTCGGGCGATCACCAGTTGCAGCAATCGCTCCTGAGTCGGCGCGAGAGTGTAGAGTGCCCTTTTCGAGCATCCAAGGCGCCGTGCCAAGGTGGAGGTGTCGAAGTGAAGAAATCCTTCGCTAATGATGATGTGCTCAAGCTCGGCCAGGACGTGGCGCAGGCGCGGCGAAAGTTTTTCTTCGTTCACGTGGTTCCGTTGCAGCATCGGACATCAATTATCCCGGTCGAGGGGGATCGAGCAATCCCTCCTGACGCACAGTTTGACAACGACCGCAAAGCTATGGTACCAGCCGACATACTAGGGTACCGCCCAGGACACCGCCAGTCTGGAGTTCTTCGGCAGAGGGATTTGAAGAGGAGTTTGAGCTGGAAAAGGGCGCCCGAGCGGGGCTAACGCCCGTCTCTGCGCCCAATTGAAAACTGAAGGGCTGACCGCCGCCGGCCAACTGCTCGCTCTGGTCCAACCAGAAAAAAAGAGGAGAAAAGCGATGGGTAGCAGCGTTCACACAACAAGCTCACCTTCCAAGCCGGCGCTTTCCAAGTCGGCGCAGGTTCGCGCACGCCTCAAGCATCCGGTGATCGATTCCGATGGACATACGGTGGAATTCCAGCCTGCGCTGCGCGACTACATCGCGCAGATTGGCGGTCCCAAGCTCGCCGAGCGCTACCGCAGCGACGGCGCCAACTGGTACCGGATGACCCCCGAGCAGCGGCACTCAGAACGGCCGCTCAGGCCACCGTGGTGGGCGCTGCCGACCAGGAACACGCTCGACCGGGCGACCGGCACCTTTCCCAAGTTACAGTACGAGCGTCTCGATGAAACCGGAATCGACTTCGCGGTGCTGTATCCGACCGCGGGGCTGGGTGCGCCGCACATCCGCGACGAGGAACTGCGGCGCGCCGCTTGCCGGGCGTTCAACACCTTCCATGCCGATGTTTTCCGCGACTACGCGGATCGTCTGACGCCGGCTGCGGTAATCCCGATGCATACTCCGACGGAAGCGATCGAAGAACTCGAATACGCGGTCAAGACGCTGGGGCTCAAGGTGATCATGATGGCGGGACACGTGCGCCGTCCGATCCCTGCGATAGCCGAATCGGTCGCGAATCCCACCCGCTACGCCTTCTGGCTGGATCTGTTCGGGCTCGACAGTGAGTACGACTACGACCCGGTGTGGGCCAAGTGCGTTGAGCTCGGCGTGGCGCCGAGCTTCCATTCCGCCGGCATGGGCTGGGGCAGCCGCTCGTCGATCTCGAATTACATGTTCAACCATATCGGCCATTTTGCCGCGGCTGGTGAGGCGACCTGCAAGGCGCTGTTTTTCGGTGGAGTGACGCGGCGCTTCCCGAAGCTGAAATTCTCCTTCCTGGAATGCGGCGTCGGCTGGGCCGCCAACCTTTACGCCGACCTGATCGGACATTGGGTGAAGCGTAATCGCAAAGGGATGGAAAACTACGACCCGGCCAATCTGAATCGAGAAATGTTCTATGACCTGGCGCGCCGCTACGGGGGCAAGCTGGTCGAGGGCAAGCTTGACCGGCTGGGCGAGGGCTGGGGTCTGACCGGCACCAAGGAAGATCCCGAGACCTTGGACGACTGGTCGCGCTGCGGAATTGAGAAGCCCGAGGATATCCGCGAGTTGTTTGTGCGAAATTTCTATTTTGGATGCGAGGCCGACGATCCGATCAATGCAATGGCTTTCGACTCTAAAAAACTTCCATTCAAAGCAAAGCTTAACGCGATCTTCAGCTCCGACATGGGCCACTGGGACGTGCCCGACATGACCGAGATAACCGAGGAAGCGTATGAGATGGTCGAGCACGGCCTCATTTCCAAACACGACTTTCGCGATTTCGTGTTTGCTAATCCTGCGCGGTTGTGGTCCGGCATGAATCCAAATTTCTTCAAAGGCACGAGGGTCGAGGAAAGCGTCAAGAAGCTGATGGCCGATCAAGACTGACTGTGATGCGAAGCGAACGCGGAGGCCCTTTGTGAAAACCAACGGCAAAAGCAAGTCAGCTGAGATTCGGGCGCGGCTGGGGCATCCGGTTATCGATTCCGACGGGCACATGGTCGAGTATGCTCCGGCATTTTTCGACTATCTCAAAAAAATCGCCGGCGAATCGACGGTGCGGCGCTATCGCGCGGCGGGATTCGGATTCGGCTGCACGGCGGATTGGTATCGATTGTCACCCGAAGAGCGGACGCGCCACCATGCCGTGCGTCCCCCTTGGTGGCCGTTGCCGACCAGTAACACGTTGGACCGCGCGACCTCGACACTGCCTCGCCTGCTGCACGAGCGGCTCGACGAGATGGGGATCGATTTCACCGTGCTTTATCCGAGTCTCGGTCTCGACGCGCCCTACCTCGCTGACGATGAGGTTCGTCAGGCGGCCTGTCGTGCACTGAACACGATGTACGCGGACCTGTTCGCCGAGTTTTCAGATCGCATGACGCCCGCCGGAATCATTCCGATGAACACTCCGGGAGAAGCGATCGCAGAACTCGAGTACGCGACCAAGACCTTGGGGCTCAAGGCGTTTATGATGGCCACGCACGCCATCCGGCCGGTGCCGCTGGTCAACGAGCAGGCACCGGAGCTGAGCCGCTATGCGCGCTATATCGACAATTTTTGCATCGACAGCGCCTATGATTACGATCCGGTGTGGGAGAAATGCGTCGACCTGCGAGTCGCCCCAGGCTTCCACTCCTCGGGCATGGGCTGGGGCAGCAGGACCACGTCGAACTACATGTTCAATCACATCGGCCACTTCGCCTCCGCATGCGAGGCGCTCTGCAAGGGCGCTTTCATCAGCGGCGTCACGCGCCGTTTTCCGAAGCTGAGGCTGGCGTTCCTTGAATGCGGCGTTTGGTGGGCGTGCGCGCTGTACGGCGATCTGATTGGGCGCTGGGAAAAGCGCAGTGGAGAGAAGATTCACAATTACAATCCCGCCAGCCTCAATCGTGAACTCTACGCCGACCTGTTCCGCCGCTACGGGGGCAAGCTCGCGACTGCGGAAATGATGGCGCAATTACCCACCGTGCTCGGCGCTCCCGATCATCATCCCGAGCAACTCGACGATCTGGCCGCCTGCCAAATTTCGAAGAAGGAGCAGATCCGCGATCTGTTCGTGCCCAACTTCTACTTCGGCTGCGAGGCCGACGATCCGACCAACGCGTTTGCTTTCGATCGAAAGTCCAACCCGATGGGCGCCCGTCTCAATGCGATTTTCAGCTCCGACATCGGTCACTGGGACGTTCCCGACATGCGCGAAGTGCTCGAGGAGGCGTACGAACTGGTCGAGCACGACGTGATGAACGAGGACGACTTTCGCGACTTTGTATTCGGCAATCCGGCGCGGCTGTTTACCGAGGCGAATCCGGATTTTTTCAAGGGCACGCGGGTCGAAGGCGCCGTAAAGAAACTCCTCGGCAGCGAGTCATAAGCGCCGTCGATGGGTTCGATCGGACTACGCGGGCAGCGGGTTGAGGTGACGCGAGGTCCGTTCGATCCGGGCGGGCAGCCCCGGGTCGAAAGCCCAAGAAGAAGCTGCCGACACCTTTATTTTGCGGGGGATGGCCGGCTCGCAGTCCGGCACGCCGATACCGGGGTTCACGCTCGACCGCAATAAGAGCATTCGCGCGCAGATTGGAGAACAGCGCTATCTCGGCTCGGCGCTGGGCCTCGGCGGCCATCACATAGTCGGTTCGCCGCAAAGTGTTGCCGAGCAGATTCGATCGCTCCACGCGGAGGGCGGCCAGCGCGGAGTGCTGCTATCTTTTTTCGATCCGCTGGCCGGGCTCGAGATGGTGCGCGAAGGTGTGTTGCCGCTGCTGCGAAAAATGGGTCTGCGCAGCTAGCATCGCCCGATCACGAAATGGGTAAGCGTCAAGATGACACAGAGTGAACGCGAAGATGTGCTGAGTCGAGCCCGAGCGGTTGCACATGAAAAGATCGCACCCCGTGCAGATAAACACGATCGTGAAGGCTCGTTCCCGTCCGAGAACTTTGAGGACCTGCATCGCGCGGGTCTGCTGGGACTCCCGATCCCGGCCCGCTACGGCGGCCTTGGGGGCAGGATCGGCGGCGACCATCTTTCTTTCTATCCGACGGTGCACGAGATCGCCCGTGCGTGTGGATCCACCGCGCTGATTTACGGGCATCATGCGTACGTGGCCGGATTGGTAGCGCAGCTCGGCAGCGAAAAGCAGCAACAGCGCTATTTCGATCGGGTGCTCAAAGATGGCGCGCTGTTCGCATCCATTGGATCGGAGCCGGCCGGCGGCAATCCGGCCGCGATGGGTACGACGGCGCGGCGCGTTGCGGGTGGTTACGTCCTGAACGGACGCAAGCGCTTCGGCTCCGGCATGGGCTACGCAACTTTTCACATGATATGGGCGCAACTCGAAGACGAGGCCAATCTCGAAAAGGGGCTGCTGCTGGCCTTCGTTGAGCCCGGCAATCCGCAGATCAAGATTATCCGCGATTGGAACTCGATGGGGATGCGCGCCACCGCCACCGACAGCATGGAGCTGACGGATTGCTTCGTGCCGGACGAAGACGTGCTCGAAGGTCCGGGCGCATATTTCCGCTTGACGATACCTGGACTATTTTTCCACACCGAGTTCGCGGCTAACTTTACCGGTGTCGCCTCGGGTGCGTTCGACTTCGCGCTAAAGTACGTTCGGGAACAGGCGCGCCCCTGGATGGGCAGCGAGATCAAACGCGCGATTGACGACCCCTATTTGCAGTATCGCTTCGGCGAGATGTACTCGCTCAGGGAAGCCGCGCTGTCGTTGGTGAACCGCGCGGCCGCGGCGATTCAACGCGCGCAAGATTCCGGCGAGGCAGCCGATATCGAGGAAGCGGCCAAAGTGTCCTGGTCGGCGAAAATCTTCGCGACCGAAGCCAGCGGCCAGATCACGAACACGGTCTTCCAGGTATGCGGAGCGCGGTCCACGCGCGCGAAATACAACCTCGATCGCTTCTGGCGCGATGCGCGCACCTTTACCCTGCACGATCCGGTGGATGGACGGCGCCAGGCGCTCGGCGCAGTCGTGCTGGGCGCTCATCCGTATCGCGCCTCAATCATTTGAAGAAGAAATTCAGGAGCCCGAAGTGAATTACTCCCTCGCCGACGCCGAGACCCTTGAGATTAAAACCCTGCGAGAAATCGCCGAACGGGAAATCGCGCCACATGCGCTGGAAATCGACCACGCGCGCCGCTTTCCCGCCGAGTCCATCGAAGCGCTTCGCCGCGAAGGGCTTCTGGCGATGGGGGTCGAAAAGCAGTACGGCGGGATGGGTGGAGGATTCGGCGGCGACTACTTGCTCGTTTACCGTGCGGTCGAGGAAATCGCCAAATGGTGCACCAGCACCGCGCAAATCTTTGCAGTGCAAACCGCAACCTGCTCCCAGATCGCCGCGATGGGCGGCCATGAGCAGAAGGAGCGGATGCTCGGCTCGGTCGTCAAGCACGGAGACTTGTGGGGTTCGTGGGCGAGCGAACTCGGCCCCGCCGCGATGGGGGCGCAAACCACCGCGCGCAAGGTGGACGGCGGCTACCTGGTGAACGGCGACAAATTCTTCTCCACCAGCTCGGCGAGCGCTTCGCGCTTCCTGCTCTGGTGTGCCGAGGAAGGCGGCGACTTGATTCACAACATGCTCATCCTCGCGGTCGATGCGAAAGCGCCCGGAGTCGAGATCCTCGATGACTGGGACGGAATGGGCCAGCGCGGGACCGCCAGCGGAACCACCCGTTTCCGCGACGTCTTCGTTCCGCAAAGCGATGTAGTCGGCGGGCATGCCAATGCCTTCTACAATGCGCCGGCCGCGCTCGGCCCGATTTTTCAGCTCGGATTCGCCGCGATTTACCTTGGCACCGCAGAAGGCGCCTTCGAGCAAGCTAAGAAATATGTGACCAGCCGCCGCAGTCTGATGCGCGCCGTGAGTCGAATCGCGGAAGACCCCATCGTCCAGCTCCACATCGGCGATATGGAAAGCCGGCTCGCTGCCGCCCGGCTTCTGGTCTATGACGCCGCTTTAAGGCTCAAGGCGGTTGAATCCGACCCATCGCGCAGGGTGAACGCCGCGCTCGCAGTCTATAAGGCTAAGGTATTCGCGACCGAGGTGGCACTCTCAATCACACATGACGTGTTCGGAATATGCGGAACCAGCGCCACCCTCGCCGGGAACAAGTTCGAGATGTTCTGGCGCAACGTGCGGACGCTCACCCTGCACGATCCCGTCGATCGCAGGCGCGAGGCTATCGGCAAAGCGATCCTTGGAATCGCCGATCCGCCCATCGCAGCGCTGTGAAGCGGGGGCATATCACGAGCAGGAGCACTACATGGCGAAACTCGTAGCAGTCCTCGGCAGCGTCACTCCGCCGGGGCGCTCGCTTAAAGCAATGGAATTGGCGATTCGATGTGCCTCGGAGGAAGCCCCGGGCACCGAAGCTCAACTCCTCAATCTGGCGAACTATAAGATTGCATTCGCGGACGGACGCCCGCCGGAGCAGCTCGGCGACGACACTGCCGCCGTGGTGCGCGCGATCACGGACGCCGACGCGGTGCTCCTTGCGAGCCCCGTCTATCGCGCCTCGTTTACCGGCGCTCTCAAGAATCTGCTCGACCATCTTCCGGTCCAGTCGCTCGCCGGAAAGCCGTGCGGAGTGGTGGCGATCGGCGCGACACATCACCATTACCTCGGCGTCGATTGGCACCTGCGCGACGTCCTCGCATGGTTTGGCGCTCTGCTCGCGCCGACCAGCGTCTATCTTTCTGCGGAAGACTTCGTTGGCGGGGGACCCACCGCGAAAGCGTGCGCGCAGTTGCGTGAACTGGTGCGAACCGTTCTTAAATTGAGCGAGGCGTTGTCGGCCTCACGGCTGGAACTTGGTCCGCCTCCGCTGGCCGCATACCGGAGATGAGTGCTCTCGCCCCGCGAACGCATACATCGAACATTCATTCTTCAAGGAGAATTTCATCATGGCGTCCAAAATAGATTTCGAAAAAGCCAAGCAGGTCGCGCAGCAGGTTGTAGGCGATGTAGGCACCTGCGTTCATGGCGCACTCTGCTTCATCGGCGACCGCCTCGGACTGTTCAAAGCGATGAAGGAATCGGGTCCCGTCACCAGTGACGAACTAGCGGCCACAACTGGGCTTAGCGAGCGCTATCTTCGCGAGTGGCTGAACGCGATGGCCGCCGCGCAATACGTGACCTACGACGCGGCTGCGCGCCAATTTCATCTGACCCCGGAATACGCCTCGGTGCTGGCCGATGAAGAGTCGCCTTTTTTCGTGGGCTCTTATTTCCAGATGGTGCAAAGCGTGATGTCGGTGGCGCCAAAGGTCGCCGATTCATTCCTCACCGGCAAGGGCGTGCCCCAGGCCGAGTATCCGCCATGGATGTTTGAGGCGTCCGAGCGCAACTCATTTCCTCGCTACAAGTACAAGCTGGTCGACAAATGGATCGCCGCCTTGCCCGAGGTCGTCGAACGACTCAAAGGAGGCGGAGCCGCAGTGGACGTCGGCTGCGGCGGCGGTCGGGCGGCGATTCTGATCGCGCAGGCCTTTCCGAGCGCGCGGGTGTTCGGCTACGACCTGGTTGCGCAGTCGATCGAGCGCGCGCGCCGCAACGCGCTCGCCGCCGGAGTCGGCGACCGCGTCGCATTCGAGGTCGGCGATTGCGTGACTCTGCCGAGCTCGAAATTCGATTTCATCAGCACCTTCGACGTGGTTCATGATGCAGTCGATCCGGTCGGCCTGATGAGCTCGATTCGCCGCGCGCTCGCCCCCGGCGGCACCTACCTGGTGCAGGAGATCAACGTGTCGTCGAAGCCCGAGGAGAATCATCGCGCTCTCGGCAAAATGGTTTACTCGATCAGCACCATGTACTGCATGACGACATCGCTCGCTCACGGCGGCGCGGGAATCGGCGCGGCGATGGGCGAGGTCAAGGCGCGCGAGCTGGCAGAGCGCGCGGGATTCAAGCATTTCCGGCGGCTGCCGATCGATGACGATTTCGCCGTCCTGTACGAACTGAAAGCCTAGCATCGGCTTGGTGTGTCGTCTGAAATTTGCGCCGTCGCGACTGTTCGCTCGGGCGTGTGCAGCGCCAAGTCCGAAACATCTGCAGAGTAGTCTGGAGAGGTTCCAGGCGTAAGGAGTTTGACAATGCCGCTGTTAGCGCTCGGTCTGGTGATAGGGATACTCAGCGGTGTGCTGGGACTTGGCGGCGGGGTTTTTCTGGTCCCAGCGTTGATCTTCCTGTTCGGCTTCTCCCCGCAACAGGCGCAAGGTACCTCACTCGCGGTGCTGGTACCGCCGATCGGCTTGTTCGCAGCACTGGAATATTATCGCAAGGAACTCATAAATTTTTCGGTCGTTGGCTTTGTCTGTCTCGGTTTCGTATTCGGCGCCTTCATTGGCGCTTTCTACGTCGATCGCATCCCGGTGCCGGTTATGCGCCGGATATTTGGCTACTTCATGTTCTTTATATCCTTCCAAATGGTGTTCACTGACCCCGATCGAAAGTTCGGCGCGATTTTCCCGGCCGTGCTCAGTACCGCGGCGCTGATTGTGCTCTCGATACTTGAGCGGCGCTTCGGTCTGGTGTTCCCGCCGCTGCGTCGATACTTCACCAGGCGCCGCCACCGGCGGCATACGGTCGAGTATCAAATCTGAAGTCGTCAGACCCAACTGGAACCGCGGCCTGAAAGTAGGTCAAATCTGGCGCCGTCGAGTTCGCTCGGAGCCTGGATGAATGCGGTCGGGGATTTTTCTTTACGACGGTTCTTGTTGAGCTGGGCAAAGGTGGAGTCGTCTTGATTTGACCCGGACGAGTGAGATTCAGTTGTTCGATCAACTAGAACGCTGGAAGCGCACGGGCAACTATCCGCGCATCGACGATAGGATCGTGGCGCTGATCTTGGAGCGAGCCCACAGCAGCCATTTTCTCGATCTTTGTTGCGGCTTTGGACTACTCGGACAGCGCATCGCTGAGCTGAAGCAGGATGCTGTAGTAGTCGGTGTCGAGGCCAATTCGGCCAAGATAGCTGCGGCGTGGCGCTATGAAGTTGCGATCCCAATCCATCACCTCAGTATACAACGCAGCACTTTGCCTACCTTCATCGAAATTTGCACAACGCGCCGCATCGAAGTACTGATCGCCCGCCGATGCATCCCCGAGTTGTTCAAGCGCGATCTCGAATTGGGGAGAGATTTCGTCACCATGCTCGCGCACTCAACCGATGTGAATGACGTATTTCTTGAAAGCAGGGCGCGAACGAAGCTAGCCAAGTCCGCGCTGTCGTGTATAGACAAACAGGTAGCGCTATTTGAACCATTCTACCATGAGACAAAGCGTACCGGTGCTGCTGCACACTTGGAGCGATCGATACGGCAACCGAACAAATCCGGCGCAAGCGTGAAATAGTGGGAACCTATCTCCCTCTTCGGACCGCCGATTGGCGCAACGGCGCATCAGGTCGTGAATTGTGCGAGCCCTACGGCACCAGCTTCCTACCGAAATTACCCTCAATATCCTGGCCCAACGACTGGATTTGTGGCGCGAACAGAGCGCACATGGACACCTGAACGGAGGTCTCCATGGAACAAACAAGCTTGCCAAATCGAAGCGGAAGGCCGCCAACCGTCGGTAACGGCTCAGAAAAATTAAAGGACGAAATTAACGGGCTTCTAGCCGCTGACGCGATAGCGCTTACGCTGAAATGGAAGGCGCTTTTAGGTACTCCTCCAACGCCGCATCTCGGCCGCACCATGATGATCAGGGTCATTGCGCATCGGCTCCAGGAGGGAGCTTTAGGCGGCCTCCGGCCCACTACGCGGCGTATCCTTGGTCGTGTTTGCGATGGCCGTGCAGAGATCGCTCTAGGACAGACTGCGAAAGGACGCGCAGGCGCGGGAACGGTCCTGATCCGGGAGTGGCGGGGGGTCAGCCACCGGGTCACTATGCTCGACAACGATGTCGACTAGCATCCGGTGCCGGTGCCCATGGGAAAGTGCGTGAGATGCTGAATGATGCTCTGCAAGCTGTGGGCGGTGAACGCCGCCGGCGGTAGTCGAGCCAGAGCATGCTCGCCCAGGAAGCTTCAGGTGGGACCACGGAAATCGCGGCCGGATAGCTTTGCTCGATTCTCGGCGAAAGAGCGGATTCGCCACGTTCTCTGGTCCTATCTGGGCGCGCGGAACCCGCACACACGCGCGGATATCGATCGATTCTCCGATCAGCACGAAAATCGAGAGACTGGATGGTGGATGACGCAGTCTGATGCGAAGTGCTCTCCGCCTGTCTAGGTTTGGTTGACACCATGGGGCGGTTGACAAGAGGGAAATTGGGTGGCCCCCTGACCCTTTGTTGTCTTTGATTAGAACGCTGTTCTAGCAACATCTTCCGCCTTCCTCGACCCTAGCCCGATCTTTTTTAGATTTCGCTTTTGCGCTCCCGAAAACAGTCACGTTTCAGTTGTGTTAGGTTTCGCCCAATTCAATCCGAGGTAAGGGGATGGCATGGAACAGCGAGCTAAGTGGAAACGAGTGTCCTACAGGATCGGCAAGCCTGTATGCGACGTACGGTCTGGGACAACCGGGAGCTTCGAGTCAGATCTCAAACTGCAATCAACAGGTGAATCATGAAGCGCTACGCTGATGGAACGTGGCGGAACCCGAACAAGCCGATGACCGTGTCCGATCGAGTTCGTCGTGCACGCTGGGTCGAAACCGAGACACTCCACCTGAAGCGGATGGGATTGTCGTTCGATACGATCGCCCAGCACATAACCAGGGTCGGACGCGGAGAGACGCAGGCGCTGAGTGAGACGCCTGAAGGCTTGAGCTTTCCGCCGAGTTTCTCGATCTCCCGGCAGGCATGCCATCGGGCGTTTCAAACCGCTATCGCGCGTGAACCGTCACTCGAGGTCGCAGAGATGAGGAAGATCGACACCGCGCGTTGTGAGGAGATCTACATGAACCTTCAACCGGCGCTGAGAAAGGGCCAACCGGCAGCGGTACTTGCAGGAATAAGGGTTCTTGGCCACAAAGCCAGAATCAATGGTTACTCAGCGCCCCAGAAATTGGAAGTGACAGGGAGGGACGGCGCGCCGGTCCCTGTTTCGATCGGACTCTCCGATGACACAGTTGACGCCATTTATCAGCACTTGACGGCCGGAGTCCTCGGGAACTCTCAAACGGAGCAGGAAACTATCTCGCCCGGCCCTTCGAAGTCAGGGTCGAAGAAACGATGAGAATTCAAAGACGCTTAGATCCATCCACAAAAACGAGATAGCCGCAGACGTACCTGCGCAACGAACAGTTGCTTGTTGGAAGGTGTCACCGTGGGAATAAGGGACCGCATTCGCGAACTGCGCCGGGTAAAGGCGGCCGAGCTCCTACCCAATCCAAAAAATTGGAGAAGGCATTCAAAAGCCCAGGCCGATGCATTGCGTGGTTTGCTCGCTGAAATTGGCTACGCCGATGCATTGATCGCGCGAGAACCCGCGGACGGAAGACTGATGCTGATCGATGGCCATCTGCGCGCGGAGACGACGCCAACGATCGAAGTTCCCGTTTTAATATTGGACGTGAACGAAGAGGAAGCCGACAAGATCCTCGTAATGCTGGACCCGCTCGCGGCGATGGCGGAGGCGGACGTCGACCGACTCAAGAGGTTGCTCGGATCCGTCCAGACCGACAGCGACGCCGTCAAAGAGCTACTGCGGCAGACTGCAGGTGCAAAGGTGTGGGAATCGGTTCATCCAAATGAGATCAGCGAGGCCTTCGTGTCGCCGGACAGGGCCGACGAATTGTGCCAGAAGTGGGGCACGCGCGTTGACCAGGTTTGGGCGATCGACCGCCATCGCATCGCCTGCGGCAATTCTACTGACAAAGCGCATATCGCGCGACTATGGCCCCCTAATGACGTCAGACTTCGAATGATATGGACCGATCCTCCTTATGGCGTCAGCTATGGCCAAAAAACCGGCTGGATGGAGGAACACGGCGCGCAACGGATGCGCAAGGCAATCTCTAATGACAGCCTCAAACCAGAAGAGGTTCAGGCGCTATTCGCCCGCGTGCTTACTGCCGTATCCGATCGCTCCGAACGCGGCGCGGCGCTCTATGCCACCGTGCCATCGGTCTACCTGAAGTATTTCATTCAGGCGTTTGAGGACGGCGGATTTAGTTACTACAAGCATCAACTCGTCTGGGTCAAGCAATCCCTCGTGATGGGACGGTCGGACTATCACTACCGGCACGAACCTATCTTGTATGGCTGGCTGGAAAATGGTGCGCATTATTTCACCGAGGACCGCACCCAGAATTCCGTCTTTGAAGTCGACCGCCCGATGGTCAGCGAGTTCCATCCCACGATGAAGCCCGTCGAGCTCGTCGCGAAGATGATTGCAAATTCCAGCCGGCCAGGCGAACTGGTTTACGATCCATTCTGCGGCTCTGGATCAACGATTCTTGCCGCGCATCAACTAGGTCGGGTGGGCTACGGCTCTGAACTTGATCCCGGTTACATCGCTGTCGAACTCGAGCGCCTGAGCCTGTTGGGTTTGAAGCCGGAGCTGGTCGCATGAAGTCAAATCCTCGACCGGACGCGCGGCTGCTGGCAAAAAATTGTTCCGAAACAACGATCAGCTTGCGAGCTTCTAGTTAGGCTTCGAGCGAGCGGCGGGTCATTTAAAAGGTAGGTGGGCCGATGAATTCTGAAACTCAAATGAGCGATCTTCTGCTGCCATATCAGCAGCGCTGGATTGCCGACCAGTCACAAATCAAAGTTGCGGAAAAATCGCGACGGATCGGGATGACCTGGACCGAAGCCTGCGATGATGTCATCACCGCCGCGGGTCGCAACGGAATGGACACCTGGTACGTCGGTTACAACAAGGACATGGCACTCGAATTTATCGACACCGCAGCCGACTGGGCTCGCCGGTTAAATGAAGCATTCGAACAGACGCAGGAAGTCCTTCAAGATGAAGACAAAGACATCCTTTCGTATCGCGTCCAGTTTACATCGGGTCATAAGATCGTCGCGCTTTCGTCACGACCTGCCAACCTGCGGGGCAAGCAGGGCCGAACGGTGATAGACGAAGCCGCATTTCATGAGGACCTTCCTGGACTGTTGAAAGCGGCGATCGCGTTTACTATGTGGGGCGGGCAGGTCAGGATCATCTCGACCCATAATGGCGCCGACAATCCGTTCAACGAGCTGGTGAATGACATCCGGGCTGGACGGCTCCCCTACTCGCTACATCGTACATCCCTGGACGACGCGATGAGCGAAGGCCTTTACCGGCGAATCTGTCTGGTGCGGGGGCGCGAGTGGTCAGAAGAGGCTGAGCAGGCTTGGCGGGAGCTACTGTTCGCCCAATACCGCGACAACACTGACGAGGAATTACTTTGCATCCCGAGGCGCGATAGTGGCGCGTATTTGCCGAGCACGTTGATCGAATCGCGGATGAAAAAAGATGTACCCGTGCTGCGCTGGGAACCAGAAGCCGGTTTCGGAACCCAGCCCGAATACATTAGGATGAAGGCCGCCGACGACTGGTGCGAGGAGCATATAAAGCCGCACCTGGGACTTCTCGCGCAAGACAGCTACAGCTTTTTCGGCGAGGACTTTGGTCGCAGCGGGGACTTGACTGTAGTCTGGCCATTACAGCTCGCGGCCAGGATGGTGCGTCGCACTCCGTTCACTATCGAGCTACGCAATGTGCCGTTCAAACAACAGGAGCAAATCCTTTTCTACCTGGTGGACCGGCTGCCCAGGTTCATCGCCGGCGCGATGGACGCAAGCGGAAATGGCCAGTATCTAGCCGAGCAGGCTTATCACAAGTACGGTTCGCGCATCGAACAATTGAAGCTCTCTGTCGACTGGTATCGCGAGAATATGCCGCGCTACAAGGCGGCGTTCGAGGACGGCACGATCGAGCTACCTGCAGATCCGGATATTATGATGGACCACCGCGCGATCAAGATGGAAAACGGGATCGCGAAAGTTCCTGACGGCCGGACACAGGGCAACGACGGCAAGCAGCGCCACGGCGACTCCGCGAGCGCGGGCGCACTTGCTTACTACGCAAGCCGCAAGGGCGGTCCGGGCCAGTACGAATTCCTGTCGATTCGCGGCGTTGAACGTTCGCGTCGTAACAACGTGGCGGAACAGGATGCATACGACGACCGGATGGAGTACCTCAGGCGGCGTGGACTCAGTCTGGGGAGTGCCTTCCGCAAAGATCGGACCTGGTGAGCGCGCTTTCGCGTCCAGGAAATGGCTCATGATCGACCAGAAGAGCGCTCCGCAGCGACCAGCGTTCAGCGTTCCATGATCGAACAGCCGAATCGGTCGGCAGAGGCTAAGAGCTATTCTGTTGGTGGCACGTTATCTCGAAGGAGTCGGCGGCTCTACGGGGAAATGGAAAAAAAGCTTGATTCTGTCAAATAAAGAACTGTACGGCTTTTAGAAACCACCGCGAAGATTGCAAGTGTTGGAAAAGTGGCTCGAGGGTGACGTGCTGGCGGCCATGATGGATGCGCGCGAAGGAACGCGCGCGGCGATGAGCGAACCGGAATTGATCGACGAGAGCTGGACTCTAGTCAACGCGGGCAACGACACGACGGCGACGTCCCTGGCGTGGGCGATTTACTATATCGTGAGCAATCCGGAGGTGCTCGCTGAACTGCGCAGCGATTTGGGCCAAGGTGGCGAGTGGAGCGCCGACCGGATCGCGCAGCAGCCATATCTGGACGCGACGGTGAAGGAGGTGACGCGGATCGCGCCGATCTTCCTTTTCGTTCTGCGCCGCCTGGCGGAGCCGATGCGCGTCGGGAAGCGCGAGCTGCCGACCGGTACGTTGGTGGCACCCTGCATTTATCTCTCGCATCGCAGGCCGGATATCTGGGAGGAACCGGAGCGCTTCAATCCACGCCGCTTTCTCGACGGACGCTATCCAGCGCACCAATACTTTCCGTTCGGCGGCAGAATTCGGCACTGTATCGGCGCGGCGATGGCGACATACGAGATGAAGTTAGTGTTGGCGCGGATTCTTACGCTCGCGGATCTGAAGATCGCGCCTAGCTACGTGGCAAAGCCAAAGTGGCTCGGCAATTTCATCGGTCCGTCAAAGGATTTGTCCGTGGTATGCGAGCGGCATCGCGCGAGTACAAAAATGGGAGTCTCGCGCATCAGCGCGTAGTGTTTCGATCTCGCTGAGCGCAACGATGAAAGTCCGGCGAGCTACCAACGACGACATTGCGGGGATGGTCGAGTTGATGGATATGCGCCGGCAGCTCTACAAGTCTTTCCAGCCGATCTTCTGGCGTTGCGCTCCGAATGCGAACGCCGCACAGGCTCGCTTCTTCGCATCGCTCGTCGGCAATGACGGCGCCATCGTTCTTGTCTGCGAGGAGCGGGAAATATTTCGCGGCTTTATCATCGCTATTCTTACCGACGCGCCACCGGTCTATGCGCCGGGCGGAAAGCCCTGCATGATCGACGATTTCGCGGTGGTCCGCGATGACTGGAGCGTGGCGGGACGTGCCCTGCTGTATGATGGCGCTGCGCGTTGCGAAAGCGGTCGGGGCCGCGCAGGCGGTAGTTGTATGCGGGCACATGGATGAACCGAAGCGAGATTTCTTGCGTGCGGAAAATCTCTCGATTGCGTCCGAGTGGTACGTGAAAAACCTGTGACCGCCGGGCCGCCTTCTCGTCGCTACCGCTCACTAATCGCGCCTCTTTGCCGCCGCGCAGAGGATTCCTAATGCTAGCCCGCGGTCTCACATCAGCCCGAATGAAAACGAGATTCAGAAATTAGTGCTGTGAGCCGACTATCAGCAGTTTCGCGACCCCGCGTGCGATGATCTGGCAAGGTGTCGAAAATTGTAGACTGCGCCGATTAGCGTCGCTCGAAACCCTGGGCGATCTGGCAGGACCTCAAATGCTGTCGCGATTGGCAAAACTCAAGGCTAACCTGTGCCAATGAATCAGGGTCTTCGCGTCGGCTGTCTTTGTGGGCGTTACGCATGAAATTTGAGAGGTCCGGAGGTCCGGCTAACAGGCTTGAATCTATCCCGGCTGCAAGCCTACTTGGGAGGACAAAGCATGATCACTGGCCGATGTCTTTGCGGAAACATACGCTATGAAATCGATGGCCGGCTTGGGCCTATCGTTTATTGCCATTGTTCGATGTGTCGGCGCGTCGCCCGAGCTTGATTGTCTCCAACGTCCAAGACTGCCCAGCACACTACGCCGGCGCCAAACGGGCACGGAACACCGGCTCGTGAATCGAATGAGATAAAGTTGTGACTGCCCGCCCAAGCAGGCGGCAATTCTAGTTGGCAACCTTCGTTTCTGACGTTTCGACGTGGCAGGACTCAGCTGATCAAAGTAGCTGAGAAAGGGACCGGAGAGATCTGAAGAAGAGCCGAATCCAAGGCGAACA
>PNBD01000126.1:0-16132 GCA_003135855.1 Deltaproteobacteria bacterium
TGCTGGAGAGAATTTGTTCGCCTGGGATCCGACTCTGCTTCGGGTCCCTTTCGCGACCCGGCCATAAGATCCCCACCGCGGACCGCGCCTTTGGATGGCGAACCCAAACCCAAGAAAGTAGCTTCGCGTTCGCCGAGACGCTTGCAGAAATTCAGCGGCTCCTGGAGGGAACTCACGATGCGATAGCTGTCGCGGGATAATAGATTCCTTTCGGCTGCCGCACCCACCACGCGCCTGTGGCTTTTTTTTCTTCAGAGCTCGAATAGCGATAGTCGTAAACCAATGCCCGCACATAAACAGGCGGTTCATGAGGAAACGGATTACTGCCGAGCAGCGCCGTCACTTCCGGCGAATTTTCCAGCAACCGCTGCAAGAACAGCGAAAACCAAGGATTTTCCGACGCCGTCCCCAGAGCGGCAAACCACATCTGCCAGTCAAGGCGCGGCTGATGAGGAAAGTTCCATAGCGGTCGCCGCATGACGTCGCCCGGTTTGTATTTGAAGTTGTATTCGCGCCAGTGAACGCCATCGTCCGAGCCTTCGACGATGATTTCCGGCAGAGTCGTAGTCATCACCGCAAACAGACCGTATGTATTGACGATACGCAGTGGCGCAATTTCATGGTTGATCCACACGGCCGGGGTCGAGACCTGGCCGCCGAACACCGCATGAAGCTGTACGATACCGGTGAACACAATGAACAGCGCGAACGCGCCGACGGCAAAAGAAACGATTTTCCGCGGCTCGACATCTCGGACATGGTATTGCACAAACCGGGTCAGACGATCCGGAAGAACCTTGCGCAGCGCAGCATCGTCAAACAGTACCAGGCACAAGGCCATGGTCAGGAGATTGAAAAAAGCGTAGTTGCCGGTGAGAAGGATCACCACTTGCAACAGCAAAATGCCGAATGCCGCGACGAACCTCAGCCGCCGCGGGCAGAAAATCAAAAGCGGCAGCGCCAGTTCAATGACAAGGGTCGCCGCGGTTGACGCTGCGAGGACAGCCTGCGGCATGTGATGGGCGTACCAAGCCAGCGGTGTAGGTAGCGGCTCGGTCTGAAAATAGTAGGAGAGCGCAGACAGGTTAGCCCATGTATGGTCGCCGCTTAGAAGCTTGACCGCACCCGAGAGAAACACGAAGCGGAACAGCAGCCATCGCAGCAGCCATATGCCCGGCTTTGTCGCCATGCTCAGAAGAAGCGCAAGGAAGCCAGATTCGAGCAACAACAGATCCCACTGAAAGCCCATAAAAATCTGACCGGCGTAAAAGAGCGAGAGATAAAGCGCATAGAGAAAAAACAAGCTCAACCGCGGCAGGACGTTGAAGATCAGAAGTAGTGACAGCGCCGCCCCGGCCCAGCATGTCGCCTGAATCGCAGAATCGCTTTGGTTCAGGTAGAACACCATCGGAACCTGCCAATAGCCCTCTAATCCGAGCTGACTCCGGATGGCTCCGACGAATTCGGATAGTGGCAAGATGCCGTGGCTGCCGATTAGTCCCAACGCCTGCACGCCAAATGAAACAAAGGCACAGAGATAAATCAGCCCCATGGCTCGTAGAAACAGCCAGGAAACCAGATCGAAACGTGGCGGCTCATAGTCGCGCCCCCATAACCACAGGTTCGGGCGGTAAAACGCGGAACGGCGCAAAGCGACAAAAGCGTACAAGCGCTCGGCGATTGCGGCAAAACCGGGAAGACGCCGATAGAGCGTCAGCCAGAAGCTTTTGCCGCGTGCGTGACTTAGGGTAAGAAGAGCGGCTTCGGCACCGCTCGCGATTTTCCCATCGGGCGCTATGTATTGGACAGCGCGCTGGAACGCGGCCAGAGGAATTTCCGGATATTGTACGGCGACTTCCTGGTACGGCGCGTAAATAACGCGATTACCGGTGAGTCTCTGCCAATAGCGCACCCAGTAGATGCAGAACCCGCAATCACCGTCATAGATCAGAAGCGGCTGATGGCGGAGCGTGTTCGTTGTTTGCATAACGCCAGACTATGCCTGAAGACTAGAGGAGGGTCGCGGCCGACATTAGTCCGGAAGGCGATCTTTTGGATTCTAGCAAACTGCACCAGGTACCGTGCAGTCGACTTCCAGTCGTGGAATACTGCCGCTGCCGCAAAGGCAGATCCGAAAATACAGAAAGAACGTAGCTCGGACGAAAAAGGGCCGAGCCCGCTCGAGCCCGGTCCCTCTTCTCATCTCGTGGTCAAACTATTTCTTGACCTTTGCCTTCCTCGCCCGTGCAGCTGATCCATAGCGTTTACTAAAACACTTGCGGCATCGGCGATCCCGCCGCTTGATGAAACTCGGAGCCAGATCATCGCTCCCGCAATAGCGGCAAACCAGTTTGTCGGATTTCGACTTGCTACCCACCTTTTTCCGGCGCGGCCGTGCAGGCTTGGCCTTTCTCGGGGCGGCCTTCTTCCGGACCGCCTTGTTGCCGGCCGACCGCGCCGCGTCCATCTGATCCTGTTCGGCCGGTGATGGGGAGCGTCCGCTCGGTGATTCATGCCGGCTTCCTTTCGCCAATTTCGCGTGTTCCATTCTCTCTAAATCCTCCTAAGCCGTAAGGGCTCGCTGGGATGTTCGCTCTGTCTCGTGCGTGAAGCGAGTGATTTCCCGCATTTCCCAACAGTCATTCGCGCGGAAAGCGAGAAGCCGGCTATTGGCGCGGATCAAGGGTCCGCACGAGCGGGGCGATTGGAAGGCGAATGGGACCGGCGAAATCGCAGCAGAGAAAACGAGGTCCTAATAAGAGCGGAAATTGCCCGAAATCACCCGCCGAGCACGACTGGCTGCGTGCCGCGAAACGAGCAATGTGTGTGTCATTAGGGCAGCAAATCGCGCGCCTCGAGGAGGACCACATATGAGCTTGGATGCTGAGCTGAAGGTCGCGAAATATCGAGAGAAACGATCATGAAGCGGCGGGCACCGCTTCTGAATCGAGATGCGCTTACCGCGGAGATTGCGGGTCTGTCAAAGGCCACGATCAAGGACCTTCGCGAGCGCTGGAAGACCTTGTATGGCAAGGAGCCGTCAGACCATATTGGCCGGTCGCTCATGATCCGGGCGATCGCCTACCGCCTTCAGGAAAGAGCGCTCGGCGGTCTCAAGCCATCGACGCAACGAGTCCTCGATCGGATTGGAGCGATCCGTTCCGAGGCCGCACTCGAACCCATTCCGAAACGGCGGGCCAGTGCAGGGACCGTCCTGATCCGCGAGTGGCGAGGTGTTAGTCACCGCGTCACCGTGCTCGACCATGATGTCGTCTATCGGGGCCGACGATACAAGTCTCTCTCGGAAGTCGCACGCGCAATCACCGGCACCCGCTGGTCGGGGCCTCTTTTCTTCGGCCTAAAGCGTCGAACCAAAAAGGTGGCCAATGGCTAGTTTCCCGATCAGGCGTTGCGCAATCTACACCCGCAAATCCTCGGAAGAGGGACTAGGCCAGGACTTCAACTCGCTGCACGCACAGCGCGAGGCGTGCGAGGCGTTCATTAAAAGCCAAGCGGGCGAGGGTTGGAGGCTGGTCAAGACCGCCTACGACGACGGTGGCTTTTCCGGTGGCACCATGAAGCGGCCAGCCCTTCAGCGGCTGCTCGAGGATATCCGATCGCGGCTCATCGACGTGGTGGTGGTCTACAAGGTGGACCGGCTGACCCGCTCGCTCGCCGACTTTGCCAAGATGGTCGAGTTGTTTGACTCGCAGACAGTGTCGTTCGTCGCCGTCACCCAGCAGTTCAACACCACCACCTCGATGGGCCGACTCACGCTCAACGTGCTGCTCTCGTTCGCGCAGTTCGAGCGCGAAGTTATCGGCGAGCGCATTCGCGACAAGGTCGCTGCCTCCAAACGTAAAGGCATGTGGATGGGCGGAGCATTACCGCTGGGATATGAGGTCCACGAGCGCAAGCTGGTCGTCAACGACGAGCAAGCCCAGACCGTTAGACAGATCCTCGAGCGCTAGCTCGAACTCGGCAGCGTCCGGCTTCTAAAGGCAGACCTCTGTCGGCGCGGGGTTGTATCCGGGGTCAACGTGTCAAAGCGCGGCAACCGCCGGGGAGGGATGCCATTCTCACGCGGAGCGCTTTACTACCTGCTCTCCAACCCGATCTACGTGGGCGAGATCCGCCACAAGCAGGAACTCTATCCTGGACAGCACGAGGCGATAGTGAGCCGCACGCTCTGGGAGCAGGTTCAACAGCGGCTGCGCGATCAGGCGGTCCGGGAGGGTGAAGGACGCAAGACCGAGGCGCCGCGCAGTCCGCTTGCAGGCAAGTTGTTCGATGAAAACGGTGAGCCGCTGTATGTCCAGGGGGCGGCCAAAGGTCAGCGCCGCTACCTCTATTACGTCTCTCGAAAGTTGGTCCGTGGCGCGTCCGAAGATGCGAAGCATGGATGGCGAGTATCCGCGCCCGAGATTGAGCGAGCGGTCTGTGCCACAGCCAAAGTGATGCTTTCCGAGCGCGTTGCGATCGCGCAGGCAGCGGAACAGGCTGGCATCGACGCAGATCGGCTGCCGTCAATCCTAAAATTCGCCGAAGGGTGGATTGAACGACTGCGTTCCGACCGCGAAACCGCATTGGCGCTCGCTGAGATCGTCGAACGGCTGGATCTCAGCCGCGACGGCATCCGGGTCGCGCTCAAGCTGCCTATCTTTCCAGCTGAAGAACGTGGCGGCGCGCCGCCGAGCTACATCGCGCTCACCAAGTTCGTTCCTATGCAGATGAAGCGGCGAGGGGTCGAGATGCGGATGGTAATTGAGGGCGACTCCAATCCCTCCCGGATTGATCTTCCGCTGCTCAAGGCGGTTGCCCGCGCTCGCAGTTGGTCTGACGACCTGCTGTCAGGCCGGGTTCGGTCGGTTGACGAGCTTGCGCGACGGGAAGGGGTCGAAGGCCGATCGGTGCGGCGGCTGATTCGTCTTGGCGTTCTGTCACCCAGAATCGTCGAGGCAATTGTCGAAGGCCGACAGCCGCCGGATTTGACGGTTATAACCCTCACCCGACGGATTGATCTTCCCCTGCTCTGGAGCGCCCAGGAACAGGCACTCAACCTCCGCTAGTTCATGCCCGGCAGGATTGCGTGCGCAGGAATTTGGCGGGGTTACGATCGATCCGATTCTCCCGCGGATGGACCCACCAAAATCGCGAGCGGATAACTTTTGCTGGATTCCGGCCAACAGCGTCTCCAGGCAACCTTCGCCGGTCCGTCCATGATCGCGAATCGCGCGCGCACGCGCGGATTTCGATCGATTCTCCGAGATGTCCGAAAACCGAGAGACTGGATGGTGGATGACTCAGTCCGATGCGTACTGCTCTCTCTGTCAACCTGTCAACCGGTTGACACCCATACGGCGGTTGACAAGCGGCGGTTGACAAGGGTTCGGTTGACAGCCCCATCAATTCAATCAAACTCTGTTCTAGACGATCGCGCCACATCATCTAAACCGATTTCTTGAAGACCGGGGGGGTGGACGTATTGATTTTACGTTCGCGCTCGCGCGGATTAGGGTTTGAGAAGGCACAGGAGAGAAGAGCAGATGGGCTTTTACAATAGATGGATCCTGCCGCAAGTGATCGAATTAACGATGCGCCAGAAGAATTTTGAACCGTTCCGAGAACGCACGGCGGGCGCTGCGCATGGACGGGTTCTGGAGATTGGGATCGGTTCGGGTCTCAACCTCGCGTCATATCACCCGGATATAGAGACCGTGTGTGGAGTTGATCCCTCGGCCGAACTTCTGGCCAAGGCTGGCGAGCGCGTCGAAAAGGTCAGATTTCCGGTGCGTTTGTTGGAAGCGTCCAGCGAGAAATTGCCGCTGGAAGACAAGAGCTTTGATACCGTCGTGATGACCTTCACGCTGTGTTCGATACCTGACACCGGCGCGGCTCTCCTCGAGATCCGGCGAGTCCTGAAACCCGAGGGCGAGCTGCTGTTTGCGGAGCATGGGCGTGCGCCCGATTCAGACGTGATGCTCTGGCAGGACCGGATCACGCCGATCTGGAAGCGGATCGGCGGCGGTTGCCATCTTAACCGAAAGGTTGACGATCTTATTCAAGCCGGCGGATTTCGTCTCGAGCGACTCAGCGCGGGATACCAGAAATTTGCTCCGCGCCCGTTCTCTTTCTTTTACGAAGGCAGCGCCCGGCCGGTTTGAAAACCGCGTAGCGATAGCTAGCCTCTTTCCTGGTCGCCTGCTCCTCAGTGCGGGCTCTCTAGTTTGCATAACTCTTTGAGTTAGTCATGCCATTCAATTGAAGAGAGATCTGGAGCTGCCGCTTCGCTTGGTAGTGTCCTTGACATCAGACGACGCGCAACGATGGGGGTTTGCGACTCTCACTCTTGCTATGTCCTATGCGTCCTCCACGAACTTGGGAAATCACTAAACCAAACACCAGCGACTCAAATTCGTCCGGCGCGATCCGTAGATCACGGGCAATCGTGCCGCGTGGAATGCCATCTTCGCGAAGTGCTCCGAACACTTTGGTAAGTACCTGCGACGTCTCGCGTGGAATGCCACAAGGCTCATCACGGCGATAACCTGCTTGAGACATTTCAATGCAGAGGGTCCGATAGTGCCATTCGGTTATTAGGTCCAAGGAATGCAACCGATGAACCAAGGCGGCCAGCGATACGAGCCAGTTTCGCTTCGCCGTGATGAGCGTTCGCAGCGTTGGAGCGCGGGGAGCTTGAGCAAGAATGCTCCCTTGTGGCATCAGAAAGGCGGATGCAAAACGATCAGCTTCGGATTCAGCCTCTCGGCCGCGTGGCCCGCCGTGTCGGTGTAATACGAGATGCCCTAATTCGTGAGCAGCATCGAATCGCCCTCGCTCTCCAGACTTATCGGTAGTTAAAAAAATGAAAGGAGCGTCGTGCCAAACAGAAAACGCATCGACGCCAACAATATCCATAGGCAACGAGAAGACTCGAACACCATGCGCTTCGAGAAGATGCACGATATTGCGAATCAATTTCTCGCCGAGTCCCCATTCAATGCGAAGTGATTGTGCCGCAGTATCAGGGGTAAATCCGCGCATGGTGGGTAAATTCGAATCAGGCAACTCGAAATGGTCCACAATCCAGTTGCTCACTTGGATCGCAAGCGTTCCTGCGGCGATCGCGGCATCGCGTTGCCTTACCGATATTGACGTAAGTGCGCGGAAACTAACTCCGTCGTTATTGGGCTTTTCGAGATCGTCGCCATCGAAAAATTCGACGGGAAACCGCAGCGCTTTGCCTAGTGCTGCGATATTCTCGCTGGATGGCGGATACTCGCCCGCTTCATAGGCGGTAACGCCACGCAGGGCTAGTTGCGCCGCCTCCGCTAGGGCGATTTTCGTCATCGCTCGACGCTGGCGTGCAAGCGCCAGACGGCTCGGACAGAACATTTCCCTATTGCCGCTTACTGCTGCGAGCGGCGCCGCACCGGAACGTCGATCTCAATACCACGCTCATCGCCAGAATCAGGCGAAGGCTGTTCTAGAATCCCACCGCCTGGCTTCAACGAAATTGGTGGAAGAATAATCCTGTCGAGCCATTCTTCTACATGCCCATCGTCGCCAATTGCGGCGGGAAGCGACAATTCCGCACGCACGCTTTCACCGTCCCGAATCCGAAGCAGAAACCAAGTCTTGCGGGTTGGGTCAGGAACCGTTATTTCCTCTCGGTCGGGCTCCCAAAAATCAGGTTGAATCCGATTGAGCGTAACCAACGCAATGGTTGTAGCACCCTTCGCATATTTGGTCCTGGGCGATACCGGGTGCCCAGTATTCCCATCAACCGTCCACCCAGTATTCTCATCGCCGGTTGCAACCGTGACCGCTAAATCGCCAGAGCGTGAGACTATAACCGGAAGGCCGCCCTCGTCGCTTCTCTCCCAGCCTTGTGTGGTGAGTTGCTCGCGAAGGCTTTTAGTTGCCCGCGCCCAAGCATCATAGCCAGCGGCAGTTTGCGGGTCGTTTGCGGTGCACATATCGCGCGCCGCTTCGCCAGCTAGGATCGCATCACTCAGGATTTTGACTGTTAACCCCATCACCGCGAGTTTGTCCGTAACTTCGATCAGCCCTTGATAAACCGCTGTTTTCTGCCACATCCACGTCCTCCTCCTCAAATGGTTGCTTGTTTTCGTACCTCATTTGAGGCCGAAAAACAAGCAACCCTGACGTCCGAAGCAGGTGCTCACCCTTGGAAAGGCCCGCTGGAACGGCATTCCAAAAAAAGCGGGCGACGCTGGCCAGCTTCATCTCTATACTAAACCGATCGCCTAACGGCCTGCATCTGTAGAGGTGCTCTTGCTTTCAGATTGGAAGAGAAGCGCCTCGGCCAAAGCATCATTGAGGTTTTCTGGAAGGCACTCCGTTCGCAGTCTTGCCGCATAGTCCCTTGACCAATCGAGAAGACGATCGAGGTGAGGCGACCCGTCGATATTCGTGAGCTGCGCCTTAGTAGCTTCGACGAACCGTTCTATTCTCTCCGCTCGTTCAAGAGACTCGATCTTGCCTGCAAGGAATTTCCAGCGACTTTCCTCAAGTTTGCGCCGTTCTTCTTCGGCCCATCTGCGCTGCTCGATCGCTTCCCTTTCGCGTCGCCATCTTTCCCGCCGCGCCTCAGCCTCCTTCTCAGCCGCGGCGTAGGCTATCGCTCCTGCGAAAAAATCGTTCAGCAGATTCTCTACCCGCTGCTTCTTACCATCGGCCCAGAGCCGTCGAAGACCGGTGTGATACGATTCGTCAAGTTGCAGAACAAGATTGCCGGACGGAACATAGTCCCATTCGGGTTCTGGCGGTCTGTATTCATATTCATTCGAGCGGCCTCGAGCTTTCTTACTCGTCTCGTCGCGAGCGATTTCCTCCGGGGTTCGTTTGTGTGGTTGGCGGTCTATCTTTTCATGCAATCCGAATCCTATCAGCTCGCCATCAATTCGCAGGCCCGCAGTCTTTTCAGTAAGTTCAATTGCGAACCCGCGCTCGCCCGCGGCGCGAGCTATCGCGTCAAGAACGCCTGCGGCACGCTCAGCGTTTTCCAGTGCGACCGAGACCCTGAAGCACTCGGGCTCCCATGCTGTCACGAGCCCCCTGTGGTCCGGCTCTCGTTTCCGTAGCGCCTTGAGGGTGAGGGCAGCCGTCGGATGGAACGCGGCGGTTGCAGAATTGACTGTTATCCTCTTCTCCAGCGCTTTCTCGCCGACGATAGCTTCGCGTTTAGCCTGTCGAACTGCCGGCGGCAACTTTGAGTCAGAAGCTCCGAAAATCCGAATCTCCTCAAGGGCAGAGTCGCTTATCGGAGGGAGCGGTATCTGCGTGACGGTTTTTCCGGCGGCAACTTTCGCCCAATATCCAAGCCCCGGCACAGGCACATGATGTCTGATGCAGACCTTCTTTAACCCGACGTCTGAAATTCCGAGACCGGCCGCGACTTTCGTCATTGGCTGCGCCCAGACCGATTCATACAGGGTGTGGCGAGTGAGTTTCGCGCGTTCATTCATAATACAAATCTCCAAAGGAAGTTTGGCCGCGAACATGGCCCAAGACGGATATCCAATTGTTAGACAGACGGGAAGCGTCTTAACACTGAGACTGTCACCAAACTCGCCCAGCATCTGATAGGCGCAGCCGGGGCTGCTCTGCACGCGGGCATCGCGGCTAGGGGGAATTTGTTTCCCCGTTTACAAGATCGCTGCCAGATCGCAAAAATACACAGCGCAGTTTTTGTTTCACGAAAGTGCGTGAACTTTCATCGAGTCTAATTGGCTGGAACGATCATCGGGTTCGACCGTTTTCTAGCTGAAAAGCTCAGACGGTGACATTTCTATTTCCCGCGCGTAAGATCGCTCCCCTACGAGAGGTTGTGATCTTTTATTGACGAGGCAATCCAGTCCCCAAGCCTGCTCGACCGAGGAAAGGTCAGCAGGCCTAACGAGACTGAAGGTGGTGAAGGAGGTGGCAGGTGCCAACGATTGAGATCGAGACAGACGACCTGATACAGCGTCACTTGGCGGCTCTGCGGATCATGTCGTACATGATATTTCCCGACGATCCTGAACTACGCGAAGCGAGTGAAGCCACATTTCGCACGAAGATCGCCGACTGGTATGCGAAAGTATTCGCCAACCTAAAGAAAGAAGCCCAAATCCAGTTTGTTAACGAATGTCGACCCAAGTCGCGTCAGGAGCTTCGAAGGGCGCTCGCCGATCCGACCTCGTGGTTGCGGAAGTTCGTCTTCGATGAGTTCCTGAGGCCGCTGGGCGGTGTCATTGGAGGTGCCCTTGCATTGACGAATTCGCTTTCAGCGATGGAGTTCAATAAAGAATTTCGACGCCGCTGGTTCGGGATTCACTATACAGGCAAATTGATCTTCCTCATCGGCTCAATCAGCGAACAGCGGCCCCGTGCCGGAGCGAGCTTGAACAAAGCTCTTCATGTACTCCGTGAAACAGACGGAAAGAGCGAAGCATTGACCGCCCTCCTCAAGGAACATGGATATCCCGCCGTCAACGATTCGAGCCTGAAAGCAGCGTGGCGCGTGTTTAGGCCAGTTGCTCATCTTTGTGCGGCATATGTAGCGACAGAGACTCTATGCGATGAAAATTTCATCCCAAGAGGTTTCACCGAGTATTGGAATATACCCCCTGTGTTCCACGAAGACTTCGTCTTTGAGACATTCTGCGCTTTCGCCAAGTTTGCTGAGTCGTTCGTTACCAGCTTTCGGTCTCAGGGTCAGCGCGAGGCGTTGATTCCAAGAGGAGAAATTTACGCGCTACCCGAGAAGATGTTTGATTACGGTGTTCTTCCGTTACCGTGGATGAAGTTGCTGGATGACGAAGTAAGAGCTCTTGAGACCTACCGAGCGCCGATATAGATATCGTGAGCGTCAAAACTCTAGGCTGAGTTCTTTGCGATCAACCTAGTTTTTTCTTCCACAACCCAATAGTCCGGTCGGATCTCCTCTGCCATATTCGTGCGCGTGAAGCATTGCCAGCGCACGAACAAAAGGTCGTCTCATCGCATCAGTTGCGATATCCGCAAGCCTGCGCAAACTCGAACCAATCATTACTCATCGGCAGCCGAAAACAACAAAACATCGGGAGGTCTGTGAGAGCATGAAGGTGTTTCGTGAGCTGAATGCTTATGCCGCGGCAGAGGTGCTGGAGTCGATAATTACCAAGGTCGAGAGCGGGCTGTGTGATGGCTGGCTGCGCGACCGAGAAAGCGAGGCGAGAGTTCGACCCTTCCGCAGCGAGGGTCAAGTCGGTTTCTTTTTCATGAGGCGAGCGAACGCCGAATCTCCGGAAATTGCGCTGGCGATGATTCAGGAAGGCAGCCGCCTATCCGTTGTGAACATCATTCCAAAGGAAGAAGGGGAGATCTCGCGCGAGCGGTACAACTCGATCCTGACTGAGTTCTATCTGAAATTCCTGCATCCGGCAGCGTTGGAAACCGGTGTGTCGATTGAAGTCTCGTCGGACGAGCGAGGTCCTGAGGAAGCCTTCGGTTGGAAGTCCCTTGTACTCTTGAAGCGCTTTTCGTGTTGCGCGAACAAGTCGAGTGAGCATCCCGCCGACCGTAGTCGTTGGCTAGATTTTCTAATTTCCCTTCACGGCCGTTCCTTTCGTGCCGGGGACTTCGGTTTGCTCGGGAAGCGGCTGATCGACGCGGGTTGGTCGGCGAAGAAGGCACGTGAACTGGTTTCGGAGTGTCTTTTCGCTCTCGATCTTCTCCTCGCCATTGATCGAAAGGGCTTACTGGCTCGCCAGGGAGGAATCGGCCACGCTCCGATCCAATAAGTGGCGCTGCTCATTTTGCGAGGGAGGACAACAAGCTTGGACGACTCGTCAACGCTGAAAGCCGACTGTGAGGCCGTGATGGAATGCCCTCCATCCGGCAATCGCGAAGATCACCAGCTTCAACGGGAAATTGCATGCGTACAAGCCGCCGGGCCGGGTCCGATTATCCGCGACAGGATTCGGGAGCTGCGCCGCGTACCCGCCAAGGACCTGCTTCCCAACCCGAAAAACTGGCGACGCCATCCGAAAGCGCAGGCGAATGCGCTGCGCGGACTTCTCGAGGAAATCGGCTACGCCGATGCCCTGCTCGCCCGGAAGCTGCCCGACGGAAAGTTGATGCTGATCGATGGTCACTTGCGTGCCGAGACGACGCCCGACCTCGAACTCCCGGTGCTGATTCTGGATAGTTTTGGGAACGTTGTCTGCTTACCTTTCTCGTGGACAGGGAGAGAGGGGTGGCAACAAAATTGTCCACTTATAACAGCGACAGCGGTTTGATCGGTCAAAAATGGGTGAGCCCTGACAAGACCGCGAGTCAGCTCCAGATCTTCGCGATCTGGATCGACTGTACAGGGGCTACTACGGGTGGCTTCCACCTGAGCTGGGGTAATAGGCCGAACTTGGACCCACAAACGCATTCGGAACCATAAGAGGAAAATAGCGTGAAGATGTTTCGTGACTTATCGGTGTTCTGCGGGCGCGATTCGCTTGATCCGCTGATCTCGCAAATTGAAACCTTGTTGACTCACGGCTGGTCTCGCGATCGAATGCGGGAGTCAAAATTCTCACCCTTATTTCGTAAACCAATCTTTTGCTTCCTCCGCTCTTCGAACGGTGAATGTCCGGCCGTAGTGCTGCTGATGACCGCCGAGAGTTACGGTGTAAGCGTCTCAAACATCGTGCCGAACGGTCGTGAGCTTTCTTGCGACCAGTATAACTCGATTCTGACCGAGTTTTACCTGAGATTCCTGCAGCCCGCGGCGTCACAGAATAGCTTGGCTGTAGAACTCTCGTCCGACGAACTGGGCATAAAAGAAGGTTTCGGCTCGAAGGCGGCACAGCTTCTGAAAGCCTTCTCGGAGACTGCAAACAAGTCAGCGACGCAACCTGGCGACCGCTGCCGATGGTTCGCTTTCCTCATCAGCTTGCACGATCGTCCTACACACTCGGATTACTCTGATTTGCTAGCAGATCGGTTACGCAAAGACAGTTGGCCAGAGGACAAAGCCGACAAACTTATTTCTGAGTTAGAGTTTGCCCGAGATCTTCTGCCAGCATACGACCACCACCGATCCAGCGGCGATCAAGCGTCAGCGAATGGCTCGACAATACCACTTTCGTTCAGCGATGTCGGCCTCGAGGAAGTCCTCGGCACTACGGCGGTACACTTTCTGAAAGTATTCTCGGTCATTGCGAACAAGTCAGTGACGCATCCATGCGACAGGCTGCGATGGTTCATTTTCCTGATCTACTTGCACAATCATCCTACCGACAACCACTACGCTGATTTGCTGGAAGACTGGTTACTGAGGGACCGTTGGTCGGAAAAGAAAGCCAGCAGGCTTGTTTGTGAGATGGAGTTCACGCGCGATCTTTTGCGAGCCTACGACCACAACCTATCGAGGAACAATCAAGCCCACGCCGACGCCGCGCTCAGCTGAGACTCTTGTCACATGCTCTGCTAAAAAGCTGACGATGCGCCAGGCCGGATGTTGGAATTGGTGATAGCCGTAGGAGGTTGAGGTGGCAGGCACGAAAATACTCGATCGAGTCAAAGAATATCGGAAGGTGCGCGCGTGCGACCTAGTGCCCCATCCGGCCAACTGGAGGACCCATCCGGACGTGCAGGCGAGCGCGCTTCGCGATTTGCTCAAGGAGATCGGCTTTGCCGGCGCAGTTATCGCGCGTGAACTCAAGGACGGACGCTTGCAGATCATTGATGGCCACCTTCGCGTCGAGACAATGGGTAAGCGCGAGGTCGGCGTGTTGGTCACCGATCTGACGGCGGAAGAGGCCGAAAAGCTGCTGCTTACCTATGATCCGCTGGGTGCAATGGCGACTGCCGATCAAACCAGGCTCGAGTCCCTGCTGGCCAGCGTCCGATTGGATAGTCAGGCCGTGGGCGCGATGCTTGAGAAGTTCGCGGGCGAGGCAGCCTGGCAGCTAGTCAACCAACCGAAGGAGCTCGACGAGCCACCAGCACAGATCAATAAGGCGGGCGAGTTTCAAAGGAAGTGGGGCACGGCGGCCGGGCAGCTGTGGCAGATCGGGGATCACCGGTTGCTCTGTGGCGATTCGACCAAGGCCGAGGACGTGGTGCGGCTGATGGACGGCGAGCGGGCCGTGCTGTTCGCAACCGATCCACCTTATGCGGTGGGCTACACGGGCGGCTCACATCCGCAGAGTTGGGGCAACAAGGGTGTCGCGAACCGCGATAAGGACTGGTCCGGCCAGTACGTGGAAGCTAACTGCGCCGACGTCAAGAACATCGAACAGACGGGCGTTCAGCTGTATCGCGGCTTCGTGAGCGCGGCGATCCGTCACGCGATCACCCGGAACGCCGCCTGGTATTGCTGGCATGCATCGCGCCGCCAGGCGATGCTCGAATCGATTTGGAACGAGTTCGAAGCGTTCGTGCATCAGCAGATTATTTGGGTCAAGAGTCGGCCTGTGCTGACATACTCGACCTATCTGTGGCAGCACGAGCCCTGCTTTTTCGGTTGGATCAAGGGCGAGAAGCCGCGCACGTTCAGAGCCGAAGTAGGCCAGCGGTCGGGCGAATTTCCGACGACGATCTGGGCGGTTCCGAGTTCTGAAATAGAGACCGACGCTCATCCCACCTCAAAGCCCTGCAGGCTGTTCTCGCTGCCGATGGAAATGCATACCTCACCCGGCGAGATCTGCTACGAACCCTTCGCTGGCAGCGGTTCGCAATTGGTCGCAGCTCAAAACCTTGGGCGTCGGTGCTACGCGATAGAAAAGTCTGAGCCTTTCGTTGCGGTCGCGTTGGAGCGCATGGCGGCCCTAGGTCTCAAGCCCGAGCTGGTGGATCATCGATGAAGCGCCATCCGAATGGAACCTGGCGAGGTGCGAGACAGCCGGTGGTCGTGTCAGAAGCGGTTCTGCGGGCACGATGGGTCGAGGCAGAGACGCTTCATCTGAAGCGTATGGGCGTGTCGTTCGACTCAATTGCCGAGCAGATCACTCGCGTGGGTCGGCGCCAGGCACAGGCGATCGTGACTGTCCCCGAGGGCGTGGAATTCCCGCCTGATTTTCAGATCTCCCGACAGGCTTGCCACAAGGCATTCCGTAAAGCGATTGCGCGCGAGCCCTCGCTCGCAATCGATGAGCTTCGCAAGCTAGACAACTCGCGTTGCGAGGAACTCTACCTGAATCTTCAGCCTGCGATCCGCAAAGGCAATGCGCGGGCGGTCGAGGTCGCCACGAAGGTACTTGGTCACATGGCTCGCACCCACGGCTATAGCGCGCCGACGAAGCACGAGCTCACCGGCAAGGACGGCAAGCCGCTGACCCTCGTTCAACTGCTCGAAGCAATAGGACCAATCGCCGATGAAAAATGAAACAACCGAGCTCACGTCCGAGCAGAAGGAATACGTCCGCCGGGTGATTCAGGAACCGGTTCACTTTGCGAGCCACGTTCTGGGAGTGGATCTCTGGGCGCGCGAGGTCGAGCTCGTGCAGACGATCAAGGCGCACCGGCGCACCGCGATCAAAGCCTGCCATGGGGTCGGCAAGACGTTCACGCTCGCGGTCGTCGCTCTGTGGTGGCTGGCGCGGTATCCCGAAGGCATCGTGCTTACGACCTCGGCCACGCTGCGGCAGGTACGGACTCAGCTCTGGTTTGAGATCCACCGCCTGGTCGATCACGCGAATGTTCCGTTTCCCAAGCTCAAGACCACCGAGGTCAAGTTCCGCGGCGACAACAATTTCGCGTTTGGCTTCTCGACCGATCAGGCCGAAAACTTTCAGGGGTTTCACGGCAAGCAGGTGCTGATCATTGCCGACGAAGCACCGGGGATCGAGCCGGAAATCTTCGACGCGATTGCGGGCACCATGGCCGGCGGCAGGGTTCATACCGTCATGGCCGGCAACCCGACCATTCCGTCAGGTCCGTTCTACGATGCATTCACCAAGGAACGAGGGCTGTGGAAGTGTCTCTCCATCGGTGCGTTCGATTCGCCCAATTTGGAGGGACTTAGCCTCGAACAACTGCTCGAAATGGATCCGGCCGAGCGGAGTCCGCTCGACGACAACCCATTCCCGCATCTGGTGACCAGGCGCTGGGTCTTCGAGCAATACCTGGCCTGGTGGCACGGCAATGA
>PNBD01000126.1:16231-52725 GCA_003135855.1 Deltaproteobacteria bacterium
ATGGGAGCCTGGCGGGGTGAAGACACTCGCGGGCAGGTGGTCAGCTTGCTCAATGAGTTCCGGACCCGTCTCTCCCTCGTGAGGGTTGATGCGGTCGGCATCGGCCACAATTTCGGCCTGCATCTGCGCGATTGCCGCTTTCCGGTCGAGCTGATCAACGTCGGCATGACGTGTGAGAGCAAGCCGCAGATGAAAGAGAATGATCCGACGCGGCGCTTCGTGAATCTGAAGGCCTGCTTCTATCAAACGCTTGCCGATGCGTTCGAACGTGATTTGGTCGAGGGACTGGTGGACGAGGAGACCATCGGGCAGCTGTCGGGACTACTTTATGAGCTGGACTCGCAGGGGCGGATGAAAATCGAATCGAAAGAAAAAGCCCGCGCGCGAGGGGTTCCGTCGCCCGATCGCGCCGAAGCGCTGATGCTTGCGTTGTGCAAGCCGCCGCAACGCTATGAATACCGCTCGATCAACGATCTCCCGCGGCCGCGCCAAGAGGCCGGCGAGCCGCCCTATCATCCCGAAGATTACCCTTCACGGCGCGGACGCTTTGATGGATTCGCACCCGGAAGTCTCGCTCGCTACTTCCGCCAAAACCGAGGCACTTGGTAGAGGAGCGACTGGTCTATACCGGGAAACCTTGCAGTCGGGATGGACGAGCGGCCAAACCATGACGACGACCTCAGTCCGCTGCGAAGTAGGCGCTTGGACGCATGGCTCCGGGGAGTCTTGCGCGCTACCTGC
Organism: Deltaproteobacteria bacterium; assembly: GCA_003135855.1. GTDB lineage: Bacteria > Desulfobacterota > Binatia > Binatales > Binataceae > Binatus. The sequence continues at coordinate 16,973 of PNBD01000126.1, forward strand.
GCAGGAATCGCGGAACATGGTGAGGGTTTAGGTTGCGACGCCCATTTGTACATTTGGTCCAAATGGTTTAGTCGGCTCTACCGGTAGCGGCTCTAACGGGTTCAGTGCGGGAGGTTCTTATGCAAGCGTTTCTTGATTTGGCCGTGCTCGGAAAACCCGAGGCTCTCAAGAATTTCCTTCCGACCATCGAGTCGCTCCTGCCGCCCGAGGCATACCGCGATCTTGAATTCGAGAACCGAATCAACGGAGGTTTTCCGGATAGCCGGCGTTGCGCTATCCGCTGGCGACGATTGTCGGACGACCTTGTTTTTCCAATCGAACAGAATCCGGAGGCTATCTGCTTTGGAGAGGTGTTCCTCCATCCCGGCAGGATTGTGCCAGCCCCGGGGTTCCCTCCGCTCTTGGCGGATTTTTTCTACAGGTTCGCAAAGCCGGCCGCCGAACAATTGGGACTCAGGTACTATTCCACCGCCTTCGAGGAGACGCCGCAGCGGTGGCTCAATCGGCGCAGACAATCTGCAATCGAAATCGGGCTTGGATGGAGCGTCGGGCGGCAGCTTCTCGTTGAAGGCTACACCAGCCACAGCCTGGTCCGTGACGAATCCAGCGCAGCGCCCATCGACGAGCAGTCAGTTGCGCGTCGACTGCTCAAGATCTACCCGTCGAGCCAAAATTGAGACGAACCGTTTTCCAGGATTAATCACACGTCAGCGAGATGGGGTTTAGCGCGTGCAGGGCGCTCATTGATCAACAATCGCTTTTGACCGTATGGTTTACGAACCAGGGAATGCGTTAAGAAAGATGAGAATTGCGAAGAGCTCCTATGAGCTACGACGGTCACAGGTCAGCACTCCACCGAAGGTGATATCACTATTCTGGAGGCTGGTGCGGGAGTTCCGACCGAAGCCTGGACAGATCTTGGACCTAGGAGCCGGAGATGGACGTTTCGCGTGCGGCGGGAACTATTCAAAATATGACGGCGTGGAGATCGACCCGCAAGCGTGCAGAGGCATTCGCCTTCCTCAAAACGCCCGCATGCACACGACATGCGCGTTTCGACTGAAAGAATACGGATATGATGCCTGCATAGGCAACCCGCCTTACGTTCGTCATCACGACATCGAAGATGAATGGAGGCAGCGAGCGACAGCCCGGATTCGACGGGAATTGGGCGTGCAATTGAGTGGCAAGAGCAATCTCTATCTCTATTTTCTCTGCTTGGCCATGTTGAAAACTCAGCCGGATGGGCTGGTGGCGTTGATCCTACCATTCGAATGGGTCTCACGGCCGTCGGCCCGTCCGATTCGTAGTCACATCGAAGACAATGGCTGGAGTGTTTCAGTATTTCGGTTCAAGCTAGGAATTTTTGAGGACGTCCTGACAACTGCATCTATCACCATCATAGACAAGGAAAGCAGAGACCGAAGTTGGAAATACCATGACGTCCTTCCTGGCCTAACTACTAGGGTTCGTAAAGGAATCAGCGGCACCAAGTACACAATTCTCCCCCATTCGCGACGTGGTTCGGTATGGGCGCGCCGCGGCATCAGTCCAGGCGGTCAAAAGACGTTCACGCTCACAGATGAGGCACGTCGGGAGGCGCGACTCTCACGAAGAGACCTCGTGCCGTGCGTAACGACGCTCAGACATTTGCCTGAAGAGGTGAAAGAGCTGAACTTGAGAAACTTTGAGCGTCATTTCGTTCGTGCGGGAAGGCGATGCTGGTTGATCAAGTCGTTTGGTCGTCGGCCGAGCAAGAGAATTCGCTGCTATTTGAGGTCGATCCCCGTCCGAGACCGACAGACTTATGCCTGTTTGCACCAAAAACCCTGGTACCGCTTTGAGTTCGGTCCGATCCCAAGCCTGCTGCTGCTCTCCGGATTCATGAGGCATGGCCCGAAAGTTGTGGTAAATGCTATCGGGGCCCAGGCCGTGGGCTCAGTCTATGGTGTGCACACAGAGAGATTACGATTACCGATCCGCGCATTGCGAAAATTTCTCGCGGATTTCAACTTCGAACGGCGAGTCGTCGCTCATGCCGGGACACTACGGAAGGTCGAGGTCGCACAGTTGAACTCAGTCCTTGCGACTTGGTCTAGAGCGCACGCAAATGGCCGAACAGCAACTCGATAGCGGAAACATCTCCTTTCAGACGGAGGGGCGCCTGCTTCAGGAACTGGGAGAGCGACTCGTCGCAAGCCCGCAAGTTGCTCTCGTGGAACTGATAAAGAATTCCTATGATGCGGACGCAACCGAATGTCGCGTTTCGCTGGCGGGCAATGAAGCAAGCTTATTGATCAAAGATGATGGCACCGGCATGACATTCCAGCAGTTTTCGAGTCGCTGGATGCGGATTGCAACTTCCCACAAGCTGCTTGAACGCGTGTCCGTTAAACACAAACGGCACCTTACAGGACAAAAGGGTATTGGTCGCTTCGCTGTTCGGTTCTTAGGGAACGGTCTGCACCTTGACTCTGTAGCTTGGGACGAGAACCGAAAGTGTCTCACCCGGCTGTTAGCTGATTTCGATTGGCAAAAGCTCGATAAAAACGAAAATCTAAGCGATGCCGAGATCCCCTACCAACTCCTTAGGGTCGACAAAAGCGAACCTACAGGAACGACTCTCACCGTCCATTCACTCAGAGTTGATGCAACATTCGCGAAGTCCTCTGATTTTCGAACCGCGGTTCTCAAGATTGTATCACCGCTGAGCGGATTGGATGGTGGTCGGTTTAGGAAGCAAAGCGATCCTAAGGGTCGCGATCCCGGATTTCGCGCAATCCTACCCGATGATACCGGCTCGCATGAAAAAGAATTTGATCTAGCAAGACAGGTTCTTGAGCATGCCTGGGGCAGGCTTTCGATCGATTTGAGTGGTCGCTCCCTGACGTACACGGTAAGTTTTGATGATAGTGCAAAGCCTTCCCACCTCAACGCGCAACTTGATTCCCGTATTCGCAACGGGGTCGTTGCCGATATTCGCTTTTTTCCCAGGCGCGCGGGTGTATTTAGCGCGGTGGAAGTCAAAGGTCGCGACGCTTGGACTTGGGTTAGAAACAATTGTGGCGTGGCGGTTATCGACCATGGGTTTCGTATCCCTCCTTATGGATTGAAAGACGATGATTGGCTGATGTTGGACGCCGACGGTGCTCACAACGAGAGGAACTGGCGATCAACGATTTCACGCCGGAGGTTTCCGATTCCTGAGGAGGCTCGCTTACGCGGCGAGAATCCTATGCTGAACCTCCCGTCCAACTTCCAACTCGTCGGAGCCGTTTTTGTGGAGTCCGCTGCTACTGGTGCTCGCACTGATCGCGATCTAGTCACATCCATGGACCGTGAAGGTTTCCTTTCCAACGACGCGTTCAAGCAGCTTGGCGATGTAATTCGCGGCGGGATCGAATTTCTGGCTCTTCAGGACCGGATACGCAAGCAGCGAGAGGCAGAAGAACGCGCCAAGGAAGCGGCCCGCCAGACCAGAGCGGACTTAAGAGCGGCGGTCACATACATCGAGAACAGTCCGACGTTAACGAAACCAGACAAGGCCCGACTGGTCGAAGAGTACAGTGGCCTGGCACGTAAGCTGACCGAGGTCGAGGAGTATGACCGAGAGGCGCGCCGCAAACTCGAGACGATGAGCGCTCTAGGGGTCGTCGCGGGCTTTATGACGCACGAGGCATCAAAGATTCTTGCGTCTCTGGATGAGGCGCTTACGGAGCTGCGGAAAATTGCGGTGAAGCATCCCTCGCTCACGCCCAAAGTGACCGAGATCGAGCACAGTTACCGTGCACTGGAAGCGCACCTCGACTATACGAAGACATTCATCGACGCTACGCAAAAGGGCCAAGTCACTTCCTTCAAGGTTGCTCCGCAGGTCAAACGTATAATCGAAAAATTTGGCGAGTTTGCTCGCACGCGTGGAATTTCGGTCGATTGCGACATTGACAACTCTCTTGAGGCTCCCCGTATGCCAGTCACGGTCTATAGTGGAATCCTTCTGAACTTATATACAAACGCGCTGAAAGCTATCGTGGCCGCGCCGTCGTCGGAGAAATCTTCGAAGATCTTATTTCGAGCCGAAAACGAAGAGAGGTGGCACATTCTCGAAGTACTCGACACCGGCATCGGAATACCCCCCAATCTTCGAGACCGAGTTTGGGATCCCCTCTTCACTACGACGTCAAGGCTGAATAATCCTTTAGGCTCCGGGATGGGGCTTGGACTGAGCCTTGTTCGACAGTTGGTTGAGCAGACAGGCGGACACGTGCGGCTCGTTGACGCGCCGAAAGAATACAGCACGTGTTTTCAGGTCCAATTTCCGCGAACCTAGCGAGGAGGAGCGGAATGAAGATCGTATTGTTCGAAGACGACCGGGCGACGGCACGCAAGGTACAGGCTGAAATCAAAAAGCACGTGCCGCGGCGGGCTGAAGTGCTTACCTTCACTCCAGCTGTGACGGACGGAAACAGTCGAGCCTTTACCTATGAGCACCGGCTGGCAGCTGAAATCCAATCACAGGGGTATGGGGGTGCCACTCTTTGGGTGACGGATCGCGATCTCTCAAAGACGTCCGGGTACAGGGGCCTTTCAGAAAGCAACGTCTCGAAGGCGGCAGCCCAGCTTGGGATACCGATCTGCAAATACGCTCGAGGTGCATCGGACGATGATGTATTCGAACGTCAGCGGTCTTGGGGCGATGCTCAAATCGTTCTGAAATCCTCGGAAATAGCCGAGTTGGGTTCCAAGGTTGCCATGTTGGCCAAAGGGTTTCTTGCGATTGCGACCAAACTTGATGCGTTACTTAGTGGAAATGCCGGCCGCGACGGTGTGAGTACACCTGCTGAAATGATGGGCCGCATTTTGGGTCACCCTGAATCTGCTGATCAAATTGCTTTGTATGCTTCGGGAGATCAGAAGATGATTGGGGAAATCTTGCCATTTGCCGCGACCAAAAAAAAATCACAAGAGCTTCGAAAGCGCCTGCCGAGTGTCCTCGGCTACTGGCTTTACGATTCAATTTTGCGCTTTCCGGGCCTGCTAGTGAACTCAGTAGCCGCAGCAAGTTACCTCGATATCGCGGTGAGTCACTTTGAGAAAGCGACCGTGAAGAGATTATTCAGGGTGGCTTCATATAGTGGTCCCTTTGGAGATCCCGAAGACCCGCGCTGGTGGCGAAGGACTCTTGATGAGGTTTTGGGCAAAGCGAAAACCGGCAACGAATTTGTGGCTCAGAAGCTAAAAGAGCGTGTGGCCCATTGCGTGGATAGCAAAACAGGGAAGCGGGCAGGTTACTACTGCATGGTCACGAAGGTTCCCGTAAGCGAAGAGAACTCCATTGGAAACATAAGCTGGTTTCCTCCCGGCGCAGATTTGGCGCGTGTGCGCAAGGATGTATACGAGCAGTTGGGACCGTGGCTAGGGTTGTTCTGACCCAATGAAGAAACAGGAACTGTTAAAAGTCTACCAAACATTTTGGCATGGCTTTCTTAAACTCTGTAACAGTGCGGGGGCGGTGTGCAAGCCGAGCGACGGTTGGACCATACAGTTAGACAACGCAGCCTGCACGCATAGAGACTTGGTCATCAGGACACTCTGTTATTTTCCTGAGTGGAGATATAAGGCATCCTCTAATAAGGAAAAAGTTCACATAATAACTCAAAGCAGCGAAACATATTCGCGCGAAGACGGTCGCATGTCTCGATCGAGCGTGCAGGTGTTGTACTCGACGTTGAGCGGAAACACTGCCAAATCTCTGCTGGCACTGCACTACGATTTTGTTTTGCCAATCCAGTCGGCCCACCCCGTATTCCACGCCCAGTTCGGCACCGGGGACTTTCCGTGGAGCGATTTGGAAAAGCTAGGCTTTCGTGCGACGATCGAACCGCCACCGATAGGTACCCTGTACTCTAGCGTTCGAATTCCGACCCCCTGCATGAATTTCGGATCTGTGCTTTTGGGACTCGCGGCGGATCATCTCCAACCCGCGTTTTTTGGAAAGGTCCTCAAATTAGTGCGCGGCAGTCCGTTGAGTAGTTGGAACGCAGAATGCGCCGCTCTACAGACTAGCCTGAGAGATAAGAACTATCTTCCGTCTCACCACTGGTACCAGTGAACCTACATCCAGCGGTTCTTCGGAATCTACTCTTGCCCTGTTCGATCTGCCATGTCTCTAAGACTCGGGTGGGCAGGTGCGTCTGGTGGCTTTCCCCAACGGTGGCCATGATATTTCAGAGGTCGCGAGAAGTCTTACTCTGCTTGGGAGTCGGCTGCAATTCTCGCGTCGGCTTCGCGCGGCCTCCTCGGGCTGTACTGTGACGCCATCCAACAGCGGTGCACTCTCGCGGGCGAAAATGCGCGGGCTACTTCGGTTCCTGCGGCCCCAAAACGAGCGCACTCGCCGAAATCGCATCGCGATGACTTTTGTGGCAGCCGTTATCGCGACCCTCGTGCCTGGATCGTCAAAGTCTGAGTCGGCACCAAGAGACGGGTTGTTCGAAGCAAAGACGTTGGCCGATCGATGTTCGTCGCTTGAGAGTTCGGGAGATTACTCCCGAGCAGAAGGGGCCTGCCGCGAAGCGTTAACAATCCGAGAGCGCCTGCTCGGTCCGAGCCACCCCGACGTTGCTGAAAGCCTAGACGCGCTGGCGACCGTCTATTACGACGAGGCTCGCTTTGAAGAAGCAGAGAAATTGTTGGAGCGGTCAATCACGATCGACGGAAAAGTTCTCGGACACCGCAATTCGAGAACGGCCTCCAAGGTTCACCATCTAGCAGTCGTGCTGAACGACGAAGGCAAGTATCCCCAAGCCGAGATACTCTATCGTCGTGCTTTGTCCATCCGCGAACACAATTTTCCAGCCGGCGATTCAGAGATCGGCGAGATCGAGAACGATTTGGCAACGCTGTACGACGATGAGGGCAAGTATCCGCAAGCGGAGCAATTGTACCTGAAGGCGTTGGCGATTCGAGAGAAAGCCGATGGACCGAAGAGCTGGCAGGTTGGGGAAACGCTCGATAATCTCGCAACCCTTTACGATGCGGAAGGTCGTTACGCCGAAGGGATTCCGCTTGAGCGCCGCGCGATCACCATATACCAGGAGGTGCTCGGGCCAGAGCATCCCAAACTAGCGGCGATCAATGTTGACCTCGCGGAATTGTACGAAGACGAAGGAGACTATCTCAGGGCCGGGCCGCTTCTCGAACAGGCGCTGAGTATATTTCAGAAGACTTTCGGACCTTCGCATCCGAATGTTGCGGAAGCCTTACGCGATCTGGGCATCCTTTCCGAAACCGAAGGAGACTATCCATCGGCGGAACAAAGGTACCGGCAGGCACTTGACATCCGCGAGAAAGCGTTCGGCTCCAAACACCGGTATGTAGCTGAATCGCTCAATGACTTGGGATCTTTGTACGAAAAGGAGCGGCGGTATCAGGAGGCTGAGCCGCTTCTGGAACGGGCGGTTGCTATTCGTGAGAGCACCCTCGGTTCGAGTCACCCCGAACTCGCTGAAAGTCTGAGCCGTCTGGCGGCCGTGTTGGCTGCTTCGGGCAGAACTGAACCTTCGCTCGCCCTCTATGAACGCGCGCGCCAAAGCCTGATAAGCGTTCGTCGCGCCGACGCTGGGCTGAATGACGATGCTCTCATCAGTCTTCTGAAAAACGGCAATTCAGGCCTCCGAGATTACGCCAGGTTGCTCGCCGTTGTCGCTCGGCATCCCCTGCCGGGACATGATTCGGCTGCAGCGTATGCACAAGCATTCATTGTCTCCGAGCAGATACGTACCGGCTTATCTCAGTTGGCTCTTGCTCGCGCAGCGGCGCGATCTGCGCCCAGCGACCCGGAGATAGCAGCTCTAGTGAATCGTGCGCAGCAATTGCGCGACCGTCTGCGAGCAACGACGAAGAAACTGACGGAGGAATATGGAAAACCCGGTGCGCCACGCGATCCAGATCGACTATCGAGACTGCAGCAAGAGGAAGCCAAACTTAGTACTCAGTTTCATGAGGCTGACGACGAAATGCGCCGCAGATTTCCGGCCTATGCGGATCTCACGGCACCCGACCCTATCGATTCCTCAACTGCGGCGCAGTTGCTCGATTCCGACGAAGCGCTGATCTCCTACTTGAGTCTGGATGACCGCCTGATTGTCTGGTTGCTCCGTCCCGGTAGATCGCTGATATACCGCGACATCGATGTGAAACGCGCCGAACTTGCCGCGGCGATAGATCGCATTCGCCTGAGTCTCGACCCAAATAGACCCTTCGACGTTATCGATGCCTACGGTGTCTATTCAGAGACACTGAAGCCCTTCGAGCAGGACTTGGTCGGGGTCAAGTCGCTGCTTCTTGTGCCCGACGATCTGCTGCTCAGGGTCCCGTTTTCGGCCTTGATCACCAACGATCACGGCGAAGCGTTTGGTGCGCTCGCTGAGCGTTACAAAAAGCATAGTGCCCCGACATCTGAGGATTTGGAAACCCTCTATCCCCAGATGTCTTGGCTCACGAAGCAGAATCTCGCACTTAGCGTTCTACCTTCAGCTACGTCATTGCGTGCGCTCCGCGGAGAGGCGAAAGCCGTACCGGATCAATCAAAGGCGCCATCGAAAAATGATCAAGGGTTCATCGGCTTTGGCGATCCGCTTCTCGAGGGCAGGGGTGCTCAACGGGGCGGCTCCATGCTCACATCGACAGGCACTCTAGCGATTAGCGCCATACGCGCCTTGGCGCGACTGCCGGGGACGCGCCGCGAGCTAATAGCAGAGGCGAAAGCGCTCGGAGCCAATACGCAAGACAGCCTTTTTATGGAGGAACGAGCGTCGAAACCATGGGTCACGAAGCTCAGTCGTGATCGGTTACGTGCTGCCAGAATCGTCGCTTTCGCGACCCACGCGTTGATTGCTGGCGAGATCACCGGCTTGAAAGACCCAGCCCTCGTCCTTACCCCACCTCCTAGGCCGACCGATGAAGATAATGGGCTTTTGGGGACAAACGATATTCTGAGGCTCAAGTTTGAGAAAAACGATTGGCTGATCCTCTCTGGGTGCAACACCGGGGCGTCCAACGGTACCGGTGAAGGGCTCTCCGCTCTAGTTCGCGCGTTCTTTTACGCGGGCGCCAGATCTCTCTTGGTCTCGCAGTGGAGCGTGGACGACGCGGCAACGGAGAAGCTGATGACCGCTGCGCTCGTCTCGTACGCGAAGAACAAATCTCTGTCGCACGCTGAAACGCTCAGACGAGCGATGTTGGAAGTGATGAAACAGAACAAACAGTACGCATACTTTGCGCATCCATTCGCTTGGGCTCCTTTTATCGTCGTAGGCGAGAACAGAATCGCTGTGCACGGCGAGCCGTCAGCGCAGAAGCCTCGGCACTAGTCTCAACGATCCTCACCGCTATGCGGAACCATTTGGACTTTTAGTTCCCTAAGTGCGGAGTTTTCCCAATTCGTAACTCGACCTTGGTGGTCGAAATAGACTCGAGAGAAACCGTACTGAAACATGCTGTTGGTGAAGCTATCAGGAGTGCCTTGGATAGCGAGTACTTCGTCCCTAGTCGAACCAATTGTGAAGGTGCTGCTCTCGACCGGGACCGTCGCCCGCATCCTGACCTTTAGTTCTTTGAGTGCGGAGTTCTCCCAGTTCGTTACTCGGCCATCGCCGTCGAAATATACACGCGAGAAGCCATATCGGAATGCGCTTTCGGTGAAGCTGTCGGGAGTGCCTTGCGCAGCCAGCACATCGTCCTTGCTCGAACCAACTGTAAAAAAGCTCCGATGCGACGTGGCCATCGGCAGCATCTTAACTTTTAGCTCGCTGAGTGCAGAGTTTTCCCAGCTCGTCACGTGCCCATCGCCGTCAAAATATACACGGGAAAAGCCATAACGAAAGGTGCTCTCAGCGAAGCTGTCAGGTGTACCCTGAATCGCAAGAACATCGTCCTTCGTAGAGTCTATCGTGAAGTACCCCCCGGCGCGCGCGTCTTCCAAATGCCCTGAGCCAATGGACACTCGCTCGCCACGCGGAGTGGTCGTCATTGGCGCCGGGACCTTCGTGATCGCCACCGGGGCCTCATACCGATGTGAATCGGGACCGCTTCTGACGTGTAGCTTCACGCGATGTCTACTGACGCGAATTCTAGAACTGCTCGGACTGGCTATGGGCGCTGGCGATTCCTCCGGCGAAGATCTGGAAAGCTCAGGTGACGCGATTGCGCTAGGTTCCGGAGACGATGCAGGTGCGGAGGCGTTAGATCCGAGATTGTTCCAAAATGCCAGCCCGATGAGGCCCGCAACGGCAGCCGAAACCATCACGGAACTCGAATTGCGTCGCAACCAATCTAGCGCCGGATTCGAGGCCGGTAGGAGCTTAGAAATCTGGACAGTTGGTGCATGGGAGGCTCGCACACCAGCACTGCCGATTGTTGCAGCTTTTTTTGCCTCGACGAGCCTCTTTCGAAATACCGCGATGCTGGAGATGCGGTCGCTGAGGTCGTACTTAAGCGAGTCGTTTACTAAGGTGGCAACTTCGCGCGTGCACCCACGACACAGATCCTGCAGCGGCGGAAAACTGAACGGCGGCTCTAATGTCGGATCGCGTCCGCTCAGCAATTGATGGAGCAGTGCTCCAAGAGCATATACGTCGGAGCGAGGCTCGGCTCTCCCCTTCCACTGTTCCGGAGCGGCGTATCCTGGTGTACCGACCATGGTCACGGTAGCCGGAGCCTGGAAGAGGCGAGCAATGCCGAAATCCACCAGAATGACGTGACCCGAGGGCTCGAGAATCACATTCGACGGCTTCAGATCGCGATAGATCACAGGAGGGTTACACGAATGCAGATAATGCAGGGTTTCGGCAATTTGGAGCGCGACATTACTTGCGACCTGTTCAGTCAATCGGCCAGCGGTTTTCAGCGTCTGATCGAGGGTTTCTCCTCGCATGTACTCCATCACCAGATAATGTGCGCTTCCCTCGCTGAAGCTATCGTAGACTCGCGGAATGTGTTCGTTACTGAGGCTCGCTAGAAGTTCGGCCTCCCGCCTGAACGCTGCCTCCGCCGCCAGGCGTGTGGTCGCGGTCCGGAAAGAGTCGATCATCTCCGCGAGAGCGCAGGTTCTGCCGCCGAGTCGCCGGTCGCGCGCGAGCCAAACTTGCTTCATGCCGCCGCCACCCAGCAAATCGACAACTTCGTACCGACCCCCTACGATTGACCCTTGTTGAAGCACGTCCTACCGAGCCCGCTAGAGTCTCACTCTTAGAATGGCGACTTGGTCCCGAACTTTCCTGTGTACGGATTCGTGTTTCCCCGAGTACTCCAGTTGTCAAGCTTCGTATGATTCGGCGCTGTTCGGACGTATGGGCTGACGAATCGGCCATTATGCCGGACGTAATTCCTCACGTTCACCGGCGACCGACTGTGATTCCGGGCGTACTGATGATATCCCCTTGCCATCGCAATTCCGGGCACCGCTAAAGCGGCGAAGAGGGCGATTGCGCACGCAATACGCTTGTGAGTTTTCATATAGTCCTCCCGGTCGCAAGATCTCCGCTCAATCCCGAAGCGAACCCAAGACTTCGAGCCGCGCGTCGCGTTTTCGCATTGAAGCGGTGATACGCGAAGGTCCCGCGTACGGCCGACAGGAACATCAAGATGAAAAGGGCAGCGATGATCGGGGTCTGGAAGCCGTACTCGACCCAAAGGTCGATCCGGCACGCGACGTAATACAGCAGCGCAATCACCGCAGCAACCCTCGACATCCGTCGGATACCGAAAGCCAATCCGGCCATGAGACCGGCGTCGGTCAGACACCACAGATCAAAACCCATGATGTGAAATCCGAAACCGCCCAGCACCGCGAAAATCGCAGTCACGATCGAGCAGTAGACGGCTGCATGAAATCCTTGACGAGCGGCGAAGACGGCCGCGTTCTCGTCCCCAACTGCTGGCCAAAGAGAAAACCCTGTTTTCCGATTCATTGACATTCACCTTCCTCGTCGTTGGTGCGCGTTAACGAGCCGCCGCTTCGGTTGGAGGTCGTTCAGTCTTCGCCGGAGCCGCCATCGGACTCAACACTGTAGTCCGATCCGTAGCCGCCTAATTCGCCGTCGCGCTCGTAGTTGCGCAGATAGGTGTCTGGATTCCCCGGCGCGACCTCGCCCGTGTACGGATTCAGATTGCCCGGATAGCTGTAATTGTTGAACGGACTGCCGTCGGAATCGCTTCGCCTGTACGGTTGGACGTAGGTCCCGTCACTGCGGTAATAACCTTGAACATACTGAGCAGCCCATGCGGGGGAAGAGGCCGTGAGCGTGACGGTGACAGCGAGCACTATTTTTCCAAACCACTTCGTTCTCAACATCGTCGAATTCTCCACTTTTTTGCGCCGGTGTTGTGTATCAAAACCGGCGCTCTTGGCTATTAGAGACTCCCGAAGAGAGATTTTTTTCCGAGATCCGGCAATCCCCGGCTGACGCGATGGATCTCAGGGAACTTCTCGCGCGAGCCTCAGCGAGAGAGGCGCAGGCTTGGGAGACAGTCGTCCGCCAATACGGTCCCCTGATTTGGCGTCTACTGCAGAAGTTTCGAAATCTCGAAAAGGAAGCGCTTGACGATCTCTTTCAGGACGTTTTCACGGTCTTGCTGGACGGGGGACTCAAGAGCTTTCGGGGATCTTCCGAGCACGAGTTCCGCGCGTACCTCAAGACGATCGCGGAGAATGAAGCCAGGAGCTGTTTGCGAAAACACGGCCGGAAGCTCGAAGTCTTCGAGCAACCGATGGACTCCAGCGAAGGCGGCGATCTCTTGGGCTCTTTTCAGAGCTTCACCGATCCTTCGCCAGGACCAGAGGAGCAAGCGATTAGTCTGGAAATTCGCACAAAGTTAAGCGGATGCATCCAACAGATCCTGCAGATCGACCAAGAGATCTTCTGGATGAGAGAAAGAGGGCTCGCCTACAAGGAAATAACTGAGACTCTGGGGTTGCCCCACGGAACGGTCGCGTCGAAGTACCACAGGGCCAAGGAAGCACTCGCGGACTGTCTCGAGAAAGCGGGTATTACTGGAGTCAGGGAAAAATAATGCGGTTCAGGAGTCCTCCCATATAGGAGGAACGAAAACAATGATTCGGAGCGAGCGACTAACTGGTTTTCATCAGCCCGAGAGCAGGTGGTTCACCCTGCGACGATTCAACCAGGTGCTCTTAGTGGGACTAGTCATCGGCGCAGTTGTCTTTTGCGCCCGACCGACGCTGGCCTCGGACGATGACACCGTCGACACGGTATCCAGCGATGGCGACCACATCATCATGCAGTCCGGTGAAGTCTACCAGTCGGACGATCCTGGGACTTCCTCGACATGGCAATCTGGTGACGACGTGGTGATCACACCCGATGATACGATAATCAATAAGGATGAGAGCGGGGAGTCGGTCGATGGAACTGAGGAATAGGTGCCGATGGGGTTCCGGTGAATTGGACTGATTCATCGATACGGTCCGGCAACCGAGGGCATTTCCGCGACCCGCCGGCTTCGCGGGAGTTCGAGGTCGTTGCGCGATGAGTGAAATTGATCGGCGTATACTCGGTCAGCTCAGTCAAACGTCGCGACCTGACTGCCCCACGATCGGGGCGCTGGGTGATTTTCTGGACCAGAGCGTTGACGCCGAGAGGAGGTTGCCTCTCCTGCGTTCAGCGGCGTTCGTTAGCGCTGATCGTCAGACGGATTCCAAGTCGATCGAGATGCACCTTCGATCATGCCCCGCGTGCATCAATCGCCTAATCGAGCTTCGCGAGCTAGCTCGTCTCCAAGATCAAGGTCCTGAACCTAGCGCGGCGCTCTTGCAGCACGTGATCTCAATGGTGCGAGCAGAGACCAGTTCGACCTCCACGGCGGAGCCGTCGTTCTACGGACGACTCGCTTCATTGTTCGAATCAGTCAGGAGTTTCGCCACTGATTTTCGCGTTGTTCTGGGGGTCGCTGGCACCGCCGTCGCCGCACTCTTACTACTTGTGCTAGTGCATTCTTCTGGAGTCGGTTCTCAGCCGAGAAAGTCCAATGGCGAACTTGCTCAGGAAGGCGTAGGAGCCTTTGCCGAGCGCGCATTTGCGAAGCGAATCGTTCCCGCTATTGCACCGGTTTCGGCGAGCCCTCAAGCATTGAATGAGCGTGTTTTGGCAGCTTTGGAAAGTCTACCCAAGACTCTCATTTTGGAACAAACACGAGGTGCCGTCGACACCGCTGTTTACAAGGAGGCGGCGCCGGGCACTGTCCTAATCGTGACTGATACAGCTCTCGGGAGCGGCATTCTTATAAATAGCACTGGAGAGATTCTGACCAATTACCACGTCATCCACGGTGCAAAACGGGTTGCCGTCGTTTTCAAGCCGGAGCGAGGTGTTGAAGTACGCAAGGATCTTGCTTACGCGGCGATACCAATCAAGGTAGACGAGACTTCCGACCTAGCGATGCTGAAAGTCGAGGCTCCTTCGCGGCTACTGCATCCTCTCTCTATGGGTGACATTTCCAAACTGGAGGTCGGCGATGACGTCCATGCCATAGGGCACCCCGAGGGTGAGGTATGGACGTATACAACAGGAACCATCAGCCAAATCAGACCAAAGTACAAATGGAAGGATGAAAACATTGCGCATAGCGCAACTGTCATCCAGACGCAGACCGCAATAAACCCCGGCAATTCGGGAGGTCCCTTGCTCAATAACAAGGCTCAAGTCATCGGAATTAACTCTTTTCGGATGGAAGGGGAGGGGCTGAACTACGCTATTGCAGGCGACACTATTGAAGCTTTTCTCAAAAGACCGACGAACCGAGTCACTGAGGGGCCCGCTAAAGAGAACGACAAGATTAGCCGTATCGAACGTTTCGGCGGTAACCTCGCCGGAGCCTACATGCAATCTCAAAATCCGCCGCCAGATGTTTGGTTTGTACTCCAAGGCGACCAGGAGATGCCTGAGTATGCTGTTATGGGCGCTTCGAAAAAGGACAAACTCGATA
This sequence comes from Deltaproteobacteria bacterium, assembly GCA_003135855.1. GTDB lineage: Bacteria > Desulfobacterota > Binatia > Binatales > Binataceae > Binatus. Next base: position 31,979 of record PNBD01000126.1, read on the forward strand.
CCGTTTTCAAAGGCGTCGATCCGAAGTGGCGACAGACAGCCTACTATTATGACACGAACTGCGACGGGGTGGTTGATTTAATTGGATATTCGTCGGCCGGGAGCAGCAAGATCGATCGGTACCAACGTCCTGACACCCAAATTCGGCTCGACAGTTTAGCCCCCGATGTGGCTCGGGCGTTTGAAACGGGATTGATCCCTTATCACCAAGTTAAATTCTGTCGTTGAAAGTGTGAGGTATCAGACAAAAGAGCCACGACGAAGATTCTACCGCACGCGGTATCGCATACTGTCTGGCAGTCTGCTGGCTTTGTTCTTACTTGCTTGCTGCACTGCCCACGAGGATCGAGATGCGGTGGCGGACGAGGCGCAGTATCGCTTGCCTTCGAGCACCGATTCTCAAAACTTGGTTCCGGAAGCAACAGATCTCCGACAGCGACCTGACCACACCGCTTCTGCAACTCCGGATGAGACTGCACCATCAATTAGCCAACAGCCACAAGCAGGTCGTTCCCCGCAAAGTGGCTTCCTCAATCATGTGCCGGCCCGAGGGTGCTGGAACGAGCACGACGCGTTTGTTGCTCCTAACGGCAATCGGATCGAATTTTATCCGTACAAGTACCCCTACCGTTTCGATCACTTGCTTATACACTATGCAAACGGCGACGAGATCTGGGGCCAGCCGACCTATAGTTTGCCCGATTGTCCGGACTCGAATCGCTGCCATAGTGCAAGTCTCCGTTTGAACCCGACCTGGCGAGCCTGCGTTCCCAGCGGCCACCTCTACGAAATACACACGTTAGACGGCCGTCCGGTACTCATGTCGAGCCTTTTTCAGGTCATCGACCCAGCAACTAAATTAAGTGTCAACCTGCCTTTGGCGCTCGCTCAAGCTGGGAACATTCCGACGAATGGGTTTCTAGCCCTCGGTCTTGCGCAACTAGCTGAAGAAGCAGGGGCCTTCGAAGAAGCACAGCGGTATATCGATGTTGCCTCGCGGTCCTTAGAGGGTGCGCCCGATCCGCAGCTACGTACGAAAATAGAAGGGGATTTGTATGTGGCGAAGGGTAATCTGCAACGAGATTTGGGCAGCTATGCCCAAGCATTCGAGTTTTATGGTCGCGCTGTCGAAAAGTATCGGTCTGTCGGAGATCACAAGAACACTGCCGCCACGCTAAACAAGATCGGAGAGGTCTATCGACAGATCGGAGACTACCGAGCATCCGCCCAGTGGTACGATTACTCTCTTCAGGAAAGCCGACAGGCTGGAGACGTCGATGCACAAATGACGGCGCTGCTTCGACTCTACTACCTCGCAGCTCAAATCGGAGATCTATCCGCGCTAGCCAAATACGAACAACAGGGCGAACAGCTTGCCAACAGCGTCCTCCCCGACCGCTCGAAGACTATGGAGTTTCTCAACGGGGACTTTTTCCTTGCTCTGGGCGAAACACAAGCTGAATACGGCGACACGTCTGACGCAATAACACTCTTGGAATCATTTGTGGGCTTCTACCAGAAGTTATCACCGAGTGAGCCGACACTCCGAAAACTAGCTCTCGCTTCAGTTTTTCTGGGGGACGCGTACGTGCGCGCAACGCGCTACGCGGACGCTCTCGGTGCATTCCGACGAGCGCAAGCGATCGCGGAAAAATATAATAGTCCCGAAGTCATGTGGATCTATTCGCGGATCGGCAACGTTTGCGAAGATCAGGGCCAACTAGATGCGGCCCTCCAGTATGACCGTCGGGCTGCAGAGGTGCTAGAAGAATTCGGGGCCGCTCAACGATTGCCCGAGCTGCAGCTTTCTTCGAAAGAACTCGCGTGGGGCCTGTACGAAAACTTAACACGTATAACACTCGAACTGTACGCGAAAGCTCCATCCGTTGACCTGCTTAATCAGGCCTTCACATACCACGAACAAGGGAAGGCGCGCGCCCTGTTGGACCTCATGAACGATGCGGGCGTTCGTGCTCGAGGAGGGGTCGATCCAGCGCTGGTTCGACGAGAAGACGCAGTGCGAGTAAAGATTTCGGCGCTCCAGAATGCGTTTTCCGATGCAACGGTCTCAGAGCTCAGAAAAGTGACTTTGCAAGATGCTCTGACTAAGCAAACTGAGGAGCTGCGCCAGGTTCACGAAAAAATCGCCGCAACAAATGCGAAATACGTGAGCATGGAATCGCCAACACCCGTGCGAGTCTCCGACGTTCAGGCTTTGCTCGACGACGACACGGTGCTGCTGGAGTACGATCTCGGACCGTCATTCTCAGGGGTAGGGGTTATAACGAACCGTCAGATCCGGGTGTACCGGCTGCCCGCCCAAGACGTGATCGACAAAACATTGGACCAATTCCTACCGACTCTTCGAGAACCGCTATTCGGAAGCTCGCAGATAAACAGCCACGTACAACTCGCAAAGCAACTCTATGCCAATCTCGTTGGTCCCGTCCGGGATCAAATCGAGGGCAAACACCACATTGTGGTCGTGCCAGATGCCGACCTGTTCTATTTGCCGTTCGAAGCCATCATCGATGCCGACGCGAAACGGGACGGGCCTGCGGACTCTCTTGCGTCTCAGCCCTACTTGGGCAAGAAGTACGACTTCAGCTACGCACCGTCTGCCTCAGTCCTTGTCGCTCTTAAAAGCATCCGCAGCAATCCGAGCTCCGCTCAACGCCCGCTGTTAGCTTTCGGAGATCCAGCCTTTCAATCCACTCCCGCGCCTTCCCAAATCGCGCTCAGCACGCGCGGTGCTTATGCAAAAATGGGTGTCGGTTTTGATCGCCTCCCTTATTCGGCCGAGGAAGTGCGCGCGATTCTAGCGGTCTATGGAATCAGCCCAGAATCCAGTTCTGTCTATCTTGGCAGCAATGCCACCAAGAGAGCTTTGTTGGGGCTCGACTTGAGCCAGTACCGCACCCTTCACTTCGCCACGCACGCCGTCATGGGCGACGAGGTTCGATGGATTACCCAGCCCGCTCTAATCTTTTCTCCAGATGGTACCGGCGCACCTGACAGCGACGTGCTGAAGATGTCCGAGATCTACAATCTTCGCTTGAACGCGGACCTCGTCGTGCTGTCGGCATGCGAGACCGCGCGCGGAAAGATGTCTCGCGGGGAAGGCATCGTCGGGCTGACGAGCGCTTTCCTGTTTGCGGGCAGCCGCTCTGTCGTTGCCAGCCTTTGGAACGTGAACGACGAGTCTACCAGTCTGTTCATGGAATCCTTCTACCGGGGTCTCAAGAGCGGGCTCACCAAGCCTGAGGCATTGCGTCAGGCGCGCCTACAGACGATGCGAAAGCGGATCAAAAGCACCGTCACCGGCGACCAGGAATCGCTGGCGTCTCCATACTTTTGGGCGCCCTTCGTGCTGGTCGGCGAATGGAATTGAGCACCGGTTCAGCGCCTCGGCGGCTAAACTCGAAGCAATCATCCCGCGATTTTCAGCAAAATCCGCCTAGTCTTGCTCGTCTGCGCTCCTAGCGGTCCTGCCGAAAGCCCTGACGCCAGCGCTCCGGCTCGAAATAAACGGCGGCGGAAACTTGAGAGGATTTGTTCGCCTTGGATTCGCGTCTTCCTGTCCGTCCTGCTTTCTTTCTTGCTAACTTGAGGCGCGAAAATGGTGACCGTCGAACCTTGAGACGGTTCGGATTTCGAATCTTCCGGCGGCGGGGCTGGCGTCATCGACACTCAAGATCGCGAAGTTTCTCATCGGATCCGGTGTCAGTTTCTTTCAAACATACCGGCGATTAATCGCGCGTAGAACGACTGGATTTGTGGCGCGAAGAGAGCGCACATGGACACCTGAACNNAAGCGGAAGGCCGCCAACCGTCGTTAACGGCTCAGAAAAATTGGCGCAGGAGATTGCGCACCTTCCCACTCTCGACTTGCCAGCTGTAAGAAAGAAATGGACTGCGCTTTTTGGTGCCCATCCGCCGCCGCATCTCGGCCGTGTGATGATGGTCAGGGCTATTGCGTACCGGCTCCAGGAGAGAGCGTTGAGCGCTCTCAAGCCCGCCACGCTGCGGATCCTTGATCGTGTTTGCGATGGCCGTGCAGNNGCAGGCGCGGGAACGGTCCTGATCCGGGAGTGGCGGGGGGTCAGCCACCGGGTCACTGTGCTCGACAACGATGTCGTCTACCGCGGTCGGCGTTACAAGTCGCTGTCAGAAGTAGCTCGCGCGATTACGGGCACTCGTTGGTCGGGACCCCTGTTCTTCGGCCTAAAGGGGCGCGCCAAGGAGGTGGCACGTGGCTAACACCTCGACCAAGCATTGCGCAATTTACACCCGCAAGTCGTCGGAAGAAGGACTCGAGCAGGACTACAACTCGCTGCACGCGCAGCGTGACGCGTGTGAGGCCTACATCAGGAGCCAGGCGGGCGAGGGCTGGCGCCTCATTAAGACGGCTTACGACGACGGCGGCTTTTCGGGTGGTACGACCGAGCGACCGGCGCTACAGCAATTGCTCGCGAACATCCGCGACGGTTTGATCGATGTCGTGGTCGTATACAAGGTCGATCGGCTTACCCGGTCGCTCGCCGATTTCGCAAGGATGGTCGAGCTGTTCGACGTTCAAGCGGTATCGTTTGTGGCGGTCACGCAGCAGTTCAATACTACCAGCTCGATGGGTCGGCTCACCCTCAACGTGCTGCTATCGTTCGCGCAGTTCGAACGTGAAGTTATCGGCGAGCGCATCCGCGACAAGGTCGCCGCCTCCAAGCGCAAGGGAATCTGGATGGGAGGCGCACTCCCAATTGGATACGATCTCCGCGACCGCAAATTGGTCGTCAACGAAAGCGAGGCCGAAACCGTTCGGCACATTTTTGAGCGCTACCTGGAACTCGGTTGCGTCCGGCTTTTGAGGAAGGATCTTGAGGCCGGCGGAATTGTTTCTGCGACCAAGACGTCGGGCAAAGGCAACACCCGGGGAGGCAAGTCATTTTCGCGTGGAGCCCTTTATCATCTGCTCTCGAACCCCATTTACATGGGAGAGATTCGACACAAGAACGATCGTCATCCCGGGCAGCACGAGGCGCTGATCAGCCGCGAGCTGTGGGAACAGGTTCAACAACGGTTGGGCGACCAAGCGGCTCGCCGGGGTGAAGGTCGCAAGACCGAGGCGCCGCGAAGTCCGCTCGCGGGCAAGCTGTTCGATGAAGGGGGCGAACCTCTGTATGTGCAGGGGGCAGCCAAGGGCAAGCGTCGTTACCGCTACTACGTCTCACGAAAATTGGTCAAAGGTGGATCGGACGATGCTGAACATGGTTGGCGAGTATCGGCCCCCGAACTTGAGCGATCGGTCTCTGCGGCTGCGCAGGAGATGCTTGCCGATCGCGATGCAATCGCACAAGCAACCGAGGAATCCGACACCAACTTGAACCGGCTGCCCTCTGTCCTAAAGTTCGCTCAGGCGGCGATTGAACGGCTGCGCGTCGGGAGCGAAGTCGCATCAGCGCTCGCTGAACTGGTCGAACGGGTAGAGCTCAGGCGCGACGGTATCCTGCTCGCGCTCAAGCTGCCGTTCTCAACGGACGAAAGGAGTGACAGCACGCCGGCGAGCCACATCGCTCTCACCAAATTCATTCCGATGCAGATTAAGCGGCGCGGGATCGAAATGCGGATGGTGCTGCAAGGGGAGTCCGGTCCCAACCGTATTGACCCGCCGCTGCTCAAGGCCGTTGCACGCGCACGCAAGTGGTCGGATGACCTGATTTCAGGCCGGGTTCGCTCCATCGGCGAGTTGGCGCGGCGGGAAGGAATCGATGGCCGATCGGTGCGGCGGCTGATTCGGCTTGGCGCTCTCTCTCCCCGAATCGTGGAGGCAATTGTCGAAGGCCGCCAGCCGCCGGATTTGACCGTCATAACCCTCACCCGGCGGATTGATCTACCGCTGCTCTGGAGCGCGCAGGAACAGACGCTCGGGATCCGGTAGTTCACACCCGCTGGGATTGCGTACGTATGGCTCGGTATTCGCAATAGCAGAATAATTACGCTATAGAGGAATCATGGCCGGAACCGCTGTGAGCGCCCGATTCTCGAACGGATTGGCAGTCGATGCGCTGGGCGCACGCCTGCGACGAGAGAGGATAGGAAGGAGCCTTTCACTCGAAACGTTAGCCGCCAGAGCGAGCGTCAGTCGCAGCATGCTGTCCGAGGTGGAGCGAGGAGCGAAGGTGCCGAGCGTCCTGGTACTGGATCGGATTGCGACCGCTCTGGATACGAGTATCGCACGGCTTCTGGATGAAGAACGGTCTGCGCCCGCCATCTTGATGCGCCGGAACGAACAGCACGTGGCGAAGGAAGCGCCGGGGTGGGAGCGGCGGATATTGTCGCCGGTTCTTCGCGGGATCGAATTTGAGTTCATGCGGACGACGATCGGCCCGCGCGTGGATGTGGGTACCTTTTCGCCGCACGCGCCGGGGTCGCGCGAGTATCTCGCGATGGAGTCCGGAACGTTGCTGCTCACGATTGATGGTGTCGAGTACGAGCTAAGCGCTGGCGACAGTATCTATTATGCAGGCGATTGTGTTCACGCCTTCAAAAATCCTGGGAACAAGCTCTGCATCTACTATCTAGCGATGGATGTGAGTCCTAACCGCGGTGTTCTTGGTCGCTGTCGTCCAACACAAACCTACATGGAGAAACGAGCTCATGGCCGCCATTAACTCAAATGACAAGGCCGGAATACCGGGCATGGATGTCGAAATGTTTAGCGTCGTGGCGCATCGAGCTGTGGACATGGTGACGGAGTACCTGATGTCTATCCGAAGCCGACCCGTGTTTGAGCCGATGCAGTCCGCTCAGCGCGAACGCCTGCTTCGGCTGGAGCTTCCGAGCTCGGGACGTTCTCCCGACGCCATTCTCGATCTGTTCCGCGAAGCGATTCTTTCCCACCCCATGGGAAATGGTCATCCGCGATTTTTTGGATGGGTGAATTCACCTCCGGCGCCGATTGGAATCGTGGCGGAGCTTCTAAGCGCGGCAATGAATCCTAGTTGCGCAGGTGGAGACCACGCTGCGATTTACCTTGAGCGGGCGGTGGTTCGCTGGCTCGCAGAACTGGTGGGCTTTCCGCTCGAACCGTTTGGCATGGGGCTGCTTGTCAGCGGCGGATCGATGGCATCGTTGACGTGTTTGGCCGCAGCCCGACATTACGCCGCAACTGCCGACGGTTGGAATGAGCGTGAGGATGGACTACAGAGCCGGGAACGGCCGCCGCTGGTTCTTTATCTCTCTGAAGAAGGACACGGGTGTATGCGCAAAGCGGCGGAGCTGTTGGGTATCGGATCCAAATGGCTCCGAGTCGTGCCCACCAATTCGCAAATTCAGATGGATGTCTCGGCTCTATCTGAATTAGTGAAGAAGGATCGAGAAGCCGGCTACCGGCCGTTTTGCATCGCGGCCAGCGCAGGGACGGTGAACACAGGGACGATAGATCCGCTGCACGAAATCGCGGCGCTTTGTCGGGAGCAAAACCTCTGGTTTCATGTGGACGGCGCTTATGGCGCGTTCGGAGTCCTCGACGACGGTGTCGCTCACATGTATCGAGGTCTCGCAGAGGCTGACTCGCTCGCGCTCGATCCTCACAAGTGGCTTTCAGTACCGGTCGAGTGCGGATGCGCGTTGGTTCGCGACGGCCGAGTGCTCCGTGACACATTCAGCCTGGTTCCGCCGTACCTCCGCACTGAAGAGGGAAAGGGATTCGGAGGATTGCCCTGGTTTTCGGAGTATGGCTTTCAGCAGACCCGCGGGTTTCGCGCACTCAAGCTCTGGATGGTGATGGAGTTTGCTGGTCGCGCCGGAGTACAAGCGCTTGTGAAGAGACACAATGCCTTGGCACAGCGCTTAACTGAACTGATCAAAGAAGAACCAGATCTGGAGCTCCTCGCGCCGGTCACTCTTTCAGCGGTGTGTTTCAGATATGCGCCACCGACGCTTCGCACCGACGAGGTCAGGCTAAGCGCTTTGAATAAAGCCTTGATGGAGCGGGTTCAAGCTCGCGGAGAGACGTTCGTATCCGGTACCACACTCCGAAATCGCTTCGCTCTTCGGGCTTGCATACTTCATTACGACACGACGAGCGATGACCTCGCGGCTCTCATAAAGACCATTCGCGATACAGGTGACCAATTGGTGCAGGCAGAAGTATCGAAACCGTAGAGATTCCAGCCTCAAAGAGTGCCGTGGCCTTTAATCGAGCGCTGAAACTAGGATTGAGTATGCAGGATTGCGTGCGCGGGCAGCTGGCTGGGCGGGCCAAACCCTCTCGGTTCGCACGGTTCATAGCGATTCTCGGTTCGCAAGACACGCGCGAGGCCACCTCGGTTGAGCCTAGGTTCGTGTGCCGTTTAGCGGCAACCCTTGCAGGAGCGCGGCCCAAAATCCCAACTTATTCACCCTGATTAATGCTTCGGGGCCTTCGCTCTCCTTGGCGCTCGTGGTCTTCCATCCGCAGGTTTTGCTAGATTCAACTCTCGGCTCCGCAAAACTGGATCCTACAATAGGACGACATCCGTGAAATCAAGACGCAAAACTCTCGCTGCGGTAAAGAGAGGAGACTACGGCCCTGTCGAGTTCATTTCTGGACCGTACAAGGACGCGTTGGGTCTCTATGACGATGACGATTCTGCCGATCGCCCGGGTGCGGTGGTTCTCGTCAACTGTAAGACGTTTGGACAATTTGCGGGTTCGGAGAAAGGCGCCAAAGTCGTCGTTGTGAGACATGCGAGCATACGTCCAATTTTTGACTTCGGCGACTTTTGTCGGAACGAGTATCTCCCATCGCCGGAAAATCTGTCGGACGAAGAGCGACGTCTGGTTTATGGCTGGCTCGCGGGATATACCCATGCGCGACGATTGGAAGAGCATCCGACGCCCCAGGAAATTGCAGCCGAACTGGAGCGGTTTCTCAAGGAGGCGAAGCCTCCCAACGGAGGTTCGGGCGCTAACAAATTCAAGCTGTACTTGGTAAGAGGAGGAAAGGAGGGGAAGAAATAATCGCGTCGGAGTCTCGTCAGTTGCACGATAGAGCGAATTTACGGCGAACATTTATGGACCTAGCGAAATCGCGCGCGGATAGGTTCTGCGGAATTATTGCGATTAGAGGCGCCGGAGACGTTCTCTGGGTCCGCGCACGATCGCAAATCGCGCGGGCACGCGCGGATTTCGACCGATTCTCCGAGATGTCCGAAAACCGAGGGACTGGATGGTGGAGCAGAAGGGATTTGAACCCTCGACCCCTACGTTGCGAACGTAGTGCTCTCCCAGCTGAGCTACTGCCCCATCCGTGGGTGAGACGCAAATGTTATTGCGTGATGATTGACTGCAAGTAAGCTCGCAACCTATCAGCGAGATCCGGCCGTTTCAAGCCGAAGCCAATCTGCGCCGAGATGAACCCGACGCGATCGCCCAGATCGTACCGGATGCCCTCGAACTCGTATCCGTAAATCTTGCGACGCTTCGACAACGCCATCAGCGCATCGGTGAATTGGATCTCACCGCCAGCGCCAGGTTTGCCAACCGCGAGCAGCTCGAACACATCGGGCGTCACCACGTAACGACCCATGATCGCAAAATCGCTCGGCGCCTTCTCGATCGGAGGCTTCTCGACCAGGCCGTGCAATTCGTAGAGGCGCTCGCCGACGCGGGTCGCATCGACGATTCCATACTTTGGGATTTCGCTGCGCGCGACTTTCAGCAGCGCGACCACCGGCGCATCCTTGGCTTCAGCGGCGTCGAGCAGTTGCCGCAGGCACGGCCGCGGGCAATCGAAGATGTCGTCGGGTAGCATCACGGCGAACGGTTCATCGCCGACCGCCGCGCGCGCTTGCAGCACCGCATGCCCGAGGCCGAGCGGACTCTGCTGCTCCGCAACGGAAATCTTCGCCGGATTATTGCTCCTCCGCACAATTTCGAGCAGCTCGTGTTTGCCGCGCTCTTCGAGGTGACGTTCGAGTTCGAGGTTGCAGTTAAAGTGATCGATCACCGTAGCTTTGCCCGGGCTGATCACGATCACGATTTCCTCGATGCCCGACGCGATCGCCTCTTCTACGACGACCTGAATTGCCGGCGTATCGATCACCGGCAAGATTTCCTTGGGGATGACCTTTGACGACGGTAGCATTCGCGTACCCATGCCCGCCGCAAGGATGACTGCCTTCCTTACCTTCATAGACGCCTTCGGCTGTTTTCGGAGTTTGGCGCGCTCAGCCTTTTTGCTCGCGCGCTTCCTGCGCTTCCTGCGCTGACTTGCATCCGATACAGAGGGTGGTGACCGGCCGCGCTTTCAGCCGCTCGATTCCGATCTCGCCGTCGCATTCCTCGCAGCGGCCGTACGAACCGCCCTCGATTCGGTCGAAGGCTTCGTCGATTTTGCCGAGCAGCTTGCGCTCGCGATCGCGCATCCGCAGCAGGAAATTTCGATCCGATTCGAGCGCAGCTCGATCGGTTGGGTCCGCAAACGCTTCCTCCGACTCGTTCATCGTGCCGAGCGCGCGTTCCGCCTCCAGCAGAATCTCGCGTTTGCGCCCTTCGAGCAGTCTTCGAAAGAGCTTGAGGTCTCTTTGCCTCATCAGGTGATTGGTCCGCCAATAGCCGAGTTTTTGATTCTATCGACGCCCTGCTAGCATGTAAAGATTGACAATGAAGACTGCTTATCTCGACGCATTTTCGGGGCTCAGCGGCGATATGATCGTCGGCGCGATCCTTGACTGCGGCGTCGAGTTCGCCGGCCTCGAGCGCGCGATCGGCGCGGTCCCACTGTCGGGCTACCGGCTCTCGACGCGGCGTAAAGTCGTCAGCGGAATCTCGGCGCTGAAGTTCGACGTCGAGGTGACTGAGCCGCAGCCCGAGCGCCATTTCGGCGAGATCCGCGCGATGATCAATTCGTCCGCGCTGGCCGATTCCGTCAAACGTCGAGCAATCGCGATCTTTGAGGTGCTCGCCGAGGCCGAGGCGAAGATCCACAACACGACGCCCGATCACGTTCATTTTCACGAAGTGGGCGCGGTCGATTCGATCATTGATATCGTCGGTACCGCGTGGGGACTCGAACAACTCGGCGTTAACGACGTGATTGTGTCGGCACTGCCGATGGGCTCCGGATTCGTGCGCTCGCAACACGGAATCATTCCAGTGCCGGCGCCTGCGACCGCTGAATTGCTGGCTGGATTTCCGGTGCGGCTCGGCGACGGCACCGGCGAGATGGTCACGCCGACTGGAGCCGCTGTGGTGCGCGCGCTCGCGCGACCGGCTGAACTGCCGCTGACCTTTGAGGCCGAGAAAATTGGCTACGGCGCCGGCACTCGCGATTCATCCGATCGTCCCAACGTGCTTCGCCTGCTCCTTGGTCGTGAGGGGCACGCATTTGAATCCGACCAAATGATCGAACTGTCGGCCAACATCGACGATCTCAATCCGCAGATTTACGATCATGTGATGGAGCGGCTGTTTGCCGCTGGTGCGCGCGACGTGACTCTCACGCCGACGATCATGAAAAAGGGGCGGCCTGCGTTGACGTTGGGCGTGCTCGCGGAAGCGGCGCGGCGCGAGGATATTGCCGCGGTGATTTTCGCCGAGACCTCGACCATCGGACTCCGCTTTCATCCGGTCGCGCGCCTGAAGCTGCATCGCGAGAGCCGCGAAGTCGAAACGCGATGGGGCAAAATTCGCGTCAAGTTTTCGGGCGCCAATGGACATTCACCAACAACTATTTCGCCAGAGTACGACGATTGCCGCCGCGCAGCCGCGCAACACGACGTCGCGCTGAGAGACGTGATCGATGCGGCGCGAGACGCGGCCCGCTCGATCGTCGCATCGCACGTGCAGCAAAAATGAAGTCCGAGCGCCTGCACATCAACGAGATCTTCTACAGTATCCAGGGCGAGTCGACCCACGCCGGCCGGCCGTGCGTGTTCGTGCGCCTCACCGGATGCAATCTCAGATGCAAATGGTGCGATACCGAGTACGCTTTCTACGACGGGCGCCGGATGTCGATCGCGGACGTAGCGGAAATAGTCGGCAGCTACCGATGCGATCTGGTTGAAGTAACCGGCGGNNNNAGCGGCGAATGCGAGCGCAATCTCTGGAGCAATCTCGAGCACCTCGGCGCGCGCGATGAGATCAAGCTGGTCGTCGCCGACCGCGCAGACTACGAATGGGCGCGCGATACGATCCGCGCGCGCGAGCTGGCAGCGCGNNGCGCGCGTCAACGCGGTCCTGCTGAGTCCCGTGCACGGGCAATTGGATCCCGCGGCGCTCGCGGCGTGGATGCTCGAAGATCGGTCACCGGCGCGCATGCAATTGCAGATGCATAAGCAGATCTGGGGTGCTGACACCCGCGGCGTCTGAGCTATCATGTGGAAGATTGTTCCGAGCAGAATATGTCACCTGCTGACGCAGGATGATCCGCCTCGAGTATTGCCCGTGATTTGAGTTTTGGATCGGACACCGAGCAGGAACTTGATCAGAAACTCGACCATCGGGCGTTCGATTATCACAGTTCGACTGGCCGATCACCCTTGATCATGTTTTCGGTACCGACAAGAGGGTTGACTCCCAAACCGCCACGGGGCAAAGGGTCACTGGTTGCAAAGTCACCAAGGAGATCTTGGTTTTCATGAAGTGGTCGCGCACGATATTCAGCGCCATCCTTGCGGTCGCGTCGATCTTGGGCGCTTCAGGTCCCTCGTCCGCTCAAACCATCAATCCGGTGCAGCAGCAAATTCCCTTGCCCGGCCCGCCTTTCGCGGCGATTACGACCCTGGACGGACGGTACGTCTTTGTCTCGATGGCCGCCCCGACGAACGCAATCGCCGTAATTCGGCAGAAGAAAACTTTCGCCACCCCCGTGCAGATGATCGCCACTTGCGGCCCTGCCTCCGGCCTGGCGATGAGCAAAGGCGGGCGCTACTTGCTGGTTGCAGTTCACGGCGGTAACTCGTGCCCTTCCGGCGGCGTGCAGTTTATCGATGTGCGAAAGGCGATCGCGGGCGACCCCAATGCCGCGATGGGAACCGTTCCGACCGACCCCAGTGCGATCGAGGTGGCAATTTCCCCCGACAATAAACTTGTCTTCGTAGCCAATGAGTTTTCTGGCGGGCAACATTGCGACAACCCCGATACCGTCAGCGTGATCGATTTCAAGGAGGCGCTCTCTTCTGGCCAGAGCGCAAGCTCAGTCATCGGCGCGATTCCGGTTGACTGTGCGCCCGTGGGACTCGCCGTCTCCGGCAACAGCCGTTACCTCTACGTCACCAACGAGGCAGCGCTACCGACCCGGTCTTTTTACGATCCGAAAGCTTGCCGAATCCCGGATGGACCAGCGTGCCCCATTAAAATGCACCGGGGTCCCGTGGGGACAGTGGACGTGGTTGATATCCGCATGGCGCGGACTAATCCCGCCGACTCCGTTGTGGCAGAGATTCCGGCCGGATGCTCACCGACGCGAGTAATTCTAACGAACAATGATAAAGTAGCCTGGGTTTCCGCCCGTGACGAAAACAATTTGCTCGCTTTCAACGTCCGCGATCTTCTCGCCAACCCCTCCGCTGCGCTGCTGTCGACCACGCCGGTAGGAATTGCGCCCGATGGCGCTCAGCCGTTCTCTCAGAGGCGTTTCATCGCGGTGGCGAACACGAACCGATTCGATATGTGTCCCGGCGCTGGCGGCACGGTCAGCATTCTCGATTTCGCCACGGCCCTGAAAAGCGGCGGCGGTGCGGCGACGGTGGGCACGTTCGATGCCGGCGTGTTCCCACGGCAATGGGCCCTGTCGCCCAACGGTAGCTTTCTTTATCTCACGGAATTCGGGTCCGACACACTTGCTATTTTCCCCGTGAGATCCATCGCCCACCAGGTTCAATAGTTATAGCGACCCGATTTTACTCCGGCACAATGTCGCCGCCGCCGCGACGTCGGGATCGGTTAAAAATTCTAACGTCGTCTTGTCGTCGCTCACATTAAATATGACTATGTCCGCGGCGGCCGCGATCGGGGCCTTCTCCCATTCCAACGCGTATTCGGCGCGCGTCAACGCGGTCCTGCTGAGTCCCGTGCACGGGCAATTGGATCCCGCGGCGCCGCGGAATGCTGGCGCGACGGATCTCGCCCGTCATCAATTCCGCCGCCTTGCGCAACGCCGCTTCCGTCTCGCGCAGCAAGTCGGCGAACACTTCCGCCGCAGGTTTGATCTCGTGGATCAATCCAGCGCCCTGACCCGTCGGCATGAAGGCGCGCTTGGGATCGACGTCGGCGCCGCCGCGCCCGGTATAGTTCATCACGCCGTTGCGCTGCGAAGTCTGCGCCTGCGCGGGAAACGGCTGAATCTTCGACGGGTCCTTCTCCCATTCCAATGCGTATTCGGTGCGGATAACGCGACACGTCTTGCCGGTATAAGCGCGGGTGCGCAGCGTCGAATCCTCCTGCGCTCGCAGAATCGCCTCGCGATAACCTTGCGCCGCCTGCGCTTCGGGAGTCGCGATAAACCGCGTACCGATCACGACGCCCTGCGCGCCAACGGTGAGCGCCGCCGCGATTTGCCGGCCGTCGGCAATTCCGCCCGCCGCGAGCACCGGCAACCGCACCGCGTCGATCATCTGCGGTACCAGTGACAGCATCCCGATCTCGCCGGTATGACCACCCGCCTCGGTACCCTGTGCGACGACCACATCCGCGCCCGCATCCTGCGATTTGATCCCATGATGCACCTTGCCGCACATCACCACGATCTTCATGCCCGCGTCGTGCATCGTCTTGACGAATTCCTGCGGCACTGAGAGACCCGCGACGAACACCTTCACCTTCTCCTCGATCATGACCGGCACGTGCGGGCGCATCATGTCGGGAATTGGCGCGAGCAGATCGACCGCGAACGGCCTGTCGGTCAGCTCGCGAGTGCGGCGAATCTCGGCGCGGAGTTCCTCTGGTCCAAGCGCGGCGGCGCCGATTACGCCCAATCCTCCGGCGTTGGAAACCGCGGCGACCAACTTATGCATCGCGACACCGCCCATTCCGGCGAGCAGGATCGGGTATTTGATTCCAAAATAATCGCAAATCGGCGTATGCAGCATCGTTCGATTTCTCCTCGCGGTGAGCGGTCTCGACGACTGGCTCCCGATGCTTCCTATAGACTGGCCACGCGAACGCAATCAAGCGCGATGCCCATCCAGATGCGGAACGACATTGCTGCGCTTCCGATCGAATAAACATCGTCAGCGTGAGCAGTAAGCGGATCGGTCATGCGGGCGGCGAGGGGCGCGGCGCGCAGTTTTATTCACAACCGCGGAGCGATGTTTGAGCAGGTGGCCCCGCATCACGCCCTGATGCATAATCGCGGTCGCGCGCGGAGAGGTGGCCGAGCCCGGCTTAAGGCGCACGCCTGGAACGCGTGTAGGCTCGAAAGGGTCTCGGGGGTTCGAATCCCCCCCTCTCCGCCACCGAGTCCTGATCCCTCGATATTCTCCGCTCGAATCGCCGAATAGCCCGGTCGCGATCTCGTCGAAGATGAAGGGGAACTTCTGCACCGTCGAGACGATGATCTTTTTCCCCTCCTCAATGAACTTGCGCAGGTCGCCGGCGCGCTCGGCGTGACCCACGGTCGCGCCCACCTGCATGAACTGCTTGATGGTGGTCTGGATCTGGTCGTCGAGCAGGCGCCGGTCGGTCATCACGATGACCGAGTCGAAGACCTCTTTGTCGCGCTTCAAACCGATGAGCTGGTGCGCCAGCCAGGCGATGGAGTTCGACTTGCCGCTTCCCGCCGCGTGCTGGATCAGGTAGCGCTTGCCCGCACCGCGGGCGCGCACATCGGCCAGCGCCTGCCGCACCACGCCGAGCTGGTGGTAGCGCGGCCACACCTGCTTGCGCTTCTTCTTGCCTGTGCGCGGGTCCTTCTCCTCGACGATCTGCGCGTAGTTTTCGAGGATGTTGGTCAGCCCCGCCGGCGTGAGCACCTCTTTAGAGATAGTCGGTCTTGAGGCCGTGCGGGTTGGGCGGGTTGCCCGCTCCGTCGTTGTAACCCTTGTTGAACGGGAGGAACCATGATCCCTTACCCTTGAGCTCGGTGCACATTGCACCTCTGTCGTCCGCAAAAACTCAACGACAGTCAAGCAGCACGGGGCAAGAGGGTGTACTCGTGGTGAAGTCCGCTCAATACGGAGTGCGCCACAACTCGACTCGGTCGGTCGAAACAATGCCTTTGGCGTTGGAGCTGCATGGGGAGATTGAGGGGCGGTTCGGAAGGCCAAGTCCCAAAGAAGACTCTATACCGAGGTCAATTTACAGAGCTACGTGTCGACGCGTATCTTGGTTACCAAAAGAACGACCGTACCGAATGAGCGCCCAGCGATCCACGCAAAGTGTGTTAGAGTAATGCGAGGCCGAATTCGGCATAGTACCTGCCAATTGACGCATCGAGCGTTTCGGGAAAATGAGCGCCATGATTCGCGAAGAGATCGGCGGTCAGTATTTGCAGCACATCATCGATGCGTCGCATCGGAAGTCTTTCGATCCTTTTAAGGAGATCGATTGGAGCATTCCCTTCGACTACTCGCATTTTTACATGCCGCAGGACATGGTTTCGCTGTACGGGACGACGCTGTGGGACCAGATGACACGTGAGCAGAGGGTAGAGCTTTCGATGCACGAGGCATGCAGCGCGTTGGCGACCACGATCTGGTTCGAGAATCAGATTTCCTTCAAGCTCATGGATTATCTGATCGACGTCAGCCCGCTCGACCGGCATTTCTATTGGATGCAGATCGAAGTGGCCGACGAGTGCCGTCATTCCATGATGTTCGGCGAAGCGATCAAGCGTTGCCAGGTTCCGTGGTACAAGCCGCGCTTCTCAAGCCTGATTACGTTTTTCACCAAGTACCTGACCTCGAGAGTTGCGATGATGCTCAGCACGCTCGCCGCTGAAGACGTCATCGGTTACCTGAACCGACGCACTGCGCAGGATCCGGAGTGTCATCCAGTGATGCGAGAATTGTCGAAGATTCACATCATCGAGGAAGCGCGGCATCGCGGTTATGCGCAGCAATATCTCAAGCAAAATTGGCCGTATATCGGAAAGTTCCGGCGCTCGATGGCGCGGCGCTACGGGTTGCTCTCGACCTTGATAATAATCTGGCAATTGGTACATCCCGACATTTACAAGAACCTCGGTTTGCCGCCTGAAGCACTGGAGATGGCAAAGAACAACCCGCATCGCGCACGCATCAGACGCGAGATGTCGGCGGAACTGGTCGAGTTTCTGACCGAAACCGATATCGTCGATGAGAAAGTCGCGCTGAAGTGGCGCGCGGCCGGCCTGATGGCGTGAATTTCCCCGTCTCGAACCTGCGTGGGACGAACTGTAGAAGGTTACTGCGATTTGGTATTCATCCTTTCCTAAACGCGACTACAGATCGCGAAGCAGTAACAACCTCGACCCTGATTTGTACTTCGGATTTTTCATGGGCCCAATATCAAGCTCGATGCTGACGGCATCTTCTGCCAAAGGGCAGGAAATTGCTGGATTTTCTCTGTAACCGCCGCGTAGGTCGAGGCATATGTAAGCATGTACCTATGACACGACTTGCTGTGGCTAAAAGTATCAGATGGAGGGCGGCCGTCAGAGCTGACGAGGAACTGCTCGCCGATGCCCTCGGCGGGCAGACCGAGGCGTTTTCGGAGTTGTCGACGCGCCATCGCTGACGCGTCGAGCGGCTGTGACAGCGCTTTTTTTCCCATCAGGAGACCCGAACAAAGCCCGGAAAGGATCGAGCGGATGCGATCGAGTTTCTTGAAGTATTCGGGGTCGCTCGATGTGGGCAAGACGCGGGCCTTGCGCCAGCGGTATCCCGCTGCTTTCGTAATCTTTCGGATCACCTCGGGGCAGGCGGCTCGTCCCGTTTCCCGCAGGTCCCGAGACAGGTCGGCCATGATCCAAGCCGTGCGATTGGGCCGAAATTAATTGGAGGCTCGTGCACAGGCCGAAGACCGCGTGCTTGACCGCCTCATTATCGACTTCCGAGCAGGGTTAATTCGACGCGCGAATAAACTCTGTATCACCACCGCGCTCGAACCTCTGAAGGTATTTGCGATAGGATTTCTTATCGATATTGAGAAAACTACAGATCTTGTCGTTGCTCAGACCGCGGTGGCTCGCCAGAACGACCATAGACTGGTTGCGATCGGATACCGGTTCTTGCTCGCGACATGGCTGCTATGTGCGCACTGCAACGGAGCTTTTGTTCGACCCGCACGCCGAAAAGGCTGAGCGCAGCATTCCAATGAATTTAGTCCTCGAAGACTGCTACCCACTTGACGCGACAGGTCCGAAAGCTGTTTAGCATGCGCGGCGTGAGAGTTAGCCTTCCTGGGGAACGCAAAAGTGATGAATATCTTCTACAGGCTGTTATACTTCGTTTATGATAGGGTCTACGGCCGTCAGCAGATGCTACATTTCCCGCTTTACAAAAGCGATGACCAAGATTTGCTGCAGGGGCAAGCCTACTTTACGGAGTTTTGTTTGTC
The DNA here is from genome assembly GCA_003135855.1 of Deltaproteobacteria bacterium. GTDB lineage: Bacteria > Desulfobacterota > Binatia > Binatales > Binataceae > Binatus. The sequence continues at coordinate 50,497 of PNBD01000126.1, forward strand.
TTACCTGGGTGATATCTCTGGAAAGCGGTTGTTGGACATAGGTTGCGGCAATGGCGTCCAGACGATTTACATTTGCGACACACATCGGCCAGCCTTTGCCTATGGCGTCGACCTAAATCCTATGCACATTGAGATCGCGACCAAGTCGGTCGCGCATCGCAAGCCGACGCAGATCGGCTTCGCGTTGGACGATGCCCAACGACTGCGAACGGTTGATGACGAGAGCTTCGATCTGGTGCTGTGCACGGAGAGCGCTTTTCACTATCCGGACAAAGCAGCGTTTCTCGGCGAGGTAAATCGCGTCCTGCGCCGCGGTGGACGTTTCGTGATCGCAGATTTGCTGATGCGCAAGGGCACACATCCACGACTGTTCGATGCTCGTCTTTCGCTGTTTTACTGGCCGCTCGAACGCTATCACGCGGCGTTCAACGCGCTCGGGCTAAAACTAGTGTCAGAGGAGGAAATGACCGACCGCCTGATCTCTGGCCTCTGCACATCGGGCCCGTGGCTTCGCAGGCGGACGTCTTCTCGCTTTCTACCTTACTATCTAGCCGAACTGATCGGTCGCTTACTGATTGCGAACTACAAATACGAGCTGAGGAACAAGCTCGACTATTTTCTGCTCGCCGGGCACAAAGACTGAGGTTGGCGCGGTAACGTGCGCGCAGCCGATTCCCGGCGCAGCACGGGTTGAATGCGCTTTAGATTTCGAGGTAGCTATCATAAGGGATATAGCGGTAACGAGTACGAGGCCCCAGCTTACGCATTGGAAGCCACAATTACTACCGACCTCAGCCAGAAGGGGACCAAATGCTGCTGCAATTAGGCGCCAAAGCGGTTGTTGGAATCATTCTGCTGATTCTATCCTGCTGCACACCTAGTCATGCAGGACTCCCTAAAGGAGTCTCTAACAAATTCTTCTGGATGCCGGAGAAGCAACGAAACGCCGAATTCGAGAAGTACGATCTTGATACCCAGTACAGGATCTACATCTATGGGAGCCAGCAAATAGAGCCGCCAATGATAGGCTTAGCCTGGCCGCTTGCTCGGGAGGGAGGGCGGATCGTTCAGCCTTTGGCAGCGAAACTGGAGAGTGCCGACCACGACTTAACAATCCGAGACATTGTGTTCGTCTTTAGAGTAATGAACGACCTAGGAACCTACGACGTAGCTGGAGACAAATCGCTCATGAACAAATTGCGCGAAAAAGGTCAGCGCGATAAAGGATCTCTCTTGGCGGATAGTAACTCAAGATACCTTGCTGGCGATCCAGGAGAAATCGCCCAAAAAGTAGTCACAATTGACAGTTCCTGTACCGGCGCCTCGAGAGGAGTCCGCTTGACGTCCCAAGCGTTGCGATCGCAACGACGTCGCCGCCTGGGGTGATGGGCTATACCACGCCATTGCCGGGTGCGTTGATTGTGAGAAGCGATGAGACGGATGACTCCTTCAGAGTCCCTGAGGATTCTTCGGCAAGGTTCCCCGGTCGAGGCAATGGAGGCCACGAAATTCCTGATTGGCTCGGGCGAAAAGCAGTTGCTTGCCCGACAACTAGTGCCAATTGCACTAAACAGGGACTACCGAAAATGGAACCGCATCGCCTCGATCCATACTCTGGGGTTTCTAGGCTCGCGAAGTGCGGTGCCTGCTCTAGTATCTATTCTGGCCGATGAACAGGAAGAGCCGCACATCCGAGAGCATGCCGCCGAAGCCATCGGACATATCAGGGGCAAGCGGGCCATTCCGATCCTAGGCAAGATCCTCAACTCAAACGAACGACCAAGCATTAGGGCCGAATGCATTTTCGCACTGTCGAAAATGTGGGAATTCAGAGGTGATGACAAGAGCCTGCATCCTGGTGCTCGTGCGATTCTGCATAAATGCGCGCGAACTAAACCGACCGGAAAGGTTGCCAAACAACTCAAAGAGGCACTGAATAACATCCGTCGTGGTGTAACCTAGCGCGAGAGCATGCTCATAGATTCGTCTCTGGCTTGATAGACATAGCTAGTCTCATTTCCACCTGAAGAGAGATCGTCGGATCGAGAGCCGCAGCCTTCCAAGAATGCTCAGGGGCCGAGCCTTCCACTGAGCCCAGCCCCTGTCATCGACTTGAGTTAAATTTACTTCTTGACTTTTGTCTTCCCGGTCCGGGGCGCCGATCCATAGCGCTTGCTGAAACATTTGCGACAGCGACGATCGCGCCGCTTGACGAAGCTCGGGGCCAGA
>PNBD01000067.1 GCA_003135855.1 Deltaproteobacteria bacterium
CGCTCGGCCTCGCGACGCCCATGTCGATCATGGTTGGCACCGGTCGCGGCGCTGCGGAGGGCGTGCTGATCAAAAACGCCGAGGCGCTCGAGATTCTCGAAAAGGTAGACACGCTGGTCATCGACAAGACCGGGACTCTGACCGAAGGGAAACCGCGCCTGGTCTCGACCGCGGCGCTCGCCGGTTTCGCCGACGCCGACGTGTTGCGGCTGGCCGCCAGTCTTGAACGTGGCAGTGAGCATCCGCTGGCGGCGGCGATTGTCGCAGGCGCCGAAGCGCGCGGGCTGACCCTCGTAGCCGCAGACGACTTCAAGTCGTTGACTGGCCGGGGCGTTACCGGACGCATCGAAGGCCGCACGGTGGCGCTTGGAAATGATCAGATGATGCGCGAGCTCGGCGTTACCATCGACGCTACTTCTGCCGATGCCGACGCTCAGCGAAAAGATGGCCAGACCGTGATGTTCGTCGCGATCGACGGCCGCCCCGCGGGACTCATCGGCGTCGCCGATCCGATCAAGGCGTCGACTGCGGAAGCTCTCAAGATGCTGCAGGATGACGGCGTCAGGATCGTCGTTCTGACCGGCGACAATCGCATCACTGCGGCGGCGGTCGCGAAAAAGCTTGGCATCGATCAGGTCGAGGCAGAGGTGATGCCGGATCAGAAAGCTTCGGTGGTGAAGCGATTGCAATCCGAAGGGCGGATCGTCGCGATGGCCGGCGACGGGATCAACGACGCGCCCGCGCTGGCGCAAGCGCAGGTCGGCATCGCGATGGGCACTGGCACCGACGTCGCGATGGAGAGCGCGGGTGTCACCCTGGTCAAGGGAGATCTCCGCGGCATCGCGAAGGCTCGGGGTCTCAGTCGCGCGACGATGAGCAACATCCGGCAGAATCTTTTCTTTGCGTTCTTCTACAATGTACTAGGCGTGCCGATCGCCGCCGGCGTTCTCTACCCTGCATTCGGCCTGCTGCTGAGTCCGATTTTCGCAAGCGCAGCGATGAGTCTGAGCTCCGTGTCAGTAATCACCAACGCACTCCGGTTGAGAAAGGTGCGTCTCTAGCCTGAGCGTCCCGCCGTTTGCGCGTTTGCGAGCATTCTTCCCCGATCAAGCTCTAGCACCAAGCGGCTGGCCCATTTGCAGCGCCGGATGATACAAGGGTCGCGGGCTTAACGAACAAATCGATGCGCTGTCAGAATTGCTCAGCGGAAAATCCCGAGGGCGCGAAGTTCTGCACTCAGTGCGCAACCCCGCAGAGGCGACTATGCCCAAAGTGCGGGTCCGAGAACCCCCCTGCGGCCAGATTCTGCGCGCAATGCGCGACCTCTCTGACCGGCGACCAGGTTGCGCAGCCCGCGAAGGCAGCGGCCGGTCCGATTCCTTCCGAGATTCGCGTCACGCCCGAAAATTCAGATGCCTCACTTGTAATCGACGGCGAGCGCAAGACCGTCACGGCGCTGTTTGCGGACATCAAGGGCTCGATGGAGTTGATGGAGGACATCGATCCCGAAGAGGCGCGCGCGATGCTCGCGGAAATCTACAACTGGTTCACCGAGGGCTTCAACACTGCCGACCTGAAAGACGCCAAGGCCCTGCTCGATACGTTGAACGGCTGATTCAAGCACACTCCGCGCGCCGCGCAGTCAGTGTTTCGCGCTGCGGCGCCAACACTGTAGTATTGCGCTGCCATCGCTTGGTCCGACGAGCGATCGATCAAACCTCTGAATGGCGACTCCTCCTGATACGCAGGCGACGGCCCCCAAACGTGAGCTGGCCGCGATCATGTTCAGCGATATCGCGGGTTACACCGCGATAATGGGTCGCGACGAGGCGCGCGCGATGCGCGCGCTCGCCGAGCATCGCGCGCTATTGCGAATGCTGTTGCCGACGTTCAACGGCAGGATGCTCGGCGAAATCGGCGACGGCACTCTTACCAGCTTCCATAGCGCATCGGACGCGGTGAACTGCGCCCGCCAGGCTCAGGCCGCGCTCAAGGACTCTCCCGAACTCCAGTTGCGAATCGGTATCCACCTGGGCGACGTGCTGTTCACCGACGACAACGCGTGGGGCGACGGCGTGAACATCGCATCGCGCATCCACGCGCTCGCGATCCCAGGCTCGATCTGCGTCTCAGCGACCGTCTACGACGAGATCCGCAACAAGCCCGGGATGGTCGCGAAGAACCTCGGACAGAAGCATCTCAAGAATGTCAGCCGTCCGATCGGCGTGTACGCTCTTTCGGAGGCTCCCGATTCCGCGGGTGCGGCGCCGCCTTCAATCCTGACGAGCGCGCTCACGCGCCGCGTAGCTCTGGCGAGCGTCGGAGCGATCGCGATCGCGGCGCTCGTATATTTCCTGGCGATGCGCAATCCTTCCGCACCGCTCGCTACCACCGCGTCGGTCGTCGGTCCTCACCTCATCCGATCGATCGCCGTGCTGCCGCTCGACAACTACTCGGGCGATCCGAATCAGGAATACTTCGCCGACGGCATGACCGACGAACTGACGACCGACCTCGCGACCATCAGCCAGCTGCGCGTGATCTCGCGCGGCTCGGTGATGCGGTTCAAGGGCGAGCATCGCCCGCCCACCCCGCAGATCGCCAAGCTGCTCAACGTCGATGCGGTCGTGGAAGGTTCCGTGCTTCGCGTCGGCGACAAAGTGCGCATCACTGCCCAGTTGATCGATGCGCCTGCCGATAAGCATCTGTGGGCCAAGAGCTATGAGCGTGACTCCAAAGACGTGCTGGCGCTGCAGGATGAGGTGGCGTCGGCAATCGCGAAAGAGATCGAAGTGCAACTGACACCCAAGGAACAGGCGCGCCTGACCAGCGCCCCGACTGTGAATCCCGCGGCGCACGACGCCTACCTGAAGGGCCGCTACTTCATAGGCCGCCCGAGTGACGAAAATCTCAAGAAAGCGATCGCGAACTTTGACGAAGCAGTCCGGCTGGATCCGAACTTTGCGCCTGCATACGCAGGACTGGCAGACGCTTACAACTGGGCAGGTTTCAACGAGGGTGTCTTCACCGCCGCCGAAGCAATGACCAAAGAAAAAGCGGCGGCGGAGAAGGCTCTCCTACTCGACGGCAATTCGGCTGAAGCTCACGCCTCTCTCGCCATATACAAATTCAGCTATGAATTTGATTGGGTGGGCGCCGAGCGCGAGTTTCGCCGCGCAATCGAAGTCAATCAGAGCTACGCGTACGCTCACGATCAGCTCGGCTTCGCGCTCGCGCTGCAGGGGCGACTCGATGAAGCGTTGGCTCAGAACCAGCGCGCCGCTGAACTGGACCCTCTGTCCCCCGAAATCCTGGCCGATTCAGTCTGGGCGCTTACCTGGCAGAGAAAATATCAGGCTGCTATGGAGCAGGCGCGCCGCGCCGCAGATCTCGATCCGACCTTCTTCTTTCCTCAATTTATGCTCGTGTGGATCTATGTCGAAGAGGGGAAAATCAATGCCGCCATCCCGAATTTGCGCAGTGCCGCCACGATGCACGCGCCCTCGTGGGTTTCCGCTTGGCTCGGATACGCCTATGCAGCGACGGGAGACCGCGCCGAAGCAATGGCCGTCATTGAAGAACTGAATCGTAAGTCCCTGCACGGATATGTCCCGCCGTTCAACCTGGCGATCATCTATCTGGGGATGGGCGATAAGGGGCGCGCGCTGGACTGCCTCGAACAAGCCTACGCAGCACATTCGCAATTGTTGTGTTACCTGAAAATGGACAGAATCTTCGATCCGCTGCGAAAAGCGCCGCGCTTCATCGCGCTGATGAAGAAGGTACATTTTGACAGGTGACCTTAGGACCTCCCGGATTTCACCGATACGTTGAACACCTAGCCGCACTCAGGCCGACGGTTCGGCTTGTGCGCGCGTCGCATCGATCAGGGTTGAATCGCGCCAGGCGCGTTCCTTCATGATCGCGAAGAAAACCGGGACCAGAATCAGCACGTGCACGGTCGAGGTGATCATGCCGCCAACGATCGGCGCCGCGATCGGTTTCATCACGTCCGAGCCGACGCCGCTTTCGAACAGAATCGGCGCGAGACTCAGCATCACGACTGCGACCGTCATCAGCTTCGGCCGCAGGCGCTGCACAGCGCCTTCGACGGCGGCATCGGCGATCGCGGCTTCATCGATTGCGCCTTCAGCCAGGCGTCGATTGAGCGCTTCGTGCAGATAAATCACCATCACGACACCGGTTTCGACCGCGATTCCGAACAGCGCGATGTATCCGACCCAGACCGCGACGCTGAAGTTGAAGCCCATGAAATATTGCAGAACCAGCCCGCCGGACATCGCGTAGAGGCATGGCAGAATCAGCACCGCGGCTTCGCTGGCCGACCCGAACAGGATGTAGAGCAGGATGAAGATGACGCCGAAAACGATCGGCACGATCATCAGCAGGCGGCTCCGCGCGCGCAGTTGAAACTCGTACTCGCCCGACCATTTGAGCGAATAGCCAGTGGGCAAACGCAGATCGCGCGCGAGCACGCGCTGCGCCCGATCGACGTAACTGCCGTAGTCGGTGCTGGCGAGATCAATATAAACGTAGCCGGTCAGCAGGCCGTCTTCATCGCGAACCATCGTGGGCCCCGAGCCGAGCGCGATGCGCGCGACTTCGCCGAGCGGAATCTGCGCGCCGGCCGGCGTCATCAGCAGCACGCGGCGTAGCTTGTCGAGGTTGTCGCGATAATCGGCGAGGTAGCGGACGTTGATCGGATAACGCTCGCGTCCCTGCACGGTGGTCGCGATATTTTGGCCGCCGATGCCGGAGCTGACCGCAAGCTGCACGTCGCCGACGGTGAGGCCGTAGCGCGCGGCCTCAGCACGATCGACGGTCACGTCGATGTAAAATCCTTGCGACACGCGCTCGGCAAATACGCCGCGAGTGCCGCTTACGCCGGTGAGAATTTCCTCGATCTCGGAACCGATCTTCTGAATCATGCTGAGGTCCGGACCCTGGATTTTTATTCCGACCGGAGTCTTGATGCCGGTGAGTTCCATGTCGAGACGATTCTCGACCGGCATCGTCCACGAGTTCGATAGGCCGGGAAAATGGAGCCGCGCATCCATTTCGGCGACCAGCTTTTCGTACGTCATGCCGGCGCGCCACCGGCTCCGCGGCTTCAGCATGATGGTGGTGTCGAACATGTCCATCGGTGCGTTGTCGGTCGCGCTATCGGAACGTCCAACGGTGCCGAAAACAGTTTCCACTTCGGGAAACGTTCGAATGATCGCGTCCTGCTTTTGCAGCAAAGCCGACGCCGACGCGATCGAGATGCCGGGTAATGCGGTCGGCATGTAGAGGCTCGCTTCCTCATATAGCGGCGGCATGAACTGGCTGCCGATTCTGAAGATCAGCGGCACCGTCAAGGCGAGAAAAATCAGATTCGCGACAATCGTAAGTGCGCGATGATCGAGGCACCATCGGATGATCGGCCGGTACACATTCTGGAAAAAACGCGAGAGCGGATTTTCTTCTTCAGGCCGCAGACGGCCGCGAATCAGCAGCACCATCAGGATCGGAACGATCGTAATCGCGAGCACCGACGAAAATGTGATCGCGAAGGTCTTGGTGTAGGCCAGCGGACGGAACATCCGTCCTTCCTGCGACTCGAGCATGAAGACTGGCAGGAACGAAACCACGATGATCATCAGCGAGAAAAAGATCGGGCGTCCGACCTGGTTGGCAGCCGCAAACAAAATGCGGCGGCGCTCCGGCTCCGCAATCTGCACGCCTTCGCGATCGGCGTCGCGCGTGCGTTCCGAGAGATGGCGGTATCCGTTCTCGACCATCACGATCGACGCGTCGACCAGCACCCCGACTGCGAGTGCGAGCCCGCCGAGCGACATGATGTTCGAGCTGACTTGCAGCAGATACATCGGGATGAACGTTGCGAGCACGGCGAGCGGCAGCGTGAGGATCGGAATCAACGCAGAGCGCGCGTGGAACAGAAAAATAATGATGACCAGGCTCACGATGATCGCTTCGGCAATCAGGTCGCGCTTGAGCGTGTTGATTGAGTCAGCGATCAGGCCCGCCCGATCGTAGCCGGCGACGATCTCGACGCCCGGCGGCAACGTCTTCCGGATGTCGGCAATCTTCCGCTTGATGCCATCGATCACGTTCAAGGCATTCTGCCCGTAGCGCATCACGACGATCCCGCCGACCGCCTCGCCTTCGCCGTTCCATTCCGCGACGCCTTCGCGCAAGTCGGGCCCGAAACTCACGACGCCGAGATCCTTGATGAGCACCGGGGTGCCGTTCTCGCTTGCGACGGCGATTTGCTCGAGGTCCGCGAGCGACTTGATATAGCCAAGACCGCGCACCATGTAATCCGCGCCGGACATCTCGAGCACGCGCCCGCCGACTTCCGAATTGCTGTCCTGGATTTTTTCGATGACGGTTTTCAGCGGGACTTTGAGCGCGAGCAGGCGATTGGGATCGAGCTTGACCTGGTACTGCCTGACGAATCCGCCGATGGTCGCGACTTCCGCAACGCCCGGCACCGTTTCGAGCGCATACCGGATGTTCCAATCCTGCAGACTTCGCAGGTCGGCGAGACTCATGCGGTGACTGCGATCGAGGATGACGTATTCGTAAACCCAGCCGGCACCAGTGGCGTCGGGGCCGATCGCCGGATTCACGCCGGGCGGCAGCTTGCCGGCTATTTGCTGCAGGTACTCGAGCACGCGGCTGCGCGCCCAATAGATATCGGTGCCGTCCTCGAACACGACGAACACGTACGAATCGTTGGGCATCGTCTGCGCGCGAACCGCTTTGACGTGCGGCGCCGCCAGCATTGTGGTGACGATCGGATATGTCACCTGATCCTCGATTAGGCTCGGCGGCTGACCCATCCACTGCGTATGCACGATGACCTGCACGTCGGAGATGTCCGGCAGCGCGTCGAGCGGAATTCGTCTGAGCGACCACAGTCCCGCGAACGCAAGCGCGGCGGTCGCGAGCAAAACGATAAACCGATTGCGGCTGCACCATTCGATAGTTCGTTCAATCATCGCGCGTCCTCACATCGACATCGAACCGGTAACTGACAGGTTGAATTGGCTGGTAGCGATCGCGCGGCCGTCCTTGGTCGCCACGATCGTTACCTGCCACGTGCCGCCGCTCGGAATATCGAGCGACGCGGCGTACGCGCCACCGCCTTGATCCGATGCGTCTGCTTGCGCGCGCATCGCAGCCATTCCCATCGCGGGCATCGCCGCCATAAAAAACGTGACTGAGACTTTCGCGTTTGCGATCGGCTTTCCCGACGCCTCGCGGAGCGTGATTCGAAGTTGGTTCGCGCCGCGCTTGGGTGGCGATGGATCAGTCGTCATCTCGATTTTCGCGGCGTTCTGAGTCTCCGGATTCAGCGGCGATTGCGCAGTCGCACCGACGCCGGGCGGTGGCGGAACATAGGCGCCCGCCGCGGCTTGCAACTGGCTCTCGGAATCGATCAGAAAATTGGCGGAGCTGACGATTCGATCGCCGGGCTTCAGTCCTTTGAGGACGATTTGCTCGGCGCCGGCCCGCGGCCCGAGTTCCACTTCGGTCGGAGTCAGGTAGCCGTCGCCGCGATCGACGAACGCGATATTCCGCAGCCCCGTGCGAATCACGCCGCCTTCCGGGATGACCATCTGATTGCCCAACGGGAGATGAATCGCGACGCGCGCGAACATCCCGGGCATCAGCATCCCTTTGCGATTCACAAATTCGCAGCGGACTTTGGCGGCGCGCGTCATCGGATCGATCTGCGGCTGAATGAAATCCACGCGGCCATCGAATTTCTCGCCGGGGTAGGCGTCGAGCGTGACGATCGCGGGATCGCCGATGCGCACCTTGCCGATTTGATCCTGGAACACCGCCGCGTAAATCCAGACGCGCGACAGATCGATGATCGTGAAGAGGCGCGTCTCGGGCTGAACGTACATGTTGGGCTGGGCCGCGCGATCGGCGATCACGCCGGTCATCGGCGAGTCGATCGCAACGGCGCCACCGACTGTGCGCTCGCGCTTCAAGCGGGCAATCTCGCTCGGCGCAACGTTCCACTGACGTAGGCGCTCGGCTGCGGACTCGACCATCGAGTCGGCGCCCGCGGCCACGCCTTCGATCTCGCTCGACTGCACGCGACTTTGCTGTTTCAACGCCAGCAGATATTCATGCTCGGTGCTGACGAGGTCGGGGCTGTAAATCGTAAACAGCGGCTGGCCCTTGCGGACCGGTTGCCAGGTCTGGTTTGCGAAGACCTTCTGGATCCAGCCGGGAAAGCGGGTCTGCACATAGCTTTGCAACTTTTCGTCCGGCTCGATCGATCCGGTGGTCTCGAGATTCTCCGATACGTCGCGCCGCTCGACATTCGCGAACTTGACGCCGATCAACTGGCGGCGATCAGGCGTGAGCTGAATCGGCGCGAGCGCTGCCGGCACCGGGCCGGACGATTGCGCCATCGCCAAATCGAGCAGTGAGAAGATCGCGACCATCGCAGCGAGCGCCGCGAGCGCGCCGGCGTTAACGATCCAAAAAAATGCACGGGCAATCATGATTGGTCACCGATAATTTGCTTGAGCTTGGCAATCGCGATTTCACGATCGGCGATCGCGCGGTAGTACTCCTGATTCAGATTCAGCACGTCGATCACGGCCGAGAGCAGCGTCTGAAAATCGGCTTTGCCGCTGCTGTAGGCGCTCGAGGCCGCAGCGCGAGTCGCCGTCGATTGCGGAATCAGACCGTCGCGATACAGCGCGATGATTCGATTGGCGGTGCGAATCGCGACAATCTGGCGCTGGACCCCGGAGTCGGCCTCGAGCCGCGCCGCGCGCACCTGATCGATCGCCGCTTCTTTTTCGAGCGCAGCCTGCTCGACCGCGGGCTTTTGCTTGCGCCAGAAATAAAGCGGCACCTTGGCGCCCAGCGAAAGCATGTAGTAATCGCGCGCGCCGGGACCGGTCTTCTGGTACATGTAGCCGAGCGAAAAATCGGGCCAGTAGTCGCGGCGCGCGAGCTCGAGCGAATCGCTCGATCGCGCCGACATCGCCAGCGCCATTCGCAAGTCAGGCGACTCAGCGGCGACCAGGCTCCGAATCCGCGTCGCGTCGAGGTCGAACTGCGACGGCTTGAGCTCGCCGATCTGGATTTCGTGTGAATCGATCTCGCGTCCGACGATCGCTTTCAGCTCGGCTTGCTGCTCATCGATCTGATCGCGATTCATCTCGATCTCGCGCAAAATCGCGGTCATCTGAAGTTGCGCCTTGGTGACGTCCTGCTGAATACCGCGGCCGACGCGATAACCTTCTTCGGTGACGCGCTCGATTCGTTGCAGCTCGACGCGATTCTCGCGCAGCAGCGCCGCGGCCTTGTCGAGATAGAAAAGATTGAAGCAGGCTTCGCGCACTTTCTCGGCCACCGAGCGCTGCGCGACTTCGTAGGCGGCGCGAGCATAGTCGGCGTCCTTATGCGCCTGCTTCGCGCGCAGGCCGAGCTTGCCGGGACCGGGAATTTCCTGCGTCGCGCCGAAGCCGGTGTAGTAGAAGTCGCTGGTTTCGTAACCCGAGAACGGCTGCGGGCTGCCGACCGTGAAATGTTGCAGCGCGATTTCCGGGTCCGGCAGCGTCGATACCTGGATCGGCACCTTCTCCTGCGCCCGCCAGTGGCTTCGCGCCGCCGCGATCAGCGGGCTTTGCCGCATCGCCTCCGCGACCAGTGCTTCGATGCCGTCCGGGTTGGCGCTGCCGGCGACCGGCGTCCTCGCAACGTCGGCTGAATTGCTGTCGGCGGCCGNNGCCTGCGCTGCGATGACGAGCGCAATCGTCGACAGGGTGAGGATCAGCGCCAGCGTCGATCTTCGAGAATCTATTCTTCGCGACATTTTCCGTACCTATCCGTACCTTGCCGTTTCGTGCCGCACGTTCATTGCGGCAAATCTCAGCCGATGCGATTCAGACGCAACGGCAGCGTGCGAATCGCGGCCAGCGCGCACCGATATTTGGGCGCAACTATGGCTGCGATTCGCGCAGGCCAAACCGAGGCACGGTGATCAGATTTGCAGCGAGCAGAGCAGCGAGAGCGGAACTGCGGACGGAGGCGAGCGGTCGGGCGCGAGAGCGCGGGCAATCCGGCGCGACGCGATGACCGGCGAAATTGCCGGCATCCACGAGAAGGACGCGGACTGCTCAAGCTGCGAGGAACTCAGCGCGCGCGGAGCAACTTCGGTCGACTCGCCGCGCGCGGAAATCGCGCAGCATTGCGACGCATCGATGCGTGACGGCGGCGGGCACTTCGAATCGCAGCAATCAGGAACCGCTGCGTTTGCGGGCGAACACTTGAGTGCGTTCCATCCGCCGGCGACCAGCAGGAACGCCATCAACAATGTGACGAGTCGCTTCACTTGGATGTCAGGCTACGGCAGCGAATCGCGCATGGCAACCGCGCAAATCATCCGCGTACATTACTGCGATGCCGAGAAGATTTATCCGGCAGCGCAGGCCGTGACTGACGCTCCTGCTGCAAGCGCTCGGCAAGAAAAATCTTTAGCAGCGACTGGTAAGGAACGTCGCGTCTATTCGCGATTAGTTTGAGCTCGTCGATCATCGACTGTGGCAGGCGAATCGAGATGGCGCGGGCGGACGGCCGCAAGTCGGGCAGGATCGCACGCTTACCACGTCGCCAATCGATGTAATCGACCGAGTCGTGGCTCGACCAGAACTTGCGTTCCTCGGCTTCGCTTTTGAACTTTGGAATTTTTCGACTCATGATGAAAGATAAATCTTCCTTTCCCTGCGGCTCATGGCCCGCGCCGAAATTACGCGAATGAGCTTCTGTCGCACCGTGAACGCAACAAACAATAAACGGCCCGAGTCTGACTGGCCGAGCGCGTAAAACCGGGCCTCGTGTGTGGAATGCTGGTCATCATCGGCAACGATCAGTGGGATATTGAAGAACAACTGCTCGCATTCCACGGACGAAACACCGTGGCGTCCTGAGATCTTCGCCGAATTGCCGTCGTCCCATTGGAACCCTGTGCAGCCTGCGATTCGCTCCATCGCCTGTATTGAACCATTATATACAGATCCTCCAGGTATTGGAACAGGGCTTGGCTTGGCGCCCGCCCTGATCCAGGCCATGCGATCGGTTCCGGCAAGCCTCGGCCGGACCACAGCTAAGGCCCGCAACGGTGCGCTTCGGCAACCTGGAGGCCCGGCCGACCTCGCGGATAGCTTCCATTTATTTGCGAAGTGGGTTACCTGTTGCCGTACACATCATTAGAACTCGCGAGGATCGAAATGGACTTTTCGCTCAGCCCGAAAGTGCAGAAATTGCAGAAACGCGTCGCCGATTTCATGGATCAAAACGTCCTTCCAATCGAAAAGGAAGTTCAACTCGCGATGGGCGAGAGCGGAAATACCGAGCCGCAAGTTCTGAAGGACGTCCGCAAGAAGGCCAAGGCCGAGGGACTCTGGAACCTGTTCCTGCCCGA
>PNBD01000020.1 GCA_003135855.1 Deltaproteobacteria bacterium
AGCGCGGCGAGCACCACGCCGAACGGATTGCTGCGACCAACCAGCGCCACCGCGATCCCGAGAAAGCCCGCACCCGTGGCGAATCCCTCCTCGTAGTAGTGCTCGTAGCCGAGCACGAAGTTGATGCCGCCGAGTCCCGCGAGCGCGCCGGAAAGGGCCATCACCAAAATTGTGAGTCGCTCGATCCTGATTCTGAAAAAAGTCGCGGCACGCCGATTACGGCCCATCGCGCGCAGCTCGAACCCGACGCTGGTGTGAAACAAGACGACGTAGCAGGCGACCGCGAGAACAACCGCGATCAGCATTCCCAGGTTGAGGCGGCTCGGCGAAAAATAAAATCCCAACTGTGCCGCCGGCGCGATCGGAGAACTGGTGGGGTACGCGCGCGACGGTTCCATCAACGGCCCATGCACTGCCCAGCTCAGGAGCTGAACCGCGACGAAGTTCAGCATGATGGTGGCGATTACTTCGTTCACGTCGCGCCGTGCACGCAGCCATCCTGCGAGGCCGCCCCAAATTGCGCCGCCCATCGCGCCTGCGGTCAGCATCAGAATGACGGCCAGCGAGTGCGGCCAGTCGCCGAGCCACGGACCGATCGCGCCCGCGGCGATCGCGCCGATTGTGAGCTGGCCGTCGGCGCCGATATTCCACAACGCGCCGGAAAACGCGAGCGACACCGCGAGTCCGGTGAATACCAGCGGCGTCGCCTTCACGATCGTGTCGGTGAACGCGTACCAGTTGCCGAAGGCGCCTTCGCCGAGCGCCGCGAACACGCCGATTGGCGACGCGCCCAGCGCCAGCAGGATTACTGAAATCAATGCGGCGGCGAGCGTTAGTGCGGCGGCGGGCTTGGCGACTGAGGAGAGCATCGATGCGCGCTTCCTGCTCCGCGATACCTACTCGGCGATGCCTGCCATCAGCAATCCGAGTTGCTCGGGGTCGCGCTGCGCGGCAGTCGTTTCATGGATTTTGCCGCGGCTGATTACCAGCAGACGACCGCAAATCGAGAGCAGTTCATCGAGGTCGCTCGAGATCAACAGCACCGCGCCGCCGGCGGTCGCGAAGTCCAGCAGCGTGCGATGAACTTCCGCAGTGGCGGCGAGATCGAGCCCGCGGCAAATATTGTGCGCGACGATTATTCGCGGGCGACCCGCCATCGCGCGCGCGACCTCGAGCCGCTGCCGATTGCCACCCGAGAGCGAACCCGCCATCGCTTGCGGACCGCTCGCGCGAATCCGGAATCGAGTCAGCAGACTGCCGCAGAGTTCGATCGCGCTCGCACGGCTGAGCCATCCGCGCGACGTCATCTGCGTGCGAATCGGACTCGCCAGCAGCAGATTTTCCCAGAGCTCCATGTCGAGGATGAGTCCATCGAGGTCGCGATTCTGCGGTATCACGGCCATCGCGGCGTTCTGGTCGCCGTCACCGCCGAGCACTTCGATCGTACCGGCGGTTGCGGCNNTCGACCAATTCGGTCTGACCGTTACCGTCGACGCCCGCGATGCCCGCGATTTCGCCGGCCGCTACGCTGAACGAAATGCGGTCGAGGATTCGGCGCCGGCCGGATTCCAGCGTCAGGTTCTCGACTCGCAACGCCGTCGCGCCGGTTTGCAGGGCCACGTCTGTCGCCTTCGGCTGAACGACCAATTCGCCGAGCATCATACGCGCGAGCGCGGCCTCGTCGGTCTCGGCCGGCGCGACGCGGCCGACGATTCGGCCGCGCCGCAGCACCGTGATTCGATCGGCGACGGCCATCGCCTCGGCGAGCTTGTGGGTAATCAGCACGACGATTCGTCCCTCGCCGCGTAGCCGTCGCAGCAAGTCGAGGAAGGCTTTCAATTCAGTCGGCGCGAGCACCCCGGTCGGCTCGTCGAGAATCAGNNGTCGGTTCGTCGAGAATCAGCACGCGCGGATCGAAGCTCAAGGCGCGCAGCACCTCGAGCCGCACGCGTTCCGCGACCGAGCGCTGCTCGACGGTCGATGCCGGCGGCGGCAAATCGAAGCCCAGCTTGCGCGCGAGTTCCGCGCTGCGTACCGCAACCGACTGAAGATCGAGAGCGCTGCCCGCGCGATCGAATCCGCCGAGCGCAAGATTTTCCTCCCAGGTGAATCGCTCGAACAGCATCGGGCTCTGATGCACCGCCGCGATTCCGGCCTTCAACGCGGCATGCGGTGAGCCACAGACCAGCGGCCGGCCGTCGAGCGACGCCCTGCCAGCGTCGGGCCGCAATGCGCCCGCGATCACGTTCATCAGCGTGGTTTTGCCGGCGCCGTTTTCACCGACCAGCGCGTGAATCTCACCCGGGTGCGCGTCGAAATCGACGCCGTCGAGCGCGAGGGTACGTCCGAAACGCTTGGTTATGGCGGTGGCTTTGAGCACCGGTCAGGCGGCGCTGTACGGTTCGGAGGGATCGTAGTGGTTGCGCACGAACGCGAGCGCATCATCGCGCGACGCCAGCACGCCGTCGAGTTGCAAGTCTTCGACCTCTTTCAGGATCGCCTTGAAGCGCGGGCCCGGCGCAAATCCCAGCACCTTAAGATCGTTGCCGCCAATCAGTCGCGGCGGACGAATCTCGGCCGCGCCCATCGAGTTCTTCGCGTCCCGGCAGAAATTCCAGAAGCCCAGATACGAGCTCGACGCGAACGCATCCATGAACGCGACTTCCATCAACTCGTCGAAGCCATCCTCGGCGAGCATCCGCTTGAGCGTCGATTTGCGCATCCGCGGCGCCATGCAGAGTTTCAGGTGATTCTTGACCAGGTAACTGACGCGCTCCTGCACGAATCGCGAGCGCTTGAGCCGCGCCATGATTTCCGCCGCCATCACCGCGCCCTGATCGGTATGTCCATAGAACGTGACTTTGTCGCCGGTCTCGGCGCGGCAGCGCGGCTTGGCGATATCGTGCAGCAGAATTCCGAACGCGACGGTCTCGCTGCAACCGGCGGGCAGCATCGCAACCCCGATGCGGGTGTGCGTATAGACGTCACCTTCAGGATGAAAATTCTCGGGCTGCGCGCATCCGACCAGCTCGACGACTTCGGG
Source organism: Deltaproteobacteria bacterium (assembly GCA_003135855.1). Classification (GTDB taxonomy): domain Bacteria; phylum Desulfobacterota; class Binatia; order Binatales; family Binataceae; genus Binatus. The sequence goes on from PNBD01000020.1 coordinate 3,044, forward strand.
CAGCAGCAATTGCATCAGGCCGCTCGCCATCATCAAGTCCATGCCGCGCGCGGCGCCACCTTCGGTCATGATCATCACGAGTTCGTGACCGATTCTTTCCGCTGATATTCCGATGATCGTCGGCGCGGCGCGTTTCATTGCGGCCCAGGTAGCAGGCTCGATCGTAAAATTCATGCGTGCGGCAAATTTTACCGCCCGCAGAATTCGCAGATGATCTTCCTCGAAGCGGTCGTAAGGATTTCCGATCGCGCGAATTATTCCGGCGCGCAGATCGCGCATCCCATCGACCAGATCGATCAAGCGATCTGCAATCGGATCGTAGAACATCCCGCCGATCGTAAAGTCGCGGCGAAGCGCGTCCTCTTCGAGCGTGCCGAACCGCACCGACGACGGATGACGTCCATCGACGTAGGGAGCGTCCGCGCGGAAGGTCGTGACTTCGAACGGCTTGGGCTNNGCCGTCGAGTACGACGCCGATCACGCCGAACTTCGCGCCGATTGCAACCGTATTGTCGAACATCTTCTGCACGACTTCGGGCCGTGCGTCGGTCGCGATGTCGTAGTCGAGGGGGGTGAGGCCGAGGACGCGGTCGCGCACACATCCGCCGGCGAGACAGGCGCGAAAGCCCGCTTCGGTCAGGCGGCGAACAATAGACAGTGCCTTTTGTTCTTTCTCGTTCATGAGCGACTACCGCTGGCGAAACATTTTATAGCCGCGGAGTCGCGCCGTGCCATGGGCTCGGCAGCAAGGAGCCGGCGATCGAGCGATGGCGCAGTCGGAGAACGAATCAGCCGACGCGCGGGGAGCCCAACACGATTCCGCCGTCGACAGCGATCACTTGTCCAGTGACGTTGATCGCATGGTCGGAGCAGAGCCACGCGACGGTGCGGCCGATATCCTCGACCGTCTGCTCGCGGCCGAGCGGAACGATCTGCTTGACCGTCGCCTCGAAGGTCGCGCGCGCGTTCGCATCGCCGCCGCCGAGCGCGGCGCCCAGTTCCTCCCAGATTTTGGTGTAGATGAGGCCGGGCGCGACCGCGTTGACGCGAATTCCCGCAGCGCCAAGTTGCAGCGCGAGCGTTTTGGTGTAGGAAATCACGCCAGCCTTGGCCGCGGCGTAAGCGGCGAGCACCGGCGTAGCGAGCAGGCCTGCGATCGAGGAGGTATTGCAGATCGCGCCGCCAGACTTCATTCGCGGCGCAACTTCTTTCGACACGATATAGACCGAGTTGAGATTCAGATCGACGTATCTGCGCCAGGTCGCGACGCTATCCCACTCCTGTTTGCGCCCGCTCTCGAACCACGCGCGTTCGCCGCCGCCGGCGTTATTGCACAGCACCGCCGGATGCTTGCCCAACTTCGCCGTGATTTCTTCGACCGCGCGATGCATCTGCTGCTCGTCGGTGACGTCGGCGGTGAAGCCGTCGACGAGCTCGGCAATCGCAGACGGCGGCGGCGCTAGTTCGCGATCGATCACGGCGACTTTTTCGACGACTTTTTCGTCGAGCAGCGCGTTAACGATTCCGAGTCCGAGTCCGCGTGCTCCACCAGTCACGATTGCGTATTTCATCGGCGTATTACCTCGCGACATTTTTGATTTTCAAACGGCAACGCGATCAACTTGCTCAGGCCGTCTGTCCGCGGCCACCTGAATACGACTTCTGATAGACGCGCACCAGCGCCGCGAACACCGCCATTATTGCCGGGCCCGCGAATAGTCCGAGTGGCCCGTACACCTCGAGTCCGCCGAGAATTCCGAGAAACAGCGCGAGCGTCGGGAGTCCGGTGCCGTGGCGCATCGCGAGCGGCTTGATGAAGTTGTCGATAATCGCGAGCGCGATCGAACACCAGATGACCAGTCCGACTGCCGCGGACCATCCCGCCGCGTAGCCCAAATAAATCGTCGCGGGAATCCAGACCAGCGCGGTACCGCCAATCGGCATCAGGCCTGCACCGGCCGACGCGATCGCCAGGAACAGCCAGTACGGCACGCCGAAAATCAGCATGCCGAGGCCAATCGTCACGCCTTGCAGCACCGCCGTCAGCATCAGGCCGCGCATCACGGACGAAAGCGTCGTGCGCAACGTATCGAAGATCGCTTTCTTATCCTCGTCGTGCAGCGGCGTCAGATTGCGCAGGCTGCGGACGTAATCGTCGCCGTCGCGCAGCATGTAGAAGAACGCGAGCAGCGCGATGCCGAAATCGACGATAAATCCCAGGATGTTTTTGGCCGCTGAGGTCGCATTCGTCACCATGTAGTCGCTGGTGAACTTCGCCGCCGCGAGCGTGAGCTTGGGCAATTCTTCGTCCACTGAGTAGCCATGCTCACCGAGCCGCGTGACGATCCAGGCGCCCAAATCGGTGCGCATCGCGGAGTCATGCAGCTTGACCAGTCCGCCGTTCTGCACCAGAGCGGTGGCCTCGGTGTAGAGCGCTTGTGCTTCCGTCACGAGGCGTCCCGACATCCAGATCGTCGGCAAGATAACGACCAGCAGGACGACGAAGGTGATGATCATCGACGACAACGAACGCCGCTTGATGTATTTGTCGAGTTCGATCAGCGCCGGATGCGCCATGAAGGCGAGCAGGATTCCCCATGCGATCGGGGTCATGAAGGGCGCGAGCAAGCCGAACAGTTCGTAGGCCATCACGGCCAGGAAGCCGAAGAAGAAGAGCTGGACGATTCGTTCGCGATCCATGATTCGTGATGTCTCGCCGGTTCGTGATGTCCCGCCGTTGGAGGCGCGGTCAGCGCGTGAGCCTATCAGAAGGCAGCGCAATGATCGTCAGGGGCGTGCGTGCGGGGACGATGCGAATTTTGGCGAGCAGGCGGAGTCGAAAATGCGCGCGGGCTAATCCGCTCGGCGGGTGCGGGCAACGGGTCGGCGAACGAGCATGAGGATACCGGACCACGTGCGTGGCGGCGGTCGTTCTGAAAGCACAGCCGGGAGAGCAGCCAGGTTGAGTCGGTAATTCGCGACGTGAGCGCGAATAGCGGCGAAGCTCGCGGCGTTCTGCCTTCGGACTTGTTCGAGGTCCGGTTCTATAGGCATCGCATTGGAAAGCGTACCGCGCTCGGCAAATCTATCAAAGCCGAAAGCGGGTGCGAGCGAATAATTTGTAATCTAAAGAACACGGATCAGTTTCGTGCGGATGCCGTCAAGAAAAAAAGCGCGGCGTGCGAGTGTATAACTAAAGACGATCAGTCTGGACTGATCAGAACTTCAAAATTCAGGTCGTGCGCAGAATTCGTGGAACGTGAAATTCTCGGCGCCGCGAGCGCGGACATTTTCAGCTCCAATTTGCGGACGAGTATCCTACTTTGATTTGAGGCGAGGATCGTCGGTCGCGATGCATCGCGATGCGAGCAGCAGGGTTGTCTCGAGCGTCGGATAGCCGTTGGGATACTTCCGGCGAAATTCGGGCTCCGCTGCCTTTGCTGCTTTCACCAGGCGTAGCCGGGCGGCCTCACAGTCCGCCGCCGTGTCAAAGCTCGCTGCGTGGATCCACGCGTCGAGAGGCGCGTCCCAATCTCCCATATATGCTGGAGCGATGTCATGGAGTTGCTGCACGGTCGCACTTTTCAAGTTCGGGTTGTCGCGGAGTATTTCCTCGTCGGTTACGCCTTTCCTCACAAACGGTTCCAGCAAGTACCAGCCGGAACCTGCCCATATCGGCGGTCTTGGGAGCGCCATCAGATACCCGCCCACAATGGCGAGCGCGGCGGCGTTGCGAAGCTTCATGCTTTGGCTTTTATCGTACACACATGCGATCTCGATAGCGGTGTCCGGCGGGCGGGCGCTATGGCTCAAAGCCACAATGCGGACATGGAAACGGCGATTGCCGTGAGCCGTCCGGGGCTTTCGGCGGGCGCGCCATTTTCCCGCATTTAGGACAATCATCTCCGCAGGCGCAACCGTCACAACGGCTACCGACCGGGTGAATGCCCTTAGCTCGACAGTCGGGTGAACAATCCTGGCACGGTTGCGGGCATTTTACCTACTTTTCTTTGAGTCGCGGATCGTCGCTCGCAACGCAAGAACCTTGGGCAATGCTCTCAAACATTCCGTAGTAAAACTCATGCATATGATCGACGTTCTTCTTACTCCTATCCAGGTGAAACCTCTGGAGTTGTAGTTTGGCTTCTTCGCATTCCCGCGCTGAGTCGTAAGAGGAATCTTGCCAGTATTGCGATAGTGGCAAGTCGGTTCTAGGTTTCTGGCTGTTGTCGAGGGGCGGGATCATCAGATACCAGCCGATCGAAGCAAGCGCGAGTGCGGCGGCGTGACGAAGCTTCATGCTTTCGCTTTTATCGCATACAGATGCGATCACGAAAGCAGCGGGCACCATGCGAGCGCGTTGGTTGCCCGAAACCGCAAGATCAGTTAGCGTGCGGGATTGCTTGCCAAAACTATCAACACCCCTTCCATTACCTCGCGCGTGAAGGCACGTAGCTCAGTGGGAGAGCGCTTCCTTGACACGGAAGAGGTCGGCGGTTCAATCCCGCCCGTGCCTACCAATAGCGCTCCCATGCGTGGCGATCCGCTCGCTCTTCGCCGCCCTCCGCGATGCGTTTGAATTCGCATCGCGCGCCGCAATGATTAGAATCATTTCTTAGATGAGTTCCGAGGTAACCGTCACCGTCAACGGCGAGTCTCGCGCGGTGCCGCACGGCTCGAACGTGCGCGAGGTCTTGAAGCATATCCCCGGCCGCGATCTGGTCGCCGCGCGGGTCAACGGCAAGGTCGTCGATCTGACGCGCAAACTCGAGCAGGACGCAGTCGTCGAGCCGATTCTGATCGACAGCCCCGAGGGTCTCGACGTCATCCGGCATTCGACCGCGCATCTGATGGCGATGGCGGTGCAACAACTCTATCCCGGCACCCAGGTCACGATCGGTCCGGTTATCGAGGACGGCTTCTTTTACGATTTCGCACCCAAGACTCCGTTCACGCTGGAGGATCTGCCGAAGATCGAAGCCAAGATGCGCGAGCTGGCCAAGGCCGATCTCAAGATCGAGCGCGTCGAGGTCGCGCGCGAGGATGCGATTCGCCAGTTCACCGAAATGGGCGAGGGTTACAAAGTCGAGATCATCCAGGGAATCCCCGACGACACCGTATCGATCTATCGCGAAGGCGACTGGATGGATCTATGCCGCGGGCCGCACGTCCCATCGACGCGCTATTTGAAGGCATTCAAGCTGACCAGCGTCGCGGGCGCATACTGGCGGGGCGACGAGCATAACGCGATGCTCTCGCGGATCTACGGCACCGCGTTCGCGACCAAGGAAGCGCTCGACGAGCATCTGAAACTGATCGAGCTTGCGCGTCTGCGCGATCATCGGAAGCTCGGCCGCGAGATGGGCCTCTACATCTTCGATCCGATTTCGCCGGGCTCGCCGTTCTATCTGCCCAAGGGCACGATCATCTTGAATGAGCTCACCGATTACATGCGCCGGCTGTATCGCCGGTACGGCTACGACGAGGTGGTCACGCCGCAGGTTTTCAAAAACGAGCTGTGGCATACGTCGGGGCACTGGGAAAATTTCCGCGAGAACATGTTCATCTCGCCCGACCCGGAGGGCGAAATGACGAGCGTCGATACCGGTCCCGAGGGATGGCATCACGGCTACGCGCTGAAGCCGATGAACTGCCCCGGGCATACGTTCGTGTATCGCGCCGAGAAGCGCTCTTATCGCGATTTGCCGCTCAGGATTGCGGAGTTCAGCCGGCTGCATCGCGCCGAGCGATCGGGCACGCTGCATGGCCTGATGCGCGTGCGATCCATGGCGCAGGACGACGCGCACATTTTCTGCCGCGAAGATCAAATCGAAGATGAAGTCGCGATGAACCTCCAGATGGTGCGCGACGTGTACGGAGCGCTCGGTTTCGAGCGCGTCGAGTTCAAGCTCGCGACCATGCCCGAGCAGCATCTTGGCACCGAAGAGCAATGGCGCATGACCGAGGCCCAGCTTGGCAACGCGATGAGCCGAAACGAGATCGCATACGAGATCAATCCCAAGGAGGGCGCGTTCTACGGCCCTAAGATTGAGATTTACGTTTCGGACGCGCTCAAGCGAAGGTGGCAGGTCGCGACGATTCAGCTCGATTACAACAATCCCGAGCGCTTCGACCTGACGTACATCAATAGTGCAGGCGTGGCGGAACGTCCCGTGATGATTCATCGCGCGATTCTCGGCTCGCTCGAGCGATTTATCGGCGTGCTGATCGAGCATACCGGCGGTGTGCTGCCGTTCTGGCTCGCGCCGGAGCAGGTGCGCGTTTTGTCGCTGAGCGAGAAGGTCGAGGATTACGCGAAAGAGATTGCCGAGCTGCTGAAGCGCGAAGGATACCGGGCGCATTCCGATATCCGCAACGAAAAATTGGGATTCAAGGTGCGCGAGGCGGAACTGGCCAAGGTGCCGTATATGATCGTGGTCGGCGAGCGCGAAGCGGCCGACCGGTCGGTATCGCTCCGACTGCTGCGTGGCGAAAAGAGCAATGCGATGCCGCTTGCGAATCTAGTTGAACTATTGAAGAAGGAGCCGATCCCGGCTTAGAGAAAGAGCATCCGGTCCACCCGGCCGGAGGAGGTGCTTTATCCGAAGAGATTTCAGAACCCCGCCCTCACGAGAGCCCGCGATTCGCGTGAACAACCAGATCCGCGCTCAAGAAGTTCGAGTAATCGACGCCGACGGCACCCAGGTCGGCATCCTGCCGTTGCGCGATGCAATCAAGGTCGCCGAAGGCCGCGGCCTCGACCTGGTCGAGGTGTCAGCCACCGCGGTGCCGCCGGTTTGCAGAGTCACGGACTTCGACAAATATAGATACGCGCAGAAGAAAAAAACGCACGACTCCAAAAAACGCACCATCAGCATGATCAAAGAGGTCAAGATGGGGTCGGCCACGGGGCAGCACGACGTCGATTTCAAAGTGAAGCACATCAAGCGTTTCGTTGAGGAAGGGCATCGTGTTAAGCTCTCGGTTTCGTTCCGCGGCCGTGCTATAACGCATCCGGAACTCGGACGCGCCCTGATCGAGAGAATAATCGGGCAAGTGACGGACATCGCGCAGGCCGAAGGTACGCCCCGGATGGAAGGGCGTAACATGTCGGTGCTGCTGACGCCGCGGTAACGAGCAAAGTATTATTAGTGAGAAATTAGCCGACGATGCCGAAAATCAGAACCAGCCGCACCGCGGCCAAGCGCTTCACGGTCAGCAAGTCGGGCAAGGTCAAGTTCAAGCACGCGTACGCCCGGCATATGTTTTCGAGCAAGAACCCGAAAGAGAAGGCGCGGCTGCGTAAGACCGGAATTTTGGGAAAAGCCGACGCCGCAAAAGTCCGCGCGATGATGCCGTACGCCTGACGATCGCCGCGGACGAATCGATAACCATTTAAGGAAGGACTGAACTCCGATGCCTCGCGCCAAAGGCGGACCCAAGACGCGCCGCCGTCACAAGCGTCAATTAAAACTCGCCTCCGGCTTCGTCGGCGGCCGTAAACTTTATCGGCAGGCTCGCTCGACGCTCGAGAAAGGCCTCACCTACGCGTATCGCGATCGCAAGCAGAAGAAGCGCGAATTCCGCGCGCTCTGGATTGCACGGATCAACGCGCTCGCGCGCGAGAATGGAATCTCGTACAGCGCGCTGATCGACGGCCTCAAAAAGGCGGGCGTCGAAGTCGATCGCAAGATGCTCGCGGCGCTCGCGCTCGAGCGCGACGGACTTTTTACCGAGCTGGTGCGCGCCGCGAAAAGCGCGCTCGGCTCTAAAGCAGCATAGAGCCGCGCCGCCAAAGCGCCGCGTACCAGGAACCATGTGGGCACGCCCACATGGTTTTTTGTTTTCGGCGCGTGCAACATGACGCGATAGCCGTGGCGGAAATCGGGAAATGACGATTCGGGAAGTACGATGAAGGAACAACTGGAAGAAATCAGACGGCGCGCGATGTCGGAACTCGGCGACAATGCGGACGAGGCGCAAGTCGATGCGGTTCGCGTGCGCGTGCTTGGCCGCTCGGGCGAGCTGACGGAAATCATGCGCCGGATGCGCGAGGTGCCCAATGAAGAGCGGCCCGCGATCGGCCAACTGATTAATCAAATCAAACGCGAAGTCGAAGCGCGGGTCGAAGAGCTCAGCGAAAAATTGAAGGCCGCGGCACTCGACAAGTCGCTCAATGAAAAGCGCATCGACGTGACGCTGCCGGGGATGCGCATCGCGCGCGGGCGAATCCATCCGATCACCGACATCATGGAACAGATGCTGCAGATTTTCGAATCGCTCGGCTTTGAAGTCGAGATGACGCAGGACATCGAGGACGACTTTCACAATTTCGAAGCGCTGAACTTCAAGGAGCATCATCCGGCGCGCGACATGCAGGATACGTTCTACGTCGAAGGCGGGATGCTGCTGCGGACGCATACTTCGAACGGGCAGATTCGCGTGATGGAAAAGCGCCGGCCCCCGTTGGCGATCGTGTGTCCGGGCAAGTGCTATCGGCGCGACGATCTGAGCGTGCGCGCCTCGCCGATGTTCACCCAGATCGAAGGCTTCATGGTCGATAAGATCGGGCGCGTCACGATGGCGCACTTGAAGGGCGTGTTGACGCAATTCGCGCAGGCGTTCTTCGGCGCCACCGCCATCCGTTTTCGTGCGAGCTATTTTCCATTCACCGAACCGAGCGCGGAACTCGACATGCATTGCCTGTTGTGCGACGGGGCCGGCTGTCCCGTGTGCAAGCATTCGGGATGGACCGAAGTGCTCGGCTGCGGAATGATCCATCCCAATGTATTGCGCGCGGTCGGCTGCGATCCCGCCGAGTACCAGGGGTTCGCATTCGGCATCGGCGTCGAGCGCACGGGACTTCTGAAGCTGGGCGTCGATGACATGCGGCTCTTCTTCGAGAACGATCTCCGATTTCTCGCGCAGTTCCCGGCCTTGAGCGGAGGTGTGCGATGAAACTCCCGCTCAGTTGGCTGAAGGACTTCGTCAACGTCGATGCGACGGCTGATGAAATCGCGCGACGCTTAAGCGCCGCGGGTCTGGTCGTCGAGAATGTCGAGTGCCTTGCGCCCGGCTTCGCCGGCGTGTTCGCGGCCAAGGTGCTGCAAGTCGAAAAGCATCCAAACGCCGACCGCCTTAATCTGTGCGAGGTCGACGCGGGTGAGAAAGGCAAATTCAAAGTTGTGTGCGGCGCGCCGAACGTGCATGCCGGGATGATCGCGCCGCTGGCGCTAATCGGCGCCCGGCTCGGCAAAGAGCCTCCGCTCGAAGCGGCGACAATTCGCGGCGTGCAATCGGAGGGCATGCTCTGTTCGGAGCGCGAGCTCGGCCTCTCGCAGGATCATCAGGGGATCCTTGCGCTGAGCGCGGCCGCGCCGCTCGGCTCCGACGTCGCGGCTTATCTGCATCTCGATGACACGATTTTCGACGTCGAGATCACGCCGAATCGCGGTGACTGTCTGTCGATTCTCGGACTTGCGCGCGAAGTATCCGCGCTGTTCAGCGTGAAGCTCCGCGCGCCGAAGCTGCGTGCGACGCATTCGCCGGAGTCTCCTGATGCGGCGCAGGTTTCGGTGACGATCGAGGCGCCCGATCTATGCCCGCGTTACGCGGCGCTCGCGATGACGCGAATCAAGATCGGGCCTTCGCCCGCATGGCTGAAGCGCCGTCTCGAACTATGCGGGATGCGTGCGCTCAACAACGTCGTCGATGCCACCAACTACGTGATGCTCGAACTGGGGCAGCCGCTTCACGCGTTCGATTGGACGAAAATCGCCGGCGGCAAGATCATCGTGCGGCGCGCGGGTGATACGCGCGAATTTACCACGCTCGACAACGTCGCGCGCACGCTCGATGCGCAAGACTTACTGATCGCCGATGCGGAGAAGCCGCTCGCGATCGCGGGCGTGATGGGCGGTCTCAATTCCGAGGTCAGCGATTCGACCGATGCTATTTTGCTCGAGAGTGCGTACTTCGAGCCGATGACAATCGCGCGCACTGCCAGACGGCTTGGACTGCGCAGCGAAGCGAGCTACCGTTTCGAACGCGGAATCGATCGCGCCGGCCAAGTCGCCGCGCTGATTCGAGTCGCTGAGCTGATTCGTAAAATCGCCGGCGGCCGCGAGTCGTCGATTATCGCCGACTTCGAACCGCGCAAAGCCGAGCCGCGCGAGATCACGCTCGATCTCAATGCGATGGAGGCATTGCTCGGCGTCGCAACTCCAGCTGCAACCGCGAAGAGCCGGCTCAAAGCGCTGGGTGCGCAGGTTACGACACGCGGCAAGGCGATGCTCGCCGTTGTGCCGCCGTCGTTCCGTCCGGACCTCAATGAGCAGGCGGACCTGGTCGAGGAGGTCGCGCGCCTGAGCGGACTGGAAGACATTCCGGCGTCGATGCCCGCGCGGATCGCGACGCTCGCGGTGGTGAATCCAGAGCGCGAATTTATCAAGGGCACGCGCGAAGTGATGCTCGGATGCGGGCTGACCGAGGCGGCGACGTTGGCGTTTACCGCACCGGGCGAGAATCAGCGCTTTCCCGGTATCCGCTCGACACTGGTTCCGGTCAAGGTGACCAATCCGCTCTCGGCGGAACTTGGCGAGCTGCGTCTCAGTCTGCTCGCGGGACTGGTCGCGGCGCTCAGGTTCAATCTGAATCGCGAGGCGGTGAGTTTTCACGCCTTCGAGATCGGCAAGACGTTTGCCATGGAAGGCGATCTTCCGCACGAGGAGAATCGTCTCGCTGCGATCAGCTACGGAACTTATGCGCTGGCGGCGATCGGCGAGCCCGGCGTGAAGGCTGGATTTTTCTCGCTCAAGGGAGTGCTCGAGAGCTATCTCGATGCGATCGGAATTTCTTCGCGCGTCTCGTTCAGGCCGGTGGCGGAAGGCGAGGCGCCATTTCTGCATCCAGGACGCGGCGCGATCGTGATGCTCGATGGCAACGCAGTAGGCCTGATCGGCGAATTGCATCCGGCGGAAGCGATGCGACTCGATCTGAATGACCCGTGCGCCTTGTACGAACTTGACTTAAGCAAATTCATTGCCTATGGTCTCTCGCCGCGGAAAACGATCGAGGCTCCGCCGAGATTTCCGGCAATCAGGCGCGATTTGGCGCTGGTGTTGGATCGGAATTTTCCGGCGGATGTGGTAATCAGGACCATTCGCGAGTGCGGGTCGTCGCTGCTGGTGAGCGTCGAGATTTTCGACGTGTACGAGGGGAACGCAGTGGCGGCCGGAATGAAGAGTGTAGCGCTGGCTTGCCGTTATCGGGCGAAGGATCGCACGCTGACAGATGAGGAGGTTAACCGCGTTCATGCGCTGCTGGTGGAGCAGGCGCGAAGGCGATTAGGGGCGGAGTTGAGGCAATAGCGTGCCTGACGCGGGTGGGGGAAATTACGCCGCAGGGCATGACCAAAGCAGATCTCGTGGAACTGATCTACGAGCGCGTAGGTTCCTCAAAAAAGGAAGCCTGCGAAGTGGTTGAAGCGGTCTTCGCGATTATCAGGGCTTCATTGCGCCACGGCCAGAAAGTAAAAATCTCCGGCTTCGGCACCTTCGTCGTAAATCAGAAACATGCACGCAGAGGCCGCAATCCGCAGACCGGTGAGCCGATTACGATCGTTTCCCGCCGCGTGCTGTCCTTCAAGCCGAGCCAGGTTTTGAAGGAGCGGGTTAACAACGGCACGAAGCCGTCGCAATGAAGCCGCCGCAATCATGACTGCGAAAACACGCCGTCCATCAGTTCGGAGGCGTAAGCCGGAACCCGCCAAGGCGGTCGCCGCTGCTGCCGCGATTCCCGAGCGCGGTTTGAAGATCGGCGAAGCCGCACGCATCCTGGGCGTCGAGACTTTCGTTCTGCGATTCTGGGAAACTCAGTTTCCTTTTCTCAAACCGAAGCACACCCGCACCAAGCATCGCTTCTACCAGGAGAGGGACATCGAGGTGCTGCGCCTGATCAAGCGCTTGCTGCACGATGAAGGGTTCACGATCGCGGGCGCGAATAAGCACATCAAGGAGTTCGGTCTCGAGGCGTTGCTCGCGAGCAAATCGAAGATTCCGGGGACAGTCCCCAGAGTGGCGCCGGAAGGATCAGCGCTCGAGGGATCGACGCGGCGCGTGCTGAGCGAGGTTCGCAAGGATCTCGAGACTATTCACAAGCTGCTCGAAGACTAGACGCCGCGCCAAAGATCGCTACAGTATCCCGGTTTGCCGGAGCGCCTCGTAAACCACGATCGATACCGCATTCGACAGATTCAGACTTCTCACGCCGGGCTCGAAAATAGGAATTCGATAAGTGCGATCGATTCGCTCGGCGATGAAGTCGCGGCCGAGTCCGCGCGTCTCGCCGCCGAAGAAAACAAAATCGCCGCGCGCGTAATCCGCTGCCAGGTAGTTCATCGAGGCGTGCGTGGAAAAAAATTTCGCGGGCGGATTCGGATGCATCAACGCGAACTCGTCCCATCCCGCATACGTCTCGAGATCAACCAGCGGCCAGTAATCCAGACCGGCGCGCTTCAGATAGCGATCTTCGAGCGAGAAGCCGAGCGGCCCGACCAGATGAAGCCGGGCCTTGGTCGCTGCCGCGAGCCGCGCGATGGATCCGGTGTTCTGTGGAATCTCGGGACGGACCAATACGATATGCAGCGTTGGCTCAGCCAGATGCATCGCGAGCGCCGCTCAATTGCCCGATGCGCGCGCGTCGATTGCCGACTTCAACGGATAGCGCTTGCCGCGGAGGCTCAGGTAGAAGCGGCCGGCGTCGTCGGATTCGAAACGCTCGCTCAGATGATAGTAGGCCGAACGCAGGAAGCGCGCGCGCTCGCTGCCGCCTTTGACGCGGGCATACAGGACGTTGTCAGCGCCAATCTCCAGCGCCGCGGGATCGAGCGGCTCGCGCGTGTCGTCATTGAGGACCATCACGAAGCCGCCGAGCTCGTCGTCCTCGAGCGCACGCACGACGTACGGCGTATCTTCGACGACGATCGGCGCGCGCTCTTCGGCGACTTGCAGATAATAGCTGCCGTCGGGATTGCGCTTGATGCTCTGACTGAACAGTCGCGCGATGCGTGGATTGTCGATGCGCTCGTCGTCGCTGTACCAGTTGCCGTCGCGCCGAAACGAAATCTTGCCCGACTCGACGGTATAGAACCCAGCGCGTGGCATCGCAATTACTCGTTCACTTCTTCAGATTCGCGGTATCGAGAATGATCGTGACCGGACCATCGTTAACCAGTTCGACTTCCATCATCGCGCCGAACTCACCTCGCTCAACCCTAACACCGGCCTTGCCGACGAGCGAGAGAAAGTACTCGTAGAGCCGGCGCGCAAGGTCGGGCGGCGCGGCCTGCGTGAACGAAGGGCGCCTGCCTGAATCGGTGTCGGCGAGCAGCGTGAATTGCGAGACCACCAGCATTTCGCCATTGACCGCGCCGAGCGCGAGGTTCATCTTTTGATTATCGTCGGCAAAAACGCGCATCCCGAGCACTCGATCAGCAAGGAATTCAGCGTCCGCTTCCGTATCGTCACGCGCGACGCCCAAAAGAACCAGAAAACCTCGGCCAATGCTGGCGATTTTCCGGCGGTCCTTACGGACCTCGGCTCGGCTGACGCGTTGTAGAACTATGCGCACGTTTGCGTCTTATAGGGACTTATAGCTAAGATTCTGTTGTGGCGTCGTGCTCTCACGGGCCCTCGAAGCAAATTATATACTGATACTCAATCATGATTCCTGTCTTGTTCCACCTTGGCCCTCTGACCGTTTACAGTTTCGGTCTAATGATGGCGCTCGGCTTTCTGGCCGGCGATTACGCTATTCGCCTCGAGTGCAAGCGGCGCGGCCTGGATCCCGAGTATTCGTCGTCGATGGTGATCGTCGCGGCGATCGCCGGAATCGTCGGCTCGCGCATCTACGCAATCCTCGACGATCTGCCCGGCTACCTCGCCGACCCGATGTCGATGATTTTTTCGGGCGCGGGTTTCGTCTTTTATGGTGGGCTAATCGGAGGGCTGGCAGGCGTTTTTCTGGTTTCGCGATGGTATCGAGTTCCGTTCACGGTGACGATGGATCTGGCGGCGCCGGCACTCGCGATTGGGCAGTCGATCGGACGCATCGGGTGTCTGCTGTCCGGCGACGGCGATTGGGGCCTGCCCTCGACGCTGCCGTGGGCGATGTCTTTTCCCAGGGCGATTATCGGATGGAATTCCGCGACGGTGCTGAAACTTGACGATCACTACCGGCTGGTGTCGGGTTTTTTCCCCGGCGTGCGAGTGCATCCGGCGCCGATTTACGAATCGCTCCTGTATCTCGGCGTATTCATGATTCTGTGGTCGATGCGCAAGACGTCAAATCCGCCGGGTCGATTGCTCTATTGGTACTTCGTGCTCGCGGGAGCGGTTCGCTTCGTTGTCGAATTCATAAGAATCAATCCGCGGGTCTTTTACGGTCTCAGCGAGGCGCAACTGATTGCGATTGCAATGATGGTCCTTGGCGGAATCGCGCTGTGGCTGACCGCAGAAAAAGAGAAACGCGATGCGCTACAGCCGAAAGAGGCGCTCAGGGCCTGAACCATGAGCATCAGCAATCGGACACTTTACGCGATCGCCGCGATCGTCATGGTCACGGGAATCGCGCTGGTAACTTTGAGCGGGCGGCACAAGCTGAGTCTAACCGACAACGGTTCCGCGCCGGTTTCGGCAGGCAACAAAGCGGCGGACTTCAAACTCGAAGCGTTGGACGGCCGTTCCGTCACGCTCCAGTCGCTGCACGGCAAGATTGTGTTTCTCAACGTATGGGCGACCTGGTGCGGTCCGTGCCGCGAGGAAATGCCCTCGATGGAAACGCTCTACGACGACTTCAAGAACAATCGTGACTTTGTGATGCTGGCGGTCAGCCAGGATACCAAGGGGCGCGCGGCAGTGGCGCCTTACGTCGAGAAGAACGGCTATCACTTCACTATTCTGCTCGATCCCCAGAACAAGATCGGTGAGAGTTACGATCTTGCGGGCGTGCCCGAGACATTCATTATCGATCGCAACGGGCGAATCGTCGCGCATCACATGGGCGCGTTCGATTGGTCGCGACCCGACGTAAAGGAGGCGCTGCAACAACTGTTGGATTCGAAAGAGGGAAAGACCGTCCGCAAGCAGGACGCGCCGAACGGTGTGCAATCAACTGCGCCATCTGCTTAAATTACGAAACTCAGTAACAAGAATGCGGAATATTAAAGGGAAATGTCATTAATTAGACGACATCGGTGGTCCATCACTCTCGCTGTCTGTTTGATCGCGAGCTTCATGGTGATTGAAGTGGTCGCGGTGCGCCGCGCCCAGGCGCTCCCCAACGACACCTACCAGGAGCTTGAAACCTTCGCCAACGTGCTCGCGATCGTGCAGAAAAATTACGTCGAGCCGGTCTCGACCAAACGCCTAATCGACGGCGCGATCAGCGGGATGCTGACCTCGCTCGACCCGCATAGTGCGTACCTGACGCCGGATTTGTATCGCGATCTCGAAGTCGAAACGCGGGGCAGCTTCGGCGGACTCGGAATCGAAATTACGGTCAAGAACGGTGTCCTTACAGTTGTCGCGCCGATTGAAGATACGCCGGCCTATCACGCCGGACTGAAGGCGGGCGACCAGATCATCAAGATCAACGACGACTTCACCAAAGACATGTCGCTGACCGAAGCCGTCAAGCAGATGCGCGGTCCCAAGGGCAGCAAGATCAAGCTGGTGATGCATCGCAACGGTGTGCCGGAATTGTTCACGGTCACGATGGCGCGCGACGTAATCAAGATTCAGTCGGTCAAGTCGAAGACCATCGACGGCGGTTACGGCTATCTGCGCGTCACGACCTTCCAGGAGAGCACCAACGACTCGGTCGAGAAGGCAATCGACGAATTCCAGAGCAAGGATCACGGCAAGGTCAAAGGAGTGGTGCTGGATCTGCGCGACAATCCTGGCGGTCTGCTGAACCAGGCCGTTAAGGTGTCGGATGATTTCCTCGATGGCGGCCTGATCGTTTATACCCAGGGGCGGCAGGACAATCAGCAGCAGAAATACTTCTCGCACAAGAAGAAGGAATTCGAAGATTATCCGATGGTCGTGCTGGTCAATGGCGGTAGCGCGAGCGCGAGCGAAATCGTCGCCGGCGCGCTGCAGGATCAGAAGCGCGCGGTAATCCTGGGTACGCAGACGTTCGGCAAGGGCTCGGTGCAAACGATTCTGCCGCTCGACGATCATTCGGCGCTGAGGCTGACCACGGCGCGCTATTACACGCCGACCGGCCGCTCGATTCAGGCGGTTGGAATCACACCGGACGTCGATGTCGAGCCGCCCAAGGCGACGCTAGCATCCCTGGAGTTGCAGGGCGCGCAGATCAACGAGAACGCGGAGATTCACGAAGCCGATTTGCCGCGTCACTTCAAGAATGGCAAGGACACTTCGAAGAATCCGGAAAACACTCCGGGTGATCAGAACGCAGCCCCTGACGATCAAAAGGGTGACGGGAAAAGCGATAAGGGCGCCAAAAACGATACTGGCAAGAAGCCCAAAGAAGAGAAGGATGTGCAGCTCGATCGTGCGATCGATATCCTGAAGCACTGGAACACCTACAAACTCCAGCTGGCCAAAGGCGATACGCAGCGCGATGCGGTGGCCGACTCAGTCACCAAGCCGCAATAGTGCACGATCAAAGGTGATCAACAACGCGCCGGACATGTCGATGTCCGGCGCGTTTATTTTTGCAAATGTCAGTGAAGAGTTCAGGCCGGTGGCGACTTGCCGTCGGATGGGGTCATCTCCAGTCGCCCCATGATGACCTCATGCTGCGTTTCGATTCGCCGCAGAATATCGATCATCACTTCATCCTGCTGCTCGAGATGCGCCATGATTGACTTCACTTCATCCTCCGCCTTGATATTGACGATATAGTCCTGCTCAGCCATCAGGCGGTCCCTGGCAGCTTGTCGATTTTGCGACATCATGATGATCGGAGCAGCGTAAGCGCCCTGAAAACTCAGCGCGAGATTCAGCAGGATGAATGGATAGGGGTCCCAATGATTCATGTAGGCGAAGACATTCAGGGCGATCCAGAAGGCCAGGATTATCGATTGGATTATGATGAACGCCCAACTGCCCATCACGGCGGCGAGAGTGTCGGCAATTCGCTGCCCGCGAGTGAATACCTCCTCATCAAGTTTATTAACGTTCCTGACGGGCGGGTGGCGATGGCTATGACGAATGCGAGACTTTTCCCATTTCTCTATGATGTTGCTTGCGCTCATCGATGATTCCCTCCGCGACTCCCGGCTTTGCGCCTCAAGTTCGGGAAAACGACCCGGGGTCGGGCTTGCGTGGACATTGTTCGTCCCATTGTGCGTGATCGCGTGATTTTTTACTAACTTTCGCGGAGCGTGAAGATGAGCCGGCGCTTCTTAATCACTGGTACTGACGCCAAGGTTGGCAAAACCACAATCGGTTGCGCGCTCGGATTCGCATTCAGGGCGAGCGGGATGAGAGTTGGAGTGATGAAGCCGGTCGAGACCGAATGTGTTGAACGTGACGGCGCATTGTATCCCGCCGATGCGCATGCGCTGGCGCTGGCCGCGTCGTGCGCGATACCGCTCGAAACGATCTGCCCATATCGCTATCGATCACGAATTGCGCCCGCCGCCGCCGCTGAATTCGACCAGTTGCCGCCGCCCGACCTCGCCAATATCTCGCGATGCTTCCGCGAAATCGCAAATCAGAGCGAAAATATGTTGGTCGAAGGTGTGGGCGGAATCGCGGAACCGCTGACTTGGGATAGCGACTTCGCAGATCTCGCCGCGATGCTCGATCTGGAGGTCATCGTCGTGGGCGGCAACCGGCCAGGATGCTTGAACGCGTCGGCTCTCGCGCTGAATTACATGAGTGCCAAGAGCATCAAGGTGGCCGGGTTCATACTTTGCGACATCGACCAGGCCGAATCGCGCGAGGCTGATACCAACGAGCGATCGCTGCAGCGGCTCTGCAGGACGCTATACCTGGGACGGATGCGGCATCGCGAGCCGCTCGCAAAAACGATCGTCGAGAAGCTGCTCTAATCCGCTATGTAGGAGAGTTAGCAGCGATTCTGATACGTTAGGGCTATGGGTGGGCAGCTTGACCTTATGCTGCGCGGGCGCCGCGCGGGCCTGATTAGCGTATCGGACCTGTTGCGGATGGTTCGCGACGCGCTCGAATCCAATCTGGATGAATACTGGGTGGTCGGCGAAGTCTCGAATGCGCGGGTGGCGCCGTCCAATCATCTCTACTTCACGCTGAAAGACAAGCGCGGCGCGATCAACGCCGTGATGTTCAAGTCGGTGTTCACGCGGCTGCGCTTCAAAGTCACCGATGGCATGGAAGTGATCGTGCGCGGGCGCGTGAGTATCTTCGATTCGCGCGGTGCGCTCCAACTCTACGTGGAGGAAATGGAGCCGCGTGGCGTCGGCGCTCTGCAAGTCGCGTTCGAGCAATTGAAGCGGCGGCTCGAGGCGGAAGGACTGTTCGAGCAGGATCGCAAACGACCGCTGCCCTATCTGCCGCGCATCGTGGGAATCGTGACTGCGCGCGGTGGCGCCGGACTGCACGACATGTTGCGCGTGATGCTCGATCGATTCCCGAAGCTGCACGTGCTGTTCCGGCCAGCGACGGTGCAAGGACCCGGCGCAGCGGATGAAATCGCGGCGGCGATCGCAGATTTGAATCGCGATGGCCGCGCCGAGGTGCTGATCGTGGGACGTGGCGGCGGCTCGCTCGAGGATCTGTGGGCCTTCAATGAAGAGAAGGTCGCGCGCGCGATCGCNNGCGCCGACCCCGACCGCGGCGGCGCATATAGTGGTGCCGAGCTACGCGGAACTAAAGGAGCGAATCGCCAATATCGAAGCCGCGATCTGCACCGTGATGGAACGCGAGGTCTCAGGTCGGCGCGAAACGGTGGACGATCTTACCAATCGTTTGCGCCATCCGCGCGGCGTGCTCGAAGATGCGCGCGAACGCATTGCGGAGATGGGAGTGGAACTCACCGGCGCGGTTGCCTCGCGAATCGCCGACGAGCGCCGGCTGGTGTCGCATCTCACGCTTAGGCTGCGTGCTCCGGCTGCGATGGTCCGTGAGCTGCGCCGCGGAACCGAGCGGCTCGCGAACAGGATTGCGCACGGCGCACATGGCGCGCTGGAAACGCGGCGTCGCTCGCTCGGAGCGCTAGCCGGCAAGCTCGATGCGCTATCGCCGCTGAAAGTGCTCGATCGCGGCTACAGCGTAGTCGTGAATTCCCGCGACGGCCGCGCAGTGCTCGAAGCCGCCACCGTTCAAATCGATGACCAGCTCGATATCAGGCTCGCAAAAGGACGGCTGACTGCACGCGCCACGGCGAAGTCGAGCTGATGAAACCAACGGCGATGGCTACCAAGGCGAGAAAGTTCGAAGACGAGCTGAAAGATCTGGAGACCATCGTCAATCGGATCGATGCGGGCGAACTCACGCTCGAGGAATCGATCGAAGCCTTCGAGCGCGGCGTGATGCTGGTCAAGTTGCTGAATCAGAAACTCGATGAGGTCGAACGCAAGGTCGAACTGCTAACGCGGAGCGCCGGCGGCGACCTGCGCACGCTACCTTTGGAAAAGAACCTCGAAGAAATCAAATCTGCCGGCGCAAAGGACGACGACGAAACCCCCTTCTAGCAATGGTTCTGGCACCAGGACGCGGCGCGTCACCAAACCGCTGCCGCGCTTCAGACTCGACGCCGAAATGGCGCGCCGAGGACTCGCCGACAGCCGCGAAATCGCGCAGCGCCTGATCATGGCGGGCCGCGTGCGAGTGAATTCGCGCCCGGCCTACAAAGCCGATCTCAAAGTTGATTCCGCGACGCAGATCTCGCTCACCGCAGGGACGCCCGAGTACGCCTCGCGCGGCGCTTACAAGTTGATCGCGGCGCTCGAGCACTTTGGTCTCTCGGTCGAAGATCGGCTCGCGATNNGTGCTGCTCCGGCGCGGCGTCAAAGGCGTGATCGCGATCGATGTCGGCTACGGCCAACTCGCGACCAAGCTGCGCGAAGACCCGCGCGTAACGATCCTGGACCGGATGAATATCCGGCTCGTGACGCGAACCGAAATGCCTTTCACGCCGAACCTGGTGACCATCGATACCAGTTTTATTTCGCTGCGCCTGGTCATCCCCGCGGTGCTGCCGTTGATTAAAGCGCCCGCCGATATCGTCGCGTTGATCAAACCGCAGTTCGAAGTCGGCAAAGGCAAAGTCGGCAAGTCGGGCGTCGTGCGCGATGAAAATCTGCGGCGCGAAACCGTCGCCGGGGTCATCAAGTTTGCCGAAGACATCGGCCTCGCGGTAGCGGGCGCGATCGAGTCGCCGATCGAAGGTGCGGCGGGAAATCGCGAGTATCTCGCGTTGATGAAATACTCCGGCCAAACCGCGCGATGACGCGCAGTTGGGCGGTCGGACTCGACATGGGAGGCACCAACATCCGCTGCGCGGCGGTGTCGGCGGCTGGTGACATGTTGCTGATGCAGCGCGGACCGTCTTACGCGTCGCGCGCCGCGGCCGCAGTCGCAACCAATATCGGCGACCAACTCGAATCGCTACTGGACGCCGCACGCCGTCGCGGACTGGGTTCGCCCAAGGCGATTGGCGTCGCGGTGCCGGGTCCGCTCAACGTGTACTCGGGCACCGTGATGGCTGCGCCGCACGTCGCGGCTTGGCGTGGATTTCCGCTGCGACGCGTGCTCGAGGCGCGGATCGGACGGACCGTGATTGTCGAAAATGACGCGAACGCATGGGCGCTCGGCGAATTCTGGCGCGGTGCGGCCCGCAACCGGCGCGACGTAGTGCTGTTGACGCTCGGGACCGGTGTCGGCGGCGGACTAATCGTCGATGGCAAGCTCGTTCATGGCCGAAGCGGGATGGCCGGCGAGTTGGGGCATATCGCGGTGAATCCGGATGGCCCGCCGTGCGATTGCGGCTCGCATGGATGCCTCGAGTCGTACGCGTCGGCGTCGGGATTGCGCGGCCTGATCGTGGCGCGGCTGAACCTCGCGGCCGGCGCGGCGCTGCCGGACAACATGATCGATGCGGACGGCAATTTCTCGGTGCGCAGTATGTCGCGGCTGGCGCGCGGCGGTGATCCACTCGCACGCGAGATGTTCGCGATCGCGGGCCATTACTTGGGAATCGCGATTGCCTCTTTGCTCAACACCTTCAATCCGGAATTGGTCGTGATTGGCGGCGGCGTCGCGGGCGCCTTGCCGTATATGCGAAAGGCAATGAATGCCCAAGTGAAGGCGGGCGCGTTTGCGGCGATAGCAGCGCAGGCGAAGATTGTGCGCGCCGCGCTGGGCCCGAAAAGCGGTGTGGTCGGGGCCGCTTATGCGGCGCTTCATCCGCCATCGAAAAATTAACCGAAAGTAAAAAAAGCACGCAACTTGCCGCATATCGCGTTGTTTGTTCACTCAACGCACGTTACGGCTGAGCCCGATGCGTCCGGGCGTTTTGAACCACATATTTCCACGTGATCAGTTTTGGCATACGTTGATAGCTAGTGGGGGCAGTTATCATGGACGCGCGGCGGAGCAAGTCAATCTGGTCGGGACTGGCGCTAGCGGTGATTCTAATTGTCGCCGCGTCGGGGATCGGGTTCGCGCAAACCGACTTCAACGAAAGTACGATTCCGCCTTCGTCGCCACCCCCGCGCGTAATTCGGCAGGGTCCGGTTCCAGCGACGCGATTGGCGCCGGCCGATCCCGGCATCGACGAACCCGACGCGAGTGCAACGCCGGCCGCAGCCAAACCTGCCGGCAAGCCGGTTCCCGCCGGCATGATCCCGTACACGATACGTTCCGGTGACACGTTGGGGACGATCGCGCAGATGTTCGGGATCACACCCGAGGAACTCGCGCGCGCGAACCGGATGCATCCCGATAGCGAGTTGATGGTTGACGCGGTGTTGAAGGTTCCAAAGCCTTTCACCTCTGAAGTCAACACATTGAAGACGCAGCTCGAGACGCTGAATGCGCAAACGCAAGCCTTGCAGCAGAAAGCCGACGCGGCCGAAGAGCAAGCAAAATCGCTGCAGACGCAGGTTCAGGAGCTGACTGGAAACAACCAGGATCTGCAGCTCAGCCTGAAGTTGTTGCCATGGTGGCGCGCGACCGCGGTGAGTCTGGGGATCGCGGCGTTGATCATGTTCGGCGTGATGGCGCTGACGCTGTTCGAATGGTGGCGGATGCGACGCAGATTCGTCGCGCTGGCCGAGATGACCGATGCGCTCAGCCGCCTCGATTACAAGTACAAGGCGATACTGGCGAAGGCGGAACTCAGGTTGCAGCAACTCTACGGGCGTCGGCGGCAGGGAATTACGGAAGGACAGCCGCGGGCGAAGATGCCGGAAGAGATCGAGATCGAGCGCCTCAACCAGGAGCTCAAGGAAATCCTGCAAGTGCATCTGCAGCGGATGGGCGCGCGCTTGCAAGGTTCGCCTCGCCGCAAAGGATGGCGCGAGTTGTTTGGCGGCAGCGACGTCAGCTCGGCCGTCGAAGCGCGCTCGGCCCGCCGTTAGTCAAGCCTCTTCTCTCTGGCCGTTTTGGGCAATTTCACGATAGCCTATCGAGCGACCACTGCGCTGGCATCCTCGCGGCGCGTCTCACTTACTCGGCGTCAGTCAACCTGACGTCACTCAACCTGCGGAGGTGAATCGTGAACAGACTCGCAACTCTTGGAATCTCATTATCGCTTGCGATCGGTCTGGCCGGTGCCGCGCTCGCCGATGATGGCGCCGCCAAATCCGTCACCGGCAATCTCGAAGACAGCCACTGCTACGGCACAATGGGCGCGAAGGGCGCGGGCCACAAGATGTGCGCGCTCAAGTGCGCCGCGAAAGGCATCCCGGTTGCACTCGTCGAAAAAGGCACCGACAAGATTTTTGTATTGCTGCCGAATAAGGATCAATCGCCGTTGCCCGACGACGTGCTGCATCGCATGGAAGACGAAGTCACAATCACGGGCAAAGAATACAGCAAGGGCGGCGTGAATTTCCTGGTCGTCGATTCAGTGAAGTAGGCCGGTGATCGAGCGGCTGCTGCCGGGCGTCGGCGGCCTGCAGAATATCCATCCGCTGGTGGTGCATTTTCCGATCGCGTTTCTGTACGGCGCGTCGCTGATCTACCTGCTCGCGTGGATTCGTCGCAGCGAAGCGCTTAAATGGACCGGGCTCTGGATGCTGACGCTCGGCGCAATCGGCGCCGCGGTATCGCTCGCGACCGGTCTCTATGCGGAGCCGGGCCTGATGATTTCGGTATCGGTGCGGCATCAACTGCTCGATCGTCATAAGCATCTGATGATCGCGGTGTCGGTGTTGACCGGATTGCTGACGGCGTGGGCGCTCGTCGCGCGGCCGATGCCAGCACGGGGGCGATATGTTTTTCTCGCCGGATTGCTAATGCTGCTCGGGCTGATCGCCGCCGGCGGCGATCTCGGCGGACAATTGGTGTACGGCTACAACGCGGGCGGTGACGCATGTCCGCAACCGATCGATTTTCGCAAATAGATCCACCAACAGACGCCGTGGCGAATCGCTCGAATCTTGCCCGTGAAGCGATCCTGCTGATGGCGATGTCAGTGGTCGGCGCGATTCTCGAATACCCGCTCGCGCTGGCGCTGAAATCAATCGACCGCTCTGAAGTCGCACGCACGCTACCCTTCCTGATTGTCACCGCCGCGCTGACCGGTCTGATCCCGGCGGTGCTCAAGTCCAACGCGCGACTTGGTCTGCCGGGCGCGCCGATCATCGCGGCAAGAATCGCGGGCGAACGAGCGACAACATCATGGCGGAGCATCGCAGCGATTGCGCTCAGGTACGCATTGTACGCCGCGCTGTTGGGCGCGGCCGTGCTGTTGGTCGTGATCGTGCCGATGATGTTTTTGCATCCAGCCGGAAAGCCGATCCAAATTCCGCGATCGCCGATGTTGAATATTGCGCCGGGCAGAATCGCCGGCATGGGCGCATTGGTGGCGATCGCGGCGGCGGTCAGCGAAGAAATCCAGTTCCGGCTGGTGCTGATGGCGGTGTTCGCATGGATCGTGGCGCGCATCTCGCGCGCTGATCGTCCGGGAAAAGGCGCGCTCTGGATTGCGACGATTCTGCAAGCGTACGCTTTCGGCATGCTGCATCTGCTGCCAGCCGCCGGACCGCTGATTCACCACAAGCTCGGGTTGTTGATTGGCGGCTTGCTGATGCCGCAAACGTGGGAGGGCGTGGTGTTCGGCCGCTTGTACATCAAGCGCGGACTCGAGGCCTCGATCCTGGCGCACGGAATGATGGATGTCGGGCTGTTCGTGCTGGCGGCGCTCGGCATGTTGCAATCGCATCTCGGCGCGGGTTGAACTATCGTCGAAACGCGGCGCCGATTTGTTGCGGCGCACTTGCACCGGAGGTATCGGGCATCATGGCTGAGCTGGGAGCTTACGAAGCGATGCGCACGTTGCGAGCGGTGAGACGCCTGCGCCCGAATCCCATTCCCGACGATATGCTCCATCGCGTGCTCGAAGCGGCGACCTGGGCGCCGACTGGCGGCAACGTCCAGCCGTGG
The DNA here is from genome assembly GCA_003135855.1 of Deltaproteobacteria bacterium. Taxonomy (GTDB): domain Bacteria; phylum Desulfobacterota; class Binatia; order Binatales; family Binataceae; genus Binatus. The sequence goes on from PNBD01000020.1 coordinate 27,667, forward strand.
AGAATCGTGGCTGTGAAAGATCGCGCACTCAAAGGACCGATCGGGAAGCTCTACAACGATCGCTGGATCAATTACTCGAAGGTGTACCGTGCCGGAATTCCGGCGACTGCATCACCCGAGGCGCGAGCGCGCGCTGAACGCACACTGAAGGCAGGCGATTACCTGGGCGAACATTTTCACGAATCACCGGTGATCGCGATATTTTGCTTCAATCCGAAGAACATGGCGATCACCGACGCCAAACAGGATCGAGTTTCGGTCGTGGGCGGCGGATCGGTTTATACTGCGGTCGAGAATCTGCTGCTCGCGTGTCGCGTCGAGGGTCTTGGCTGCGTGCTCACGACGCTGCTTTGCGAGTGCGAGCCGGAAGTGCGGAAGGTGCTTTCGATTCCCGACCCCTGGTACACAGCGGCGGCGATTCCGATTGGATATCCGGTCGGACGCGGCCACGGCCCGTTGATTCGGAAACCGGTCGAGCAGCTCGCGTACCTGGATTCCTGGGGCAAACCAATCTGATGGGGCCGGATTCCTACTCCGGAATGATCTAGAGATCGAGATGCCACTGGCGGCAGATTCATCCAGGCAAGGATAGGAATGGCGAATGCAGAGCAGATAGTGCGCGAGGTCGAAGAGTTTTAACCGCCGTTATATTGACGCGTTTAATCGCGAAGATATCGACCAGTTCTTGCAGTCGTTCGATCTGCCGTATGTGCTGTTAGCGGGTGAACGCGCGGCGACGGTCGTCACCGACGAGGCGGCGCGGCAGCAATTCTACACGCGGACCATGATTTCGATTCAGGGTCGCGGATGGAGCCGCTCGGAGATCGATCTGATGAAGGCATGGCCGCTCGCGGAAAAGCTCGCGATGATCATGGCGGACGTTACCCGCTACAAGAAAGATGGTTCAGTGCTCGAACGATTGCGCGCATTCTACACTCTGCGCAACGACGGCAAGGCGTGGCGAATCGTCGCGCTGGCCGAAACGCGCGCGCCGTTTACCGGCCCCGGCGACATCCCGCGCAGCTGATCCGCAGGGTCACCACCAACCACGAAACGTGCGGGTGGAAACGACGCGCTTGCGCGTTGACGATCAGAACCTGCCGCGACGGGGACTTATTGGTTGCGGGGGAAGGATTTGAACCTTCGACCTCCGGGTTATGAGCCCGGCGAGCTACCAGACTGCTCCACCCCGCCCGCGCAGTCTATCTGCCGCTCGGATAACGGGTCAATACGAAGCGGAGATTTCGCAGGCGGGCGTGCGCAATCTGAACTAGTAGTGCCGGTGACAGGGACGCCGGCGCGATCGCGCTCAGGGTTTCGAAGTCAGATCGCCTTTGCCGGTCGCGAGATCGACGGGCACCGAAAGGTGCTCGTGCGCGATCAACCATTTACCGTCCTTCTTGACGTAGCCGTCGGTCGCGCGAAGCGTCATGTCCAACGGCGCGCCCTTGGTCGGACAACTCAGGTGCTGAATCTCGTGGCCGTATCCAATATTGCCTTCGGCCACGATCGTCATCTCGGTAAGTTCCACTTTCATCGGCCCGGTACATTCGCTGAGAACGCCCTGCCAGTCTTTCTTGTAGGCGTCCCATCCGACGTATTGACGCGGCGGGATCACGTCGAACACCACCAGGGTCGGACTGTGCTCGTAGATCGCCATCAATGCGTCGAGGTCCTTCGCGTCGAGCGCCTTGACGTAATTTTGCTCGAGCGCTTTTACCTCAGCTTCTTCAGCTGCACCTGCGCGCGCGAGCGTCGCGAATCCGCAAATCAATACGATGCCGACGGATGCGGTGAGGATTGAAGAGATTTTTTTCATCGCGATTCCTTTGTGTGCGCGGTTCATCCTGATTCAGCCGCGGCGGACGATTTTCCGATCTGATAGCAAGCGCGATCGCGCGAAGTCAAATCGCCAGCCGATCGCAGGCAGCTTCCCCGCGGGACGCATGAAAGAGTCGCGCGCCATCGACGCGTGGAGGCAATTCACTGAAAAAATCAGCCGGCGAGAATTCGAATATTGCAGTCGCGATGCCGCTTGCCGAATTCGATTACTTCTTTTTCGGTGGCGTTGGCGCCAGCCTTCGCGTCGGAAAGCATGAGTTGCTTCGCCGCGGCCGGGTCAACGCCGTCGGCTTCGACATCAAGATTGTGGTCGTCGCAGATGATAAATGCCATTTTTCGGAACTCCTGATCGGACCAAACTATAGGATGGCATCAAGCGTGTCAGCCTCGCGGGCTGATCGCCTGAAGATGCGCGCCATTGCGCAAAAGACGCGGCCGGTCCTTTCACGGTCGGCGCGCGACTTGTGGTAAGCATCAGCGAGAAGCGCAACCGCGGGAGTTGATCAGATGAGTCTAAAAGGCAAAGCCGCCGCGATCGGAATCGGTGAACTGAAGCCAGTCAAGGAACCCGGCGATTTGACCGCGCTCGGCCTGATGGCGCGAGTTGCGGCGGAAGCAATCGCGGACGCGGGATTGGAGAAGAAAGACATCGACGGCTTTCTGGTGGGCGTGCCGTTTTCCGATCCCGGTATGATCTATCCGGCGAGCGCCGCGGAAGTATTGGGCCTGAATGTCAGGATGCTGAACCAGGTCGATATCGGCGGTGCGAGTCCGGCCGGGATGATTTGGCGTGCGGCGGCGGCGATCGACGCGGGCATGTGCAACGCGGTGCTGTGCGTGGTGGCCGATCTTAACAAGAGCGGCGACCAGCGCCCGCCGGTGATTTCAGTGCAGCGCGAATTCGAAGCGCCCTACGGAAATATCGGCGCGAACTGCGGATACGCGATGATCGCGCATCGCCATATGTACGAATACGGCACTACCGCGCGGCAGATGGCGAAGGTGGCGGTCGATCAGCGCGCCAATGCGCTCAAGAATCCGCTCGCGACGTTCAATGACAAGGCGCTCACGATCGACGACGTGCTGAATTCGCGGATGATCGTCGATCCGCTGCATCTGTACGAGATTGTCAGTCCGGTGAGCGGTGGTGCCGCGATAATTGTCGCGTCGCCGGAGGTCGCGAAGCGCGCGAAGAATCCGCCGGTGTGGCTGATTGGCGCGGGCGAGTACGCCAATCATTCGACGATCACCTACGCCCCGTCGCTGACGGAATCTCCAGTGAAGCCGGCGGCGGAAGCGGCGTTCAAAATGTCCGGTCTGCAGCCGAAGGACATGAACCTGGTCTGTCCGTACGACTGTTACACGATCACGGTGATCGTCACGCTCGAGGACGCGGGCTTCTGCAAGAAAGGGCAGGGCGGCCCCTTTGTCGCGGAGCACGATCTAACTTATGCCGGCGATCTTCCGTGCAACACGCATGGCGGCCAACTTTCCTTCGGGCAGCCGGGACTCGCGGGCGGTATGAGTCACGTAACCGAGGGGATTCGGCAACTGATGGGGCGCGGCGGTGAGCGCCAAGTGAAAAATGCGGCGCTCGCATACGTCAACGGCAACGGCGGAATCATGAGCGAGCAGGCGAGTCTGATTCTGGAGCGACGATCATGAGTGAGTATTTCAAACCACTACCGAAACCGACGCCGACCAGCCGTCCATTCTGGGAGGCCGCCAAGCGGCACGAACTGACTATTCAGCGCTGCGGCGCGTGCAAGAGTTTCGTCTACTATCCGCGCGATCGATGCCCGAAATGTTTCTCGGATCAACTTTCGTGGCAGCGCGTCAGTGGTCGCGGCAAGCTCTACAGCTACACCGTGGTGCGGCGGGCATCGGCGCGCTCATTTGCGGACGGGCCATACGTACTTGGCATCGTCGAGTTGGACGAGGGGCCGCGGATGACGACCAATATCGTCGCGGCGCCGGAAAAAGTTCGGGTCGAGATGCCGGTCGAAGTTTACTTCGATGACGTGACGCCGGATCGCACGTTGGTGAAATTCAAGCCCGCGTAAGTCAGGCGGTCCTTCTCGCCTACGCGAGCAGGACGGCGACGATGCCGGTCAGGAAAATTCCATCGAAGGTTCCCGCGCCACCGATCGATGCGACTGGCGCGCCCAGGTCGCGCAGCTTGCCGAGATTCAGCAAATCGGCGCCAATCAGAGTGCCCATCACGCCGCTTACGAAGGCGATCGCATCGGCATGATGCGTTGATAACCCGAGAAAATAGCCTGCTGTCGCCGCGACGATCGGAGGAATGAACATCGGCGTTGCGATCCCTAGACCGGGCATCGGGCGGGCGAAGCGATGCACTATCAAAGTGACGATCGCGGTACCAAGCAACGCGGGACCAATTACCCCGGGCCAGTGCATCAGCACATAGAAGGAAATGAGTACTGGCACGATTGCGCCGCCGACGTTGACTGCGATGATCGTCGAGTCCGTCGGGTATCCAGTCGGCACCCGGTAGCGAACGCCGAAGCTACTCACTATTTCCGGCGCATGACGAGTGCTGGTCGCGATCCGGGTAATTGGAATGTTGATGTAGCTGCCGATCAAGGCTGCGAGCAACGCCATGAACGCAAGCTCGGGCGGCAATCCAATCATCTGGAATGCGTAGGTGATGACGTGGATTTCGATCAGGATGAAAAAGAAGGCGAGCGCAAAAAAGAAAAGTATCGCGTAGAAGGCGAGGAAGGGCGCGAAGAGCATCGCGCGATAATAGCAAGCAGCCGGAGCCGTTGGTAACGGCTATTGGTGTCGGAAGCGGGGAATGAACCGGCTTCGCGTGTTGAACAGGCCTTGATAATGTTGGCCCATCGCGCGCTCTTCGGCCGGGATTCGCACCGCGAGCATCAGGGCGTTGGCGATCGAAAATACAATTGCCGTGATGATCGCGCCGCCGATCATCGGCACCGCTGCGATTTCGATCACGACCGCGAGATAGTTGGGATGGCGCATGAAGCGATACGGGCCGCCAGTCACGGGCGTCGCTTCCGGATTCACAATGATGCGCGTGTTCCAGCGCTCGCCGAGAGTGGTAACGGCCCAGTAGCGGAGCGCCTGCGCGCAGAGTTCGGCGCCTAGCGCGATCCACGCCACCGCGGGCGACAAATGCGTCGGAAAAAAGATCGCTTCAGTTGCGCACGACGCGATGAACAGCGTGTGCATCGCGACCATCACGCGATAATGCGCCTGCCCGACTTCGACGGCGCCATGCTCGAACGCGCGACGAGCATGGCGCCGTGCGAGATCGAGCTCAAAGATTCGTTCGATCACCAGTAGGGATAGGAGGATTAGATAGGTGCGGAGCGAAATCACCACTTCAGCAGGACCAGTTCGACCGAGAATCCGGGGCCCATCCCGATCACCATTCCGTAGTCGCCGGGTTCGGCAGCCCCTTCGTCGATCAAGTCGGTGAGGGTGAACATCACCGATGCCGACGAGAGATTTCCGACCGACTCGAGTGATCGCCACGAACGTGCGAGCGCGCCTTCTGGCAGCTCGAGCGACGATTCCACGCAGCGCAGTACTTTGGGACCACCGGCGTGAGCGATCCAATGACGGATGTTCGGACGCTCGAGATTTTGGATCGCCAGAAACGAATCGACTTCTTCGCGAATGTGCGCGCTGACGAGATCGGTGAGCTTCGACGACAGCACGATCTTGAATCCGCTATCGACGACTTCCCAGCCGAGGATTTCCTCGGTGTTGGGGAATAGCAGCGAGCGCGTCGCGATGACCTGCGGTCCCGCCGCGCCCGTACGGTCGTTACCGCTGAAAATCATCGCCGCGGAGCCGTCGCCAAACAGCCCCGACGCGATGATATTTGCGATCGAGAGATCTTCGCGCTGCAGGGTGAGCGAGCACAACTCGATCGACAGCAGCATCGAGATTTCGCTCGGAAATGCGCGCACGTAATCCGACGTTCGCGCCATGCCGGTTGCGCCCGCGACGCATCCGAGGCCGAAGATCGGAGTGCGCTTTACATCCTTGCGCATCCCGAGCGCGCTGATCACGCGCGTGTCGATGCTTGGTGTCGCGATTCCGGTGACGGTGACGAAAAACAAATGGTCAACATCGCGCGGTTCGAGTCCGGCGCGATCGAGTGCAACGCGCGCGGCCGCAGTCCCGACTTCGGGCGCGACCCGCATCCACGCATTGTTAGTCTTCGCGAAAGTATCGAGCGGTATGTAGGCCTCGATCGGCAGCGCGAGGTGACGGCCGGTGATGCCAAGCGCGCCTTGAATCTGATCGAAACGACGAAGGTCCGAATATCGGCGTTCCCACAGTTCGCGAAGTCTGGCGGTGATATGTTCCTGGTCAACGTAATTGGGCGGCAGCGCAGTTCCGGCGCCGATCAAACGGGGTGCGATTTCGCTATTCATTTGCTGTGCCGCCATCTCGCGAGACATGACGGCAATTTGATTCTCCTTCGTGCGACTCGTCGGGCCGCACCTCGTACCAATGAACCGGCGCGCCAACAACATAATTTCATATGCGGCCATCGGCTGCTATAACGCCGGGCTCAACAATAATCGAATTCGCTTGTGCCGGATCGCACATGGGATAAAATCACGCACCAATATGAATTCAGAAAAACGCGCAGAACTGCTCGCGATGCTGGCGCGCGAATCGTACTTCGAGCGCCAACTGACGCTCGCGTCGGGACGCCCATCGAATTACTACGTCGATTGCAAACGCACGCTCTATCTTCCGCGCGGCGCGTATCTGGCGGGCGAGCTCGTGCTCGAGCTGGTTAAAGCGGCAGGCGTCGAGCAAATCGGCGGGATGGCGGTGGGCGCGCTGCCGGTGACCGACGCGGTGATCGCAGCCGCGCATGCGCATCGGATGGACTTGCGTGGATTTTTCGTGCGCAAAGAAACCAAGCAGCACGGCTTGCAACAAATTGTCGAAGGGGCGTTCAAGCCGGGACTCAAAACCGCGGTGATCGACGATACGATCACGACTGGCGGTTCGAGTCTGCAAGCGGTGGCCGCGATGCGTGAAGCGGGCGGCAACGTGATCGCGGCGATCGCGCTGGTCGAGCGCGGTGAGGGCGCCGTCGATGCGTTCGCGCGCGCGGGTCTCAATTACAGTTGGGTGTTTACCGCCGAAGAAGTTCGCGCCGAGCGAGCCGCGCAAAACGCGGAGGGCTAATTTCCGGTCCCAGCATCTGCCAACTGCGCAAAACAATGTCTCTTGAAATTAACGGCGCCACCGGCTTGACCGCGATTTTCGGCGATCCGGTCGAGCATTCGAAATCGCCCGCGATGCACAACGCAGCGTACGCGGCGCTCAAGATGGACCGCGCGTACGTGGCATTGCATGTCCGCAGCGCGGACCTGGCCGCCGCGCTGCGCGCGATACCCGCGTTCAATCTCCTCGGCGTGAACCTGACGGTGCCGCACAAGGAAACCGCGGCGCGATTGATCAAGAATCTGAGCAAGGAGGTCCGGCTGCTCGGCGCAGTCAACTGCGTGATCAATCGGCGCGGAAAGCTTTACGGTGATAACACCGACGCGCGCGGGCTCGAACGCGATTTGCGCGAGCTCGCAGTCGATTTGCACGGACAACTCGCGATCGTGATCGGTGCCGGCGGCGCGGCGGCCTCCGCGGTGCTTGCCTGCCAGCGACTGGGCGCAAGCGAAGTCGCAATCTGCAATCGCACGACTGATCGCGCGCGGGCGCTTGCAAAGCGAATGGCCCGGCGCAGGCGTGGAGCGTCGAAGCTCGAGCCGCTCGGGCTCGATGCGATCGCCAACGTCGAATTGCTGAAGGGCGCGCGGCTGGTGATCAACGCAACTCCGATGGGGCTTACGACGGCGCGCTTCCCGGCGTTCGATTACGAAGCCACCCCGCGCAATTGTCTATTCTACGATTTGATCTATGCTGCGAAGGCGACCGCATTCCTGAAGCCGGCCATCGCAGCCAAAAGACCGGTGGCCGATGGCGCCGGGATGCTGGTGAACCAGGGTGAGCTGGCGTTCAAACTGTTCAATCGAGTCTCGCCGCCGGCAGGTGTGATGCGCGCGGCATTGCTCAACAGCCTCGGCCGAAGTAATCAGTGAGTCACATCCGACGAGGAGATCCGTCATGCCGTATGGAATCGATCATATCATCATCAACGTGAACGATTACGCGGCGGCGAAATATTTCTATTCGTGGCTGATGCCGCAAATCGGATATCCGAGGGTGACTACAGTGGAGGATCCGCCGCCGGAGTATAGCGCTGGATTTTTTGGCGCGCGCGGTTCGTTCTGGATTCGACGATCGGATCCCGAGTTTCGCCGCGACAGCTTCCATCGTCATCGCGTAGGACTCTGCGAGATCGCGTTTGCGGCTGAAAGCCGGCAGCACATCGATGATCTGGCGAAGCAAATCTCGCCGCATGGCGGCCACGTCACCGATCTGCCGCGCGAGTATTCGTATGTCCCCGGCTATTACGCGGTGTTCTTCACCGATCCGGACGGCATGAAGCTGGAGCTAGTTCATATCCCGAGATAAGAAGCGGCGCGCGCTAGATGAGAATCGCCAACGCTCGCTTGGCGAGGCCGACGCCGCCGACTGCGGCGAGCGGGCCAATCAACTCCGGCTGCACAATCGCGAGACCTACGGCTACCACTGCGGCGGCCGCGATGCCCAGCGCGATTAACACGTAACGGCCCCGCAGATGGAAGGTCCAGCGCTCGCAGTCTTCGCAATAGCTGGCCTTGAATCCTTCACCGGTATCGCAAGAGTTGCACGCCATGATTTGAAACTCCTGGAGGCGCAGACCGCGTCCGACTAGCCGAACATCTCTTTGAGCTTGTCGACGAAGCCCTTGGAGAGCGGATGATTGATTGCCTTGCCGTCGAGCCCGGCAAATTCCTCGAGGAGTTCGCGCTGACGCGCGGTGAGGCTGCGCGGCGTCTCGACCGTTACCTTGATCAACTGATCGCCGCGTCCGTATCCGTGCAGATCGGCGATGCCCTTGCCCTTAAGCCGCAGGATTTTGCCCGACTGCGTGCCCGACGGAATCTTGAGTTTCACCTTGCCTTCGAGCGTCGGAACTTCGATATCGGTGCCGAGCGCCGCCTGCGGGAAGCTGATCGGCACTTCGATGATCACGTCGTTGTCCTGGCGCACGAATAGCTCGTGTTCCTTGACGTGGATAACAACGTACAGATCGCCCTGCGGGCCGCCGCCGTAACCTGCTTCGCCCTCGGTGCGCAACTTCAGGCGCGAGCCGTTATCGACGCCGGCCGGAATCTTCACCGCGAGCGATTCCTGCTTGCGGATGCGTCCTTGTCCCTGACACTTGGGACACGGGTCGGAAATGATCATGCCTTCGCCGCGGCATTGTCCGCAGGTGGTCGAGATCGAAAAGAATCCCTGCTGCGTGCGCACCTGGCCGCTGCCCCGGCAATTCGGGCATTGACGAGCGCCGCTCGAACCGGCGCGCGCGCGAGTGCCCTTGCATGCCTCGCACTGGGTCAGGCGTTGAAATTTGACGACCTTTTCGGTGCCGTGCGCGGCTTCTTCGAAATTTATTTCGAGGTCGTAGCGCAGGTCGTCGCCGCGCCGGGTGCGCGAACGCGAGCGGCCGCGGCCGGTACCGAAGAAATCGCCAAAGATATCAGAGAAAACTTCCTCGAAGCCCTGGCTGAAATCGAAACCGCCGAAGCCACCGGGGCCTTGCGGTCCCTGAAAGGCAGCGTGGCCGAAGCGATCGTACTGCGCGCGGCGCTCCGGTTCGGAGAGAACCTGGTACGCTTCGTTGACTTCCTTGAAGCGCTCCTCGGCGTCTTTGTTGCCGGGATTGCGATCGGGATGAAACTGAATCGCGAGGCGCCGATACGCCTTCTTTAATTCTTCGTCGCCGGCGTTTCGCGTGACGCCGAGGACTTCATAGTAGTCAAGTTTGTTGGCCGGTGGCATGTCGGGCAATTCTACGTCATATAGGCGTTGGACGCCATTATCGCGGCCAAAAACAGTTGGGGCCGCCATTGGCGGCCCCATTCAAACCCTATTGATCCTTGACTTCCTTGAAGTCCGCATCGACGACGTCTTCCTTCGCGCCTTGGCCGCCCGGCTGGCCGTCTTGTGCGCCACCCGAGCCGCCGGCCGCACCCGCGTCAGCACCTGGCCCTCGATCTCGGTCAGGATCACCGACCCGTCGGCCATGGCGATCGGCCCCTCGGGAAAGCGCAGACCTTCGGTGACGAGCTCGATATCCATGGGGCTTCCTCGCGTTTCGTGGTTGGCCGAGACCATGCCGCCGAGCCGCGCCGGCGTCCAGATTGGCGTGGCGTAAGCCCCTCCCCTCAAGGGTCCCTCAAGGGGGAGGGGAGCGCTCGAGCACCCGGAACACGGTCGGGTATTCATCGTCCGGACCGGCGGCGACGACCTCGCGCGTCGTCTCCCGCCACCCAGTCTCGCCCAGCGGCGGCATGGTGACGTCGCCGGCCGGATCGCCGTCCACCTCGGTGAGGTAGATCCGCAGCGCGCGGGGCAGCGCCAGGGCGAAGAGGTCGGCGCCGCCGATCACGCAGATCTCGTCCTTGCCGTCCTCCGCCGCCTGCTCGCGGGCGATGGCCAGCGCCTCGGCGAAATCGCCGCAGGCGACGGCGCCCTCGGCCTCGTATTCCGGCTGACGGGTCAGCACGAGGTTGAGCCGGCCGGGGAGGGGACGGCGGGTCAGGCTCTCCCAGGTCTTGCGGCCCATGATCACCGGCTTGCNNACATGTCGGCGCCGAGGCGCCAGGGCAGCGTCCCTGACCGCCCAATGACGCCGTTCCTCGCCCGCGCCACCGGCCCCAGCGTGACATGGACGCTCACGGCCGCGCCCCGTAGGGTGCGGGCCGCGAAGCAGGGCGGGAGCGGGACGTGAACAAGTACATTCAGCCGATCATCATCGGGGTCCTGGCCGGCGTCTGTGGCGCGATCCTGATCAAGATGTTCGTCTTCCCCGACGGGCCACTCTACATCGTCTACGGCCTCGGCATTGGCGCCTTCTTCGCCTACATCCTCTCCAATCTCGCCGGCAACAAAAAGGTCGCCGCAGCCGGCGGCGCTGAGAGGCAGTTGGCGATGGGCATGCGCCCGCCCCTCGGCAAGTCGCTGCTGATCCCCTACCGCGAGGGATTCGTCGCCAAGCTGGCGGGGCTCAACCTGGCGCTCGACGGCCAGGAGTTCGTGCAGCTGACCAGCCCGAAGTTCGCCTGCATCGCCATCAGCCCGGGGCGTCATACCCTGACCGGCGCCTTCGGCGGCTTCGCCGGCGCCCAGAGCAAGGCCGCCAGCTTCGATTTCGACGCGCCCCAGGGCGGTGTAGTGGTGGTCCGCATCAACGCGCGGATGGGCCTGGTGCAAGGCGCAGTGGTGTTCACGCCGGAAACCGACCTGGCGGCGGTGAAGGCGAAGCTCGACCACTTCCAGATGGCGGCGTCCAGTCCCTCGACGCTGTGAGCGAAAGTCAGACCGCGATCGGCGCCTTGATCGCCGGATGAGCGCTGTAGNNTGCGACTGGTAGCCTTCGAGGCTCACGTCGGCTTCCTCGAAGGCGAAGATGTCGGCGCGAGGCGCCAGACGCACGGTCGGGAAGGGCAGGGGCTCGCGGGTCAGCTGGCGCTTCGCCTGGTCGAGGTGGTTCAGGTAGAGGTGGGCGTCGCCCAAGGTGTGGACGAACTCGCCCGGCTGCAGCCCGCACGTCTGCGCCATCATCAGGGTCAGCAGCGCGTAGCTGGCGAT
>PNBD01000036.1 GCA_003135855.1 Deltaproteobacteria bacterium
AGCCGGTGTCGACGAGCATGAAGAGCGTCACCTTCAGCGGACGGGTCGGCAATTCGCGCGGCGGCGCATTCCTGCCCGGTACCTACACCGTTAACTTCTACCTCAACGGACAATATTTTGGCGAGAAAAAATTCCGCGTGCTCGCTGACGCGGGCGGTCCCTACGCGACCTATCCCGGCAGCGGCGGCAGCGCGANNGCGCCTCGTCGGGATCGTCGAGTATGCTGGGACCGACGCTCGCGACCGGCACCATCTCAGGACTGCGCGGCGTTAGCGGCGGCAGTCCGCAGCTCGAACTGAGGCTGCGCCCCCAGCCCAACGGTTTTCTTCACGGCGAAATGGTGATCAAGTCGTCCGGCTACGGATTGACGCCGATCGAGGGCTTCGTCCGCGGCAATCATCTGCAGTTCCAGGTCCCATACGGCACCGAGACTTATTACTTCGAGGGTCAGCGCCGCAGCGACGAACTCAGCGGTACCTTTGAATCGACTCCGTCAGGCGAGCGCGGCACCTGGACCGCGCAAGCGAACTGATCGCGCTAATTTTATTTTTTCCTGCGCGTAAATTTCTTGTCTTCAAAACATTTGTGCTTGAACCAGCGTCCAGCACGCGCAATGCTGTCGGTACACCATGGCAAGTAATGTCTCCCGCGAGAAACTGCTCTTCTATGCCGCAGCAGGCGCGCTCGGCGGCTTCGCCGCGTGGGGCGCCGCCGAACCGATCCTCGGCATCCGCTTCGTCTATGGCCGCGACGTCCTGTTCGGCGCGCTGATCGGCGCGTTGATCAGCGCGTTCCTCGCATCGATCGAAACGCTGAGTGTCGGCCAATGGCGGCAGGCGGGGCGCCGCTTCGTCGTCGGCGGAATCATCGGCGCGATCGGCGGCGCACTCGGATTGATCGTCGGCGAATTTGCCTTCGACCTCCTCGGCGGCATCAACGGACGAATCCTCGGATGGGCCGTGCTCGGCATCGCCGTCGGTCTTGGCGTCGGCTCCGCCTCAGGATCGGCCGCACGGCGCCGCAATGGCGCAATCGGCGGTTTGCTCGGCGGCGCGCTCGGCGGATTTTTCTATCACAGCCTGACCAGCACGTTTCCGCAGGCGTTCGGCCGCGCGATCGCGATCATTATCCTCGGCGCGCTGATCGGATTTTTCATCGGCCTGGTCGGCGAGTTGCTCAAACGCGGATGGCTGATGGTCGTCCGCAGTCAGAGCCGCAATGCGCGCGAGGGCCGCGAATATCCGCTCAGCAAACCGGTGACGATCATCGGCCGCGCCGAGGAGAGCGATATCGGCCTGTTCGGTGATCAAACTGTATTGGGGCATCACGCGATAATTCGCCGCGAGGGCAAGAACTTCGTGATCAGCGCGACCGGCGGCGGCAAGATTTTTGTCAACAGCCTACCGGTTCCGGGTCGCGTCGCATTGAAGAGCGGCGACCGTCTCGAAGTCGGCGGCACGCTGTTTCTGTTCCGCGAGCGTTCGCAGGCAGCGGCGCGATAGAGGAGGGCGTGGTGGGGCAGGCGGAGAGCGGCCGGATCGCGTTGCTCGCGGCGTCGCTCTTGTTCCTCGCCGGATGCGCCACCATCGGGCTTGGCACTCCGCCTCCGGCGACGACCTCGACTCAGACGCTCGAGTACTATCCCTTCCAGGTAAAAGGCTATCAGAATAGCTACCCCCATCGATCGGTTTTGGTCCTGATTGCCACCGACACGCGTGACCAAACCGAGGGTGGTTCGCTCGACGGGAATCCTCAAATCGGCATCGCGGTCGACAAGGACGGAACCATCACCCAGCGCCTGTACAGCCAGCCACTCGGACCAATCGTGCAACAGGCGATTGCGCACGCCTCCGATGAGGCCGGCCTGACCGCAACCGCATCGACCGAGGCCTTCTACAAAGCCGGCGCTAAATTGCCCCAGGAATACGTCTTGGTGAGCAAGGTTCGTCGCTGCTGGGTCAAGAAGAGTCGCGGCGCCGATGGCCGCTTCGGTCCCGTATGGCGCACTGCTGCCGACGTCGTGCTCGACGTCGAAATCTACAAGCCGCCGTTCAGTGTTCCGTTCTGGGCGGGAACCACCGCCGACACTTACTACGATCCGCCGGTGGGCTCCTTCGGACTCGGCGCCGAGGACGAGGCCGGGATTTACGATGAGCCCGGACAAGTTTTATCGGTCGCTATGACGCGCGCAGTGGCAGGGATTTACCGCCGCTCGGATTTGCGCGACCTGATGCTCGAGGATGACATCCATCCCCATTGAGCAGCCGTTGCGGTCTCGCGCGGCACATCGGTTACCTTTGAACAACTTTCTTGTTCAAATAACTTGGATCGCAACGCCGATGCTCCCGATGCGTCCGCCCTCACATTGGAAATAATGTTAACGACCTTTGATTCGCCGCTGTCGCGCGGCAGGGACTGCGCATCATGGCGGTGAGTGGCGCCAAGCTCGATCTCAACCATCATCTCAAAGACAAGCAGCGATATGATCCTTGTCTCGTCGTGATTTTCGGCGGCGCTGGCGATCTCAGCCATCGCAAGCTCATACCGGCTCTCTACAATCTTTCCATCGACGGCGAGTTGCCGGAGAAGTTCGCGATCCTGGGCTTCTCGATGGAAGATCTCGACGACGAGCAGTATCGCGGCTTCGCCCGCAGCGGAATCGAGAAGTTTTCGCGCCGCCCGATCACCGACGATCAGTGGGCGAAGTTCGCGCCGCGCCTTCATTTCTGCCGGGGCACGTTCACCGACGCAGGCTCTTATGAGAATTTGCGCACGCGCCTCGACGCGCTGGATGCGGAGTACACGACGGCGGGCAATCGCGTTTTCTACTTCGCGATTCCGCCGGCTTTCATCGACACTTGCTCGCAGGGACTGACCGCCGCGGGATTGATCAAGGCGCCTGCTGAGGGAACTCCGTTTACTCGCGTGGTCGTCGAAAAGCCGATTGGCGCCGATCTCGAAAGCGCGGCCGAAATCAACGGCCAGTTGGCGCGCCATTTCGACGAACGCCAGATCTTCCGAATCGATCATTACCTCGGCAAAGAGACGGTCGAAAATCTGATGGTGCTGCGATTCGCCAACGCGATCTTCGAGCCGATCTGGACTTCTCGCTTCATCGATCACGTCCAAATCACCGTCGCAGAGGCGGAAGGCGTCGGCACTCGCGCGGCGTATTACGATCGCGCCGGAGCGCTGCGCGATATGGTCCAGAGTCATCTGTTGCAGACACTCTGCATGATCGCGACCGAGCCGCCCAATACCACCGGCGCCGAGTCGGTGCGCGATGCCAAGCTCGACGTGCTGCGAGCGCTGCGTCCGCTCGGCGATGAAGACATCGAAAAATGGGTGGTGCGCGGCCAATACGGCGAAGGGCTGATCGGCGGCGTGCCGGTCAAGGCGTATCGTGGCGAGGAAGGGGTCGCGCCCGATTCGAAAACCGAAACCTTCGCCGCGCTCCGATGCTGGATCGATAATTGGCGATGGGCCGGCGTGCCGTTCTATCTCCGCACCGGCAAGCGCTTGCCCAAGCGCGCGAGCGAGATCGCCATCTACTTCAAGAGCGTGCCGCGCATTCTCTACAACGCAAATCCGCGCGCTCCGCTCCCGCCGAACATTCTGAGAATCAGAATTCAGCCCGATGAAGGCCTTGATTTGCATATCATGTCCAAGGTGCCTGGCTCGCAGACGCGCCTGCAGCAGGTCAAGGTCGATTTCCACTACGCCACCTCGACGCCTGAGGCTTACGAGACTCTGCTCAATGACGTCATTATCGGCGACCAGACCTTGTTCATGCGGCGCGATACCGTCGAAGAAGCCTGGAAGTTCGTGCAGCCAATCCTCGATGCGTGGGGCGAATCACCGCTCGACCCGCCAATCTACGCCGCCGGCTCGTGGGGACCGCTCGAGGCGGCCTTGATGATCGCGGCCGACGGACGCACTTGGCGAACGCTCTAAGTGCGTGTAATGGGTTGCGGAGAGGATTCATCTAATGAGTAGCCCTGCTATCACGCTGACGCGCCACATCATGGCGAAAAAAACGACGGCGATCCCCGTCGCCGACCTCGCGCTGATCATGGAACGCATCGAGCTCGCCGGTAAGCGAATCGCGCGCGAGTTGACCGTCGCATCACTCGGCGGAGAGCTGGGCTACACCGGCGACACCAACGTGCAGGGCGAGAAGGTCAAGAAGCTCGACCAATGGGGCAATCAGGTCTTCCTCGATGCGTTCGAGCACGGTTACCCGGTCTGCAGCCTGATCTCCGAGGAGATGGAAGAGCCGCATCACTACTCATCCAACTGCCGCGAGAACAGCTACTGCGTGCTCTACGATCCAATTGACGGGTCCTCGAACACCGACGTCAACGGGTCGCTCGGCACGATCTTCGCCGTCAGGAAACGCGCGGCCAAGCACGGTAAGGGAATCGAAGATTTACTCGGACCAGGCAGTCAGCAGGTCGTCGCCGGATACATCGCGTACGGCCCCAGCACGCAACTCGTTTATACGGCGGGCGCGGGCGTGGATATTTTCACGCTCGATCGAAGCCTCGGCGAGTTCCTGCTCTGGAAGGAAAATGTCAAAACCCCCGCCCACGGCAGCACCTATGCGGTGAATCAGGGCAACGCCGGCAAATGGCACGACGGCGCCCGCAAATTCCTCGCGCACATCACGAGCCGCAAGGACAAACGCACCAGCTATTCGCTGCGATACTGCGGCGCGTTCGCCGCGGATTTTCATCGTCTGCTCCTTGAAGGCGGAATCTATCTGTATCCCGGCGAGGTTTCGGAGGGCGGCAAGTCGAAGGGCAAGCTGCGCCTGATGTACGAAACCGCGCCGCTCTCGATGCTCGCCGAGCAGGCCGGCGGTCGCGGCTCGACCGGCAAGGGCCGCATCCTCGAGGTGGTACCGTCCGCGATTCATGATCGCCTGCCCGTGTACATCGGCAGCGCCGAAGAAGTCGCGATGGCCGAGGAGTTCAAGGTCGAAGGCTAGGGCGGGGGCGAGGTTTGTGATGGCTGGGCTGATTCTGGCCGGCGACGTCGGTGGGACCAAGACCGATCTTGGGCTGTATCAAGTGGCCGCGGGTGGCGACCTTCAGCTGGTGCGCGAGCATCGTTACTCGACGTTACAGTTCAAATCTCTGGAAGAGACCTGCCTCGATTTCCTCGCCGATGGCGCCAAAGTCGATGCTGCCTGCCTGGGCGTGCCCGGTCCCATCATCGACGGCAATGCGCAGGCCACCAACGTTCCGTGGATACTTTCCGAAGCCAAACTGTCGTCGGCACTCGGCGGCACGCCGGTTCGGCTGATCAACGATCTCGCGGCGACCGCTTACGGCGTGATGCATCTCCAGCACACGGAAGTTGCCGTGCTGCATCCCGCGGAGAATCCTCCCGCGCGTGGCAACATCGCTGTGATCGCGGCTGGCACTGGCCTCGGCGAATCGGCGCTGGCATACGAAAACGGCAGCTACTATGCTGTCGCTTCGGAAGGCGGGCATACTGATTTCGCGCCGCGCGGCGAGGAGCAAATCGAGCTGTTGCGGCATCTCGAGCGCGAGTTCGGCCACGTCAGCTACGAGCGCGTGCTATCGGGACCGGGACTGGTGAATATTTATCGATTCCTCCGCAAGCGCAGCGGCACTCCCGAGCCCGCGTGGTTGACCGAACAGATCGCGACCGGCGATCATGCCGCGGCCGTAAGCAATGCGGCGCTCAAGAAAACTGACCCCGTCAGCGTTCACGCTTTGGACGTATTTTGCGATATTTACGGTGCTGAGGCGGCGAACCTCGCGCTCAAGGTGCTTGCGTTCGGTGGCGTCTTTCTGGCCGGGGGCATCGCGCCGAAAATTTTGCCGAGGCTCACGCAGGGCGGCTTCATGAAAGCATTCTTGTCGAAGGGCAGGCTGAATGAGATTTTGAAGCGAATGGAAGTGCGGGTCTCGCTCAATCCCGCGGCCGCGCTAATCGGCGCGGCGCACCGCGCGGCGGCGATGCTGTGATATAGGACTTTGAGAGACAATTCTGTGGGGGACGGAGAAATATGACCAAACGAGTTCGAGAAATCCTAAGCTACTACGATTCTGAAAATGCCGGCGTGCGCAGCAACCTCGCGCGGATGCTTAACCACGGCAAGCTCGCCGGGACCGGCAAGTTCGTTATCCTGCCGGTGGACCAGGGCTTCGAGCATGGACCTGCGCGAAGCTTCGCCGTCAATCCTCCCGCCTACGATCCGCGTTATCATTTCCAGCTCGCGATCGATGCCGGATGCAACGCCTACGCCGCGCCGCTCGGTTTCCTGGAAGCGGGCGCCGCCGAATACGCCGGTGAGATTCCGCTCATCCTGAAACTCAACAATCACGACGTGCTCAACGACGAGAAGGATCCCGCGCCCGCGGTTACCGGCAGCGTCAAGGATGCGCTCCGGCTCGGCTGCGCGGCCGTCGGACTCACGATCTATCCCGGCTCGACCGCAGCGAAATCGATGTACCAGGAAGCGCGCGAGATTGGCGAGGAAGCCAAATCACACGGTCTGCCGCTGGTGATGTGGTCGTACCCGCGCGGCTCGTCGATCAGCAAGCAGGGCGAGACCGCGATCGACGTGGTCGCGTACGCGGCGCAAATAGCCTCGCAACTCGGCGCCAACATCGTCAAGGTGAAGCCGCCGACTGCGTTCATCGAACAGCCCGAGGCGAAGAAAGCCTACGAGTCCAACAAGGTCACGCTCGAGCCGCTCTCGGCGCGCATCAAGCACGTCATTCAATCGGCTTTCGACGGCCGGCGCATCGTGATTTTCTCCGGCGGACCGAAAGAGAGCGACGAGCAACTCATTAACGACATCCGCCAGATTCACGCGGGCGGCGGCTTCGGCTCGATCATCGGCCGCAACAGTTTCCAGCGCCCCAAGCCGGTCGCTATCGAGCTGCTCGGTAAGATCATGGACATCTATCGGAGTTGATCGCGGAGTTGATCGCGGCGAGCTGAGCGCGACACTTCAAGCGACGGCGGTGGAAATGAAATACAGCGAGTATCAGCATCTTCTGTTCGAGCGGAAGGACGATGGCATTTTGCTCATCACCCTTAACCGTCCCGACGTTCTGAACGCGACCAACAACCGCCTGCACTGGGAGTTGAGCCGCGTCTGGCTCGACATTGCCGACGATCCTGAAACCAACGTGGTGGTAGTCACCGGTGCGGGGCGCGCGTTTTCGGCTGGCGGCGATCTCGCGATGATCGAAAACCTGAGGGCAAACGCCGCCACGATCGCCGGGGCTTGGAAGGAAGCCGGCGATATCGTTTACAACATGATCAATCTCGACAAGCCGATCATCTCCGCGATCAACGGCGTCGCAGTCGGCGCGGGATTGGCGGTCGCCTTCATGGCGGATATCAGCATCGCGTCCGAGTCGATGCGCATCACCGACGGACATTTGCGCTTGGGCGTCGCGGCCGGCGATCACGCGGTAATCATCTGGCCGCTGCTGTGCGGGATGGCCAAGGCCAAGTATTACCTGATGACGGCTGATTTCATCGACGGGAAAGAAGCCGAACGAATCGGTCTCGTCAGCCTCTGCGTTCCCGCCGACAAGTTGATGGACAAAGCGATGGAGGTCGCCCGCAAGCTGGCGCGCGGCCCGCAGCAAGCGGTGCGATTCACCAAGCGCTCGCTCAACAACTGGCTGCGCGCGGCCGGTCCGGCTTTCGACGCATCGTTAGCGATGGAAATGATGGGATTCTTCAGCGCAGATTTGGCGGAGGGCGTCAAAGCCCTTCAGGAGAAGCGCCAGCCGTCATTTCCCGGCTTTGTTACAACGAAATAACATTACCCCTCTTTTGGCGGACCGAAAAATTTGAAATACTCTCCCCGCTCGAAACGTACGTCTAACCTGACCAGGGGAGAGAAGATGAAGAAGTTTGCGATTGCGGCGGCCTCGGCGATGCTCGGGGCAACACTACTATTCGCGGCGAGTGTACCTTCCGCTTACGCAGCCGGGAAAGTCGACTGCGACGCCGTGATGAATGAACTCAACAGCGGCAAGCATGCCAAGGAAGTCGCCAAGGATCTGAGCATCTCGACCTCCAGCGTCTATCGCTGCAAGAAACACGCGAAAGAAGCTGCCAAGGCCAGCACTTCAGCGATGACTGCGGGGACCAAGGGTACGATGCCGCGGGCTCCGGAGGCGGCGCCGACTACTAAATAAGCTGAATCAAACACCCGGCGTGTCGTGACTGTGCGCGCGATGCGCCGGGGTAGGGCTTTCGTCGCGCTTCAATCGATGCGCGATGCCGGCTAGATACAATCAATGCCGAAATGTGAATTGTGCGAGCTGCGCGATTACACGCAGCGCTACGCCTCGTTCGTACACCCGTTCAAATTTACGATTCTCGATTGCGATTCCTGCGACACGCCGATGGCCGTTCTCGGCGATCATCGCGTTGCCCCGACTGATGAAGAGCGCGCCTTTATGGTCGAGGCCTTGTCACTCGTCGCGCGCGCGAAATACGGCGCGGACAAGTTCGTCATCGACGGTGTGATGCGCCAGATTCCCGATCACTGCCATATTCACGCACGCCCCATTCTATGGCGCTACGAGTGAATTATTAGGACTTCTGGTTTCCTTTCGACTTTTACCGCATTGTTACCGCCATATTGCCGGTTTTGTAAGCTGAGGTGCGTTGTGCTATATGCGCGCCCGTACGCGCCGCTTGGGGAAGCGGCCGCTCGCCGGAGCGCATTGTAACTGCTCCGGCGTTTCCCTTCAGGAGGTACGGGGGAAATGGCTAACGGTACGGTCAAGTGGTTTAGCCCGAAGAAGGGCTACGGGTTCATCACGATGGAAGACGGGCAGGAAGTCTTCGTCCACTACAGCGCTATCGATGGCGCCGGTTTCCGCTCGCTCGAACAAGGTGAGCGGGTCGAATTCGAAGTCGCGCAAGGGCCGAAGGGATTGCAGGCCTCAAACGTGAACAAGGGCTAGCGCGCGGGGCAGATTCCGAACAAATAAGGGGTGACATCGGGGCGGTGGCGGCGCTGCGAAACGAGCACTCGCCAGAGCGCGCAGTTGCGCCCCGGTCATTTTGAACCAGCTCGGGTGCTCTGCTTATGACGTGACGCTCACCTCGGTCCGTCAGCGTAAGCGACGAGCGCGTAAGGATCCCCGGTCGGTTGACATCTGATGATTGATGCGTGATGCTCACCCGGTGCGAACCACATTAGATATCGACGAAGATGTTCTGGAGAGTGCCAAGGAGCTCGCGGCGCGGCGCGGAACTACCGCCGGACGCGTTCTTTCCGAGCTGGCCCGTAGTGCACTGGCGCCTCGTGATCGCTCTCCGCGAAAACGCAACGGCGTACCTCTACTACCGAAGCAACCAAGGGCGCGGCTGGTCACACCGGAAATCGTGAACCGGCTCCGGGACGAACCTTAGGCGTCGCGTGATAGCTCTGCTTGACGTAAACGTGCTGGTTGCGCTCTTTGATCCTGCCCACCTCCATCACGACGCAGCCCACGCCTGGTTCGAAAGCAATCTGAGCCACAAGTGGGCGACCTGTGCGATTACCGAAAATGCACTGGTCCGCGTATTATCCAATCCGGCCTATCCTGGGCGCACTACGGTTGAAGATGCAGTATCGCGTCTGCGAATCTTCTGCTCGAATCCCGAGCATGTGTTCTGGGCGGAGTCGGTCAGCATCCGCGACCCGAAACGGTTCCGTTGGAATCACGTTCAGGGCTATCGCCAAATTACGGACGTTTACCTTCTCGCACTTTCGGTATCGAACAGGGGCCGGTTGGCCACTTTTGACTCCGCGATCTCGCTGAAGGCGGTCGAGGGTGCAGCGGCGCCGAATCTCGAGCTCCTCGCTGCATGACGGTCCGAACTACGCGATCGGTCACCGCAGCTTGTCGAGAATCACGCGGGCGTCGGCGCTTTGATCGGATTTCGGCTCTCCTCCTGTTGGCCCGCCAATGATCTTTTCGATTTCGTGCATCCCGAGCGCGCGATAGCTCTCGAACTGCGTCTCGCTGAACCACTGATCGGCCGTCGATTCGTGCGGGAAATCGCCGCACCGGCGTTCGTAGTTTAATACGTCGGCCGGTTCGTCGCCCCGGATCGTCGGCTTCACATAGATCAGACGGCCCTCAGGCGCGCCCGCGTCTTCCGGATCGTATTTGATCTGTCCCACCGCGCAGTACGCGGTTTTGCGATCGCCCTCGTCCCACTTGGCGAAGTTCGGGAAGTCAACAAAATCGATCGATATTCCCATATCGATGCGGATTTTTCGGATCGCATTGCCCAGATTTTCGAAGCTGTAACGCGCATCCTGATCCGCATCGATCACCAGAATCGTGTGGCATCGGCGCAGCACCATCTCGTACAACCCGAGATTTTCGAAATGCCCGCCGTCCGAAAGATGCACGTATGGACGCTCGTCGCTGGTGCGGCCGAACGCTTCGTCGGCGAAGTATTTCACGCCGGATCCGGGTTGCGACCGCATGTAGGTGTCGTTGCCGGCCGGTCCGGGATTGCCCAGCCACCATCCCAGCCGCACGTTGAACAAGGACAGTAGCATCGCGACGATCGGCGACGAGTTGTAGCCCATGTTTGGACTCACCGCGGCCCCCGAGATCGCGGTCGCGGTGCCGAGCGTCAGAGCAAATGGACCATCAGCCCGTCTCGGTTTCATGAACGACAGGATATTTTGGCTCGCGTATTCCGCCGTGCAGCGATATCCACGCGAGTTCCCGACGTGAAGCGGAGTTACGGTGAAACTTTCGGCTTTGCGTTCTTGCCATGCCAGTTTGGTGGCAATCGGCGCGACCAGGTTCAGCGCGATATTAATCACCGGCATCAGCTTGCGCGGCTGCTTCCGCCACAAGCTCCACATCGCGATGTTGTCGTCGGGATCGAAGCCGGTGAACGGATTGGGACTCCGCTCACCCTTCTCCCGCGACGCGCCCAGATACGCGCGAATCAGTCGATTGCGATACATCGCGTGCAGCGAGTACTTGTTCACGTCAATAAACCGCGACATCACGAAGCCGACAATCACCATCACGACGATCGCGGCGAGCACCATGAATCCTGAGAAGGCGCCGCCGAGAAAATTATCATCGAGCTTTGGTACTGAAATCGCGGTCCAGTGCGAGACGATCGGACCGAGCAAGCTCGATTCGGGGGCCGGCTTCAGCGCTACATAACCGTTGGACAGCATCTGCACGATCCACATTCCTGCGAGCGCCAGCGCGCCTAGGATCAGCACGATCGCGATCGCGCCCAATAGCGGCAGACCGCGCTGCAGCAGCGACGACGAAGACGTCCCGGCACGACTCTCCGGGCGCGCCGCAGTCCTGGAACTCCAGCCGAGGTAAGTGGTGATCCCGCTGCTAGCCGCACCCGCCAGGGACCACGATATCGTCCAATTCAGTAGCAGCCCTGGCCCGAAAAGCGAGATTGCACCGAACGCCGACCAGCCCAAAATCGCAATCAGGGTCCATGCGCCCATCCGCGCCCAATACTCGCGGTCTTCATCGCTGGTAAAGAGCGTCACCAGTCCGATGAAGATAGTGGCGGCGAGCAGAAAAACGATCAGGACGATTGGCGGCACCAGGCAGAAGTACAGCACGGGTTTTTTTTGCAGCGCGTCGTGGAGAGGGACTGATACGATGACATAAAGCAGTGCTCCGCCCGCGACCCCGCTGAGGACGACTGCCAGCAGATTCGCCAGGAATAGCTGACGCAGTAGAATCGCGCAGACTAACCAACCTAACAACCCGGCAACGGCGCCGTAGGCAATGAATGCTCTCACCACGCTAGCCTGCGTGTGAAATAGGAACATCGCGAACAGAAAGCTGGAAAGCACCAGGGGCGCGAAGAAGTATCGAAGAAAACTCGTCTGCCCGCGCCGCGACAGCCACCATCGCGAGCGCTCTCCAATGAGTGTGGCGCGGCTGGGCCTCGCCATTCCCTCGTAGGAAACCGCGACCGTCATCGAAATCACGGCAAGGACAAAACACAACAACCACGGATCCAGAGTGCGGCCGAAAAGAGCAATTTCGCTCCACGGATGCCGCATCAGTGCGAACATCAAATACGGCACCAGCAGAATCGCGATTAGCGGCGGCAGTATGACCGACCAGTGCAAGAGAAGATTGCGCAGGAAAATCCCTATCAGCGTCCAGGTATCGGCCGAGAACAGACCGGTGCGCGGCGTCAGGTAATTGCTGAAGTTGCGGAGATAGAAAACTGGATCGGGTTCCGGCTCGAGCTTCGAGCGGCGCGCCGTAGTGAGCTGAGAGATCACGTCGCGCAGCCCGCCTTTATTCCAGTAGGTCCAGGCCGCTAGCCAGCCGCCCAGGTATCCTCCGCCCGATACGGTCGAGAGATAATCGAACTTGTCGAGCAGCTTCTTTCTTGCGAGTCCCTCGACCACGCCGAGGCAGAAAGTCGCGCTGCGAATTCCGCCGCCGGAGAAACAGAGCGCCGAGAGTTTTTCGCGGTGGAGTCTCTCGACCGCGGGCAGTAGCAGGATTTCATCGATCGGCTGCACCGCGCCGGCGAAAGCTCGATCGAGCAGATGGCGGTTGAGTTCGATGATCTTGTTCGTCGCCAGCTTCCCGGGATTCTGATCGCCGATCCATCCTGACTCCGCCAGTGACGGAAATGCAGTGTATAGCTCGGCGACCCTGAGCAGGCCGTTGAGAAAATCCACGTCTGGCAACGCGCCCGCCGAGTGCTGCGAGGATTCATTCGACGCAAAGTACTTCGCGAAATCGCTGTTCTGCGATGCCGCTGGGCGCTTCGCCAGGAGCAGTTTCAGTTCTGGTCTTCGGAGTTCGAGCTTGTCCTTTAGCAGTGCCGCATTGATTATTCGGTCGGGCTGATACTCATATGCGGCAGGGTCAAGCGGCTCTGGCGTCCTAAGCTGATCGAGCTCCTCACCAAGCACCTGCCACAACGGTAGCGGCCACTCCATATCGAGTCCCCCAGGGAATTAGTGGACGATACGCTAGTTGACTTAGTCCCGAGTGACTAGTGGTTGACTTGTCATTGGCGCGAGAGCGGCCACGCGCGATCCCAGCGGCCGTCGTGAAGGCGCGGCAGCACGGGCTTTCGATACGGGCGCTTGAATCCGCCGTCGGGATATCCGAGCGGTATCAACGCAATCAATTGGTACAGCTCTGGCACGCCGAGCATCGCCTTGGTCTCGGGCTCGCGGCTGCTTAGCATCGTGGTCATCGCCGATCCGATTCCGAGTGCGCGCGCGGACAGCATCAGCAATTCAATCGCGGGGAAGATCGAACCGTAAGTCGCGCCGAAGTTGAACAAGTCGTCGGCGCTGCCGCGTTCGACCCGCATCTTCGGCCGATCGAGAAACACCAGGATGTGAACCGGCACGATCGCGAGCGTCGCCGCAAATTCATCGCCTACCTTGATCGCCTTGACCGCGCGCGCCGACAGCGTCGTGCGTCCGCGAATTATCGCGCTCTCCTTGTAAGGCCCCCACAGTTCTTCGTACGTGCTTTGGATTTTCCGGCGCGCATCGGGCTCGCGCACGATCACGAATTCCCACGGCTGCGCATTCGAGCCCGAGGGCGCCATGTTCGCGGTCTCGAGCACCTTCATCAGATCTGCTTCGGGGATCGGCCGATCGAGAAATCGGCGCACCGTCGGCGTTGAAGTTGCTACTTCGAAAAAATCCATGAGCGCCTCCCGCGAGATGAACTCAGACGAAAGCTAGCACAGCGCTGGCGGAAATTTCTCGCCTGTTTAGCTATTGGGAGTGAATCAAACCAGCTCGATCGGCGATGCGCCGCGATCAACTACCCGTCCGACGATCGCCGCCTCGCGATGCCCCGAATTTTGCAGTTCCGCGAGCAGCGCGACGCTCTGCGCTTCCGGCACCGCGATCAGCAGCCCGCCCGACGTTTGCGGGTCGAACGCAATTGCCGCGAGCTCATCGACCACTTCATCCGAAATTCGCACGCTCGGCGCATAATATTCGCGATTGCGCGTTCCGCCACCCGGAATCATCCCTGCCCTGCACAGTTCGAGCACGCCCGGCAGGAGCGGCAGGTCCGATTCCTCGAAAACGATCGTCACGCCGCTGCCCTCGGCCATTTTCATCGCGTGGCCGACCAGGCCGAAGCCAGTGATATCGGTCGCGGCGTGCACGTCATAGCGGAGCATTGCAGCCGCCGCGGCGGCATTGAGCTGGCACATCGAGCGCACCGCCGCAGTGTACGAATCGTCCGGCAATTTATCGCGCTTGAACGCCGTCATCAGAATTCCAGTGCCCAGCGCCTTGCTCAGCACCAGCGCGTCGCCGGCTTTGGCCCCGACGTTGCGCACGATTCGCCGCGGATCGATCACCCCGGTAATCGCCATTCCGAACTTCACTTCTTCGTCCGCGACCGTATGCCCGCCGACAATCACAACTCCCGCTTCGCGCGCCTTTTCGGCACCGCCGCGCAGAATTTCGCCCAGCATCGCGTGCGGCAGTCCGGACTGCGGCCAGCATACGATATTCAGCGCGGTGCGCGGCACTCCGCCCATTGCGTAAACATCGGAGAGCGCGTTCGCCGCGGAAATCTGTCCGTAAGTGAACGGGTCGTCCACCACCGGCGTGAAAAAATCGACGGTGTTGACGATCGCGAGATCGTCGGAAAAACGGAACACTCCGGCGTCGTCGCCCGTGTTGATTCCCACGAGCAAATCAGGATGGCTCGGAAATTCGAGCCGCGACAGGACTGCGGACAGGTCCGCCGGACCGAGCTTACCGGCTCAACCCGCAGCCTTGCACCGCGCAGTCAGGCGAATCAGCTCGCCCCGCGAAGGATTATTGTCCTTGGTCGTGGACATGGCTCGTATTGTCGCGCATCGCGCGCGGCATGTCAGCCGTGTCGCGCATCGCGCGCGGCATGTGATATTCGGTCAATGTTGAGATCGTCAGCCGGCCGCAGCGCGGAGCCGTCGCGCGTCGCCGACTCGGGTCGTGACGCCGGTGTGATCGAAATGATCGAGCAGCGCGATCGAGAATTTGCGCGAAGCACCGAGCAGGTCGCGAAACGCGGCAGCCGTAATTTCCGGATGCGTCTTCAGATAATCGAGCAGCCGGATGCGTGCGGCATCGGCCGCGCTGCGGCTGAAGTACAGATCGGTCGCGACTTTGACCACGCGGCCTTCGCGTTCCATCGCAGTCAGCACCGTCCTCAGGCGCGGCAGATCGGTCGCGCTGAGTTTCAAACTATCGGCGATCTGCTTGAGCTCCGGCGGCTGGAACTCCGCCCGTGAAAGCAGTTCTTCGATATGCGCGCCGAGTTTGCCCGCATCGCCGCCAAGCCGGACGCGATGACTTTTGAGGCGCAGCACGCTCTCCTCGCGCACGATCTCGGATTCGCGGCTCAGCCGATCGATCACCGGCCGAAACGCGCGCGCCGCGATCTCGTACGGCAGCCGCGTGCGCAGCGATTCCATATCGAGCCCCGGTGACAGCGGTTCCGATTGGTGATGCGCTCCCAGTGCCGCCAGCGCGAATCGGATCAGCTCGCCCCATTTCGCGCGCGTGGTGAAACCCTCTTCGTCGCCCACCGACAGCTTGATGAACCGCGGATCTTTGAGCGCGGTCTCGGCCTCCTTGATTGGAATATTCATCAGAGTTGCGATTCGCGATGCGCTCAGCGCGAACGTCTCCTGCAGATCGAGCAGTGCCTCGAGCGCGTCGGCGCCCGACTTTTTTTTCAGTGCCTCGAGGTTTGCCAGATAAGCATCGAGCGGCTTGCGGACTCGACGCCCCAGCGGATTCAGGACGACGCCGCCACCGAGCGTGCGTGAGTTGGTCTCGTCGCGAATCACGAACCGATCGCCCGAGAGCGCCACCACCGGCTCTTCGCACACCAACTGCGCGAGGCCCGCCGACTTCGGCGCGATCGATCCCGATTCGTCGAGCACGATTGCCCGCGCGATCGTCTCCGCCGTTGCGATGAACAGCCGTACCCGCGTATTGCTCTTGAGCGCGCGCTTCGCAGCCGGCCGAATCTCGAGCACCGCATCGAAGCGCGAAGTCGCCACCTCCAGCCGTTCATCGGCGAGCACGTCGCCGCGCGCCAAATCGATTTTCTCGGCGCCGGTCAGATTCAGCGCAACCCGCTGGCACAGTCCGGCGCTTTCGACCGACTCCGAATGCACCTGTATCGATCGCACCCGGACTTCCTGGCCCCCCGGCAACACGCGCAGCTTCTGTCCGAGCTTGACCTCGGCGCCCATCGCGGTCCCGGTGACGACTACTCCGTGACCTTTGATCACGAATGCGCGGTCGAGCGGCAGGCGAAAAATTCCGGTGGCGCGCCGAGCCTGAAAGCCGTCGAGCTGACGGACGATTTCGGCGCGCAGTTCATCCAGCCCGAGCCCGCTGATCGACGAGACCGGAATTATCGGCGCATTGGCCAGCGTGGTCCCGTCGGCCAGCAGCTCGATTTCCTCGCGCACCTCGTTCAGACGCGCCGCATCGGCCATGTCCGCCTTGGTGATAACGAAGATGCCGCGCCGTGCGCCGAGCAGATGCAGAATGTCGAGATGCTCCTCGCTTTGCGGCATCACGCCGTCGTCGGCGGCGATCGCAAACAGCACCAGGTCGATCCCGTGCGCACCCGCGAGCATGTTGCGGATGAAGCGCTCGTGACCCGGCACGTCGACGATGCCCGCGCGCGTGCCATCGGGCGCGCTCAGGTACGCGAAGCCGAGATCGATCGAGATCCCGCGCTCCTTTTCTTCCTTGAGGCGGTCGGTGTCCTGGCCGGTGAGCGCCTTGATCAGCGCCGTCTTGCCGTGATCGATATGACCGGCGGTGCCGATGATGGCGTGCGTCACGACCGAAGCCATCTATGTCCCCGGCGCGCTGCTACGACATCTGCTTGGTGTACGTCGCCATGTCGAAGTAATCGCGCCATGCGCTGATCTTGCCGCCGCTGATCTCGAACACGCCCGTCACCGGCAACTGGATCTTCTTGGCGCCCAGATCGATGAAATCGACGCGCTCGTTGAACACCACATTTCCGTTCGCGGCGCTTTTCAGAATCTTGAACTCGATCGATTTCGAACCCGGCAGAAACGTGTTGATGGCGGCGCGAATCGCCGCCTTGCCGCGCGCCGCTTCCATCGGGATGTTGTGATAGACGGCGTCCTCGGTGAAGAATCCGAGCAACTCGTCGATGTTCTTCCGCGGCCACGCATTGCAAAAATCGGTCACGACTTTTTCCGCGTCACTAGCCATCGCGTTGACTCCTTCGGCGCGCGTCGCGCCTATTCGTTGTCGAGGTAAAAGCGATCCTCGTCCTTGTTATAGCCGAATAGTTCGGCAAAGCGCCCCCAGTTCACGATCGTCGAAAACTGGCGCTCCGGCTTTTCCGTCGGCAGCAGCATCGCCAGATGCTCGAGCACGACTTCCTTCGTCAGCGACCGATCCGGCTGCCCGTGCAGCAATCTAATGAAGTAACTGAACAGTCCGTGCTGCTTCAACTGTTCGCGCACTATGAGCTTGCGCTCGTTCATGCTTGCGTCCAGCACCTTGCGGCCCAGCGGTTCCAGCACGACATCGCCGGCCGGCGTCGAAACGAAGCCGAGGATCTCCGCCGCCTTCATCACTTTGAGCAGATCGCCGAATTTGAAATTGAGATCGCGCGCGATTTTGTAGCCATCCTCGCGACCGCCGCGATCGTTGAGCAGTTCGAGCAGGCCGAACACCCACGTCATGCCGCAATCCGGAACCGGAGTTATCGCCGCAGACGGCATTATGCGCGCTCCTCGATTAGCGAGAATACCTTGTCGGTCCACGCATTGAACGCATCGGTGCGGCGATCGCGCGGGCGCGGGATGTCAATCTTGAGATCGGCGGCTATCCGCCCGGGTCCCGAGGCGAGCACGATTATTCGATCCGCGAGTTCGATTGCCTCCTCGATAATGTGCGTGACCAACATGATGTTCTTCACCGGCATGTCCGGCGATTGCCAGATGTCGAGCATTTCTTCGCGCAGTGTGATCGCGGTCAAAGCGTCGAGCGCCGAGAACGGCTCGTCCATTAGCAGCACCTTTGGTTCCACCGCGAGCGCTCGCGCAAATCCGACCCGCTGCTTCATCCCGCCCGAGAGTTCGCGCGGATACGCCTCTTCGAAACCGTCCAATCCAACCTTGTCGATATAGATGCTCGCGCGCTTCTCCCGCTCCGCCAGCGGCAACCCTTGCGCCTCGAGCCCGAGTTCGACATTGGCTTTGACCGTCAGCCACGGCAGCAGCGCGAACGATTGAAACACCAACGCGCACTCGAGATTGATTCCATCGACCTGTTTGCCCTTGTAGAGCACTTGCCCCGAGCTTAGCGGCACGATGCCGTTGATGATCCGCAGCAGTGTCGATTTGCCGCAGCCCGACGGTCCCACGATCGCGATGAACTCGCCTTCCTCGACGTCAAAGGTGATGTCGTGCAGCACCTGCAACGTGCCCTTGGCATGAGCAAAACTCTTCGAGACGTGTTTGAGTTCGAGCAGTGGCATGGGTCGGGTAGGTCAGGGTCGCACATGATGCTTGGGCGGTTAGTAGTCCAGTCTGTATCGCTCCGTGGCAAAATTGTACAAGCGCCGCCAGACGAGCCGGTTCAACACTATCACGACCGCAATCATCGAAAGCAGGCTGAGCAGGATCATCACGCCGTTGCCGGTTTTGTAAGTCGCGGCATCGAGCAACGCGCCGAGTCCCAATACTTCGTAGGTGTGTCCCCGATAAACGAAATATTCCGAGAGGATTAGGGCGTTCCATCCGCCGCCCCACGCCGTGATGCTGCCGGTTATCAGCGACGGCATTACCGCCGGGATAGTCAGTTTGCGCCATCGCGCGAATCGCGACAGTCCGAACGCGCGCGCGGCTTCTTTCAGATCCTCCGGCACCTGGTTGATTCCCGCGAGCAGGTTGAACAGCAGGTACCATTGCATCCCGGTGAGGATGAGCAGGATCGAGGCGAGATTCATCCCGCCGGTGACGCGAATCACGAACAGCACGATCAGCGGAAACAGCGCCGTCGCCGGCATCGATCCAACAATCTCCGCGATCGGCGACAGAATTCGATTGAAGCGCGGGCTCTCGCTGGCTGCCAGAGCGCACGGCAGCGTCCATGCGAGCGAAATCACGTAAGCGATGATCATCCGAATCGTCGAGGCGACGATTGCCGCCGGGATCTGCCGCGCCTCCGACGGCCACGGCTGCGCAAGCGTCCTCGCGAGCGCAATGAGGCCGGCCGCGATCGCCCAGCCGCTGAAAAACACCACCGCTACAATTAGAAGATTGCGGGCCATGCCGGCTGCGCGGCTCGCCGCTTCGGGAGAGAGAAGGTTCACGCGCGGTGCAGCTTCGATCGCGCGGCCGCCCGCGCGCAGAATCGGAACAATTATCGAGCGCAGCCTGCGCGTCACCGCGGGACCAATCCCCGCCAGCGCGTCGAACATCCCGAGCGATTGCGCGGGGCCGGACGATGCCGCGAATTCGTACTTGAACTTTTCCGCCCACGACGACAGCGGCTGCCACACGATCATGTCCATCGCCACGATGATCGCGAGCAGCGTCAGCAATCCCGCGATCAGGTCAATCTTGTCGCCGCGATTTGCCGCATCCATCAGGAAGCTGCCGAGGCCCGGCAGATGATAGTTGGCGGGTCCGACCGTGATGATCTCGCACGCGATCAGGAAGTACCAGCCCGCGACCCACGACAGAATCGAATTGTAAACCAGTTTCGGCACGCAAGCCGGCATCAGCAGACGCTTGAACTTGAGCCAGCCGCGCGCGCCGAAGGCGTCGAACACTTCGGCCGAATCCGCCGGAATCGTTTTGACCGCCTCGAATACGCCGAGCGCCATATTCCAGGCCTGGCTTGTGAAAATCAAAAAAATCGCCGCCATCTCCACGCCGAACCTGCTGCCGTGCGCGATCGCGACGAAAAAATAAACCGCGGCTGGAAAGAAACCGACCACCGGCACCGATTGCGCGATGTCAATCGCCGGAATCATCACGCGCTCGTAGAGGCCGCCACGCGCCGCCGCCATCCCATAGGTGATCGAAAAAAACAGTGCAAGAATGTATGCCGCAAGCATGCGGTAGAACGAACAGAATGCGTAATATGGCAGATGCTCGATCGAGATCGGCAGCCGGCGCGTGGCAAGATGCGCATGCCCTCGATAGGCGAAAAACAGCGCGATGATCGCCGCGAGCGCCAGGAAAGAAAGCGCCCCATTAATCAATCGTCGCGTGTCGATCTTGAACTTGAACATCACCCGACCCGAAATAACCAGCATAAGCTTTTCGCGCAAATCACCTTGCCGTTGCAAACCAATGAATATTGAACGCAGTCTCGCCGGCCTCCTACGGTTCGAACACGAAGGCGGCGCATTCGCAAAAACGCCGAAAAAGAATTGTAGAGCAGGATGGCAGGCACGGAGATGATCCCGGAAGAGGATTGGCGGTTCGGCCACGAACCTGCGGAACATCGCGAACCCGCCGATGAGGCCGCGAATCCCGAGCCCGCACGCGTCGGGCTCAGTCACGCACGCCTGAATAATCCGGTGTACGTCGTCACTGCCGAGCATCTCGGCTGGTATGCGATCGCAACCTGGGCCGTGCTGACGCGATTGCTGGCTCTGGGAGCCCGCCCGCTCGATCCAGTGCAAGCTCAAGCTGCGTTGCTCGAGTTGGCGATTGCCAGAGACGGCTTGGCGGCGATAGTTGCCAATCCGGGGCTTCACGCATCGTGGCCGGAGATTCTCCAGGCGTGGATTTTCGCGACCTTCGGCGCCAATGATCTCACCTCTCGGATTGTCCTGGCAGCTTGCGCGCTGCTGCTGATCGCCGCGACCTTCGTGATCCGTCCATATCTCGGCCGCGCCGGCGCGCTCGCGTCCGCTGCGATGCTCGCACTCTCGCCGAGTCTGACCTACTACTCGCGCGGCAGTTCGACCGCGCTCTGCTCGCTCGCCTTCATGATGGTGTCGATCGCGCTTGCGCTCAGCATGCGGCGGCGGAGGTATCCGGCCCGCGCAATCGGCCTCGGCTGCGCGATCGCCCTTTGGCTGAGCGCCGATCCAATCGGCTACGCGACCGCGGCCACCGTCCTTGTCTCGCTCGCTTTCATCGGCTTGTTCGACCTCCTGACCGTCGATCACCGCCGGCTGCGTCTTCGTATCTGGTGGGAGCAGCGCCGTACGATCGTCCTGATCACCGCGATGGTCGCTCTCTTCGTATGGTTCTGGATGGCGACCGGCATGCTTACGTCTTCGCTGTCCGCCGCGCTGGCCCGCGATATGCCCGCCGCGTTCAGCACCGACGTGGTTGGATTCGAGCGCGGCATTCGAATGTTCGTTCCGCTGTTCGGCTTTTATGAATTCCTCATTGCCGTGCTCGCGATCGTTGGTGCGATCGTGATTGCTTCGCGCGCGATCGTCGGTCCGTTGGCGCGATGGTCGATCGTATGGGCAATCGTCAGCGTGGCGTTTTTTCTTTCAATAGGCGCCACTACTCCCGATGGCGTCGCCGCCATGATCATTCCACTCGCGCTGGTCGCCGGGTTCGGCGTCGAGTGGATGCATGATTCGGCTCGCTGGGTGTCGATTCGTATTCCGCTGGCCGCGTTCGCGGCGCTGACGCTCTACATCCAGGTGATGACCAACTTTGTTTTTCCGGCGCCAGACGCAAGCGAGAAGCCGTGGAATCGGCATGCGCTGCTTTTCTGGTCGGAGCCTGCGACGACGATTCAGACGCCGCTCGAATGCGCGCGCGCCAGGGCGTCGGTCTCCTCGGACTCCGCAACCGCGATGATTCCCGACGACGCGCCCCAGATCAGTTGGTATCTCCGTAGTCTCGCGCCGACCGACATCCGTGAAGCGGCGAATATCGCCGTGAGCATTCCAGATAAAATCGACAGCGGCGCCTTGGGCAATCCGTCTCCGTCGCAATTCGGCTTCGAGGAATCCTGGACGCCCGCCTACGATCGATTGACGGTAATCGACGCGTTCCAATACCTGTTCACCCAGCGCGTTTGGCGCGCCGGAGACCAGCGCGCCGGAGACCAGAATGACGTGCAGATTCGCGATTTGGATCTCGTGGTGCGTCGCCCAAGCGGACCGCCGGCCGCGACCGTCATCCTCGCCCCAGAATCATCGCCGCTGCCCGTCGCGACTCCCACGCCGACCCCCTCCAGCACCTCCGACTAAGTGCGCATCATCGTCTCGCCGCCGCGCTCACTCGCGCGAAACCGCCTTTTCGTGATTTACTGCTCGCCGGGAATTGAGTTCCGCCGCGCGGGGAATTTTTCCGATACCGCGCCCCGCGCGCAATCATGTCAGCCGCGCGCAATCATTTCGGCGTAGGCAAGGAGCCTCGATGGAAGCCGTCCAACACTATCTTTCCGCATTGCAACTGCACCCTGTAGTCGATCACTTCACGGTGAGCCTGCTGATTGTCGCCGTCCTGATCGATCTGGTCGCCAGCCTCGCGCCGACTCGTCTCTGGATGCGTTACGCGGCGGTCACCCTGATGATCCTCGGCGCACTCGCCGCGGGCGCATCGTACTTCACCGGCGGCATCGAGGCCGACCGAATCTGGAACGCGCTCGGCGAACCCGCGAAAGAGGTCCTGAAGCGTCACGCGCAACTCGGCGAATATCTCGCAATCGCGTTTGGCGTGCTCGCGCTGTGGCGAATCATGATCGAATCGCTCAGCTTCATGGCCGGCTCGCGAATGATCTATCTGATCGTCGCGCTGGCCGCGGTCAGCGTGCTCGGCTATTCGGCTCACCTCGGCGGCGTGCTGGTCTATGATTACGGCGCAGGTACTGCCTTGATGGCCGCGGCGCCGGTGCCGAACGAATCCGCGAGTCCCAATGCGTCCCCGAGTGCGGCGCCCACTATGGCCGGCCCGCTGCCTACCGTATCGGTGCCGACTCCACTGCCTGCCACGGCGCCGCCTCCTGGATTTGCGGCTGCTCCGGAATCGTCATCGTCGGCCGCGCCCATGAAAACTCCGGCGGGGACCCCGACTGCGACGCCCTCATCCACGACCAATATGTAGTCGGCATCGATTGCGTCAGCTTGATAGATACACCGCGAAGTCGTACTCAAAAGTTACGATGGATTCTGAAACGACTGCGCAGCAGTCTCTCGAAGTCGCCGATCGATTGTTCAAATCGATCGAGCGTGGCGACGTAGCCGCGATTCGCAGCGCCGTTTACGCGCCGAATGCGAAAATCTGGCACAACAACGACGGCCAGACGCAGACCGTCGAACAGAACCTTGCCGTGCTCGGATGGGTCGTCGCGAACATCGGTGAAATCGCGTACACCGACGTCCGCCGGCAAGCGACGCCGGCCGGCTTCGTCCAGCAGCACGTGTTGCGTGGTAAGCTCAAATCTTCGGGGAAAGAATTTTCGCTCCCGGCCTGCATCGTTTGTGAAGTCGAAAACGGACGCATCACTCGCCTCGACGAGTACCTCGATTCGGCTCACACCGCCGCGCTCCGTTGATGCTATAATCATTCGCGCGAAGACGGTTAAGCTCGGCTGCTCTCGCAGTTATCCCGCACCAAGGAGACTGACATGAACCAGCGTCTAGGTTTCGGCGTGTTTCTCGCGCCCCATCACCCAATCGGCGAGCATCCGACGCTCCAACTCCAGCGCGACCTCGAACTCGCCAAGCATCTCGACGATCTTCTCTACGACGAATTCTGGGTTGGGGAGCATCATTCGGCGGGATGGGAGACGATCGGCTCACCCGAGATGTTCCTGGTCGCGGCCGCCGAGCGCACCAAACGAATCAAGCTCGGCACCGGCGTCATCTCGGTCCCGTATCATCATCCGTTTAATATTGCGCAGCGAATCGTCACGCTCGATCACCTGAGCCACGGCCGCGCGATGCTCGGCGTCGGACCGGGCGCGCTGCCCTCCGACGCAGTCATGCTCGGCATCGATCCGATGACTCAGCGCGACAAAATGGACGAGGGTCTCGGCGTGGTCATTCGCCTGCTCAACGAGCGCGAGCCCTTCACTTACAAAGGCTCGTGGTTCGAACTCAATAACGCGGCGCTGCAGATTCGCCCGCTCCAGGACAAAATCCCGGTCGCAGTCGCATCGACCATCTCGCCCTCGGGGATGAAAGCCGCAGGCAAATATGGCGTCGGCGTCCTATCCGTCGCGACCTACTCCGAAGAAGGCCTGCAAGCGCTGCCGACGCAGTGGGGCTTCGGCGAGACCTCGGCGCGCGAACACGGCAATCAAATCGATCGCGCGAATTGGCGGATTCTCGTCAACGTGCACCTTTCGGACTCGAAGGAAAAGGCGATGCGCGAAGTCGCCGAGGGTCTTAAGAACTGGCAGAACGAGTATCTCGTGGGAATCCTTGGGTCGCCGGTCGCCAAGCCGATCGAAGATGGCTACAAGGCGGCGCAGCGGATGTCCGAATACGGCGGCGGCATTTTCGGGACGCCTGAAGACGCGCTGATCGCAATCGAAAAGCTGCAAAAACATGCCGGCGGTTTCGGCACCTTGATGTGCTTCGCGCACGATTGGGTAACTCGCGAGCAGAGTCTCCGCAGTTACGAACTGCTGGCGCGATACGTGATGCCGCGATGTCAGGGTCTCATCAAGCCGATCGACGATTCGGCCAATCGCGTGCGCGCTAACAAGAAAGAACTGATGGAGAAATCGACCGGCGCGATCCTCAAAGCGATCCACGACTACAACGCGACGCACCCCCGCGAGAAAAAGTAGCGGCACGCCGCGCGCAAGCCAATCGAATCGCATAAGCGGCCGGCCTCGACAATGCTGGCGGCGCTGAGCGCTCGATCAACTAGCCGTGTGGAAATTCGTCTCTTTGCGTTTCGGAATACGCTGGCTTTGTTCAACCTTTTGTGAGAGCTTGCGCAACTCGCTAATCGGGAATGACAGCAACTTAACGCCAATGTTTTTTTGGTTTTTGTAGCGATCGTAAATGAGTATTCCAGGGCCGTTGAATACCTCCTCGTAATCGCCGTTATCGTGCAGCTTGAGCCCGAGATAGTAGTCCGGAACGGTCACGAACGTCAGGGAATTCTTGAACGTTGCTTTAATCTGAACGTCGCGGCCATTTGAAGTGCGGGCATCATGGCGCGGCTGCGCCACGAGGTGCAGTGTTAGGTCGTATTCGAGTTCAGCGATGACCTCTCCAATATCACCCACCAGGCGGCCATCAATTGTGAATTTTCGGTTCGTAAACGCGACTGTCAAACGCTCTATGCCCCGAAAAATGAGAGCGAGTGCTTCCTTGATAGTTTGATGTGTAGTCATAGCTGCGTCCGTCGATAGCTTCGCAAGTCTCCATCGTTGCAATTCCTGAAATTATGCCGCGTTTGCCGCGCGCGGATGGCGCAAATCGATGGTTACCTGAATCTCGTCATACGGCACAGTCGGCGCTTGCGCTCTTCCCTTGCCGCTCTTGGCTTCGAGTTTTACCAGTCCTAGCCGCTCAAGCATTGTGATGTCCGTGCTGACGTTCTTGTAATCGCGTCCCAGCAGCCCAGCCAGCTCGTGCACCGACGCTGGCCGATGCCGACCAATGGCCAGCAATAGTTCCAAACGCTTCTCGGTCAGAATCTGTCGCAGCTCCGCGACGCTCTCGAAATAGAGCCCCGCGTCCTCTGACGAGCGGTTGCCGCGAGCGACTCGCCGCAGCGCTTCACGAAGCGCCTTCGACCGCTCAGCGCGGGTGCGGATGCCGATGTTAAGTCGCCGTGCGCTCATAGCTTGCCCTCCAGAATCAGGTCCACGTCGCGCAAGAAATCGTCGAGCAACCCGACCTCGTTGACGAATTTGTAACGAGTCTCTTTGCCGCGCAAATGCCGGTGGTGCGACTTACCTCGATGAACATCGTAGAGCAAAAGCACGTCGCCGCTCTCAAGATCCACGAGGCAAAGGGAGTATCGAATTCCTTCCGGTTGCTCGCGGGTGCGCGAGAAACTTGAGACTCGAACTTCCTGCAGATAACGCCCGCCTCCTATTAAATCCCGCGCCTCAAGAATCACCGGCGGCATAACGCAATTATGGCATTCAGTACCATATAATAAAAGTCGTCGGCTTGGGTAGCAACAAATGCCTCCTCCTACTGGTTGCGCGCCCGCCCCCCCTGCGGTAACACTCGACCTGAACCCAAGGAGACCCGCTATGGACAATCGGCTCGGCTTCGGCGTTTTTCTCGCCCCACATCATCCGATCGGCGAACGACCGGCGCAGTCGCGCCCGGGCAAGTAGGATCGCGAATATGGCGCGGCGTCTGATCGGCACGGTGAGCGCTCTCGCGCGCTACCCGTTCAAATCGATGCTCGGTGAGCATCTCGACCAACTCGAGTTCACCGAGCATGGTGCAATTGGCGATCGCGCTTACGCGTTGCGCGAAGTCGTCACCGGCCAGATCGCGAGCGCCAAGAAGTTCCCGCGCCTCTTCGAGTTCCGCGCGGCGTACGACTCGCCGCCGGCTCCCGGCCGCATCAATCCCTTAACCATCACGCTGCCCGACTCGCGAAAAATCCACGCCGAAGACCCCGATGCGGCCGAGGTGATTTCCGCGGCGCTCGGCCGGAAGATGAAGCTCGAACGCTCCGCGACTGCGCACGACGAACGTGCCGGGATCGATCCCGCCACGATCTTCGCCGACGTGCCCTTCGACAAGATTTTTCCCGGCATGAAGGTGATGCCCGATCATTTCCGCCTCGAGAAGGCAAGCTTTTTCGACACCGCCGTCATGCATGTGATCGCCACCGGCACGCTGCGGCACATGGCGAAACTCGCCCCCGGCTCGAACTTCGATCCACGACGCTTCCGCCCGACCATCCTCGTCGATACCGGCGAGCGCGACGACGCGTTTCTCGAAGACGAGTGGACCGCCGGTACTCTCGAAGTCGGCGACCATCTGAAAATCGTCGCGATGCAGCCTGCGCTCCGCTGCGTGATGACGACCCATCCGCAGCAAGAACCCCAGCGCGAAAGCCTCCAACGCGACTACGGTGTTCTGCGCACCGCCGCATTTCATCATCAGGCGAACGTCGGCGTCTTTGCTTCGATTGGCGCCGGCGGCATGGTCCGCGTCGGCGCTCCCGTTTACCTCGTCCAATAATCACAGCGCGACAACCGTTGTCGGGTTGTGGAAACGGCGCTCGACCGCCTCTTGCAGAAGGCAGTGATGGTGCGGAGCATGATCTCGTGGTGCATCGACGCGTCGCACCGCCCCGATGCCGCAAAAGTCCGAAATAGTCGTCAGCCCCCGCGCCTCTGAGCGAATTGCCGCCGCCCGTGCGTGGCTCGAGTCGCAGCGCCCCGCGGCTGAGGTGCTCGTCATCGCCTCCGTTCAGGAGGCTGCCGACGATCTTGTGCGCGATTTTGCGATCGCGCGCGGCGCGATGCTTGGCGTCCATCGCCTCACCCTCAATCGGCTCGTCGGTTTGCTCGCTGCCGATCAAATGGCCGAAAGTGGCCTTGCTCCTGCCGACGGTCTCGCGACGGAGGCGGTCGCGACCCGCACTGTGTTTCGTCTTGCGTCGTCGCAAGAGGTTTCGTACTTCGCGCCGGTGCTCGATCAGCCCGGCTTTTCGCGCGCACTCGCGCGAACCCTCGCCGAGATTCGATTGAACAACGTCACCGCCGATCAATTGCGAGCGCTCAGTCCTGCCGGCGCATCGCTGGCCGCGATGCTCGAGCGATTCGACGCCGAGCTCTCCGATGCGAAACTGATCGATCGCGCCGCCATGCTTAAAATCGCAACTGACGCCGTCCGCGCGAATCCGCTCCCGCGATTCGTCGGCCTGCCGATTCTCCTGCTCGATCCGTCTATTGATAGTGCGCTCGAATGCGACTTGCTCGTTGCACTTGCGTCGCGCTCGCCCTCGATTCTCGCGACCGTGCCGGCTGGCGATGACCACGTCACGTTGCTGCTCGAACGCGCGCTGGGCACATCTTCGAAGCCCGCTTCTGCCTCAGCTACAGATCCGATCACCGCGGTATCGCTGTCCCGCTTGCAGGACCATTTATTCGCGATGAGCGCGCCAGTCGAGCGCAAGGTTGACGAAACCGTCACGATGATCTCGGCGCCCGGCGAGATGCACGAGTGCGTCGAAATCGCGCGACGCATTTGCGCCGAAGCGCGCCGCGGCGTGCGCTTCGATCGCATCGCAGTCCTGCTCCACGAGCCATCGCGCTACGTTCCGTACTTGCAGGAGGCGCTCGCGCGCGCCGAAATTCCTGCCTACTTCGCGCGTGGCACGCGTCGCCCCGAGCCCGGCGGCCGCGCGCTGCTCGCGTTGCTCAGTTGCGCATCCGAAGATCTTTCCGCCCGTCGCTTTGCCGAATATCTTTCGCTTGCGCAGGTGCCGGAAGCCGGTGCTGCGGACGATCGCGCACCCGTCATCAGTCCCGAGAGCGAACTCACGGCTGCTCCTCTCGCCGAAGATTTGGAAACCCGAACCGACCCGCCCGAGTCGGAGAGTGATAGTTCAGATCCGATTCCGGTTGTCGCTGGAACGGTGCGCGCTCCCTGGCGATGGGAGCGCTTGATCGTTGACGCCGCGGTTATCGGAAGCGCCGAACGATGGAAACGGCGGCTCGACGGCCTTCGCAATGATCTCACGGCGCGGCGCGCCGAGTTTGGCGATGACGATACGCACACCGCCGGTCTCGATCGCCGGATTCTCGACCTCGAGCATCTCACCGCAGTCGCGATGCCGATCCTCGAACGCCTCGGCGCGCGGCCGGCCTCCGCCACCTGGGGCGACTGGCTCGCCTATCTGCGCGAGCTGATCGCGCTCGCCATTCGCGATCGCGAACCCGTGTTCGCCGCGCTCGCCGAACTCGAACCGATGGCGCCGGTCGGACCGATCGGTCTCGATGAAGTCCGCATGGTCTTGAGCGATCGGCTCGGCCGTCTCGAAACGCCACGCAGAAAACGCCGCTACGGCAGCGTCTTTGTTGCCTCGCCACTCCGCGCCAAGGGCATGACTTTCGACGTCGTGATCGCTCCCGGTCTCGCCGAGCGGGTTTTTCCGCGCAAGCTGATCGAGGATCCGATCTTGCCCGACTCGATGCGTGCGCAACTGAGTCCGCACCTCGCCCGCAATGATCGACGGGTCGCCGCCGAACGGCTTGCGCTCCGAATCGCCGCCGGCGCCGCCCGCGAGCGTGCGATGTTTTCCTACCCGCGCGTCGATCTCGACCAGGGTCGTCCGCGCGTACCGTCCTTCTACGCGCTCGAAATTTTTCGCGCCGCGGAAGGTCGCCTGCCGGGCTTCGACGAACTTGCCCAGCGCGCTGCCTCCGAGCATGCGTCGCGTCTCGGATGGCCGGCGCCTGAAAATTCCGACGACGCGATCGATGATGCTGAATTCGATCTGGCCGTGCTCGACAAGCTCGTCGATGCCGACCCGGAAACCACGATTGGCACCGCGAATTATCTGCTCGACGCCAACCCGCATCTCGGCCGCGCACTCCGTTCACGCGCGCGCAAATGGCTGAAGCGCTGGACTCCTGCCGACGGGCTGGTCGATCCCGAACCGTCCGCGCTCGCCGCGATGGCGCGTCACCAGTTGTCGGCGCGATCATATTCGCCGACCGCCTTGCAGCATTTCGCCGCCTGCCCGTATCGTTTTCTGCTCCAGGCCATTCATCGTCTCGAGCCGCGCGAAGAACCCGAGGCGCTCGAGACGCTCGACCCGCTGACCCGCGGCGGTATCTTCGCCGAGGTGCAGTACGAAATTTTGAGCGAGCTTCGCGAAGTGGCTGCGCTCCCCGTCACGCACGAAAATCTTGATGACGCGTCCGATTTGCTCGACGAGCGAATCGAGCAAGTCGCCGAGCGATGGCACGACCAGTTGGCGCCGGCGATCGAACGCGTGTGGCGCGATGGCATCGATGGAATCCGCGCCGACCTCCGCGAATGGCTCCGCCGTGCCGCCGACGACCCCGAGCATTGGACGCCGGAGTCGTTTGAGCTCGGCTTTGGCCTTCACGATCGCAAGCAAGCCGATCCCCGCAGTTCTCCCACGCCCGTCGCGATCGACGGCGGTCTGTCGTTGCGCGGCTCGATCGATTTGATCGAGCGCGATCCCGCCGGACGAATTCGCGTCACCGATCACAAAACCGGCAAAGTGCGCGCCGACAAGGATTTCGTGATTGGCGGCGGGAAGACTCTGCAGCCGGTTTTTTATGCGCTCGCCGCCGAACATGTTTTGAAAGAACCCATTCAAGTTGGCCGGCTCTATTACTGCACCGCTGCCGGCGGCTACGAAGAACGCAGCGTCGCGATCAACGAGGTCGCCCGCGAGTCGGCCCGCGAATTCGTCGCGATCGTCGGCGACGCGCTGCACAAGGGTTTTCTGCCCGCCGCGCCCGGCGATCGCGAATGCGATTGGTGCGATTACAAGCGCATCTGCGGCCCGTACGAGCAACGGCGCTCCGCCATCAAACCCAAGCAACGACTTGCGTCGCTGGCCCGGCTGCGCGAGATGCCATGAACGCGATTCCCTCCGACCAGCACGTTCGCGATCGCATTCGCAACGACCTCGACACCACACTCGTGATCGAGGCGGCTGCCGGCACCGGCAAGACTACCGCGCTGGTAAATCGAATCGTGTCGGTGATCGAGTCGGGCCGCGGCCAACTCTCGCAAATCGTCGCCGTCACCTTCACTGAAAAAGCCGCCGGCGAATTGAAGCTGCGCCTGCGCGCCGAGATCGAGCATGCCCGCCACGACGCCGCGCTGGTCGGCGAGGTTCGACGACGCCTCGACAAGGCATTGGAGCAACTCGAAGAGGCGCGCATCGGCACGATTCATTCATTTTGCGCCGACCTGCTGCGCGAGCGCCCGGTCGAAGCGCGCGTCGATCCGATGTTCGAAGTTGCGCCCGAAGATGTCGCTGGCGAGATGTTCGCCGCCGCGTTCGATCGATGGTTCGAAAAGGTGCTCGAAAATCCGGGCGAGGGGATGCGCCGATTGCTCCGCCGCCGCGATCTTTCCCCGCGCAGCGGTCCGCGTGAAATCGCGCGCCGTGCCGCGCTCGATCTTTTGAACTGGCGCGATTTCGATTCGCCCTGGCAACCCGCGCCCTTCGATCGTGATCCGGAAATCGACGCTCTCATCGAGGAAATTCTCGCACTGGGTAAACTTGCCGGCGAGACCGGGCCCGACGATTGGCTCGGTAAAAGCCTGAGCACAATCGCGCGCCCGATCAACGAGGCGATTCGCCTCGAATCGGTCCGCGGCCGCGATTACGATGCACTTGAATCGGTGCTGGTGGCGCATTCGCGCGGCCGGCATTGGGATTGGAAGGGCTTCGGCGGTGATTTCGGCGAGGTTGAACGCGGCGATATTTTCCGCCGCCGCGACTCTCTCCGCGAGCGCCTCGTGAAGTTTCGCGAGGACGCGGGCGCCAATCTTGCCCCGTTGCTGCGCGACGAACTGTGGCCGGTCGTCGGCTTCTACGAAGATCTGAAGCGTCGCGCCGGCCGCCTCGACTTCCTCGATTTGCTGCTCGTTGCGCGCAATCTCGTCCGCGACGATGCCGCCGTCCGCGCCGAGTTGCAGAAACGTTTCACCCACATTTTTGTCGATGAATTTCAGGACACCGATCCGCTCCAGGCCGAAATTCTGATTCTGCTCTCGGCCTCCGATCCCGCCGAG
This sequence comes from Deltaproteobacteria bacterium, assembly GCA_003135855.1. Taxonomy (GTDB): domain Bacteria; phylum Desulfobacterota; class Binatia; order Binatales; family Binataceae; genus Binatus. Next base: position 31,722 of record PNBD01000036.1, read on the forward strand.
TCCGATTGGCGCCGCGTCCGGCCGCATCCCGGCCGCCTTTTTATTGTCGGCGATCCCAAGCAGTCCAT
>PNBD01000154.1 GCA_003135855.1 Deltaproteobacteria bacterium
TTCTTCGCTGTCTTTGCTTTCGCCTTCGGCGATCGAACCAGTTTCGGCTGCACGTCCGCGGCAACAATCGCGGAGGGTCCTAATGTCTGCCAAAGACAATGTTCGCATGTGGGAAGAGCACATTCGCGGCGAATTCATCATCAAGGACGTCCACCTCGCGCTCTCCACGATGACCGAAGATGCGTCCGTTTTCACCGTCCCCACCCGATGGGGCGGCAAGGGCAAGGCCGCGCTGCTGCCGCTCTATCGCGACGAATCTATTCCATCGATTCCCGAAGAATGGGAAAGCACTATAGTCAATCGAATAGTCACTGACGATTGCATCGTCGAAGAAATGCATTCCCGTTTTCGCCATACCAAGCGGATGGATTGGTTCCTGCCCGGGGAGGAGCCGACCGGCAAGATCATCGAGATCGATGGCATCACGGTGATCGAATTCCGCGGCGGCCTGATGTCCGCCGAACGTCTCTACTGGGACGAAGCCTCAGCACTCCGCCAAATCGGCAAACTCCAAAACCGCTAACGCATCGTAACTATCAAGGCACGAGACTTTCGTCCCCTTCTAACAGCGCGGAGCGCGCATCTCCTTCCCCATTCTCGCCCTTTTCCAACAGCGCGTAGCGCGCATCGCTTTCCTCGTTTTCACCCTTTCCTTACAGCGCGTAGCGCGCATCTTATCAGTCCCAGGAAGCCCGAAACCCGTGAGGGGTTTCGGAAATTACTCCCCCTTCGGCGGCGCGTCCACATACCCAAGCCCCAGATGCATTCTGTAGCCGATCAAGTCGCGCACCTGCTTTGGTAGCGTGCGCGCAATATTCGGCGGCACATCTAGGAACTGGTTCTCTTCCTGTCGCAGCCACCCGAGCGAGTACGAGAGAAACACGCCCGAGCGCCACTGCTCGCTGCGATTCGCGCCGGCCCCGTGAAACGTGCCGCCCATCCAGAGCAGCACCGATCCCGCCGGCATCGCCGCCGCAACGATCTCCTCAGGCCGCGCCGTCCGTTCCTTCGGCCAACGATGACTCCCCGGCACAATATGCGTCCCGCCGTTCGCCTCCGTGAAATCGCTGAGCGCCCACATGCTCGCGATAATCATGTTCGGCCGCGGCAGCTTGAAAAATTGAAATGGGTCTTCCTCGCGATGCAGCATTTGCTCGGTCGCGCCCGGACCGATCACCAATGCCGCCGTCGCATGCACCTGGTAAGTGCGCGAATTCGGTTTCAGTAGCGCGTCGCACGCCCCAATCATCAGCGGATGCGTTACGAAGCCCCTGAACGTCTCCGACTTCGCGACCAGCGCCGTGACGCGTTTGGTATTGCCGGGATAAAAATCCGCGGGCCCGCCTTCCGCTTCATATATTTTGTTCAGGCTCGCACCGGGGTCCGCGCTGTCCAGATAAGGTTTGAGTTCGCGCGCGATCGCGTCGCGCTCCGATTGATCGATCACCCCGTGCACGATCGCGCATCCGTCGCGTTCCAGCGCCGCGATCATCTCCGCAATCATCTCGGAAGGAGAATCTTTTTTGCACACCGGTATTGCGGCCATTCGACATCCTCCGGCGAGATTGCGCGGCTTGCTCGGCTCTTATCACCCGCTTTGGAACGCGGTCAAATCACTGCCCCGCCTTCCGCGCGCTTTCACTCAACGACCGCCGCAATTTGCGCCGCGCGATGCGCGTGCTTCAATGTGATCATCAGCCTCGACCCAAAAAGGCGATCGCTCGAGCGAAAGGGAGTACACCGATGGCCAAAATTTCCTACCGCGTCCGCCCCGAGACCGCCGTTTTGACCCGCGGCTTCGATCCTGCTCTTTCGGTCGGCGCCGCCAGGCCGCCGGTGTACCGCAGTTCGACCTTTGTTTTTCCGAGTCCCGAGGCCGCCGAGCGCGCGTTCGGAATCGTGCTCGGAAAAATCAAGCCCGAAGGCAACGATCGCCCCGATCTGATCTACGCGCGGCTCAACCATCCCAACGCTGAGATCCTCGAAGAGCAACTGGTCCCGCTCGAGCGCGGCGCCAACTCCGCCGCGATTTTCAACTCCGGCATGGCCGCGATTTTCACCGTGTTGATCACCGTCCTCGAGCGCGGCAGCTCGCTCATCTACACCCAGCCGCTCTATGGCGGCAGCCAACATTTGATTCATCAGATAATCGAGCCGCTCGGATTCGACGTGCGCGGCGTGCCCGCCGGCAACTCCAGGGCGCTCACCGACGCTATCGCCGCGACGCCTTCACTCAAGCTGGTGCTGATCGAGACGCCCGCTAATCCGACGCTGGTGATGACCGATATCGCGCAGGCCGCGACCGCGCTCCGCAGTCATCCCAATCGTCCGCTGCTCGCGATCGACAACACGCTGCTCGGCCCGACCTTTCAGCATCCGCTCGTCCACGGCGCCGATCTCGTAATTTATTCCGCCACCAAATTTCTCGGCGGTTTCAGCGATCTCCTGGCCGGTGCTGTCCTCGCCACCGATGCCGAATTGATCCAGACCCTCACCGGCGTCCGCGCTTTGCTGGGCAACATCCTGCAGGCTGACGAGTGCTGGATTCTCGACTCCCGTCTTTCGACCGTCGCGTTGCGGATGAACCGTCAGAGCAAGAACGCGCAACGTATCGCCGAGGCTCTGGCGAAGCATCCCAAGGTCAAGCGCGTGATCTACCCGTCGCTCTTCACCGATCCTGAACAGCGCCGCATTCGCGATGCGCAGACCGACTATCCCGGTTCGCTGCTGACCTTGGAACTGGTTGGCGGCAAAACCGGAGCGTTCGAATTTCTCCGCCGCCTGAAGATCGCGAAGAACGCCGTCAGTCTCGGCGGCGTCGAAAGTCTCGTCTGTCATCCGATGACGACCACGCATAGCGAGCTCACCCCCGAGGAGTTTTCCGCCGCCGGCATCACCGATGCGATGGTCCGCATCTCCGTCGGCACCGAGCACTGGAAAGACTTGCTCGGCGAATTCACTTACGCGCTCGCCGGAATCTGACGAGTCCCGGCGATTTAGAAAACTCGAAAACTAATTTCCATGCGCAAAAAATCGAAAGTCACTAAATGACCGCGGCAAAATCGAAGAACACCGCCGCCAACGTCGCCACCGCTAACCTCGTGATGGGCGTCGCGATCTCTCACCCCGAGAAACCGCTATGGCCCAACGCCGGCGACCGCAAGCCCGCAACGAAGCTCGACCTCGCGCGCTACTACGAAGCGGTCGGCCCCTGGATGATCCGTCATTTGCAGGGCCGCCCGTGCTCGATCCTTCGCGCCCCCGACGGCATTCGCGGCGAGCTGTTTTTTCAGCGTCATGCGATGCCGGGAACGTCGAACCTCGTCGCGCTCACCAAAGTGCCCGGCTCCGGTGACGACAAGCCCTATCTGCAGATCGATCGTGTCGAAGGCCTCGCTGCGATGGCGCAAGTCGGCGCGCTCGAGCTCCATCCGTGGAATTGCCAGCCGGGCCACCCCGACGTTCCCGGCCGCCTCGTCTTCGATCTCGATCCCGCGCCCGACGTCCCGTTCTCCGCCGTCATCGATGCTGCCCGCGAACTTCGCGATCGCCTCGACAGTGTGGGCCTCGTCGGTTTCTGCAAAACCACCGGCGGCAAAGGTTTGCACGTCGTGACCCCGCTCTCTCCGACAAGAAAAGGCAGTATTCAATGGCCAGCGGCGAAAGCTTTCGCGCGCGAACTATGCGCGCAAATGGAGCACGACAGCCCCGATCGCTACGTCCTCAACATGGCGAAGAAGGCGCGCACCGGCCGCATCTATCTCGACTACCTGCGCAACGATCTCGCGTCGTCAGCCGTCGCGCCGTTGTCGCCGCGAGCCCGCGACGGTGCGCCGGTCTCGATGCCCCTTCTCTGGACGCAGGTGCGCGCCGGCCTCGATCCCAATCGTTTCACGCTCCGCACAGTCCCCGCCCTGATCGCCAAATCCAGCGCATGGCGCGACTACTGCTCCTCCGAACGCCCACTCGCCCCCGCCATCAAACGCCTGACTTAGGCCGTCCCGGTTTCTCGCGATTTGTACAACTCCTCGACATTGACGATCTCGATCCCCCGCTCCTCCAGATTTCGTCGAAGCGTCTCGTCCGCCGCTGGATCGATCGAACGGCACAAATCCCAAATCAGCCACACTCGAAAGCCCGCATCGATCGCGTCTTCCGCCGTCCACCTGACGCAATAATCGCGCGCGAGTCCGCACACGAATACCTCACGCACCCCGCGAGCGTTCAGATAATCTCCGAGTCCCGTCAGCGGCCGCTCGCCGGCAGGATTCCAGTTGTTGCGGATCGCACTGTATGAATCGGTCGTTGGGTCCGTCGCCTTGCGAACGATCTTCGCCGCCCGCTCCCACGGCAATCCCGCGTGCAAATCCGCGCCTGTCGTCCCTTGCACGCAATGATCCGGCCACAGCGTCTGCTGATGCCCGTAAAGCTCGATCGTCTCCATCGGCTTTCTTCCCGGATGATTGCTCGCGAACGAAACATGATCCCTCGGATGCCAATCCTGCGTCGCCACGATCAACTCGAACAGCCCCGATTCCATCAGCGCGCGGATCGGCCCCACGATTTCATCGCCACCCTGCACCGGCAGCGCGCCGCCCGGCATAAAGTCCGGCTGCATATCGACCACGATCAACGCCGCTCGATCGCTGACCATCTTTTTTTCTTTCATGACCTGCCGGCAAATCACCCCCGCTTTGAATTGGACGCCGCCCTCACGACCATCCTAGAATCCGCCACGAAGTTTCTCCAGTCGTTTGTTTTTCGATCGATCGTTTTGATCGTTTTGAAGGCGGAGGCTCCGATGCAAGGACATCTTCCGGTGATCGCAGGAGTTGCGCAGTACAATCCGAGAGCGGCCGGTCTCGCTCAGGCGCCCGAACCGCTCGCGATGCGCGAACCGCTCACGATGATGGACCTCGTCGCGCGCGCCGCCGCCGAAGATTCCGGCGCGCCGGACTTGCTCAAATCGATCGACGCCATCGCCATCCCCAACATCGCTTCGGCGCGCTATCAAAATGCGCCCGACGCGCTGGCCGCGCGCCTCGGGATCAATCCCCGGCGAAAGATCTACACCACCTTCGGCGGCAACACGCCGCAATTCCTGGTCAACCATCTGGCCGGCGAGATCGCGGCGGGAAAAATTCGCGCCGCGATGATCGTCGGCGCCGAGGCGATTTACTCGCAGCGTCATGCCCAAAAGACCGGCGGCATGAATTGGGATTTGCGCAAGGGAACCGGCGCGCCCGAAATGATGGGCGATCCGCGCATGGGCACCAACGCCTACGAGGATCGCCATGGTGCTCGGATGCCGATTCAAGTTTACCCGCTGTTCGAGAATGCGTATCGCGCGCGCAACGGATGGTCGCTCACGCAGCATCGCGAGCGCCTCGGCCAGCTATGGTCGTCGATGACCAAGGTCGCTGCACGCAATCCCTACGCCTGGTTTCCAAAGGAGCGCTCCGCTATCGAAATCGCGACCGCGACGCCTGACAATCGCATCATCTGTTTCCCCTACACCAAGCTGATGAACGCGATCATGGAGGTCGATCTCGCCGCGGCCGTGATTCTCGCGAGCGATAGTGAGGCGCGCCGTCTCGGAGTTCCCGATCACAAGCTCGTTTATATTCATGCCACCGCGGACGCGACCGACAGCTGGTGGATTAGCGAGCGCGAGAGCTTCGCCCGCTCTCCGATGCTTCGGAGTTGCGTGAACGCCGCGCTCGACGGCGCGGGCATCGACGCCAATGCTGTTTCACATTTCGATTTCTACAGCTGCTTTCCGGTTGCCGTTGAATTTGCGATGGACGCGGTCGGCATGACGCTCGGCGATCCGCGTGGAGTCACCGTCACCGGCGGATTGCCCTTCGCCGGCGGTCCCGCCAATAACTATGTGACCCATTCGATCGCCGCGATGACCTCGCGTCTTCGCGCTCACGCCGGCGAGTTCGGCATGACGACCGGCCTTGGATGGTACTTCACCAAGCACGCCGCCGCGGTTTACAGCACCCGCGCACCCGAGCGCGATTTCGCGTACCGGGCATTCAAGGAGCCGGCCCAGTCTGCCGTCGTCGCGATCGAACAGGCTGAAGGCCCCGCGACCGTCGAGACTTACACCGTCGAGCACGATCGCGCAGGCCTTCCCACCAACGCGATCGTGGTGGGACGGCTCGCAACCGGCGAGCGCTTCTTCGCGCGCGCTCCTCGCGAAATCCTCGCCGATATCGAGCGCGAAGAATTCGTCGGGCGTCGCGGCCGCGTCCGCAATACCGACGGCCTCAACGTCTTCGAGCCCGCCTGATTGCGCCGCTCTTAGTGCCCCGCCTTCGCCGACGGCGTCAGTCGCACCGGCAGATGCTTCAGCCCGTTGATGAAGTTCGACCGCAGCCGCTTCACTTCGCCGGTTTGCTCGATCGAGCCGACGCGTTTCGTGAGTTCCTCGAGCAGGATGCTTATCTCCATCCGCGCGAGACTCGCGCCAAGACAAAAATGCGGACCGCCGCCGCCGAACGCGACGTGCTCGTTGGGCGACCGCGCGATATCGAACGTGAATGGATTTTCGAAAACGTCCTCGTCGCGATCCGCCGAGATGTACCAGATGCTCACCTTGTCGCCCGCCTTGATCTTCTGCCCGCGCACCTCGGTATCCTTCGTCACGTTGCGCCGGAAATACATCACCGGCGACGCCCACCGCAGGATCTCTTCGGTCGCCGGCGCGCACAGCGCCGGATTTTCTGCGAGCTTCCGATATTGCTTTGGATGATCGATCAAGGCGTGTATTCCGTGTGACAGCGCGTTGCGCGTCGTTTCGTTGCCGGCCACCGCGAGCAACAAAAAGAACACGTTGAAGTCCATCTCCGACAGGCTGTCCCCGTTCGCATCCGCTTTGAGTAGCGCCGTCACGATATCGTCGCGCGGCTCCTCGCGCCGTTTTTTCGCCAGCTCGTTCGAGTACATGTACATCTCGATCGCCGCCTGCTGCACCTTCTCTTGGCTGACCGCATACTCGGGATCTCTGCTGCCGATCATGCGATTGCTCCACTCGAACAGCTTGTGCCGATCCTCGAACGGCACGCCCAGCATCTCCGCGATCACTTGCAGCGGCAACTCCGACGCCACCTCGACCACGAAGTCGACGTCGCGCTTCTCGAGCGCCGCTTGCAGGATCTTGACGACCATCTCGCGGATGTGACTGCCGAGCATGTTGATCATGCGCGGCGTGAAGCCGCGGTTGACCAGCGAGCGATAGCGCGTATGGTCCGGCGCATCCATCGTCAGCATCATGCGGCCCTGCGCGGTCAAGTCCGATGCGGCCGCCGCGTCCTCCATTGCCACGACGCCCCCGCGACTCTGCTCCGACGAGTAAGTCTGCCCGTCGCGATTCACCTGCACCACGTCAGTGTAGCGCGTGATCACCCAAAAGCCCGGACCGCCCGGCTCCGCGTGCTTATAGACCGGCGCGTTGTGCCGAAGGTAGGTAAACCATTCGTGCGGAACGCTTTGCTCGAAGCGCATCGGGTCGAGCAGATCGATATCGTCAAGCTGCACTGGCAGTCCTCCTCGCGCAATCAGACTCGCCCGACTCTACCAATTTTGCGGGCGCGCGAGTCAATCTATCGCATGCGAGCTTGTTTTCTTCCGAACCCTTGCCGGCGAAAACCCTGATTCAGCAATCCGAACACTGCCACACTATTGGGCGTGCCTACGTAAACCATTCCGTTCGCAATCGTCGGCGTTATGAACTTGTTATCCTGAAAACTGTCCCTGCTGTTGGCTGCTTGATCGCTGTTGTAGTACTCGACCCCCAGGTTGTACGCATTGTATGCGTGCAGGACTCCATGAGTCGTCGCATTCCGAACCGCCCACACGATTGCGTTCTTTGTCCCATAGCCTGAAATGCTGGGAGTCGTGCCGGGGTAAGCAAAGGACGCGCTGGTGCTCGACGATGGACTCGATGCGAGCAGTGCATTCGCAAATACGAACACCTTAAGTGGCGCGTTTCTCCCCCCATAGTAAAGTCTCGAGTTGAAGTAGGCCGGCATCCCGTATTCTCCAGGAAACGCTCCCACCACTTCCTGATAGAGGTTGGAATTGTCAGTAGGATTGAACTTGCCCATGTTGTCGCGATTGACCACATAGATGTTGTTGTCTTTGCCGGCGCCTACGGCGAGGTGGTGAACGACGCCCTTGGCATCTGTTTGATCGGGCAATAGCAGTGCGCCACCTGAGCCCAGGTCCTGGTCCGCGTCGCTCTCGGCCTGCAGATCATAAGCGGCGAAATAGTCCGCGGCTGCGAGTACGTTCCCAGTCGTGGATACCTTCATGAAGGAATTACCAAAGTCTCCGCTCGCTGGAAAGCCGTTTGCATTCAAGGTCGAGTCGAAGGTACCGTTGGCATCCAAAAAGAAAATGTTGCCTTGCGTATCGCCGACAAGGCCCGCGCCGCTCATCCACACCGAGCCTTCGCCGTTGCCGAAGTGAGGGGTGGACGGGCCGTTTGGCGTCAGGTTCAAGACGCTTGTCTGCTGCAAGGTGGTTTCGCTGTAAGCCATAAGCCAACCGGTGTAGGGGTCGTCGTCGCAGTGCGACGTCCATGCCAGATACAGCTGCCCGTTCATCAACAACAAACCTACGCGCTCTGCGTATTGACCGGGATCAAAGACTTGCATCCCGTTCGTGGAACCATAACCGTTTCCGGGAAAGCTGGCGTGAATCTCGGACGGGCTGCCCTGGAGCTCCGCGCCTGTCGAGAGATCCAACGCATGCAGGCGCTGGTGGTAGTGGCTGCTCGCGTCCTTGGACATGGCTACAAAAAATACGGTTCCGTTCGGTCCGTTGGCCCGGTCGATCACCGGAGTGTCGGTAATGCCAATCTGCGGCGAGATCTGGCCGCAACCGTGGTCGTCACTCGTGGTCTCATTGGCTCCCAGAGCGCTCACTTGCCACAGCTGCGCGCCCGAATCGGCGTCGAAGGCATAGACGCTTGCGTTTTCGGTTACTACGATGAGCACATTGTGCGCCTGCCCCGCGATAGAAAGACCGCTCACATAGAGCGGCTGCCCGTCGACATTGCCGTCCACCGGCAATTCACGGAGCTTTCCAAAAGAGATGGAGTTGACGTTCTGCTGCGTGAGCACGGTTTCCGAAGGGTTCCATCCGTCGCGTGCGTTGTCATAGTGATAAGTAGTCACATTCCCGCCGCCCACGGTAAGCGCGAGGGCGGCGGTATGGGTGAGCGAACCGGAGGTGGCAGTAAACACGACGTTGGCACTTCCCGCCGGAGCGTTGCTGGCCGCCGTAAGCGTGACGCTTTGTGGCGTGCCAGGCGTGAGCGAGAGCGTTGCTGGAGTGGCTGTCACACCGGTAGGCACGCCGCTGAGCGCAACGTTGGCGCTCCCGGTAAAACCATTGAGCGCGGTCGCCGCGAGCTGGACTTGTTGCCCGGGCCCACCTGCGATGAGGCTCAGGGATTGAGGGGCGATGCTAATCGAGAAGTCAGGTTGAGCAGCGGGCGCTGTGACAGTGACGGCGAGCGAAGCAGTATGCGTGAGGGTACCCGAGGTCGCTGTCAACGTGGCGGTTGACGATCCGGCAGCGGTTCCTTGCGGAGCCGTCAGCGTAAGTGTGGCAGCGGTTCCGGGAGTAAGTGTGATGGTCGATGGCTGTACGGCCACGCCGGCAGGCAAGCCGGCGATGGTTACTTGTACATTCGAGGAAAACCCGTTCTGAGCAGTCGCCAGGAGAGAAGCAGTCACCGGCGTGCCATTCGCTGTTAAGGTCACCTCTGCCGGCATGACGCTGAACGAGAAGTCCGGCTGCGGCGCCGCTGCCTGAACGGAGAGCGATGCCTGCGCGGTGGCCGTCTGACCATTCGCGGTGGTTGTAAACGTGACCGTAGCGGTTGTAGCCGTCGCCGAGGAGGCTGCCGTAAGCGTAAGCGGCAGGGCTGTGCCGGGAGTGACCGCCAGCGTCGATGGCGAGATCGTGACGCCGGCCGGAAGTCCAGAGACCGTGACCGGCGCCGTACCACCGCCAGCGAGCGCCGAGGCGGTCAGCAGCAGGGAAGCCTGCTGACCCGCTGCGCCCGCTGTCAAATGGATGCTTGCGGGAGTGAGAGTGAGCGTGGGCTGAGCGCCGCTGTTGCTGTTCCCGCCGCTGCAGGAGACA
>PNBD01000135.1 GCA_003135855.1 Deltaproteobacteria bacterium
GGCTTGTGTGGCTCGTCAATCGGCGGCGGCTGCTCGACCGGTTTTGGATCGTCGATGCGATCGGGCCGCGGATCGTTTATGCGGCTGGGTCTCGGATCATCGACACGATTCGGCTTCGGTTCGTTGATCTTCACTTGTCTAACGATTTGACAATCTATTTTCGAATAGTCAGTCATATAGCAACTCCCGATATGGGCCGTGCTTTCCGATTACCTCTTGCTCATCGCTGCGGTTTGGCGGTGGGTGGTTCGGCGCTGGAACCTTTCGCACGCGCCGGTTCACCGGGCATGAATCGATTGCAGCCACTGTTTCCGGACACGCGCATCCTGAACGGTTGAAGTTTTTCCTCGATGCAAAGGCCGAGGCTCGCATCCGCAATTCGCGCGCGCGGTTCGAGCTGCCACCACTTGCAATCTTTGCAAAGACCCCAGCTCTTACTCATTGGGTTGCCCTCTGTTTTGAATTAGTCGTAACGAGGATAAATGCTATCGCCAACAGTCGAGCAACTACTATGCCCGAAATGTTGCGCCGCTATGCGTTCAGCGACGAATTGGTCGAGCTATCGCTCCGTCTGTTCGGTGCAAGATTTACAGAGTAATCGAGTCTTCATTTCAAGCTGCCTGGACTAGTGAATCAATCCGGCCCGAAAAAGAGACTCTACGTTGATTTTCACGATGGTACGTTGATTGCTCCTGAATTCAGATAAGTAAGGCTGCTGAGACCTATCGCGTACTCAGGAGAACCAAACTCGCATAGAGGTGTGAATCATGCTCGGGACTATACTGCTGGTCGTTCTTATTCTCGCGTTGCTGGGTTCGTTTCCGGTTTATCCGTACAGCGCCGGCTGGGGATATTTTCCGAGTGGACTCCTGGGAACAGTCCTCGTGATCTGGCTCGTGATGGTATTGGTCGGAAGAGCTTAGCGCCGCACGTCGAATCGAATCGAGCGCTATAGCCTGATCAGGCCTGGGCCGACTTGGCGCGGCCGGCATCGCTGATTATTTCTTCAAGCCGCGGCATCGCTTCTTCTAAATTCTGTTGATTGTCGAGCGCGTCGCGAAAAGGATCGCGACCGAGCCGCGCCATACGCGCAACTATCGTCTTGATATTGTAGATACCCGGGTCGAGGTCCGGCCTGAGTTCGTCCCACTTCATTGGCGCCGATACCGGCGCGCCGGCGAGCGTCCGCACCGAGAAGGTCGCGGCGATCGTCTTGCCGTGCCCCAATTGCAGATAGTCAATATATACTCGACCCTCGCGAGTGCGCGGGTTTCGATTGATAGTCGCGAGTTTCGGGATTCGCTTCACTACTACTCCAGCTACTAACTCGGAAAACATCCTGGCCTGTTCGTAAGTATATTTTGGCTTCAAGCCGACTACTACGTGAAGCCCCATCTGCCCGGACGTCTTAAGGCATGGCTCCAGTCCGATTTGACGCAGTACGGTAGCTACTTCGCGCGCTACGTCGACCGCGACTCGCGTGGTCGAGCCCTTGGGATCGATATCGAAGAGTAGCCAGTCGGGCCGCTCGAGGTGAGTGATGCGCGAGGACCACATGTGGATCGTGATGGCCGCGAGATTAGCCACGTACGCGAGCGCTTCTTCGCTGTCGATCACGAAATACGAGATCTCGCGCTGCGAATCTTCGGAATAAATCTTCTCGGTGCGCAGCCACGGCGGAGCGAACGCGGGCGCGTCCTTCTGATAGAACATCTTGCCATCGATTCCATCGGGATACCGCGTCAGCATCACTGGCCGATCTTTCAAGTACGGCAGCATCCATTTTGAAATGGCGCGATAGTACGCGACCAGGTCGCCCTTGGTGTAACCGTCCTTAGGCCAGAACACTTTCTCCGGATGGGTGACGGTCGCGGTGTTGGGCTCGGCTCGCTTCGCGCCACCCGCCGCTTCCTGGATCGCGACGCCGCGGCCGCCGGGATCGGCAATCTGGTCTTCAGCATGACGACCTCGACGGCGAACGGCATCGCGCGCGCGGCACCGGTCAGGCNNAGTTCGGCGCGGCTCTCGGATTCCTGCGGTCCGTCGTAAAAACACTGCCGCGGATCCGCGTCCTGAACCAGTCCGAGAAAACTTGGCTGCCGGATACCGCCGCTGTCGGTCCATTCCGAGAAACGAACTTCAGCCACCAGCTCAGGCTCGACAAAATGAACATTCTTTTGCGCGACGACCGGCTCTTTGCGCCCGGGCTTGCGAAAGGGCGAGCTCGGACGCTCGCGCTGCTTGAGCAGCGCGTAGATTTTCCTCAGCCGCTCGCGATCGAAGCCGGTGCCGACCTTGTCGGTGAATCGAAGCGATCCATCCCGTTCATATTGACCAAGCAGCAGCGCGCCGAAATGCGTTCGCGTACCGCCCGGATCGGTATAGCCGCCGATCACGAAGCGCCGCGTGAGCGGGCATTTGATCTTGAGCCAGGCCTCGGAGCGCGTCGCTCGATATGGCGCATCGCGCCGCTTGGCAACGATTCCCTCGAGTCCCTGCTCCTGAACCGCGTGGTAGAAATCGCTGCCGCGCGCGAGCACGTAATCGCAGTAGCGAACCGGGCCCTCGCCGTGAATCAATTCACGGAGCAACTTCTTGCGCTCTTCGAGTGGGATTGGCCGAGTGTCGAAGCGATCGAAGGCGAGCAGATCGAAGATGTAGTCGCAGGCAGGCACTGCAAAGCTCAGACGCGCGACCTGGCGGGCGTCCTGCACATGCATCCGTCTCTGCAGCAATTGAAAGCTCGGACGGCCCGCCTCGTCGAGCGCGACGATTTCACCGTCCATCACGAATCGATCGTATGGAAGCGCGTTGAACGCGAGCGCGACCTCCGGGTAGCGTGCGGTTACTTCGGTGCCGCTGCGCGCGAACAGCTGGACCGCCGCGCCGTCGCGAATCGCGATTACCCTGACGCCATCGTACTTAAGTTCGAACAGCCAGTTGTCGCCGTCGAACGGCTGGTCGGCAGTCTTGGCCAGCATCGGTGGAAAATCCTTGAACTTGAGACCACCAGCAAGTTCAGGCAGATCCCGCCGCGCGAGTTTCGCCGCGACTCTGAGTCCCGCGGCCGGCGCATCGCGCATTTCCTCGACCGTCAACCCGGACAGGACCGACCGCGGATGTACTTCGAGCACGTCATCCGAGCGCGCGAACTCATCGCGCTTCTTGATGAGCAGCCAGTTGTTTTTGTCCTTGTCGTTGCCGCTTCGACGGCCGCCGGTCCGCACCAGCGTGAACGCACCATTCAGCTTGAAGCCATGCAACTGGATATCGAGCTTGCCTTTGCGGACCGCGTCGGCGGGATTCCCATCGGGCGGATCAAGTATCGTATAGATGCCGCGATCCCAGACGATGACCGCGCCGGCGCCGTAATTGCCTTCGGGAATAGCGCCTTCGAAATCGCCGTACTCGAGTGGATGATCCTCGACCGCTACCGCCAGATGCTTGTTCGCGGGATCGAGCGAAGGACCTTTGGGCACCGCCCATGAGCGCAGCACCCCTTCCATCTCGAGTCGGAAGTCATAGTGAAGGCGGCGCGCCGCGTGTTTCTGGATAACGAAAATTCCGCTGACCGCGGGATTCGTCGCGCGCGGCGCGGTGCCAAATGGCTCAGGCGTGCGTTCAGCGTTTCGTTTGCTGCGATATTTCTCGAGCGCCATTGGCGATTGTCGCGGCAGGCGGTGTTGGCCGCGAGCAAAGCTCCGTTCAGTCTAAGCGGGCGCCTGCTCCACGTCGAAGCGACCGCGCGATCTCCAGGTGGCCCTACCGCGCCTGGCGCTTGGCGCTTGGCCGGCGCGACACCTTCGATGCGTGCGCTCGTTCTTTTTCGACGTGCTCCGTCGCGGCGCTCTCCTCGGCCTTCGCCCCGCCCTCGGAACCGATTTCGACGCCGCGCTTCTTCAGCGAAGCTTTCAGCGCGCTCATCAGATCGATCACGTTTGCGCGGCGTACTTCGGGCGCGCCCTCGGTGACCTCGTGACCCGCCATCTTCTGCTCGGCGACCTCGAGCACGCGCTCGCGATAATTATCTTTGTACTGCTCGGCGTCGAATTTCTTCTTCGACAAGTCCGCGATCAGCCGCTGCGCGAGTCCCAACTCCGATTCCACAACCGACGCCTTCGCGCCGTGATCGATTTCGCCGAAAGCTCTGATCTCGTCGTTGTAGTACATAGTATGCAGCATCAGGCCGTCGTCGTAGGGACGGATGAGCACCAGCCGTTCCTTACCGCGCATCGTGAATTTTGCGACTGCGACGCGCTTCTCCTTCGCCATTGCTTGCATCAACAGGTGATAAGCCTTGGCTGAGGTCGGTTCGCAGCCGAGGAGGTACGAGTTCTCGAATCGAATCGGATCCACTTCGCTTACCGGGATGAACTCGCTGATCTCGATTGCGTGATCGCCTTGCGCCTCAAGCTTCTTTAGTTCCTCGTCGGTAAAAGTTACGTAGCGTCCCTTCTCGACTTCGTAACCGCGGACCAATTCGCTGCGATCGATGATCTTCTCCTCGACCGGGCAGAAAATCTTTTCCTGGATCCTGCTGTTGTCCTTGGCATGTAACAGGTTGAACCTTACGTTCTTCGGGCTGGTGGCCGGGAATAGTCGAACCGGAATAGACACAAGTCCGAAGGTGATGCTGGCAGTGGATATCGATCGAGCTGGCATGTCGGTGCCTCCGCAATTCGTAAACTATTCGCCCTGCGTCTGCGACGAGTCAATGAACTGACTAATCAAGAATCGTGTCAATCCAAAGTCCGTTGCTCGGTTCTTAGTCAGAATACACTAATCCACGATACGAGCCTTCCGCCGCGACTGCATATAATTATTGGTGCTCAGACCTCGTGCAAGAGGCCGCAAGAACGGATCGGTTAAGACTTTGAGACAAGAAGAAGGGCCGGCATCACGCCCACTCTTACAGTCCTCACGGGGGAGGGGAGGCCCGTCGAGCTTGGGTGCGACCACCGGCCCTGGGAGGGACGGTTGTGGTTGTCTCTGCGCTATTTATTCTTGCCGCAGCAGTCCTTGTATGCCTTTCCGGAACCACACGAACAGGGCGCGTTGGGGTTTTGTTCCGCCATCTTTCTGCTCCTGGAGTAAAGCGCTCGAAACTCTGTACTTGGTTTACGAGGCAACCATCATGCCAGCGATTTACATCCTGACGCGTCTGATATGTGCCAATAACCATTCGTCAATTGGTATTTCGAGTTTCACCTCCGACGCTGGCAATGAGTAACGGCGAAATCTTTACCGGAAATTCTTCTGAGTAATGCCTCGCTTCTGGAAACCTGCTCGGCGATTCGATTCCTATCATCCGGGTCGAGCCACTTTTGTAACAAGTGGCGAACTCGAATTTGCGACGTAACCTGGGCAATCGGAATCCCGATTGCCCTTTTTATTACACCAGCAGTCCGATCGCGTCGCCGACCAGCCGAAATGGCAAAAGGACGACGGTGACGACGGCGTGCAGCGTAGCGCCGAGGACGCTGTCGTGATGCTCCTCATCGTCGGTCCTGACCACCGTCGTTGTGGTCGTCGCCTCGGCCGAGGAGTCTGCCGCGGCCGGCCTCGTAACGGTCGTGGTGGTTTCCTCGTGAGACGCGCATGCCGTCAACGAGGTCGCGCCGCAAAGAATCAATGCGGCAGTGGCTATTCTTAAAGATTTGATGCTCATGGATTTTTTCCTCGCTCGCTCGGTTCAGTCATCCGAATTCGGAGGTTGGCTTTTCCGCTCGGGCGCCGGCATATCGCCTGAGCTCTCCTGACCAACCTCGCGAACATAGGCTTGAAGTTCTCGTACCAATTCGGTCGCCCGATCGAGTAAACCGACTAGCCGCCAGATATCGCTGTCGGTGCCCGATCCGGCGGGTCGCCCTCGCAGCAATGCCGAGCGGAGAGCGACTGCATTGAGCACATCGTTCAAGTCGGTCGCAGCCTTCGACACGACTCTGACAATCGGTTGCGCAGAATGAACAAACTCCGAACGAGTGCGCTGGGTATCACGCTCGGTCTCGCCGCGAGGTTTCCGCCCAGTCGCTTTTTCGATGCGGTTAACCATGCGCGAGTTCCGATAGTCAGATGCGAATCTGCTAGCTGGTAGGTGGCTTCTTTTCCAAGCCGGTTTAGCTATCCATCGCCTTTGAATTAATTACAATCTCAAGACATCAGCCAATAAAGAAGGCGAGCAAGAGAGAGGCCACCGCCGGTTCCCTCGCTGTCGCGCGTTTTTGCCTATTCCGCGCGGTAAAGTTTCCACGTTTCTCGAGAAGATTGACTATGCGCTACCGGGGAAGCGCGCCAATTTTTTCTGGCGCGGGGAGCAGCACGGCGGGATCGAAAAAATCTTTTCAGATCAGCGCATAGCCAATTTCAGTCCGGCGACCAAAATTGACTATGCACCATTCTCACACATAGCTAACGCTGCGGCTGCTGCTGGCCGAAACGCTCGAGCTTGTTGTATAGCGTCTTGGCGCTAACGCCGAGAACGTCAGCCGCGCGAGTCTTGTTGCCGCCGGTGAATTCGAGGGTCCGCGAGATCATCTCTTTTTCGACTTCGTCCAGCGACGAGCCAAGCCGAATTTTCACGAAACCGCCATCGGGCGACGTGGCCGCGCGGAAATCCTCCGGCAAATCGTTCTTACGGATTATTCGGCCCTCGCAAACGATCAGCGCACGCTCGATGACATTGCGCAGTTGGCGGACGTTACCTGGCCACGGATGCGCGCGAAAAGCCTCCATCACCTCGGCATCGACGCCCGCTACGTCCTTGTGATTCTGCTCTCCGTAATGCGTAATGAACATCTGCACCAGCTGCGGGATGTCGTCGGCGCGCTCGCGCAATGGCGGCAGTGTGATCGTGAACACGTTCAGCCGGTAATACAGATCGCTGCGCAGCTTGCCATCGCGCACGGCCTGCTCGATGTCGCGATTCGATGCGGCGAGCACTCGCACGTCGAGCGGTATCTCGACGGTGCCGCCGACCCGGCGCAGCTTCTGCTCTTCGATCACGCGCAGCAGTTTCGCCTGCAGCTCGACTTTCATCTCGGTTATTTCATCGAGCAACAGCGTCCCGCCGTTCGCTGTCTCGAAGCAGCCTTCTTTTCTGCGATCCGCACCGGTGAACGAGCCGCGCTCGTGGCCGAACAGCTCGCTCTCCATCAGGGTCTCCGGAATCGCCGCGCAATTGACTGGCACGTACGCGGCGCCTCGACGCGGCGACGTTTCGTGAATCGTCCGCGCAACCAGCTCCTTGCCGGTACCGCTTTCGCCGGTGATGACAACCGATGCCGACGATTGCGCGAGCCGCTCGATCGCGGTTATCACCCGGCGCATCACGAGCGAGCGCCCAAACAGAGGGCCCAACTCGCCGACGTCGGCCAGTCTCCGCCGCAGCGTGAGATTCTCCTCACGCATCTGCACGTTGTCCGCCAGGTTCTTCAGCATCTGGCGCAAATGCGGCGGATCGACCGGCTTTCTCAGGTAGTCCAAGGCGCCCAGCTTGATCGCCTCGACGGCATCCGGGATGTCGCCCTGCCCAGAGATAATCACGGTCGGCAGATCGATACCGATCTCCCTGATATCTCGCAACAATTGCAGACCGTCCTTGCGGGGCATCCGCAAGTCGGTGAGCAATATATGCGGGTGAAAACTCTTGATTAATTCGGTGGCCTGCTCTCCGTCCTCGGCGGTTTCGACGTTGAAACCCCAAGCTGACAGCGATTCGCGCCACTCGTCGTGGGTCGATACATCATCTTCAGCGACTAAAATTCGAGTTTCGTTTGCCACGTCAAATACCTACTCTATAGAGCCATGATCTGATTTAAGGAACGACCCTGCCCAAGACTCGTCTATGTTGAGCAAGCATGATGCCGGAAAAAAAGTTATGTTTTTTAGGAGCTCTATATTTTTGACATTAGTAAAAATTCCAATCTCGGTAATTTTTACTCAACAGATGGGCTTTAACAAGCCCAAAAGGGAGAAACAGGTATAGGAAAAGCGGGACAGAGCCGCCTTTTGGCAGCCGTGTCCCGCTGATCGAAAAACTGATCTGGAGTTAAGATCTGGTTTCGCTTTCTGTCGGAGAGGTCGCCGAACGTTTCCCGATAAGTCGCATCACGATCGCGATCGTCACGAACGCGATGCCGACCACTCCAAACGCCTGCCAGTAGGGCATCCACTGATGCAGAAATCCGACCAACGCGGCGACCAGACACAGCGCGCCGACAAACGCGACGGCCACCGCTGCCAGGGTCACGAAGATATTCTCGACTTGGCCCTCGATTGTCCCGCGTATGCGAATTTCCAGCAGGCGGAGTTCGCCCTGGATCACCCGCGAGACGTCGTCTACGGCCCGGGCTGCGAGCGTCCCCCAATCCGGCGGACTTCCGTTTGTTTCTTTGCGGTCCAAGCTATGTTGTTCCATCGGGTTCCTCACTCTGGCGTGAGTATGCCCTCGCAGCGCCATAACCACAGATCATACCGATGATCACTGCCCCGAGCATGGGGCGATCTGTCTTATTGCCAACCATGAATCCCAGCACGGCGCCGAGCCCGACTGCCGACAGCGGATACGCGTGGATCGCCTGGAGATCCGGGCGCAACTCCGCCTCGACAATTTCGACTTTTTGGTGCGCTTGCGCCAGGGTTTCGCGGAGGTCCCGGCGCGCGTCCTCAATCTCACTTTCGATTCGTGAAATCTCTTCGGCCGCCGCCATTGGTGAGTGCTCCCATTACGTAGTTCGAGACCATCGCGCGCGTCGCGATTCGGCTAACCAGCAGCAGGATTGCGCCGGCCGTGCGCGATCTTAGTCCACCGCCCGTGAAGAAGCCAAGTCCGGCGGCAATCGCCACCGCTTTCCACGGCTCATCTTTGATCATCTCGGTTATTTCCCGAGTCGGATTGCGTTCAGCCGAATTACGTTCAGCCATCGTATGTACAGTCGCCGAGTGTGCCATGACCTGGTCTCTGCCTCGGTTACGCGACGCGCCGAAAAATCTGCGCCACCAAATAACCGACGCCGAACGCCACCGCCATCGCGGCCCACGGCTCGTTGCGCACGAACTCACGCAGGTCGTCCATGCTGGTTTCGCTGGCGAATTTCTGTACCGCCTCGACTCCGCCCTGGATTGCATCGCGGCCTTTCTCTGCTGCCTGCTGGACGGCTTCGTAGCTCTCACCGACCATCTCGCGGCCTTTGTCGATCGCACTGCGGCCGCGCTCCATTGCTTCGTTGGCGGTCTGTCCTATGTTGTTGCCCACGTTGTTGTCGATTGCCATTTTCCCTGCCTCCGTCGAAGTATTGTTTCGCCTTAAGGTCGCAAGTGGCGTACCACCGAACAAATTTCGAATCGTGAAATTTAATCCAGTCGCGACCTGCGGAACATCGCTCACCGTCCTGAACAGCTAACAAGTAATTACGGAAACGCGCATCTTTTTCACGATTTTCGAGCCGGGCTCTGCCACTGGCACGTAAGATGCTCGTAGAGCGTAGAACTTGCCAAAGCATCGGCCAAAGCATCCGGAGGTTGTCCATGAAAGCCATAGTTCTGACCGGAGTCGTGCTCGCACTATTGGGTCTCTTGGGACTCGCGATGCCGGTATTTACGACTCAACATACCGAAGAAGTCGCCAAGCTCGGCGACCTGAAGCTGCAGGCCAATGAGAAAGAAGATCACGTGATCCCGCCGCTCGTGAGCGAAGGCGCGATCGCGATCGGAATCATTCTGATTGGCGCAGGCCTCGTGTCGAATCGCACGTGATCAACCAACGTAGCTGCGAACTTACTGCACACTTCACATGATGTTGTTCATGGAGAACCTCGCATCCGGGACAGTTCCGGCACCTCTTCTGCTCGAGACGAAGGTTGGCAGTCAGTTTGCTACAGCACTGCACAAGAGGCATCGCGGATGATTCCTCGGAAAAAGTTGCAGGAGGCTGCGATCCCGATCATGAAAAAATCGACGCGCAAATATGGCAAGAAGGCATCGGAGAAAGTCGAGCGCGCGATGCGCGAGAGGAAGGCCGGCACGTTGAAGTCGGGCCGGTCCGGAAAAAAAGTCACCAGCCGCAAGCAGGCGATCGCGATCGGTCTTTCCGAAGCGCGGCAAGCGGGCGCCAAGGTGCCCAAGCAGAAGAGTTCCAACTAACGAACGTCAATTTCAAGAGCAGAACCTGTACGCAACACATTACTTCGACCACGGGGAAACTAGAAACATGAAACTACAACATTCCTTCGCCGACGATCTGCCCGGGCTGTTTCAGGGCGCCGACATTCTGCCTTCGCAGTACCGCGACCTGGTGCGTAAATCCAGTCACTTCGAGGGCGAGCGCAACCTGCTGTTTGCCGTGCTCGAGGATGGCATCCGCCGTTACCTGGAATGTTACGATGGCGATCGAAATTCGCCCGAGTTCGTCGAGACTTCCGACTGGATCAACTCTGCCGAAGGGTTCGGGCCGTTTGCCTTCGTCAACGTGTGCGAGACTTTGGGAATCGAGCCGAGCCGCCTGCGTCAGGGAATCAATCAATGGCTGACGAAGGACGATTTCGGCCGCCGTCAGGCTTTCCCGTCGCGGCGCCGCGTTCACGCGGGCTCCGGCCGAAGCGGCACGATCAGAATCTCGCCTCGGCAGCGAGTTCGAGCCTGAGCGACAGCGCGATAAAATTTCATTGGCGGGGATTCGGAAGAATCCCCGTTTTCATTTCATAAAGAGACGTCGGCAATAGTCACTTTGCAGAATTGACTATAGTCAGTATGGACGAGCTCGCTAGTCAAGTTACTATATTCATTAATCGGAAAATCCTTCAGCATTCTTTATCATCGGAACTAGCGGAAGTCGGTCCGCCAACAATCAGTCTCAGTACGCGTGTGCGCTTTCCGTACTTCCGACGCTCTGAACCTGCGGTGGCATATGCGTTGCTGATCAAACACTAGCGCTTCTGAAAGCGAATTCAGCTGATGAGGATTTTCACGATGAGTTGTACTCGATCGAGATTTTCGGTCTTTTTTCTCACTGTCCCGCTGCTTGCCGGTGGTTCTCTGCTGGCGAGTAGTTTAGTCAATCCCGCGTTCGCAGAATCTGCGGTCCCCGCTGCCGAGTCGTCGGTTGCCGCACCCGCGGCAAAGAACACAGCAGTTGCCCCGGACAATAGCGCAATGAACAAGCGCGACCGGTCCGGTGAAACTGTCACTGCCATGGACCAGTCAAATCGTCCCGAAGATATGAATCTGACCCGCGATATCCGCCGCGCGATCATGGATGACAGTTCGCTCTCGATGGAAGCAAAGAACATCAAGATCATCACGCTCAACGGCACGGTCACGCTGCGCGGCCCGGTGAAAACTGCGCAGGAAAAAGCGACCATTCTCGCGATGGCAACTCAAATCGCGCGAGACACCAAAATTAACAACCAACTTGAAATCGAGGGCGACACCAACGCCTCGCGCTGAGAATCTGGAGGACTACAACATGGCTAAAGCGGTTATCTGCATTGCGAAGACTCATGACCAAGCGGTCGATATCATCAATCAACTTCGCGCCGCGGGTTTCAGCAACGAGGATGTCTCGGTGCTGCTTCCCGATCAGGGCGCGACGCGCGACTTTGCCCACGAGCAGCACACCAAGGCGCCCGAAGGCGCTGCGGCCGGTGCGGTTGCAGGCGGAATCCTGGCTGGCGCGCTCGGATGGTTGGTCGGGATCGGCAGTCTCGCGATTCCCGGCGTTGGACCGTTCATCGCGGCCGGCCCGATCCTCGCCGCCCTTAGCGGCGCGGCGGCCGGTGGCGCGGCGGGAGTTCTGACCGGCGCTCTGATCGGATATGGAATCCCCGAGTACGAAGCCAAGCAGTACGAAGGCAAAGTGAAAGGCGGCAACATTCTGATTTCGGTGCATACCGAAGACAGCCGCCAGCGCGACAAGGCCAAGGACATCTTCGAGCGTGCGCACGCAGACGATATCTCATACGCCGGCGAAGCGCGGGTCTAAGGACTCGATACTCCGCCTTTAACACGTCGCGAGCGTCAGGAAACCTGGCGCTCGCGATTTTCTTTTATAGCTACCAACAAGATACGGCGTGTAGATAGATAGTAAGGCGATCAGCCTAGGCCGGTAGCTCGTCGCTCATCGCCAAATCAAGCGATTGTCCACGCCGATGACGCCTTGCACCATCGCCGCGATCTGTTCCGCGTGCTTGGCGTCGGTCGCGGAATCGACGGCGCCCGACAAGCGAATCTTCCCGTGATCGCAATCGACCTCAACCGCATGCCCGCGGGCTACTCCATCCGCACTCAAGGCACTCTTTACTTCGGTTATCAGCAGGTCGTCCTGCGCGCGTTCCGCCGGCGAATTGTAATGATGCTTTCCCACCGTCGATAGGCGCTCTTGCTCGACGCCGAGTGAGTTCGAAGCCGACTTAGTCGTCTGCTCCTGGGCAGCTACGGTCGCAGACCAGATGCCGGTTATGGCAATCAGGCCGAGCGTGCACGCGATTCGAGCGAGATAGCTGCTTGATGTAACTCTGAGATCCATGATTCGCTTCGCCCTCCATAGCTTCGGGCAGTTCCTAATGTACAAGCGGAGAGACCCTCGGTCGCGTCCGGGTCTCTCCGCTCCTCAGTAAACGCGAGAATGTCAAGCCTTAGTAGTTCGACTTGTATGTCTTCTTCTCGTAGCTCGATGACGTCTCAGTCGGAGTGCTGGGCGTCACGGTGGTCGACTCACTCCGATAGCTAGTCGTGCTTTCCGCGGTTCCCGTATTACCCATGTCCGAGGAATTCATGCTGCGTTCCTCGGTCGTGGTCGCGCTGGTTGACGGCGTGACCACTGTCACTGCCGGCGGAGGCGCTGGCTGCACGACGACTTCGGGAGCCGCCGGCGCGGCCGGAACGTAGGTCGTGGTCTCGCTCACCTTCTCGTGAGAGCTGCAAGCGACGAACAGAGGTATCGCCGCAACACTCACCAGGCCGATCAACGTGCGTTTGATTGAGTACTTCATTAGTAACCTCCTACTGTAAGAGCTTTGAGAGAATTGGATTCGACTTAGGACACTCTCAGTCCCGCCATCAAGCCGTTGATGAACAGGACTAGAAAAACGAAAAACAAGACCCGAGCGATTCCGGTCGCAGCTCCAGCTACTCCGCCGAGGCCCATGGCGCCCGCAATGAGCGCTATGACCAAGAAGACCAATGCCCAATAAAGCATGCGCTTCCTCAGTTTCCGCCCATAAGGCAGTTTATAAACTTCAACCGGTCAACCTCCGATGAGGCTGCTTACCGGTCTTGCAGGCTAATAACCAGCAAAAAGAAGGCCACTGAATTGAATGCTAAGTGAGTAGCAACATCAGCTACGAAGTAAGTAGTTTCTACATACTGCTGAGCCGTCAATAAAGTGATTGCTTTGCGATCGATTCCCGTTTGCTGATCGCGACGGCGGAATTGCTCGCAGTCTGGCCACCGGCCTGAGCAAAATCAGGAAACCGAAGCGGGTTCAGTTTTCGATGGACGAGGAACCGGCAAAGGCGCTATCCATGTCGTTGGACGCGGAGCCGCGATGTGCGCGCGTCGCGAGCGTGGAATGGCGTCGATTGCGACCGTCCGCGACTCAGCGAGGAGAGTTACACCTATGTCGATGGCGAGCGACTTGAGTCTCACGGACCTCGATTTTTTCGTGACCGGCGACCCTCATCCAATCTGGGCGGAACTGCGCGCGAGCGACCCGGTGCACTGGACCGAACGGAAGGGCAAGAGCGGGTTCTGGTCGGTCACCAAGCATGACGATGTGCTGACGGTGTATCGCGATCCGATGCAGTTCAGCTCGGAGGGCGGTATCACGCTCGGAATCGACGAACCGCCCGATCCGAACGAACCGAAGCGCAATTTCGGGATGCGACAGATGATGATTCTGACCGACCCGCCGCGCCATACGCGGATGCGGCAGTTGGTCAATCGACGCTTCACGCCGCGCGCGCTTGCGCCGCACGAACCGCATATTCGCGCGATCACGACCGAAATACTCGATGCGATCGCGCAACGCGGCGAGTGCGATTTGGTGGTCGATGTCGCGGCGAAACTGCCGACCGCCGTCATCTGCGAAATGCTCGGCGTTCCACGCGAAGATTGGGATCTGATGTTCACCTTCGGCAACATGTCGCTCGGTAGTGAAGACCCCGAATATCAACTCGAAGGTTCTGCGCGGAAGACGGCTGCGCAGGGGCAGCAGAACGTCTTCAATTATTTCATGGCGATGATCACCGACCGTCGCAAAAATCCAGCCGAGGACCTGGTGAGTGCGTTAACGCATGGCGAGGTCGAGGGCGATAAGCTGACCGACCTGGAGATCCTGTTCAATTGTTTTTTGCTGATTCTCGGCGGACAGGAAACGACGCGTAACGCGATCAGCGGCGGCGTGGATGCACTGATCGCGAATCCGGAGCAGCGTGCGCGGCTGATCGCGGATCGGGCGCTGATGCCGACCGCGATCGAGGAAATTCTGCGCTGGACTTCGCCCATCACGCACATCATGCGGACGGCTATGCGCGACGTCGAACTGCGCGGGCGAACCATTCGCAAAGGCGATCGAGTGCTGCTGTGGAATGCGTCGGCTAATCGCGACGAGGAGGTTTTTCCCGAGCCTTATCGCTTCGACATCGAGCGCCAACCAAACAATCACGTTGCGTTCGGATACGGCGAGCACTTTTGTCTCGGGGCGAATCTGGCGCGCGTCGAGTTGCGCGTGATGCTCGATGAACTGCTGCGCCGACTGCCCGATATGACGACGGCGGGGCCGATGGAACGGCTGCGATCGAATTTACTCGCGGGCATAAAGCATCTGCCGGTTCGATTCACTCCGCAGCGCGCGGCGGCCTGAGGGCGAATTTCGCGGAACCGAGAACGACGACTCGAAAGGGATTCAAAATAGAGGCAGCGAAAAATGGCGAATCGTCTCGCAAACAAGGTCGCGTTGATTTCGGGCGGAGCGCGGGGACAGGGCGCAGCCGAGGCCAGGATGTTCGTCGCGGAAGGCGCGTCGGTGGTGATTGGCGACGTGCTCGACGATCAAGGCGCCGCGCGGGCCGCAGAGTTGAATCGAGGCGCAGCGAAAGCGCGCGCTCACTATCTACACTTAGATGTGACCAAGGCCGAGGACTGGAATCGAGCAGTCGAGGCGGCGCAGACGCAATTCGGCGGCCTCGACGTGCTGGTCAATAACGCGGGAATTTTGAGCCTCGCCAACGTCGAGCAAGGCACCGAGGAAGAGTGGGACCGTGTGAGCGCGGTGAATCAAAAGGGCGTCTGGCTCGGGATGAAGACCGCGGCGCCCGCGATGCGCAAGCGGGGCGGCGGTTCGATCATCAATATTTCGTCGATCTACGGGCTGATCGGCTCCGGCGGATCGGCGGCGTATCACGCGAGCAAGGGCGCGGTGCGAATATTGACCAAGACCGCGGCAATCGAGTTCGGTCCGGATAAAATCCGCGTCAATTCGGTGCATCCGGGCGTGATCAGGACTCCCATGCTCGAGGCGCTCGAGCGCGAGGCGATAATCTCGTTGATCAACAATCTGCCGATCGCGCGCGAAGGCAGTGTCGATGAAATTGCATACGGCGTGCTGTTCCTTGCGTCGGATGAAGCTTCGTATATGACGGGTTCGGAGCTGGTGATCGACGGCGGCTACACCTCGTTGTAGTTGCTGACCGTTGAGACGGCTGCGCGAAGAGTATCGCGATGAACGCAAAATATTTCGAAGATTGGCGCGTCGGCGAGCAGATCGAGACGATGGGGCGCACGGTCGGCGACAGCGAGATATCGCAATTCGTCGCGCTGGGCGGGTTCTACGAAGAGATTTTCATGAACCAGGACTTCATCGCGAAGTCCGGGCCATATCCGACGCGAATCGCGCCGGGCGCGCTGATTTTTGCGTTCGCCGAAGGCCTGATCATCTTGACTGGCTGCATCCATCGCATCGGCATGGCGCTGATTTCCGTGGAAGAGATGAATTTCAAGCGGCCACTTCGCGTCGGCGACACGATGCGCGTGCGCGTTACGGTGATTGAGACGCGTCAGACGAGCAAGGCCGATCGCGGAATCGTGACGTTCCAACATACGGTGCTGAACCAGAACGACGAAGAAATTATGGAATGCCGGGTGAAGCGGATGCTGCGATCCCGAAACGCGTGAGCATCAGACCCAGTGAAGCGGAGGTGATCGAAAATGAAACTCGAAAACAAAGTTGCGGTGATAACCGGCGGCGGCTCTGGAATGGGAAGAGCGTCGGCGCTGCTGTTTGCGGCGGAAGGCGCGAAAGTCGCGGTGGTCGACCTGGATGAGCGAAGCGCAGCGGAGACCGCCAGCGAAATCAATGCGGCGGGCGGACAGGCGGCTGCGATTCGCGCGGACGTGTCGAAAGAGAAAGACGCCGAGAACATGATCGCGGCGGCGGAGAAGCGCTTCGGCACGCCGACGATAATTTTCAATAACGCGGGAATCGAAGGCGAGTCCGCCTACATTGCCAAGATGACCGAGGACGCGTTCGACCGCGTGATCGCGATCAACCTGCGCGGCGTCTTTCTCGGGATGAAATATGTCCTGCCAGGCATGATCAAGGCGGGCGGCGGCGCGATCGTGAACCAGGCGTCGATTGCCGGGATGGTCGCGGTGCGCGGCGGCGTGGCGTACTGCGCGGCGAAGGCGGGCGTAATCGCGATGACGCGGGTCGCGGCGCTCGAGTATGCGCGCTACAACATCCGCGTGAATTGCATCTGCCCGGGCGGAATCGAAACGGCGATGGCCAAGCGAATTCGCAAGGGCGCGGCGCCTGATCCAAAAGCGGTCAGCAGAATTTCGGTGCTCAACCGAATGGGACAACCGGAAGAGATCGCGAAGATGGCGCTGTTCCTCGCGAGCGATGACGCGTCGTTTGCGACGGGCGCGCCGTTCGTCGTCGATGGCGGCTGGACCATCTCATAAACGAACCGCTCCGGCATTAGTGGAGGCAGCGATGAATAGTTTGAAGGACAAGGCGTGCATCGTTGGCGTCGGCGAGAGTGAGTTCACGCGCGGCACCGATAAGAACGAACTTCAGCTGATGCTCGAGGCGTCGTCGAATGCGCTGCACGACGCCGGGCTGAGTCCGCACGACATCGACGGGATTGTGGGGCCGCCGATTGGCGCGCCGGCGGAGCATTTTGCGGCCAACCTGGGGATCGAGGATTTGCGCTACGCGGTGACGGTGCATACTGGCGGCGCGAGTTCGGTCTCGGGTCTTCAATCGGCGGCGATGGCGGTCGCGTGCGGAATCGCGGAGACGGTGCTGGTGCCGATGGGATGGCTCGGCTACTCGGCGATGCGCGTCAGCGCGGCGGGCCGGCGCGAAGGCGGTGGCGGAGGCGGCGGTGCGGGCCCGCTCGGGACGACGATCAGCGAGTGGTACCTGCCGTATGGCGCGTCGGTGCCGGTGCAATGGTATGCGTGGATCGCGACGCGTCACATGAAGCTTTACGGCACGCCGTTCGAAGCGATGGCGGCGGTCGCGCTCGCGTCGCGCAAGCACGCGCAGCTCAACGACAAGGCATTGATGCGCGGGCGTCGGCTGACGCTCGACGATTACATGAAGGCGCGCTGGATTTCGTATCCATTCAGGCTGTTCGATTGTTGTTTGGAGACGGATGCGGCGTGCGCGGTGATCGTCACCTCGGCGGAGCGCGCGAAGGACTTGAAGCATGCGCCGGTTTACATCTCGGGCGTCGCGGAAGGCCATCCGTATCCCGCCGATGACATCCCGTCGCGCCCGGACCCGTTCAAGATTGGGCTGAGTTTCGCGGCGCCGAAAGCATTCGAGATGGCGGGCGTGAAGCCGAGCGATCTCGATTTTGCCGAAATCTACGACTGCTTCAGTTACGTCGTGCTGATCCAGATGGAGGCGCTTGGGCTCTGCGGGCGCGGCGAAGTGAAGGACTTCGTAAAGGGCGGGCGGCTCGAATTGGGCGGCGACTTCCCGATCAACACGCACGGCGGGCTTCATTCGGAGGCGCACGTGTGGGGGATGAATCACGTGGTCGAGGCGACGCGGCAATTGCGTCGCGAATGCGGTGCGCGCCAGGTCAAGGACGCCGAGGTCGGGCTGGTGACTGGGTGGGGCGATTTCGGCGACGGCAGTCTCGCGATTCTGCGGAGGTAAGGAACGATGGCGGAAGCATCCAGCGAATATCGGCGCCCGCTCCCGCGGCGGCAGGGATACGCGCGCGGGTTTTACGAATTTTGCCGCAAGCACGAACTGAGGTTTCAACGCTGTGCGGATTGCGGCACGTGGCGGCACATCCCGCGCGACATGTGCGCGAATTGCGGTTCGTTCCGCGCCGAGTGGGCCAAGTCGTCGGGACGCGGCAAAGTTTTTTCGTGGACTACCGTGATGCAGCCGATGCTGCCGCAGTTCGCCGACGTGCCGTACAGTCCGGTGATCATCGAGCTCGAGGAAGGGGTGCGGATGCTGAGCTTCGTCGTCAACGTCAAGCCCGACGAGCTGGCGATCGACATGCCGGTTGAAGTGTCGTTCGACGACGTGACGGCCGAGGTCACGCTGCCCAAGTTCAAACGGGTTGCAATTGGAGTTTGACGACGAGTCGCAGGATGTGGCGATAGTCTGATCGCGGCGGTGCGGAGGATTTTTGTCGAAGAGTACGCAACGCGAAATAACTCATCGAGGAATTGAATATGAAATCGACCGATGAACTGGTTAATGAGCTTGCCGATCGCGAGGCGATTCGCGACCTGCCCGTGCGCTACTGCGACTGCGTGTGGCAGAACGATTTGAAGACGATGGTCGAGCTGTTCGCCGAGGACGGATTCTTCGTCGTCAAAGGGCGCGAGCGCGAGGCGGTCACGAAAGGGCGCGCTGAGTTGCTCAAAATGTACCAAACGGCGCTCGGCGACATGACGCCGCGTCCGTACATCCACAATCACGTCGTGAATCTGCAGAGCAAAACCAAAGCGACCGGCAGATGTTATGTCGAGCTGCGGAGCGCCTCGAAGAATATGGAATGGATCGGAACCGGCTTCTACGACGACGACTATGTGAAGGTCGGCGAGCAGTGGAAATTCGCGTCGCGGCGTTTCACCAGTATCAGAATTGCGGAGCGAGCCGCCGCGCCCAGCGCCAAATCGTAGAGCAATGGCCGCCGCAACGCGGCGGCATGCGGTATCGCGAAGGATCGAAGCGTGCCGCAAATCAAAGGAGTCTCCCAATGGCTGGAATCCTGGAAGGCAAAGTCGCGCTGATCACCGGCNNATCTTCGCGCGCGAAGGCGCCAAACTGGTGCTGGCCGACGTGGTCGAAGCGGGCCTGGCGCAGACCCATGCGATGATTGGCGATACCGGCGGCGAGTCGATCTTTCTGAAAGCCGACGTGTCGAAGCCCGGCGATGTCGAATCGGCAGTCGCGAAAGCCGTCGAAAAATACGGACGTCTCGATTGCGCATTCAACAACGCGGGAATCGAAGGCCAGGGCGGCCTCACGCATGAGTGCAGTGAAGAGAACNNGCTCTGCATGAAGGCGGAAATCGCGCAGATGCTCAAGCAAGGCGGAGGCGGCGCAATCGTCAACACCTCGTCGGGAGCGGGACTGGTGGGCGTTCGAGGGATGCCGGCCTACGTCGCCGCGAAGCACGGCGT
>PNBD01000030.1 GCA_003135855.1 Deltaproteobacteria bacterium
GGCTACCGCGGTGATTTCGTCGCGCAAAACCTGGCTACGCTCGATTGGCGGCAGCAATTTGGGGACGAAAAATTCGACGCGATTTTTCACCTCGCCTCGATCACGGACACGACCCTGCACGATCAATTCGTGCAGGTGCACGACAACGTGGAAAGCTTTCGCCGTCTGCTAAATTTCGCCAAGCTGAACCGGACACGGGTGGTCTACGCATCTTCAGCCGCGACGTATGGCGCGGCGAGCACGGCGAGCGTGGAAGCAAATGGGGCTGCGCCTGCCAATGTTTACGCCTTTTCGAAGGCGATAATGGACAATCTCGCCAATCG
The DNA here is from genome assembly GCA_003135855.1 of Deltaproteobacteria bacterium. Classification (GTDB taxonomy): domain Bacteria; phylum Desulfobacterota; class Binatia; order Binatales; family Binataceae; genus Binatus. The sequence goes on from PNBD01000030.1 coordinate 324, forward strand.
CGCCGCGCGAGAATTCCGAGATTGGATCATCGTTGGGTTGCGTTATTTCAACGTCTACGGCCCGCGCGAAGCGCACAAAGGCGTACCCGCGAGCATGGTTTATCACTTGTCGCGGCAGATGAAATCGGGGCAGCGCCCGCGCATCTTCAAACACGGCGAGCAGCAACGCGATTTCGTTTATGTGAAGGACATAGTTGAAGGCAGCATCCGTGCGCTCGAGGCCAAGCAGAGCGGAATTTACAATCTTGGCTCAGGCCGCGCGCGTTCCTTCAATGAGCTGATCAATGTCTTGAACCGTTCCCTCGGCACCGACTTCAAACCGGAATACATCGAGAACCCGCACGCCCATTACCAGAATTTCACGCAGGCAGATCTGACGAGCGTTCGCAACAGCCTGGGCTACGAACCGAAATATCCGCTCGAGACCGGCGTCGCGGATTACATGAAATGGCTCTATCCCGCCGATGGACAATGATCGCCAACAACGCGTGTCATCCCGAGCCGCTTAGACGGCGAAGGACCTCGCAAACTACGCGCGAGGTCGCAACAAAGGGATCGTCGAACGTTGCTTACGAGGTTTCTCATCCGCCTCAGGCGGATTCGGGATGACAATCTAAGAATATGAAACCAAAGAAATCAGATCTCCTCGTTGAAGAAGTCGAACACATCGACATCAAGGAGCACAACGTCGTCCCGCTCGTCGATGCGATGAGCAAGATGGCTTTTTCCGCACGCGATCTTGGACGCGCCGCTCAAATCTACGATCAAATGATTTGCGACGAGGATTGCGCGATCATTCTCTGCCTCGCCGGCTCACTCTTTTCCGCGGGTTTGAAAAACGTAGTGGTCGACCTTATCCGCCACCACATGGTGGACGCGATCGTCTCGACCGGCGCGATCATCGTCGATCAGGATTTTTTCGAAGCGCTCGGCTTTCGACATTGGATGGCGCAGGAACGCTTCAAATACGGACTCGACGACAACATGCTGCGCGAGCTCCATATCGATCGAATCTACGACACGCTGATCGACGAAGATGAACTGCGCGTGTGCGATGAGACGATCCACAAAATCGCGAACCGGCTGACGCCGCGGCCGTATTCATCGCGCGAGTTCGTCGCCGAGATGGGCAAATACCTGTCGGAGACGGGCGCGAAGTCCGATGCGAGTATCGTGCTCGAAGCATTCCGCGAAGATGTGCCGATTTTCTGTCCGGCATTCAGCGATTGCTCGGCGGGATTTGGCCTGGTGGCGCATCAGGCGGAACGCACGGGCATGCCCAAGGTCACGCTCGATAGCGCCAAGGATTTTTACGAACTGACGCGGCTTAAAGTGAAGAACGAATGCACCGGACTTTTGATGATCGGCGGCGGCACGCCGAAGAATTTCGCGCAGGATATCGTGGTGGCGGCGGAGATTCTCGGCAGCGACGTGCCGATGCATAAGTACGCCGTGCAAATCACGGTCGCCGACGTGCGCGACGGCGCGCTTTCCGGCAGCACGCTCAAAGAGGCGAGCAGTTGGGGCAAAGTCGATACGACCTACGAGCAGATGGTGTATTGCGAGGCGACGATCGCGGTGCCGCTGATCGTCGGCTACGCGTATCACAAGCGGGGCTGGGAAGGGCGCACGTCGCGCGGGTGGAATTCGGCGTTGGACAAGGACGCGGTGTGATTTGGACAGTCGCGCGCGCTCGACGATAGGTCGTCAAGCGCGAGCGACTGCGGCAGAAGTGAACAGCGAGCGCGCGGCGAGGCTTACGGGATCGAGTGCGCCGGGTTGCCGGAATCGTCGAACAGCGTTAGCGCGCCTGCGCCGTCAGCGTTGAGGGTCAGCGCCGCGCGCGTTCGGCCCTGGTTGCTGAGGAGCGCCAGTCCGGGCAATCCGTCGGGGGTGACCTCGAGGCCGAGGCGAGTTCGTTCTTTGTCGGCGAGGCGGAGCGCCGGAGAACCGTCGGCAGAGACACTGAGCGAGGCGCGGCGGTGGCCGTCATGGTCCATCAGAGCGAGGCCATCCTGACCGTCATACGCAACGCCGAGAGCCACTTCTGGTTTGCCGCTTGGGTCGAACAGGATGACGCGCGCGTTACCCGACGCGAGGCCGATTTCAGCGCGGGCTATGCCGTCCTTGCCGAAGATACCGAGCGCCGGGGCGCCATCCGCGGCCGCGCCGAGTCCGGCGCGCAAGGTACCGGTTCCATCAAAGACCGCAACCTGGGCAACTCCCTTCGCGGTAACGCTGAACTCGCCACGAGTATTGCCCGAACTATCCACGAGCACGAATTTTTGCGCCGTGACTAATTTCGGAGTCGCGGCGGCGCCGGCGGTGGCTCCGCCAAAGAAATGGCCGGACAGAGCGCCGCCCAACATTGCGCCCGCGATGGTCAGCGTGGCAAAACCGATTCGCTCTTTGATGGTCATGGTCGCGGTCTCCTTTCAGGAATCGAGTTACTAAACCAATTGACGGCAGAACTTTAGCAGCTTGAACGGGCGCGCCAGAAGCGCCGCGATTTCACGCGGTCCTGCTGGAAACGCCCTGAGTGTGCTCCGTGGCACACTGTCGATGTTCGGTTGCTGGCTAGGGCGGTCTATGATCGCCCCATCGTGGCCTGAACCGACGTCCGCACAGACGACGCTTGACGCGGTTCGGCGCTGGCGAAAAGGGGGGCCAAAATGCGCCCGGTTTGGCAGGCCGGCGTGTTCGTCTTGCCCGCAGCCGTAGCGGTAGCGATCGCGATCGGCGGGGCGCGCGGAGTTCTGCGCGCGGGGCAAAATGCCGCGAGTGCGATCGCCGTGCTCGGCCAAATCAACTTCACCAACATCTCGCCAAATTTCGTCGATGCTACCGGCGTAAGCAGTCCCGTCGGAATGGCGATCGACCCGGCCAACAATCACGTGGTGGTCGCCGACGCCGGGAACAGCCGGGTACTCGGATGGAAGAGCGCGGCGGCATTCGCGGCCGGCGGCGCGGCGGACCTCGTAATCGGCCAGCCTGATTTCAATTCGAACGCCTGCAATCAAAATGGGTCGACGCCGGATGCGACGCGGCTGTGCGCACCGATAGGCGTCGCGCTAGACAGTGCGCATCGCGTGTACGTCGGCGACACGGGCAACAATCGGGTGACGGTGTTCGAGGATCCGTTCGCCGCGCTAGCAGGGAGCAATCAGAGCGCCGGATACGTCGCGAGCGCGGTATTCGGGCAGGCCGGCAGTTTCACCAGTAACGCGGCGAATGCAGGCGGAATCAGCGCCGATAGCATGGCGAATCCGCAGGGCGTGGCCGTCGATGCTGGCGGGAATCTGTTTGTTGCGGACGTGTACAACAATCGGGTCCTGGTATTCTTCGCGCCGATTCCAATCGCGCAGCCGAGCGGCGCGCCCGGCCAGACGAATGATGCGACCGCGGACCTGGTGATTGGACAGGCTGACTTCGCGGGGAGTCTCTGCAATCAAGGCGGCAGCGCGAATCTTTCGACGCTGTGCCTCGGGCCTTTTTCCGGGGTTGGTATCGCGGTCGATAGGGGCGACAACCTTTACGTCGCGGACACGCAAAACGATCGGGCGCTCGAGTTCAACGGTCCGTTTGGTCTGACGAAGATCAACGATCTCACCGCCGACCTGGTTTTCATCGGTAACAGCCTCGCACAGCCGAGTGGGGTCGCGGTGGACTCAAACGGCAACTTTTACGTCTCGTCGGAACTGCATCACCAAGTTTACGAATATACCGAGCCGGTCACACTGGGAACTGCCAACCTGCTCAATTTGAAAATCGGACCCGGGCAGGGCAATCCGAATGCGGCGAGCCTGCGATTTCCGATGGGTCTGGCGATCGGCGCGCTCAACAGTCTGTACGTTGTTGACAGTGGGAATAATCGACTGCTCGAGTTCGATGAGGGCGCTTCGCCCAGCAACAGCATCGCTAATGGTGCGGGTGCGCAGCCTAATACATCGAGTAATGCGACGAATTACGTCGATCCAAGCGGGATGAACGGTCCTGGCGGAATTGCAGCGGATGATTGGTCGTCGCCATCGCGGGTGCATTTGTACGTTGCGGATACGGTCAACAGTCGCGTGCTCGGATGGAACGATGCGTCGTCATTCGCGAATGCAAAACCGGCCGATATCGCGATCGGTCAGCCAGATTTGTTTTCGTACCAGTGCAACGACGGGATTGGGATTGGCGACCTAGCCGGTGTCGGGGCAGACAGCCTTTGTGCTCCGGCAGACTTGGCGGTGGATCGGGCCGGCAATCTGTACGTGGCCGACGCGGGCAATAATCGGGTGCTGGTGTACAACACGCCGTTCGACGCGGCGAGCGGAGAAACTGGGGCGGGCGACGCGATCGCGGATTTCGTGTACGGCCAAGGGGGACAGTTCACGAGTAACGCGTGCAATGCGCCGCTCGCTACTGGAGCGACTCTTTGTAATCCGCGAGCGATTGCGTTCGACGGACTGGGCAATGTTTATATCGCCGACGGCGGGAGCAATCGCGTGCTGGAATTCGCCAAACCGGCGACGCCACCGGTGGTATCGAACGCGACCGCGGACCGGGTGTTCGGCCAAGCCGGCAGCATCAGTGGAATCGCGTGCAATGCGGGTGGCGTCAGCGGTTCGACGCTGTGCAATCCCGGCGGAGTGACGGTCGATATCTCGGGGCATCTGTTTATTGCTGATTCAAGCAACAACCGCGTGGTTGAAATCGATGCGCCGCTGTCGGCTAACCCGCCAACGTCGCGAGTATTTGGGCAGCACGGAGATTTTAACGGTGCGTTCTGTAATATCGGCGGCGTAGTCGATGCGACGACGCTGTGCAATCCGCTCGGAGTGACCTTCGATCAACTCGGTAATCTGTACATCGCAGACGCGAGTAACGGTCGAATACTAGAATTCGATGCGCCCTTCGGCGTCAATCCAGCGGCTGCGAGCGTGATCGGGCAAGGCGATGCCGAGAGTTTCGAAACCGCTGGGTGCGATCACGGCACTGCGTCCAACGATATTCGCGGCGTCGGCGCCGATAGTCTGTGCCAACCGGCGGCGATGGCATTCGGCGGGACGAAACTGTTCGTGGCTGACACCACCGACAATCGAGTGCTGGCTTATGATCGGAACGTGGTGGTCGTGACCCCGACACCGACTGCAACCGCGACGCGGAGCGCAACCCCGACAGCCAGTCACACTCCGACGCCGACGAGAACCCCGACNNGAACCCCGACGCCGACGAGAACCTCGACGCCAACCGCGACCCGGACGCCGACGCGTACTCCGACCGTGACGCCGACCGCAACCCCAACTCCGCGACCGGGGGGCCGGCTTAAGTGGCAGCCCAAAGCGGTGAAATTCGGCAAGACCAAAGTCGGCGGCCATTCAAAGCCGCACACCATTCTCATCAAGAATGCGGGCACGGTGACCATGACCGGCGCGGTGCAGGCATCGCAAGGCACGTCGTTTGCGGTGAATTCCGGTGTTGGAAGTTTCACTATGCAGCCGAAGGGTTCACGATCGGTGGTGGTTCAATTCGCCCCGACGCGGGCCGGTGCCGCCGTGAGTTCGGTGGTGATAACCAGCAGCGACCCGACTCACCGATCGGTGAGCATCAAGTTGAGCGGCACCGGCAAGTGACACGCTGTCGGGATACAGCGGGACGCGAACACTGCTAGTTGCGGTGATCGGTCGAGTTCTCCCTGCTCTGATCGTAGCACCCCTCGCCGCCAGTCAGAGGCAAGCAAGGGCTTTGTTCGTCAAATCGCCTTTTTTTTGGCCTCAAGACATCCAAGAGGAACAAATAGGATATCTTAGCGCGCTTCTTGCGTTTCAGCGGGTCTATTGCTAGTTTCGGCGCAACTTAACACTCCTGTTGGCAAATTTATGCTATGGCAAGCGATGCAGGTCTAATGAACTGCATACGTTTTAGCCATCGCGCACTGAGAGAATTGGTGGAGACCAAGAATTTTATGGTCGGCGCAGAAATTTCGCTCAAGTCACGAATGTCGCTGGTCGCCGCGTCGATTGCCGCGATCGCGGGACTCGCCATTTTGGTCTCGACGATGCAGTCGCGGGGCGGCGCTTCCGCCTCGGAGCCTATTTCGGCAGCAAGCCGGGCCGAACTGCGCCAGAAAGCCATGAAACTGAACGGTTCGATGCCGCGCTACTTCGAGGTTAACCAAGGGCAGGCCGACCATAGCGTACGGTACCTTTCGCGCGGTGATCACGATTCGCTGTTTCTCACCAACGACGCCGCAGTCTTTTCGTTGATCGGAGGCGAGACCCGGCGGAGCGCTCTGCCCGGAGGATTTCTTCCGCAGAAGCAACAAGAGTCAATCGCGAGCCAGGCCGCTGTTCGGATTCAGCTGGTGGGGGCCAGCGCGCAGGCTAAAGTAGAGGGGCTCGATCCGCTGCCCGGTCACGTGAATTATCTGATCGGGCCGGACGCGAAGAAGTGGCATCGCGACGTACCGCTATATGGGCGCGTGCGATATCACGAGGTATATCCGGGGGTCGATGTCGTCTATTACGGCAGTCTGGATGCGCTCGAATACGACATCGTTGTGGCGCCGGGCGCCGACGCATCGAAGCTCAAATTTGCGGTGGAAGGGCCGGCGAGAACGGCGCTCAACGAAGCGGGCGATTTGATAATCGCGACTGGCGCCGGCGCAATCAGGATCAGCAAACCCAATATCTACCAGGAGACGGCGGAAGGGACGCAGAGCCGGGTCGCGGGCAATTTTGTGCTCGCGAAGGACACTGTTACCGTGGCCGGAGTGGAAACCCGGGCGGTGGCGTTTGCGCTGGCGAAGTACGATCGCAGCCGCGCACTGTTTATCGATCCGATAATCACAATCCCCTACTCGACCTACTTTGGCGGGCATGGCTCCAGCAAGGGTCCGGTTAATCTGGAGCAATTCTCGGGCGTGTTGCCGAACCCGCTGCGGGTTGCGGACGTCGGGATGGACGTTGCGATCGATCCGAGCGGTAAGGCGTATATCACGGGGACGGCGTACTCGAATGATATGCCGACGAAGAACGCCTTTCAGTCCACGCTGAACGGGGCCAACGCCCCGCCGAATCAGAATCCGAACGTGTTCATCGCGAAATTCGACACGTCGCTAAGCGGCGCCAACTCGTTGGTCTACGCTACCTACCTCGGGGCCAAAGGCGACACGGTGTCAACCGACGCGGGACACGGTAACGGAGACCTGGGTTTCGGAATCACGGTAGATGGCAACGGCGAAGCGTACGTGGTCGGTCAAACCTATTCAGCCACGACGACATTTCCGGGAACCAGCAAGTGCGGATCGTGGGGACAGACCAATAATCAGGGCGCGGCCTCGACCAACGTCGGTTTCATCAGCGAGCTTAACGCGGCGGGCAATGGGCTGGTCTACTCGTGCTACATCGACGGCTCGGAGAATGCGACGGGGGCGCGGGTCGCGCTGCTACCCGGATGCCTTACGAACTGCCAAGCCTTCGTGACGGGTTCGACGCAGAGCACTGCGGCTCAGGGGTTCCCGGTCACCGCAGCGACCGCGTTCCAGACCGATCTGAAAGCCACTGGTGGCAAGAGCAACGCGTTCCTGCTGGTCACAAATGCCAACGGCGCCGGCTCAACACCCGATTACTGCAGCTACTATGGTGGAACGGGCAACGGCACCAACGCCGACGCGGGGATAGACATAATCGTCGACGCGGCTGGGCAGGCCTACATCATTGGGTCGACCTATTCGGCCGATCTGGTTACCAGGAATCCCGCGGTGGCTACCTATCACGGCGCCTCGAATGTGGTCAGCAACGTGTTCGTCGCGATGTTCGATTCGACCAAGATCGGCGCCAATTCACTTTTATATGCGACCTACCTTGGCGGAACTGGTGCGTCGATTAGCGTACCCGGGGGACCCAGCTTCGCACTCGGCGACATCGGAACAGGAATCACAGTAGAACCTGCCACGCCACCCGCCTTGGGCAAAATTTGGATAACCGGCGTTACCGCTTCGACAGATTTCCAGGTTCCGGGTACGGTCACGCCGGTGTTCGAACCGACCAATGTGGCGGCGGTGACGCAAGGACCAATCGCATCGGCGGCCTTCATTACCGAGTTGGACATCACCCAGGTCGGCCTCAACCAGATCCTGTATTCGACATACCTGAGCGGAAGTGGTCACCCTATTACGGTTTCTGGCTTTCAGGTAGGCGGAACGGGTGAGTTCGGAACTGATATCTACGTGAAAGGTGACAAAGTTTATGTGACTGGCGCCGCTACCTCGCCCGATTTTCCAGTAAGCTTGAATAATTGCCAGTCGACCAACAACAGCGCCGGCATCGTCATGAGCTCCTCGCCATCCATTATCATTCCAATTACGGGATTTGTAACCGAACTGGATACAGCGCAGCCCGTGGCGGCGAATCAGCTGATTTTTTCGACATATCTGGGCGGCACCGGCAGAGCCGACGTTCCGGGTGGGCTTCAGCTAGATTCGCTCGGCAACATGTTCGTTACCGGACTCACATACTCGGCTGATTTTCCGGTCACGCCTAACGCGTTTCAATTAGATAACAACGCCCTACTGCCGTCCGGACTGCATTCGACGAACGCGTTTCTGACCAAGATCAATCCGGCTGGTAACATCTGTCCCACACCGTTTGTGCATCCGACGCCGACGGCGACTCCGACCGGCGCGACTAGGACAGCCACACCGACGGCTACGGCGACGAGGACTGCGACCAGGACCGCTACAGCAACAGCGACGAGGACTGCGACCAGGACGGCCACTGCCACAGCGACGAGGACCGCGACCAGGACGGCTACTGCGACGGCGACTAGGACAGCTACTGCAACAGCGACCAGAACCGCAACCAGGACTGCGACCAAGACGCCTACTAGGACGGCGACCAGGACAGCTACATCGACGGCGACTAAGACCGCAACCAGGACGGCAACGCCGACTAAGACCGCGACTAAGACGGCAACGGCCACGAAGACCGCGACCAAGACGGCCACCGCTACCGCGACGAGAACTGCAACGAAGACGGCAACGCCGACCAGGACCGCGACGAGAACAGCCACACGTACAGCGACCAAGACTGCAACCAAGACGCCAACGGCGACACCGACCCCATGATCCAGGCAGGTAGCTATAGGCCGAGCGGCTCGCGCGAAATCAGAAAGTGAGGAAGGCGCCAAATCCTAAACGGGTTTGGCGTTTTCTATTTTCTGACGAAGCGTGGTGGCGGCAATCGGAGCTCGGTGCAAGAAGGAAGTGCAACACCTCGACCTTAGGTATGGTTCGGAAGAAAAATTGATCGGCCGACGTTCAGATCACCACATCGGAATCAGGCCGGACCGCAAGCGAGTAGCGGCCGCGCGTGCTCGTCAGCCGGACGGGAGCGTCGAAGGCGAGCGAGAGGTTCGCGGAATTGAGCACGCGCGCACGTGGGCCCGCGGTCAGTACTTTTCCCGACTTCAACATGATCACGTGCGAGAAGAGCGGGACGATTTCCTCGACATGATGGGTGACCAGCACCAGCGTGGGCGCACCTCGATGACGCGTGAGGCGGATCAGGAATTGGAGGAAGTGCTCGCGTGCGACGGGATCGAGTCCGGCGCATGGTTCGTCGAGGATCATTAGCTTAGGCGAAGCCATCAGGGCGCGCCCGATCAGTACGCGCTGGCGCTCGCCCTGTGAGAGATAGCGCCAGGGGCGATCACGGAGCGAGAGCGCCTCGACGCGGCGCAGAATGGCTAGTGCGTCGCGGCGGTCGCGCGGTTTGATCTCGCCCCAGTAGCCAATTTGTGCGTAACGTCCGCTGATAACCGCCTTCAGAGCGGTTTCGTTTTCTTCCATCATTTGGTGGACGCTCGAACTGACCATACCGATGCGGGTGCGGAGGTCGCGCCAGTCGGAGCGCCCGTACGTCTCGCCGAGCACGCTTATCTGGCCCGAAGTTGGGGGAAGGTAACCGGTCAAGGTGCGGAGCAGTGAGGTTTTGCCGCTGCCATTGGCACCGAGGATGGCCCAGTGCTCGCCGCGCTGGACGCGCCAATCGATGCGGTCGAGGATGACCGCCTCGCGCTCGACGTGAAGCGCGCTTACTTCAATCACCGTGCGGTCGGATTTCATGCCTGATCCTTGAATGCGATGCGCGTCGAAGCTGCCGCAGGAGCGATGTGGACGGAATTTCTAACAAGGTGCGGTTAGGGAAGCGAGCCTTGGCGGCGAGCGTTGGCATCCGCGATTGATTGCGAATCGCGAATACCGACGTGAAGTCTTCGACGAATCGAAGTCCACGGACGGTAAGAAGATCCACAAAAGTTCAGGGCTGAACCGTTCAGCCTTATGGATTGCGGAAGCGCGATGCACAATGCGCCTCGATGGAACACTCCAAGACACGCACCGGCGGTGAAAGCGAGACGCAGGCGGGCAAACTGATACCTACGTTCGTGATCGATACCGCCGGTGCGCCCGCCTGTGACCGGCAGGAGCGATCGGAAGGCGTCCAGAGCGAGGCGCCTGAATGGATCGAGCTGCTGCCGTCAGGAGTATTTCACGGGCGCGACGGACGCGGGCCGTTCCAGGTTATGAATGCCGACGCGCTGATCGAATCGACGGTCGCCCTCGGCATGAGTGCGGGGCTGCCGATCGATTACGACCATGCGACCGATTTTGCCGCACCTGAGGGACGACCGGCGCCGGCGGCTGGCTGGATCCGCGAGCTCGACGTGCGCGGGGGCGCGGTCTGGGGCCGGGTCGAGTGGACCTCGCGGGCGGCGGAGGCGATTTCGGCGCGTGAGTATCGCTACATCTCGCCGGTCTTTCAATTCGATCCGACTGACGGGAGCGTGACCAGGCTTTTGAGAGCCGGGCTGACGAACAATCCAAATCTTCATTTGACGGCGATTGCGGCGGCGCGCGTGGCCGCCGCGACTGCCAAGGACACTGCCATGAAGGAACTTCAACAAGAGTTGTGCGAAGTGTTGGGCCTCGAAAGCGATGCGCAGCCGGGCGAAATTATCGCGGCGGTGCGCGAGAAGTGCGCGTCGGCGAGTGGTGGTGCGGCGGCCATGAGTGCGGGCCTCCACGATCCAGCGCGCTACGTCGCAGTGGCCGAGTTCGAGCGCGCGCTGACGGAGTTGAACGCGCTCAAGGCTGAACGCGCGCATGAGCGCGCGGCGCACACGGTGGAAGCGGCGATTCGGTCGGGCAAGCTGGTGCCGGCGCAGCGTGATTGGGCGATCGCATACTGCGCGGCCGACGGCAAAGGATTCGAGGCGTTCGCGGCCAAGCAGCCGTCAATTCTGGGACATGAGCTGCGGCTTTCCGGCGAGCCGGCATCGGAGAAGCGCGCGGCTAATCTCAGCGCCGCGGAAATTGCAATCTGCGCACAGTTGGGTCTGAAGCATTCGGATTTTTTGATTCGCAAGAGCGGGCGCGCGGATTTTCTCAGCCTCGATCGCACCGGCGCCGACGCCCAGGGCGCGAACGACTAACTCGCGTAGCACGCGGCCTTCATGGCCGCGCGCGCGCATCGACAAGGTGAAAAGATGGCGGCTCTAACCAATTCGCGAAACACGCCCGAGATGGCAGACGGCGGCAGGATGCGCGTGTATCCGGTCGAGGCGAACACCAACATTTATCTGGGCTCAATGGTCGCGGTGAATGCGGCGGGCAACGCGGTGCCGGCCTCGGCGACCACGACTACGGCCAACGCGCAGAGGGTGATCGGGCGCGCCGAACAGATGCATCGTGGCGCCCCGGCGCAAAACGCAATCAACAATCCGGGAGTAGCCGGGGCGATCTCGATCGTCGCGCGCAAGGGCGTGTTCATGTTTGCGAGCGACGGATCGGTGGGCGCGGCGCAAATCGGGCTCGCGTGCTTCGCGGTCGATGACAACACGGTCAGTGCGACGGATCGTGCGAGCGGAGCGTCGGTGCAGCAGTACGCGGCGGCGGGCCAGGTGGTGGCAATCGACAGCAGCGGCCAGGTGTGGGTCGATTTTTGGCATCAGGCGACCGCGGCGGCGTAATGATCGGCGAAGCAATCGAGAGAGACAGGCGAGGACGAGGAAGAATTAGATGGAAATCAGCGCAGCAAATCTGACCGCATTGTTCACCGGCTACGACGTCGTCTTCCAGCGCGGCTTCGACAAGCCACCTTCATACTACGAGCAGATCGCCAGCGTGGTGCGCTCGGGATCGCGTCAGACCACGTATCCGTGGCTGGGGCGGACCACGAAGTTTCGCGAATGGCTGGGCGATCGGGTGGTGCAGGCGCTCGAGACGCACTCGTACACGATCGTGAACAAGAATTTCGAGGATACCGTGTCGATCGATCGCAACGATATCGAAGACGATTCCTACGGCGTGTACGAGCCGATAATCGAGCAGCTCGGCTGGGACACCAAGGTGCATCCGGACATGCTGCTGTTCTCGATGATCAAGGACGCGATCGCCAATCCGTCCAACGTGATTGGCTTCGACGGGCAGCCGTTTTTCTCGGCCACGCATCCGGTGGGCTTGATGGGGCAGGCGGGCACGACCGCCGCGAATATCAACAGTTCGGGCTCGGGACCGTACTGGTATGTGGTCGATGCTTCGCGGGCGATACGTCCGTTCATTTTTCAGCTACGCCGCGAATACGCAGTGACCAGGATGAGCACGGTCACAGACGAGGCGGTGTTCAATCGCCGCGAGTTCCGCTACGGCGTGGACGGCCGGGCGAATACCGGCGTGGGTCTTTGGCAGCTCGCGTACGCGAGCAACGCAGACCTCAGCAATCCGGCGAATTACGGAGCGGCGCGCTCGGCGATGCGATCATTCAAGACCGACGCTGGGCTGCCGTTTGGCGCGCTGTCCAGCCGCAACGGTGCATTCCTGCTGGTGCCGACCGCGCTCGAAGAAGTCGCGCGGCAGTTGCTGCATGCGGAAATCACCGCAGGGGTCGGCGCAAGCGCGAACGTGGCAACATCGAACGTATGGCGCAATAGCGCGGACCTAATAGTCAGTGAGTATCTATCCTGATTAGCCAATGGCTAGTCGCCTCATAGTCAAATGGAAAAGCTGATCTCCCAGGGCCGGGCAATCGTGGGTCTTTCCTCCTGCCCGCGAAGCCGGCGCACGTGACCACTCCTCGCGGGTGACGGCATCTTGCCGGCACCCGCGGAGAGACCAAAAGACCCGGCAATCGGCCAACGCGAAATCAGGCGGCGAGGATTGATGAAGTGAGTTACGCGACTGTCCAGGAAATGATCAACCGATATCCGAATCGCGATCTGGTTCAGTTGACCAACGAGGATCCGACATCAACCAGCGTTCAGAGCGCGCCAATTTTGCAGGCGCTCAGCGACGCGTCGGCCGAGATCGATGGATATCTCGAGGGCCGCTTTGAGCTTCCGCTAGCTGAGCCGCCGGCGGTGCTAAGCCGGTTGGCGACCGACATCGCGATGTATCGATTGCAATCGCTCAGGCCGCTGCACGATCTCGGGGATGCGCGTCGGCGCTATGAAGATGCGATCGGATTGCTGGCGAAGATCGCGGCCGGCGAGCTGACATTGGGAATCGCGGCGGATGGCAGCGAGCCTCCGGCAGCAAGTGAAGCTGAAACATTGCGGGGTCCGAGCCGCGTGTTCGGCCGCAGAAATCTGAAGGGTTATTGAGATGGGGGCGATGCTTGATGGGTCGTGGACTGGCGAGACGTTTGCGCCGGCGACGCCCACGGACATAGGCACGATCGAAGCAGCAATCGTCGAGCGCCTGCGTTCACAAATCAATTCAATCGAGATCATTCATTACCCGGACCGGCCCGAGACGTGGCGGCTGACGCATCGCGTGGGCGCGGCGATGGTCATGTACAAGGGCGCGACGTACGGCGAGCGAATCGATACCGCGGCGGTAATTCAGGAACGTACGCTCGAATTTGAAGTGGCTATCTTGATGCGCGACCTGGGCTGGAGCGTCGGTGGCAGCGCGTCGGGGCTGAATCCGGGGGCGTACGCAATCATCGAAGCGGTTCGTGGCGCGCTGACGGGATACGCGATCGCGGGCTGCCGCAAGATGTATCCGACGCGCGAGAAGTTCGTTGAACGAGACAAGCAGGGTGGGGTCTGGACCTACGCGCTGAGTTTTGCGGTGGCGACGATCGCGATCGAGCAGGCGGCGACCAATGATTTTCCGCTGTTCATCAAAGGCGTGGCGTTGGACGAAGGCGGTCTGACGGCAATCACGGTGGGGGCCTCCGCTTATGTTTTCGATCAGTCGGGCAAGATTCAGCTACCTCATCAGAATATTTTTGCGTTGATAATCACGGCCGCGGGAGGCGCGCAACTTATCCAGGGCACGGATTTCGAAACTGATCGGGTGCAGGGAATTGTTTCGATAATTGCGGGCGGTGCGGCTTCAGTGGGTGAGACTGTGCAAATCGCATACGCGTACGCGGAACAGGCGACAGCGGAGTCCGGCGATAGCCAGCCAATCAACTAGAAGAACACGATTGACTAGTACAATGCGGCGGGGCGAATAGCCAGTCGAGCAACTAAGTAACAGGTGATACATGCCAGCCAGTTTCTTGCACGGAGTTGAAGTGATCGAGGTGCCCAATGGGCCGGTGCCAGTCACGATCGTCAAGTCAGCCGTGATCGGGCTGGTGGGCACGGCGCCGGAATGGGCGATCGCGGGACAAACTAACGCGGCGCTGCCCAACGTGCCGACACTGGTTTCGTCGGCGATCGACGCGGCCACGTTCGGGCCGTTGGTACGTGGCTATTCGATTCCATACGCGCTCGCGGCCATCCAGGGCCAGGGCGCGGGGCAGGCGATCGTGGTGAACGTGTTCGACCCGGCGCGGCATTTCACCGCGATCGCGGCGACGGCGTTCACGTTTAATGCGCAGGGAGCGATCAACCTTGGGCATATGGGCGTGTCGAATGTGGTTGTCACCAGCTCGCCAGCCGGCACTACCTACTCGGTGACGACTGACTACACGCTCGACGCGATCAACGGTGTGATCACGATTGTCGAAGGCAGCGCGGGCGGACACATCACCGATGGCGCGACGGTGCTGATCGCTTTCAACTACGCAGATCCCTCGAAGGTGACTGACGCCGACGTGATTGGCGCGGTGACGAGCGGAGTTTACAGCGGGCTGCAGGCGCTGCAGACCACGTACATGACCCTGGGATTTTTCGCGAAGATACTCATCGCGCCCGGTTATTCGCAGAATGCCGACGTCGCCGCGGCGCTCAGCACATTGGCGAACAAGATCCGCGCGATGGCGCTGATCGATTCGCCGCCCGCGACGTCGGTGGCGGGAGCGATCGCGAACCGAGCGGTCACAGGCAATGCATTTGGATCCTCGAGCAAGCGCGCGATGCTTTGCTTTCCACAGGAGTCGTTTTTCGACACCGGTATCGTTCCGACTGGGGTAACGCTGAATAGTTCGGGGACGGCGGTTGGGGCGCAATACAATGCGAACGCGACCAGCCCATACTCGCAGTGGGTTGCGGGCGCGATGGCGGCGCGGGATCTGGCGAAGGGATATTGGTGGTCGCCGTCGAACACCCAGGTGAACGGAATTCTCGGACCGGACATCCAGCTCTACGCTTCGATTCTGGATTCGACGTCCGACGTGAACAGTCTGAACGCGGCGGGAATCGTCACCGTGTTTAACGCGTTCGCCACCGGTCTTCGGGTGTGGGGGAATCGCAGCGCGGCGTATCCGACCGTGACGTCGCCGGACAATTTCATTTCCGTGCGCCGCACGATGGACGTAATCGAGGAATCGGTTGAACTTGCGATGCTGCAGTTCATCGATCAACCGATCTCGAACGCATTGATCGACGCGATCCTGGCAAGCGTGAACGCGTTCATCCGATCGTTGATTCAACGCGGCGCCCTGGCGGCCGGCGCAGCGAGCTTCGATCCCGCGGAAAATCCGGCGGCGCAAATCGCGGCAGGTCAGCTCACATTCGATATTGACGTCATGCCACCGCCGCCTGCGGAGCGCATAACGTTCCAGGCGTTCATCGACGTGACGCTGCTCGAGCAGCT
The DNA here is from genome assembly GCA_003135855.1 of Deltaproteobacteria bacterium. GTDB lineage: Bacteria > Desulfobacterota > Binatia > Binatales > Binataceae > Binatus. The sequence continues at coordinate 16,357 of PNBD01000030.1, forward strand.
CGGCCAAACGAGTCCGATAACCGTGGCCGCGGGAACTATCTCTTAGGAATATACGATGAATATCCAGATCAACTCACTGACTAATGCGAATATCTATATCGACGGCGTCGGACTGCTGGGACGAGCCGAGGAAATCGAGATTGCGCATCCCAAGCACAAGATGATCGATTACAAAGGCCTCGGCATGGCGGGCACGGCCGAGTTGTGGGCCGGGGTCGACAAACTGGAATCGCGCATCAAATGGTCGTCGTTCGACGCCGAGACGCTCGCGATGTCGGCGAGTCCATTCAAGACGCATCTGTTCCAGGCGCGCGGAAATCTCGAGCAGTACACGAGCCAAGGGCGCAGTGCGGAGTTGCCGGTGGTCTACATGATGACCGGAATCTTCAAGAGCGCGGGCAGTCCGGCCTTCAAGCAGCATCATATGGTAGAGACAACTTCAATAGTCAGTATCTATCACTGCGAGCTATTCGTCGCGGGCGTCCAAATATACTTGTACGACGTATTCGCCAACATCTATGTAGTCGGCGGCGTCGATCAATTGTCGACCTTCAGGTCGCACGTGGGCGGATGATCGCGACGGACGCGGTGCGCGTTGAATCGACGGGAGCGAACGACATGAAGACGGAAGACCTCAGGGTGAATGGAGTGCGAATCGGCGGTTCGAGCGAAGCCGATGAATCGGGAAGCCGGACGATTGAACTCCCTTCCGGGGCGCGGGCGGAAGTGCGCAAAGGCCTCGGACGCGACTTGATGCGCGCGCAACGGACTGCGGCCGGCGGCGATGCAAGCGCGGTAGTGTTCGCGTTGATCGCCGAATTGGTGCGCGTGGACGGGCGAAAAGTGGTGTATGAAGACGTGCTCGATATGGAGCTCGCCGATGTCCTCGCGCTGCAGGCGGAGGTAATCGGCGAAAATTTCGAGCGCCCTCCGCAGCGAGCTTCGCAGGACTCGTTCGATCCGGATTCACAGTCCGGGAACTGAGCGGGATGGATTTTGCGGAGCTGTCGTATTGGCTCGACGCGACCGCGGAATACGAGCGCGTGCGTGTCGAACGCGGCGGAGGGGACGAATGATCGATTGGGCGACTGACTATTAGACAAAGTACTAATGGCTATTCACGGACGGTGAAAAAGTATGGGTATGAGGCTATTCGTAGGGAATCTGGGGTTCTCCCTGGGCGATGGCGACTTGCGCGAAGCATTCGCTGAAGCGGGCGGAGTCGAGCGAGCGGAGATCGTGCGCGATCGGCTCGATGGGCGGTCACGCGGATTCGGATTCGTCGAGATGGCAACTGAGGATGAAGGGACGATCGCCCTAAAGCTGCTGAACGGCAGAGAGTTGGCGGGCCGGCCGATTCGAGTGGAAGTTGCGACTTCGCAGCGTCGTCCTTTTGAGCGGGCCGGATTTGAAGCGCGCCGCTAGCCGCAATTGACCAGTCAGAACTGAGCAAACGCGACGCATATGGCACGACGTTCGAAAAAAAGCGAAACGCAAGCGCGCTCGGGCGAAGCGATGAAGTCTCTTCGAGACGTTCAGAGACTGAGCGAGCTCACGCGTGCGAGCGTGAGCATCGGACGGGCCAGCGATGGCCTCGCGATCGTTTCGTCCGTCCAGAAAATGGGTTTGGCTAGTCAGGCGGGAGTGACAACGGATCGAACGCGTACCAGCGATGCCGGGCATGATGAATCGAGCGAGAGCATCAGGAACTTCGACGTTGCAGAATTTGGCAGTCGGTTGACGGCCGCGCTTAGCGGGCTCAAACGGCTCGAGCAGATCCAAGTTGAGCTATCGATGCTCGGGAGTCGGCGAGGGAGCTCCGCGACGTTTGCGCCGGATCAATCGAACGCGTCTTCTTCGATCAGCGGCGCGAATCTGCTGGCAAGCCTTGCGGCACCGAGTGCGTCACTCATACAAATTCTGCAACAGCCGGGGATCGTAACGGCGCGAGAAAGTGGGGGCGTCGGCGCACTTGCGGAGGTGCCGGAGGCGCTTTCAACAAAGCCATGGCATCAGCTTGATGACTCGTCGAATCGCTTGTCCAGTATGGGAGATCTGATTTCGCCTTCGGCGCGGAACGATCGATCAATTTCGTCGATCGGGACGAGGGGGCTTGGCGACCGTAGAGCGCTTTTCAACACGGGGACAGCGACTTCGCTCAAGCCGAGCATCCTCGCGGCGCCCCGGATCGACCGCGCGGAATTCGCGGAGCCGCGGAGCCTCGGACCGTCGCGAAGTGCAGAAAGTGCGAGCGGCGGAATTTCGATTAACTCTTCACCGACAGTGATCATTCATAGTGCTCAGGATCACGCTGACATCGAACGCCAGGTGGTCGGGGCGCTCAGGAAACATCGTGAGCAGCTATTCGAGCAAGTGAAGCAGGAAGCGGCGCGTCGCGAGCGCGCGCTCTATTGAGGAGCCGCCATTGTTTGCAGTGTTAGGCGACATTTTGTTCGAGGTGATCGGATCACCTGAGACACTTGACTCGGTTCGCGAGTACGACTTCGCCGAGCATCGCGTGATCGAAAGCAGGCCGCGGCTGCAATGGCTTGGAAATGGGCTGGAACGGCTGAAGCTTGAAATGATGTTGCACGCATCGTTCACAGATCCAGGCGCGCAGATGTCGGTACTACGGGCGACAGCCGCGGCGCATCGCGCCTTGCCGCTGGTCTTCGGCAATGGAGGGTTTCGCGGCTTTTTCGTGATCGAGTCGCTAGCGCAGCGGTCGAAGCAATTGAGTGCTTCTGGCACCCCAATCGCGATCACGGTCGCGTTGTCGCTCAAAGAATGGGCGGCATTAACGGAACTTGATCTTTCGCCGCTATCAGGGTTCCCGACACTCGGATTGGCGTCAGCATCGGCAGCCCGAGCGACGAAATCGGATCGAGCGTTGCCGGGAGTTTCTCCGTTGCTAAGCCTTCGGGCAGCATCCGGCGTGCCTGGGCCGGCTCTTCAAGCAGGCGATGTACTGGCCTCAACCATAGTACGGAGCGCGGCGCGATGAGCGCGCAGCCGGAGTTCATCGTTCACATTACCGCCGACGGTGAACGATGGGATCTACTTGCGTTCAGGTACTACGGAGACGCCACTGAGTATGCGCCAATAATCAGAGCGAATCCAAAAGTAGCAATCGAACCAGTGTTTGAGGCAGGCATCAGAATCGACATTCCGGTGTTGGCAGATAGCGCGGTAGTCAATGTAGATCTGCCGCCGTGGAGGCTTAGAGCCGCGATAGTGTGATGGCAGCAGCGGCAACATACTCTATCCGCTCGCCCGAGTGGATACTCACATACAATGGAAGTGATGTGACCACGGATGTATCGCACATGGTACTCGCGATTAGCTACACGGATCGACTGAGTGCGGCTTCGGGCGAAGTCGAAATCCAAGTCGAAGATAGTCAGAAGCGCTGGCAGGGCCCGTGGTATCCGGCCTTGGGCGACCTCGTGAATCTTCAGATTGGCTACCGCGGCGAGCAGTTGCTGAATTGTGGAGACTTTCAGGTGGACGAACTGGAATTGGATGGGCCGCCCGACGTGATGAGGCTTCGCTGCCTGGCGGCGTACGTCATACCGGCAATGAGGACTCGGAACAGCGCGGCGTATGAGAATCAAACTATCGTTCAGATCGCGCAGACGATCTCATCAAAGTATGGATTGGAGTTCATTGCGGCTGCGGAATCGGAGGAGAGCGATGTCGGATTTGAGCGGATCACGCAGCGACTCGAGACGGATCTGGAGTTCTTGAAGCGACTCGCAATCGAACACAACTACGATTTCACGATTCGCGGTTCCCAGCTCATTTTTTATGCCCGTTTTCCCTTGGAGCAAACCCAGGCGGTGCTGACTATCACGCGCCCGGATGTGACGACATTTTCGTTCAAGAACCAGACCCGACGTATCTACAGCGCGGCGCAAGTATCGTACTTCGATCCCGACACGAAGGAACTGATTACGAATGAGGCAAGCGGGGCGCAGACGACGCCAAGCGCCGACGTCTTGAAGATTGTGACTCGATGCGAAAACGGGCAGCAGGCCTTTACCAAGGCGCAAGCGGCCCTCCATTTGCATGACCTGGAGTCAGTCGAATTGCGGATCGAGGGTCCGGGAAGGACGACGCTGGTAGCGGGGAACAACATCCTGGTGAGTGGGTGGAAGGCGCTCGACGGCGTATATCAAATCGAATCGGCGCAGCATCATATTGAGCGCGCAAGTGGCTATACGACATCGATTGTTGGAACTCGTCTGGCCCACTGAAGTGAGTAGTGAACTAAGTAACGAGAAACGGTTGGAAGGGAAACGATGAGAGACCTGGCTGCTTACGATGGACCGATGTACTCGAGAATGCCGGCGTTCCGGGTTGGTATCGTTCAGGAGCAGGACGTCGCGCGGGCAAAAGTGCGAGTCGTATTCCCGGATTACGACCAAGTCGTGTCGTGGTGGCTGTCGGTGGTTTTCGCGAAGACGCAGAACGACAAGGCCTACTGGATGCCCGACGTGGGTGAGCAGGTGGTGTGCCTGATGGACGTTCGTGACGAAGCCGGGGCGGTGCTCGGCGCGATTTACTCGAGCGCCGATAGTCCGCCGGTGAGCAACCCGAACATCATGCATATGGGATTTGCGGACGGAACGAGCGTGGAATACGACCGCGCCGCGCACGTGCTTGATTTCAAGTTCAATGATGGCGCGGAAATGGCGTATGACGGCGGCAATCACTCGATGACGATCGAATTGCCTGGCGGCGCCAACTTCGATCTGACGTCGGGCGGATCGCAAATCGCGATCGACAGCGGCGGCAATATCACGATCAAAGCGGCGGGACAGGTTCGGCTCGGCAACGGCGCCGAATTGGCGGGGGTAGCACGCCTCGGAGATTCGGTGCGGGTGCAGGATGACGACGGCGGAGTCCTAAGCGGAACAATCGTAACAGCAAGCAGCGACGTGGTGGCGGGATAAACGATGCCGATCGGCGCAATCACACTCGACGATATCAGGTCGGCCGATTGGTCGCTCAAGCTGGGAGCGATCGGCGAGATCGTGGAAGGAATCGCCGACGTTGAGCAGTGCCTCGGAATAATTGTCACGACTCCGCAGGGTACCGATCCGCTGCGTCCTACGTTCGGTTCGAACATCTGGCGTTACATCGATCAACCAATCAACAGCGCATTGCCGGCGATGGTCAGCGAGCTGACATCGGCGATCACGCGCTGGGAGCCGCGCGTTACTTTGGTGTCGGTGACGGCGCAGCCGGTAAACGATGGCGGTTCGCAGTCCGGTGCACATATCGATGTCACGCTGAATTGGCAACTCAAACTAGGTAGTACGCCTACACCGCTTCAAAGCACGACCGTCAGCATTCCGGGAGCGGGCGGTTAGCGAATCACCGCATCCTGGATGCGGAAAGGATTTGAGATAATGGCCGCAGGTATTCCATCGCTGCCGCCGCCGGTGTTCGTTAACGATGCCGACGGGCTGGATCCGAATCTGATCCTGGCCGACATGGTTGCGGAATTTGAGGCCGCGTCGGGGCGGACTCTGCAGCCGGCGCAGGTCGAACGATTACTCATTAATCTGTATGCGTATCGCGAGTCATTAGTCAGAAACGCGATTCAGTTTGCCGGTGAGCAAAACCTGCTGGCGTTCGCGATGTTCCCGATGCTCGACTACCTCGGGCAATTGCTCGGGGTCACGCGACTGGCATCGCAGCCGGCGCTCACGACGATCCTGTTCACCTTGACCGGTCCGCTCACGGTGCCGTTCATCATCGCAAAAGGCACGCTGGTCGGCACCAGCGACGGGCATTTCGCTTTCGCGACTACTGCGAGCGTGGTGATCGCGCCGGGCGCGACGACGGGCAGCGCGATTGCGTCCGCTACCGTGGCCGGGAGTGCGGCAAACGGCTACCTGGCGGGACAGGTCAGCGTACAGCTCAACCCGAATGCGACGATCGCGAGCGTGAGTAATACGACGGCGACGGCGGGCGGATCGGCGCCTGAGACTGACGAGCATTTGCGGACGCGAATCCAGGCCGCGCCGAACCAGTTCAGTGTGGCAGGACCGGTGGGCGCGTACCGATTTTTCGCGATGGGCGCGGACCCCACAATTGTCGATGCGCAGATAGTCAGTCCAGTACCGGGCAGGGTCAATGTATATGTACTCACCGGGCCAGTGACTATTCAGCCGGCGGCTGCGCCGAATCCAGCCGGCGTCGCGAGCGCCGAACTATTATTGAAAGTGCAATCCGCAGTCAACGCAGACACGGTGCGACCGCTTACCGACACAGTAAACGCGCTGGCAGTTATCGAAGTGGACTATCAGATCCACGCGACGATAACGCTGTACGCGGACGCGGATCCCGCGCAGACCATCGCGGCTGCTGGGACGGCGGCTCGCCAGTTCGCACTCGACCTCGCGGCGAAGATCCAGCGGGATATCGTGCCGAGCCAGCTGATCGCGGCGTTGTCGGTCGCGGGAGTGTATGAAGTGGTGCTGGACGCGCCGCCGTACACGCAACTTTCGGCGGGGCAGTGGGCGAACTGTACAGCGATCACACTGGCGCAAGCATTCAGCACGGAGCAGAGCTGATGGCCGAACTGTCCTCGGCGCCCTCGATCAATGATTTGCGCAGCCAGTCACTGCTGGTCCTGATCGAGCGGCTCGGCGCGCTGGACCTGGTGCCGTTGCTGGTTTATCGAATCGACTCGGTGCCGGACAGCGCGCTGCCCTTTCTCGCGTGGCAGTTCGATGTCCTTTCACCGTTTTGGCAATTGGTTGAGCCGATTCCGAGCGGAGTCGATGCGCTCACGAATATCGATCTGCTGATTGACGTCGACAATCTGATCGAAGCAGACGGCGTGGTGCCGGAATTGATTGCGCAGATAGCGCAACGCGAGTTGTTGAAAATTGCGATTCCGTTGCACAGATTCCGCGGCACACCGTTCGCTGTGAAGCGCGCGCTGGGCTCGCTTGGATGGGCCGATATCGATCTGCTGGAGGGGCAAAGCAGTTGGGGTGGCCACACGTATCCGGCAAGCCAAGGCTGGGCGGTGTTCCGCGTGGTGATCAACCTGAAGGAAGGCCAGGCGGTCGAGGGGGCGGCGGTAATACTGGCGACCGCGTCGATCAATTTTTTCAAGCCAGCACGTGCGTGGCTGGATTCGATTTGGTTCTTAATCCCGCCGGTTACCGACTTCATGCCGATCCCTGACGATCGCGTGACGCTCGACGGGGACACTCGAGACCAGCTCGATGCGGCGCCCGCGGCGCAGGATGGTCCACTGGTAGTCGTGATTGAGACAGCGCCGCTGGCGGATACGTTCGGTCCGATCGTGCCGCTTTACAATAGCCATTACCGGCACAGCGGAATTACATATGGCGCCAACGAACCGATGGTCGCGGATTCAGCGCTGGTGTTGAATGGCGCGGCGGTTTTGCACGGAGGTTAAGATGAGAAGGCCGGTTGGAATAGTAAGAATCCGCGTGGTCGAATCGGGCAAAGTGGTGTGGGTGCACGAAGGTCGGAACCTGTTCGTATTTTCCGGCCGCCCCGCGCTGGCTTCACTGATTGGCGGCGACACGCAGGGACAATTCGCGGCAGTGATCGGGTTTGGGTCGGGATCGAATCCGCCGACCGTCACCGATACCCAACTTACGGCGCCGGGATACTACCGAGCGCTAGACGGCCACACGGTCGATGGCAACGGAGCGGTAGCGTTCGACTGGTCGCTGACCGGAGTGGACGCCGGCGCGCAGGGACTAACTATCCAGGAGCTGGCACTGTTTGCGAATCACGCGGGAATCGGACTGCCGGGGACGACTGCGCCGACGCCGATGCTCGCGCGCAAGACCATCGCGCCAATACTATTTACCGCGAACATGAGTCTCAGCGGCACCTGGACGCTGACCTTCTGAGGTAGTCAATGGCTACACTAATCGATAGCCCACAATACACTTCGAATGAGGTGTACGAGATCCAGGCGACCGATCCGGTCGAAGGCGCGGCGATCGACGCGAGCTTCAGCGGACTTGGCATTTCGAACCAGCCGCATCAGCAGTTGGCGAACCGGAGTTCATTTCTGAAGCAACGGCAGGACGTGAACATCGCGAGCATCGGTGTGTTGCAGGGGTTCATGGCGGGCTTTACGGGCTCGATGCAGCCAACCGGCTATCTGAAAATCCCGTTCGCCGATATCGGGCGCGGACCTGTCGTCGCGATCGTTCAGTGGGGTTTTTTCTCGCTGATGGGGCAGACGCAGCGGGCGATCAAGAACGGGCTGTGGGAGGTCGACTTCCCACTCGCTTTTCCGAACGCCGCGTTCTGGTTTCAGCCGCAGTGGGTAACAAACTCGCTGACTGGCGCGGGCGCAATGGTTGGCGGCCTGGTTGTGATCGAATCCGGCCCGATCACAAAAACAACGGCGCAGGTGTTTACGGACTGGAATGATGCGGGCGTAGTTCACGTCGCAGACAGTTCCGGAGATCTCGGTCTGACGGGTTTCAACTGGATAGCGATCGGGTTTTGAAAGCCGGAGCGTGGGTGGTGGCGTGCGATTTTTTGTAACTTGGGCCTTCGAGATTGGCAGAGGAATGAATTGAGATAGCATCGCGCTACGCGACCGATGGATTGACGAAAGCGGCTGCCGGACGATCGGCAGCCGCTTTCGTTTTGTCGCGAGGCTCGCGAGTATAGCGGGACCGCAGTCGCCGGTATCGAGCTCGCTGCGAGTTTGGCAGGCGGCGGGAGGCCCGCTTAGTCGAAGGTCCCAAGTTCGGACGAATGGCAGAAAAAACACATCGCTCTTCGGACGATCAAGCGTACCGTGCCAAGTTGCAAGAAGCCGCGCATCGGAGATTGTTGCGGAGTCCAGTAGGTAGATTGCTGTTGGCGGTTTCCGGACTCATCGTCCTGACAGGAGCGGGAACGGTCGGCTACATATTGATCGAGAAGATGTCGCTCCTCGACGCGCTCTTTATGTCAGTGATTACGATTTCGACGGTCGGCTATGGCGAAGTCAAACCGCTCAGCGCCGACGGCAGAATTTTCACAATCGTACTGATCATCACCGGAGTGGGAACGGCCTTGTACCTGTTGGCGGTAGCGGCCGAGGTGGTGATCGAGGGGCAGCTGAGAGACTTCCTGGGGATCAGCGCAATGCAACGAAAAATTCATCAAATGGAAAATCACGTGATCGTGTGCGGCTTCGGGCGCTTCGGACGCGTAGTCACCGAGGAACTGCAGAGGCATAGCGTACCTGTAGTGGTGATCGATCCCGATGTCGCGCTCGAAAAGGAACTGGCGCGGCTGGACGTGTTGCACGTGACTGGGTCGGCGCTGGAGGACGAGATTCTGGAGGAGGCCAGGATTCAATCAGCGCGAGCGATTGTGGTGGCGACGGATTCCGACGCCGACAATGTTTACATCACGCTCTCCGCGCGCGAGAAAAATCCAGGCATCACGATTCACGCACGCGGAGAGTCGGAAACCGGTCTCAGGCGGCTCAAGTCGGCGGGCGCGAACCAGGTTATCTCGGCATATCAGCGCGGCGGAATGAGAATCGCGTCGATGATTCTGCGACCGGCGGTGGTGGATTTTCTTGAATTGGCGACGCCCGGTCATGGCGACGAGATCGATCTGGAGGAGATCGAAATCGAGCCGGGCAGTCATGCAGTGGGAAAGACGATCGAAGCAGTCGAGCGCGGGACGGCGAAGCTCAGAGTGGTTGCGCTGAAGCGCGGTGACGATCCTATTTCGCTAATTCCAGAACCCGGAACGATCGTGCAAGCGGGGGATCATCTGGTCGCGATCGGGGATCGGGTGAGTTTGCAGCATCTGGCGGAGATTCTTAACGAGTAAGAGAAGGGACGACTTCCTCTCATGGAATTTATCTGAATTGAGCTCTCGCGCTGTCAGGGGCGGAGCGAATCGAGGATGCGTTCCATGGCCATCCCGCGCGACCCTTTGAGCAGCAAGACATCGCCAGGGCGTACGATCGATGCGATCAATTTTCCGGCGGCGACGCTGTCCGAGACAGTGTCGATGTTGGCCGCGGGCTCGCTGCGGATGATCGTCGCGACGGCCGCGCGCATCTCGGGGCCGACGGCGACGAACGCGGCGGCCTGCTCGCGCATCACGTCGCGAACGCTCGCGACGTGCGCGTCGAGCGACAGCGCGCCTAGCTCGAGCATATCGCCCATCGCGATCACGAGGCGCGCGCCAAGTCCGTCGGCGACTTCGCGCGCAGCCGCAAGTGCGGCGCGAATCGAGCGAGGGTTGGAGTTGTAGGTGTCGTCGATGACGTGGACGCCGCGGATCGAGAGCGTCGCGAGACGTCCTGCGACGGGCTGGACGGCTGCGAGCGCATCGGCAATCGCGAGAAGTTCGCGCGCCGCGAATGGTTGACCACGCATCGCGGCTACGCCCGCGATCGCGGCAGCGCAGTTGAGCGCGGCGGTCTCGCCCAGGAGACCAATTTCGAAATCGAGATTTGGATCGTTGTTGCCGCGGAGCGATGGGCTCAGCGCAACTCGGACTCGGGCGCGTCCATCCGCGCCGAAAGCTCGACGATCGAGCCTCACGTCCGAGCCGGCTGACTTGCCGAAGGTGATGCGCTGCAAGTGAGAAGGAATTCGCGCAAGCACGAGCGGTTCGTCAGACGAGGTGACGGCGAAACGGCGCGCGGTCGAGAACAGTGCCGCTTCTTCATCGGCGACATCGTCGAGAGTGCCGAGACCCTCGGTGTGTTCGAGATCGACATTGAGCACAAGCGCGGCGTCGGGCTCGACAATCGCGGCGAGGCTCGCGATTTCACCGCGCAGATTGGTGCCGCATTCGAGAACCGCGGCGCGATGATTGTCGGTGAGCGTGAAGATGGTCATAGGAACGCCGATGCGATTGTTGAGATTTCCCGGCGTCGAAAGCGTGGGACCGAATACCGTGCGGGCGGCGGCGGCGGTGAGTTCCTTGGTGCTGGTCTTGCCGGCGGCGCCGCCGATCGCGATGGTCGGCAGCGGATGCGCATCGCGGACGCGCGCGAGATGTCGGCGAGCAAGCTGACCAAGGGCGACCAGAGTATCGGCGACCTCGATGCAGGGGATACCCGCGTGGATTCTGCCAGTCTCGACGATTGCTGCAGCGGCGCCGCGCTGAGGCGCCTGCCGGAGATAATCGTGGCCATCGCCAGATGCGCTGCGCAACGCGACGAAGAGCGCGCCGGGCGCGACCGCGCGCGTATCGATGCTGACGCCACGCGTGGCGATCGAGGCATCGCCGTGCAGGCGGCCGCCGGTGATCGCAGCCGCATCGACGAGCGTGAACTCGCATTGATTGTCGGGAATCGGAGTCGCCATCGCGGTTCTATTTTGCCGAATTAATTGCCGCGCTCATATCCGCGCGGCTTGACTTGGCGAGCAGCGCAAATCAGCCTGCAGATTCGGGGTGTCGATTTTCAAAGGGCCTGGTCGGACGGAGACGAACTGATGGCGGATACCAACGCACCAAAAGTCGGCGTGATCATGGGCAGCAAGAGCGACTGGGAGTACATGTCGGCGGCGGCTGAGGTGATGACAGAACTTAAAGTGTCACATGAAGTTCGGATCATGTCGGCGCATCGCACGCCGGAGCTTACTCTGGAGTACGCGGCGACGGCGGCTGGGCGCGGATTGTTGGCGATCATAGCTGGTGCGGGTGGCGCGGCTCATCTGGCGGGAGTGGTGGCGGCCAAAACAATCCTGCCCGTGATCGGAGTGCCGATGCCGACGACCTCGCTCAACGGAATCGATTCGTTGCTGTCGATCGTACAGATGCCCAAGGGAGTGCCGGTCGCGACCATGGCGATTGGAAAACCGGGCGCCGCGAACGGCGGATTGTTTGCCGCGCAGATAATCGCGCTGAACGACAAGGAGCTGGCGGAGAGGCTGGTCAAATGGCGCGCGGCCCGAGCGCTGGAGTTGTTGCAGCAGAAAATTCCGTAGCAGGCAATCGGGGAAATGAGCATCAGGCGGGCGGCTGCGAGCGCATTGAGTGCGAGCGCCGCGATCATTGTGATCGCGGTGACGGCGATCGCGGTGACGGCGATCGCGGTGACGGCGTATGCCGCAGATGTCCGGACGGCGGGCAAGCTGGACTTGCCGGCGAACGCGGGCGTCGTGGCGATCTGCACCGACCCGGTGGTGCAGAACGTATTGACGGACGCATTGCGGGCGGCCAGGCGTTCATCGGCGCCGGACCCGTCGGAGATCGTGACGCTGACAGTGACGGTGAATCAGCAAGTGCTCGCGCCGGGCGTGTCGTTGAATCAATTGTTTCCGGGCGATCCATCGATGGTTGAGTTGCTGAAAGCAGCGGGAGCGGAGCCGCCGCCGTTGGGCGATACCGGCGATGCGCCGTCAGCCGACCCGTATGAAATCCAGGCGCGGCGCCGTGCGCTGAGTCCGCAAGATCCGCTGACGGAAAACTTCAGGAGCTACCAGACGATGCAGCAGCAGTTGAGCGGCGCCAACGCGCCGACGCCCTACGAAAGCATCCCGAAGAACGAGCTTTACGACACGATAATCGTTGCGCGCGCATCGATTGAAGGATCGCTCGATCAGCTCAAGGTGGTCGCGGTGGTGCATTCCGGCGATGACCCGCGCAAAGCAAAGGCGCTGGTCGCGGAAGAGATCGCCAATGCGGCGTTGCACTAACGCATCGCGATCGCCGCGAAAAACGCATTCGCAGTCACTGTCGAAAAATCAAAACAATCCGTGAGCGTAGCGGCTAGTCGTCGAAGGCGGGTTCCTTTGGCGGCGAAGCTGGCGCGGGCGCGACCGGTTTTGAGGCTGGAGAAGATGCAGGTCTGGAAGGGGGCGCCACCTTTGGGACGGATTGCGGGACAGCGGACACCACTGGCGGCATGATCGCGGCGGCCGCGGGAGTGGGTACGAATGTGGCAGTCGCGGGCGCGGCGGAAGGTGCAACAGCGACCGGGACAACCGTATCGCGCACACTCATGAAGTGACGCCACACAAAATCGACGAGCAGGATCAGAACGACCACAGCCAGGATGCCGAGCGCGATGCGCCGCCCCGCGCCACGACGTTTCGCGACCATCGTGAGCGGTCCCGAGATTCGCACCACGTTGCTTTCCGAGTGTTGAACGTCGCGGACGAAGCGCGCGGCAATCTCCTCGGGGTCGAGCCCGAGGAAGCTCGAGTATTTGCGCAGGAACGGCACCAGATAGAGCCGGTCCGAGATGAGATTGAAACTGTCGGTCTCGATCATCTTGACGTAGTGCAGGGGAACGTGAGCCTCCATCACGACCTGATCGCGTGTGAGGCCGCGACGCTCGCGGGCCTGGGTGAGGGATTGGCCCAGCGACTGATCGGATGCGGGCGGTGCGACGACCGGATTGGTCTCGGCCGTAGTGTCGGATTTCTTGCGAGCCACCGCTATGAGATCTCTCGCGAGTTAGTAGTCTCTTCGTCGTGAAGCGAATTCAGCAATTCAGGTTCGTCAGCCATCAGATGCCGTCTGTCAGAAGGTACCGTCGGATTGGAGGGATTCCAAGTACCCCCTCGATTCACCGGCCGGATCGATCGAGGCAGGTAGATGCGGCGGGCGGCGGCGCGAGAGCTCCATTGTAGAGCGCGAGCTTCTTGCCCTCGCACCCGAGGACAACGGGCGTCGGGTTCAGCAATTCGCGCAACACGGGAATATCGCTAGCGTTGGCGATCAAGATCATGCACGCGCCCGAGCTCCAGATTTCACTTAGGCGCGCATCGGAGCCGACCAGGAAAGGCGATTTGACTGGCGTGCCGAGCGTGACTTCGGAGAGTTCACCCCAATAGACGACGCGCGTTTCGCGCCGATGCGTATAGAACGGCAGCGACTGGATGTAGTGGCGATAAGACGCGAGCGTGCATTGGTTGTCATCAGCGCTGAGATAAGGCACGACCGCGCGCGCGAGGTTTCGATAGGTCGAGAGTGGCGCGGCGTCTTCGCGTGCACGCTCGGCGAGCGCGATCGTGGTAGCCATCGCAATCGCGAGCGCTGCGATGGCATACGGAGTGCGCGAAGGAATGCGAGCAATCGTGTACATCAGCAGAGCGCCGATCGCGATGACAGCCGCGATGAGCATCCAGTCGATCGCGAGCGCAGGATAGAGCGGATAAAGAGCCAGAGCGAGCGCGATCGCGGCAATCAGCGCGATCAAAATGTTAGCGATCGCGAAGTAGTTGAATAGGCGAATGCGATATTCGGACGCGGCGGACGTGAGGCGCGAGAGGCCGCAGCCCGCGAAAATTGCGAGAGGCGGCAAGGCCGGCAAAATGTAGGTCCCCAATTTGGAACGCGGTATCGAAAAGAAGACGAAGATCACGACGAACCAAATCGTGAGGAAGTGTGAATCGGAGCGAGCTGTAGCCGGCGAAGAATTGCTATCGGAAGTTTCAGGAATCGCGCGCATCGCGGACCAGCCGAGCGGCACGAAGAAAATCCACGGCCAGAATCCGGCGATCACGATTGGAAAAAAAAACCAGAGGCCCCATCCGTGCTCCTGCGATGACAGGTAGCGCTGCAGGTGCTCGTGAATGAAAAAGAATCGGAGAAAACCGGGATTGCGCAACTCGGCCAGAATGAACCAGGGCGCAGCGATCGCAAAGTAGATGATTGCGCACCAGACCAGGGGCATCCTGGCGATTTCGCGGAGACGATGCTGGAACGCGAGCCAGATAAGGACGATCGAGCCGCCAAGGATCAGCGCGACCGGGCCTTTGGCGAGAGTGCCGAATGCGAGCATCGTGGCGGAGGTGAGAATCCAGGTCCGACTTGTTCGATCAGCGAACGAAGCACAGCGGGACGCGAAGTAAAACGCGCCGAGTGCCGCGGTGAGAAAAAAAGCGAGCGCGGGATCGAGCGTCGCGAAGCGTGCAAAGGCGAAGAAAAGTGGGGAGAGCATCAGAACGAGAGCGGCGAGAATGGCGGCGCTCGCACCAAGCATCGCGTCGGCAATCGCGGCGGTGAGGACGACTTGCCCGATGCTGAACATCGCAGAGGGCAAACGCACGGCGAATTCGGTGGGGCCGAAAAGATGGATCGCGGCCGCCTCGCACCAATACACAAGCGGCGGCTTTTCGAAGTAGAGCTCGAAGTCATTACGAGGCGTGACGTAGTCGTGCGTCGCGACCATCTCGCGCGCGATCTCGGCGTAGCGTCCTTCGTCAGGCTCCCATAGCGCCGGCGCGCCGAGTCCGGGAAGATACAGCGCCGCTGCAACGAGAGCACACAGGATTAGACGAGAGCGGGCGCTGGTTGCGAGCATAGTGTCGATGCAGTCTCGCGAGGTGAATCGGCGCCGTCAACGGGATGAGTCGGCTTTAAAATCGCGAAATGGTCTGTAGAATGTACGGGTGCGGCGGCTCAAGGCAGATAGCCCCAAGCAGCGGCGGCCGCACACTTAGCTTGAGCTCCTCCGGCAAAATATCACCGATTCGTGGCACTTCACCGGCGTCATCGACGGAATCGCAACTCGTGTCGATCGTGGTGCCGGTATACAACGAGTCGGCGAATCTGGAGCGGCTTTGGTCGCGCCTGAAGCCGGTGCTCGACGGACTCAATCGCCCGTGGGAAACGGTTTTCATAGACGATGGCTCGACTGACGACTCGCTGCGAATCCTGCGCGAAATTTCCGCCAACGAACAGGGTCGCGTCCGGGTGGTGGAACTCGCGCGCAATTTCGGGCAGCACTCGGCGATCCTGGCGGGCTTTCGACAGTCGCGCGGCGACGTAGTCGTCACGCTCGATGCGGACCTGCAAAATCCTCCTGAAGAGGTTCCACGGCTGCTGGCAGCGATCGATGATGGCAATGACGTGGTTGGCGGATGGCGGGAAGAGCGCCACGATCACGCATATCGGAAATACGCATCGCGGTTGCACAACCGGCTGACGTCGCTGATCGTCGGCGTGCCGATGCACGATTACGGATGCATGCTGCGCGCGTATCGGCGGCATATTGTCGACACGGTCGTGGACTGCGATGAAAAGGCGTCGTTCGTGCCGGCGCTCGCCAATACTTTCGCCAAACGCGTCGCGGAAATTCCCGTCGGTCACGAGGTGCGCGCGGGCGGGGAATCGAAGTACGACCTGTTCGGTCTGGCGAAGCTGAGCCTCAATCTGATCACCGGCTTCTCGCTGATTCCGATCCAAGTGCTGAGTCTGACCGGCGTCGGGATATTCGTACTCGATGCGTTGTTCGCGATGATCCTGCTGGCGCATCGATTGATCTACGGGCCGCAGCAAGAAGGCGCGTTGTGGACATTGTTCGCCGTGCTGTTCTTTTTCGTCGGCGTGATTTTTCTGGCGCTCGGATTGATCGGCGAGTACGTGGGGCGAATTTATATCGAGGTGCGCCGGCGGCCGACCTACATCGTGCGCGCGGTGCACGGCACCAGCGGGCGCAGCGCGAGCGCGGTGCAGTCAACGCCAATCGTGTCATTTGCCAGTTCGAACGGCGCCGCTGACGCGGCGGTAAAATCGGCCGCCTGTGTGCTGTTCGCGTATCACGAGATGGGCTACGAATGCATGAAGGCGCTGCTCGATATGGGCGCGCCGATTGCCGCCCTTTTTACTCATCGCGACGACCTGCATGAACAAATCTGGTGGAAGTCGTGCGCCGATCTGGCGGAGTCGCGCGGAATTCCGGTGTACATGACAGACGACCTGGAGGGCGAGGCGGCGGCAAAGATCGCGGCAATCAAGCCGGCCGTCATTTATTCATTTTATTATCGGCACCTGATTCCAGACAGCGTGCTGGACCTCGCGAGCATCGGTGCGTTCAATCTGCACGGCTCGCTCTTGCCGGCGTATCGGGGACGCGCTCCGGTGAACTGGATGCTGGTCAATGGTGAACGTGAGGCCGGTGTCACGCTGCATCATATGGTCGCGCGCGCCGATGCGGGCGATATCGTCGGGCAGCGCGAGGTCGCAATCGACGACAGCGACAACGCACTCACACTCTACCGGAAGTTGGCGCCGCTCGGTGTCGAATTGATAACCGAGATGCATCCGCGAATAGTCACTGGGACCGCGCCGCAACGAAAACAGGATATCTCGAAAGGTAGTTACTTCGGACGGCGGCAGCCGGAAGATGGGCGAATCGATTGGCGATGGCCGTCGCGCAGGATCTTCAACCTGGTTCGCGCAGTGACGCATCCTTATCCCGGTGCATTCTGTTTCGCGGACGGAAAAAAGCTGCTGGTATGGGACGCGAAAATTGCGGCTGAACACGGCAGTCGCGGCGAGCCGGGGCAGATACTCGGCGAGTCTCACGATGGCGCGATCGAAGTTGCGGCGGGCGAGGGCAGCATAAGCGTCAGAATCGCGCAGTTCGAGGGTAGCGCCGAAGGGCCGGCGCGCGCAGTGTTAGGTGGCGCGGCCAGCGATGGCAAGAAATTGTTCGAGTAGCGCGGAGGTCGCATGCGGATTCTGATAACCGGCGGCGCGGGATTTCTCGGCTCACATCTTTCGGACGCGTTTATCGCGCGCGGCGACGAAGTCTTCGTGCTTGATACGGGATCGATCGGGAAGGTGCGCCACCTTTTGAACAATCCGCGCTTCCACTACGTGCGCGACTCGGTGTTCAATGTCGAGTTGGTCGACGGTCTGATCGCGAAAGCGGATCTGGTCTACCACTTAGCGGCAGTAGTTGGCGTCGAGCACTACGTCGCCGATCCCTATCAGACGCTCAACGTCAATGTGAACGGGACGCAGAACGTGCTGAAAGCGGCGTACAAATACAACAAGCGCGTCGTGTTCAGCTCGACCTCGGAAGTGTACGGCAGGAATCCCAAGGTTCCGTGGCGCGAAGATGACGATCGCGTGCTGGGCGCGACCAGTATCGACCGGTGGTGCTACTCGACCTCGAAGGCGGTCGGCGAGCATTTTTGTTTTGCGTACCACAAGCTCGGGATGCCGGTGACGGTGGTTCGCTATTTCAACGCGTACGGTCCGCGCCTCGACAAGGTGGACGTGGGACGCCTGTTCACGATTTTCATGGGGCAGTTGCTGCGCGGCGCCGATCTCACGGTCGTGGGTGACGGCAAGCAGACGCGCTGCTTCACCTACGTGAGCGACGCGATCGAGGCGACGGTGCAGGCGGGAATCAATCCTGCGGCCGACGGCGAAGCAATCAACATAGGCGTCGATGTCGAAACGACCGTGCTCGAATTTGCCGAGTTGATGCTCGAGCTGTTTGGACCGACGAAATCGCGGATAACATTTGTCACCCAGGAAGAAGTGTACGGTAACAGCTATGAGGACATCCCCCGGCGCGTACCCGACAATACGAAAATGCGCAAGCTGCTGGGCGTCACGCCCAAGGTGAATCTCCACGACGGCGTGAAGATCTCGATGGACTGGTTCCGTACAGAGATGGCGAAGTAAGCGCGAATCACCCGCGGCGCGCGGTCGCGGCAATACTCTTTCGTGGAAATAGCACTCAAGATTGACGTCGATACCCATCAGGGTCTCGAGCAAGGTGTGCCGCGCCTGGCAGACATGCTCGAGCACGAAGGCGTCGCCGCCAGCTTCTATATCGCGATGGGTCCCGACAATTCCGGCCGCGCGATTTTGCGCGTGTTCCGCAATCGCGGCTTCGTCGGCAAGATGTTTCGCACCAAGGCCGTGTCGATGTACGGGATGCGCACGATACTTTCGGGCACGATCCTGCCGTCGCGACCGATCGCACTGTCGTTCCCCGCGACGATTCGAGAACTAAAAGCGCGCGGTTTCGAGGTTGGGGTGCATGGTTACGACCACGTGCGCTGGCAGGATCATCTGGATGAAATAGGTGAGCGCGGCGTGCGCGACGAACTGGGCGACGCTTTCGAGGCATACCGGGCGATACTGGGCGAGCCGTCGAAGAGCTTCGCGGCGCCGGGCTGGCGCACCAATGCCGCGGCGATGATCGCGCTCGACGAACAGCATCTTGATTATCGGAGTGACACGCGCGGGGGCGCGCCGTATCGATGCGCCGTCAACGGTCAAATTCTGGCGACCCCCGAGATACCGACCACGATGCCGACGTTGGATGAAGTGATGGGTCGGGCCGAGCCGAGCGGCGCGGCGGCGATCCGGGATTTCTATGTCGGCCAGTGCCGGCCCGACGCGCTGAACGTGCACACGATCCACGCGGAGACCGAAGGGATGAGCCAGCTCGTAAATTTCACCGCGCTGATTCGCGCGCTCAAGGAGCGCGGCGCGATATTTGTGCAACTTCGCGAGATCGCATCGCGCTTGAATCGCGCGGAGCTGCCGATATGCGAAGTGATTCGAACGACGCTGCCTGGCAGGGCGGGATGGATCTCGGCGCAAGGCCCCGCGACCCGAGCCGCCGATGTTACGGGCGACAAGTAGCTCGGCAAATCGCGGGGTTTTTGGTCGCTGACGAAATTGGCGATCTGTGTTATATCCCGGAAACGTCAAAACCGCCCGAGGGAGAATCTTGCGATGCCCGACCAGAAGCATTTTGCTGAAAGCCCGCGTGAAGTTGGTCTCGATCCGGAAAAGGTCGAGGCGCTTTTCGTTCGTGCCGAGCGCGAAGTAAAGGAAGGGCTGCTACCCTCCACGCAGATCGCGATCGCGCGCAACGGAAAAATCGGCGCGATGCGCACGGTCGGGCGCGCAGTGCAGGGCGGGACTGAACGGCCTGCGACCAATCAAACGCTCTACACGATTTTCTCGTGCACCAAGGCGATCATGTCGGCGGCGTCGTGGATCCTGATGGGCGAAGGCAAGCTCAGTTCGAGCGAAAAAGTCGCCGACATCGTTCCGGAGTTCGGCACCAACGGCAAGGAAGGCATCACGGTCGAGCAGGTCCTGCTGCACGTCGGCGGATTTCCCAACGCGCCGTATCCGCAGACTGAGTGGCTGGACAAAGCGAAGCGGCTCGAGCGGTTTTCGAAATGGCGGCTGGAATGGCCGGTCGGGAGCAAGTTCGAATACCATCCGACGTCCGGATTCTGGGTAATCGCGGAGATCATCGAGCGGCGGACAGGCAAGGATTTTCGCCAGTTCGTTTACGATCGAATTTCGACACCGCTCGGCTTGCCCGAACTGCGCGTCGGTCTGCCGAAGGAACATCATGGGCGCGTGGCGGAATTGTGCTACGTCGGCGATCCGCTAACGAACGAAGAACGCAAGAAGATGGGGTTTCCCGAACTGCCAGAAACGGAAGTGACGGAGGAAGCGATCCTCGGCTTCAATCAACCGCTGGTGAAGGAAGCAGGCGTTCCCGGCGGCGGCGGAATCATGACGGCCGGCGACCTCGCGCTCTTCTACCAGGGGCTGTTGCACAATCGCAGTGTCGATGGCGCGCCGATCATGAAGCCGGAAGCGCTCCAGGAAGGGCTGGGGGTGCGATCGGGCGATTACAAGGATCCGGTGTTCGGCGTCAAAGTGAATCGCGCGCTGGGAGTAGTCGTCGCGGGCGGCGACGGCCTCGCGAACTATCGCGGCTTCGGCAAAACCAACTCGCCGTACGCGTTCGGGCATGGCGGCGCGGGCGGTCAAATCGGATGGGCTGATCCGGCGACTGGAATTTCGATCGGATACTGCACCAACGGCTTCGATCGCAACGATGTCCGGCAAGGACGCCGCGGCGTGGCGCTCTCAAGCCTCGCGGCAGTCTGCGAAGCGTAAGCGCGCGCTTCAGGGGCGCCGGCGTTATTCGGCGAAAGGGTTGCGGAGCACGATGGTAGCTTCGCGCTCTTTGCCGACGCCGATCATCGCGATCGGCACGCCGACCAGCTCTGCGATGCGATCCACGTAGCGGCGAACACTCGACGGCAACTCGCCGAGGCTGCGCGCCGAGGCCGGACTCTCGGCCCATCCAGGCATCTCTTCGAAGATCGGCTTCGCGTTGATTAGCATCCGATGCGACGGCGGAATCCGGTCGTAGCGTTTGCCCTTGATCTGATAGCCGACGACGATTTTCACCGGATCGATGCCCGTCAGCACATCGAGCTTGGTCAGCGCCAATGCCCACATCCCGTTGACGCGAGCGGCGTAGCGCGCGAGCACCGCGTCGAACCATCCGATTCGTCGCGGACGGCCGGTCGCGCTGCCGAATTCGTCTCCTTCTTCGCGCAGCGAATCGGCTAGGTAGCCGGTGAACTCGCTCGGAAACGGGCCAGCGCCCACGCGCGTCGCGTAACCCTTGCTGATGCCGAGTACCGCTTGCAGATTGCCCGGGCCGATTCCGGTGCCGGCGAACACGGCGCTCGCGACGCAGTTCGATGAAGTGACGTAGGGATAAGTGCCGTGATCGATATCGAGCATCGTGCCGTGCGCGCCTTCGAACAGCACGCGCTGACCCGCGTCGATCGCATCGCTGACGAAGGCGCCGGTGTCGCACAGATACGGCATCAGGCGGCGGCGCGCTTTTTTCATCGCGTCGACGATGTCGTCGGCCTTGATCGGTTTCGCTTTCAGGATCGCCTTCAGGTAAGCGTTCTTCTCGCTGACGTTGCGCCTTAGTTTTTCGCTGAAGAATTTGAAATCCAGCAAGTCTTCGAAGCGAAGTCCGACGCGCGCCATCTTGTCCTCGTA
>PNBD01000001.1 GCA_003135855.1 Deltaproteobacteria bacterium
AGCCCCTCGTAGCACTGCAACCGGACCAGTTCGGTGTTGAGCGCACGCGCCACCACCTTCGCCACCTCGGTTTTTCCGACCCCAGCCTCGCCTTCCAGCAGGATTGGTTTGTTGAGCTGCGCCGCGAGCATCACGGTAAGTGCGAGCGGACGGTCGGCGATGTAGTTCTGACGAGCGAAAGTTTCCTGAACAGCTTCCACGGACTCGAAAGTTCGTTTCGCGACCTGCTCGTCGTTCAAGTCTTTAGGCATTACTGGGTCTCAACTAGTATGAATACAGTTCGGGTCTGCGATCAGCGAGCAAAGGCAGACGCTTGCGCATTTCTCCAAGCTCGGCCAAATCCACGGCGGCGCGCACTACGCAAGGCGCGTTCGCGAGGCCGCGCGCAATCACCGTCCCGCCCGGGCCAATTACGCAACTCTCGCCAAAGAACAAAGTTCGCTTGGCACCTAGAGGTTCGAATCCGCCGCGATTGCAGGAGACCAGGAAAATCGTGTTTTCCAGAGCACGCGTGCGCAATTCGGCCACGAACATCTCGGCCGAAGACGACGCTGAAGCGGGCTCCCATGCCGGGATGCAACCGGGCAAAAAAACGATCTCCGCACCTCCCAGAGCCAACGTGCGCCACGCTTCGGGGAACCGGCGGTCATAACAAATCAAGACGCCAATCCGCGCCTTCTCAGTTTCGAAGATCGGAAAAGCCGTGCCGGGTGCAAAGTGCAAGGTCTCGTCCGTGTCCAGCGATTCGGTCTGAATCTTCGGCAGATGCACCTTGTCGAAGCAGGGTACGCGGTCGCCGCCGCCGGGGAGTTCTCCCTTGACAATTTTCCCATCCGGCCCGATAACCACCGCGCTGTTGAAGAATTGCCCAGCTTCGTCGTCCCGGNNAGAACGGGAAAATGATGGTGGCGTAGTGCTCGCGAGCTTTCGCCGCGACCGCTGCGACGGATTCGCCGTCCAGGGTTTCTGCCCATTTCCGGTATTGGGAAGAACTCTTCTCGATGCAGAAGTACGGCGTCAGCGACAACTCGGTCGCGACAATATAATCGACGCCGCCACTGGCCGCCTCATCGATCGACCTTAGCAAATCGGCGAGATTTGCCCGCGGATCGCTTGCCCGGGCGTCCTGCTGGATTGCAGCGACGCGGACCCGGCCTCTGCTTGTACTCATCGCGCTTGCCTCAAGGAGCCACGTCGGCCGCGATCCAGCGTCCGTAACCCGGCTTCGCCAGAATCTCGTTGTCCTTCATGACAAGTTCGCCGCGCAGCCACGTCGCAACCGGCCATCCGGTCACTTCCTTATCCTCGAAGACGCAATAGTCGGCCTGCGTGTGAAGGTTCTTATTTTTGATTTTGACCTTCTTCTTGAGATCGACCAGAACAAGATCAGCGTCCGAACCGATCGAGATACAGCCCTTGCGCGGCGCCAGGCCGTAGATCTTCGCCGGATTGTAACAACAGGTTTCGACAACCCTTTCAAAAGAGAGTCGGCCCTTGTTGACGCCTTCGCTGAGCATGATTGGCAGCATCGTCTCGACCGCGGCCATTCCGACATGTGCCGACCAAAACTCCTTCTTGTGCACCTTCTTGCACGGAGCATGGTCGCTGCCGATTACGCTCACGCTGCCATTCTTGAGCCCTTCCCACAGTTGCTCGTTATCCCACTTTTCACGCAGCGGTGGATTGACCTTGCCCAGGATACGTCCATAGGCCTCGTCCTTGGTGAGCACCAGGTATTGCGGACAAGTCTCTGCTGTGACGTTGACTCCCTCGGCGCGCGCCCGTGCGATCATTCCCGGCCCCTCGCCGACCGTCATGTGCACCACGTAGAGCGGGCATTTGGTCATTCTCGCGAGCTGGATGCAATGGGCGAGACTGTCGAGCTCGCAAATCTTGTCGCGCACGTCACCCCACTGGAAGTTCTGATTCTTGAGCTTCAGATACTGGTGTTTCCGGCGCTCGAAGATTTCTACGTTCTCGGTGTGGACCCGGCTGAAAACGCGATAGCCCTTGGCCGCCAGCTCGGCGACTTTGCTCAGGCCGAGATACAGGATTCCGTCGTCGATGCCCGGCATCCCGTCGAGCGCCTCGGCGCCGCGATACGGAAGTAGGAACTTGACCGCGGGCATTCCGAACTTCACCAGGTCGGGAATCGCCGCCACGTCATCTTCCGAGAAGATCGCAGCGGTCATGTTGAGATCCACGACCCCGTTGTCTTCATAGACCTTGACGAATTTTTCCGCGTTCTTGAGTAGCCCGTCCGCAGTCAACAGCAGATGAATGATCGTGGTCACGCCGCCGGCTGCCGATGATTGCGACTCGCTCTGCAAATTCGGTTCGAGGCCATTGTGCGGATAATGCAGATGCATATGCGCATCGACCAGGCCGGGAATCAGATGTTTGCCTGAACCGTCGATCACGTTCTTGGATTGTGGCAACGCCCGCACTTCTTCGGCGATTGCCGAAATTTTCCCATTGCGGATCGCGACGCCGCCTTTGAAGGTGCGGTCATGCGTCACTATGGTAGCGTTCTTGATTATGGTGTCAGCATCCATGTCTTACCTCATTGAATGTGCGGCATAACCTTGTCAGCCCACAGATTGATTGAGTTCAGCACGCGTTCGTGCGGCAGGCCCGGGAACTTCATTCTCATAACGAAATCAGTAACCCCGAGTTCCTTTTGATACTTGAGACATTCCTTGACGCAGGTTTCGGGACTGCCGACGATAAACCTGCTGCGAAGCAGTCCAAGTGCCCGCTCATCGCCGGGTGGAACCGGATTGCCATCGTCGTCCAGCATGTGTCCCCATTGCAGGTATTCACGGTAGACGTAAAGCATCGGGTCGCGCGCTTCTTCCCACGCCCGCTCGTCAGTTTCAGCGCAATACACTTCGCGCATTAACGGAAATGAGATCGGCGCGTCTGCTTTGTTGCTCTCCTTGAGAGCAGCCTTGTAATCAGCGACCCTTTCCTTCAGCACATTGAGCGACGTGATCGGATCCGCAAACCACGCATCGCCAACCTGCGCTGCCAGGCGAACCGCGTTCTTCTTCTTGGCCGCAACCCAGATGGGCGGGCTGGGCCGCTGCTTCGGCTTGGGGCGAACCATTACGTCCCGATAGGTAAAATGCTTGCCCTGCAAATTGACCGTCGGCTGAGTCCACAACGCGCGGATCGCTTCGACGCTTTCCCTCATCCGGCCCGGCCTGTCGGCCAGCGGAACCTGGAAAGCCTCGAACTCCTCCTTGCGGTATCCCTGGCCCACGCCCAACGTGAAGCGGCCATCGGAAATTACATCGAGCACCCCTCCGTGTTCGGCCACATGTAAAGGATCGTAGAGTGGAAGAATAATTATGCCGGAGCCGATCCTGATCTTGCGGGTCTTCATCGCGATCGCGCTGAGCGTCACAAATGGCGCCGGAAAGTACCCGTTTTCCACCAGGTGATGTTCACTGACGAGTGCGGTACCGAAATTGCGCTGCTCAGCCAGCTCGATCTGAGCCAGCGACTCAGCGAACGTTCGGTAACCATCGTTGTGTTCGACTTGGTACGAATAAATAATGCTCCAGTTCATTGGTCTCTCGACGAACCTCCTATCGCGGCCTTCCGCCTGATATTCACGTTTTGATGTTTCAACCTCCGACCCTCCCGCTTTGCGGATGGGCGAGCTTCCACACCATCTCCGGCGCAATCGGCAAGTCGGTGATCTTCGCTCCGAAGGGCGCCAACGCATCTGCGACGGCGTTAGCTATCGCGGCGGGCGGCGCAATTGCTCCGCCTTCGCCCATCCCTTTGACCCCGTGAACGGTCAGCGGCGTGAGCGTCTCGATATGTCCAATCTCGATATGCGGAACGTCTGCCGCGGTCGGAACCAGATAATCCATGAAGGAAGTGGTCAGCAGTTGCCCGCTCTCGTCGTACTGAAGATGTTCGTACAGCGCGGTACCGATTCCTTGTGCAACACCGCCGACCACCTGCCCCTCGACGATCATTGGGTTGACCATCTTGCCGCAGTCTTCAACCACCACGTATCGCGTCAGCTTGACGTGCCCGGTATCGATATCTACTTCGACCTCGGCGATATGTGTCGCGTTGGCGAACGTCGCGGCCGGCGGGTCGTAGTAATGAGTCCCCTCGAGACCGGGGTCTTCTCCCGCAGGCAGTTTCCAGGCTGAGAAAACGGCAGCCTTGGCCAGCTCCTTCACGGAAATCGACTTGGTCGGCGCACCCTTGACTTGAACCTTGCCCGGAACCAACTCGAGATCGGCCGCACCCACCTCGAGCAGGTGAGCCGCTATGCGAATCATCTTTTCCTTGACTTTGATCGCCGCGTTCACGACGGCGCCGCCGCCCGCAACTATGCTCCTGCTTCCCCATGTCCCCCATCCGTACGGCGTCGACTGCGTATCGCCCTGAACAAAGTTGACGTCTTCGACCCGCACACCAAGTTCGTCCGCAACAAGCTGAGCGTAGGTCGTATGATGACCTTGACCGTGCGAAAAGGTACCGACACTGACGACCACGCCTCCGCTCGGATCCATACGCACGTTAGCGGCCTCGTAGGCGCAGTGCTGGATGCCAAGCGGCGTCCAGTAGCGAGTTCCGAAGGTGGTCATCTCTATGTAGGTCGAAATGCCGATGCCCAGGTATCGGCGCTTTCCGCGGGCTTCGAGCTGCCGGCGGCGAAATCCGTCGTAGTCGATCATCTCGACAGCTTTCTGCAAGGCATTGGTTGAGCTACCGGTATCGTAGTTGAGGCCGGTAACGGTGACGTAGGGAAATTCGTCGGGACGAATCAAGTTTCGTTGCCGAATGGTGACCGGATCAAGCTGCAGGTGGCGCGCCGCGATGTCCATCATGTGTTCCTGTACAAACACCGCTCCCGGGAGACCGACGCCGCGATATACGCTTAGCGTGGTCTTGTTGGTGCAGACGGCCACCACTTCGTACGCGTAGTCGCAGATTTTATAGGGACCGGGTAGAGCGGCTGCGAGCTGCAGTGCTTCGAACGGAGATGGCCAGGGATCGGCGCTGTACGCGCCGAGGTCGCCGACAATCCGGGCGCGGATGCCCCTGACAATACCGTCGCTGTCGAAGCCCATTTCGCATTCGATGATGTCTTCCTTGGCGTGAAACGAGTTGAGGAAATGCTCGCGGCGATCCTCGGTCCATTTCACCGGTGCGCCGGTTTGCTGCGCGAAGTAACAGGTCAGCGCTTCCTCCGGAAAAACGTGACACTTAAGACCAAACCCGCCGCCCACATCAGGACCAAGAACGCGCAGCTTCTGCTCCGGGAACTGCATGATGTCCGCGACGCGGCTGCGCACGATGTGCGGCGTCTGCGTCGACGTCCACAACGTGATGTCTCCAGTCGGCGCAAGTACGGCGAGAGTGGCCCTGCCCTCCATCGGCATGGCAGCGTGACGATTGGTATGGAAGCGTTCTCGCAGAACGAATGCCGCTTGCTTGAATGCCGCGTCGACATCGCCGCCGCCGCCCGCCAGCCGCATGATTACATTGGTTCCTAATTCCTCGTGAATCAGGGTCGCGTTCGGGTCGATCGCCGCTTCGGGATCGACCACGGCGGGGAGCACGTCGTACGCGATTTCGACCAGATCGACGCCGTCCTCGGCGATGTACCGGCTGTCGGCGAGAACCGCGGCGATTGGCTCGCCTACGTAGCGCACTTTCCCGGTCGCCATGCAGGGCCAGGTACATTGCTTAAACACCGATTTCGGGAAGACTTCCTCACGAAACGGGAGGCCCATTGGTTTCAGTACCTTGGCGACTTCATCACCGGTGAAGATCCGACGGACACCGGGCAAGCGCAGGGCCGCGCTCAAATCAACGCGTTCGATCCTGGCGTGCGCATGCGAACTGCGAACGAACGCAACATGCAGGGTTCCTGGCAGGTGGATATCGTCAACGTAGGACGCTTTTCCGCTAAGGAACCGCGGATCTTCCACTCTCCTGACGCTGCTGCCGACGAGTTTTGTCACCGCCATCCCGGGTTACCTCGTCGAATCGGAGACAGGGTTTCGCGAGGAACCGCCCCGCTTGTGAAAGAACTGACGCGCGGCGCGCAGCGCGCTGGCCAGGCGCTCGACGTCATCGTGATCATTGTAAAGATAGAAGCTCGCTCTGACCGTCGCGGGAACTCCAAGCGCCTTGTGCAGCGGTTGAGCGCAATGATGACCAGCGCGCACCGCAACGCCTTCGCTGTCAAGGATCGTCGCGACGTCGTGAGGATGTACGTCGGTCATGCAAAAACTGACTATTCCATTGGAGCCATCGGTGGGCTTCACGCATTGGATTCCGTCGATTTCTTCCAGTCGATCCCAAGCCGCAGCCGCCAAAGCTTTCTCATGATCGGCAATCGACCGCATTCCGATCGCCGACAGGTAGTCGATTGCGGTCGCCAGGGCGACCGCGCCTGCCACGTTCGGCGTTCCAGCCTCGAACTTGAGTGGCACATCGTTCCAAGTCGCATTTTCCAACTCGACTTCGCGCACCATTTCGCCACCAGTCATGAACGGCGGCATCTCTTCCAGCAATTCTCGACGGCCGTACAGCACTCCGATGCCCATCGGCCCCGCCATCTTGTGTCCTGAGAACGCGAGAAAATCGCAGTCCAACTGACTCACATCGACCGGCAGATGCGGCACGCTTTGCGCGGCATCGATCACCACCGCAGCGCCGACCTGTCTCGCCATATGGGCCAGGGCGGCGACATCGACTATAGTTCCGGTCACGTTCGACTTATGGGTTATCGCGACGATTTTCGTACCTGGACCGATGATCGAGGCCGCCGCGCGCATGTCGAGCCGCAAACCACGCGTAAGCGGAATCGCGCGCAGCTTCGCGCCAGTCTGCGCGGC
The DNA here is from genome assembly GCA_003135855.1 of Deltaproteobacteria bacterium. GTDB lineage: Bacteria > Desulfobacterota > Binatia > Binatales > Binataceae > Binatus. Next base: position 6,879 of record PNBD01000001.1, read on the forward strand.
TACCTGCTGCCACGGAACCAGGTTGCTGTGATGATTCAGTATGGCGACGACAATTTCGTCGCCGGGAGCGAGCCGCGGCCGGGCAAAAGCGTATGCAACAACATTGATGGCCTCTGTGGTATTGCGGACGAATATTATCTCGCTCGGGTCCGAGGCGCCAATAAAGTCCGCCACGCGTTCCCGCGCGCGTTCATACAGGTCGGTCGCGCGTTCAGCCAGAGTGTGCACCGATCGATGCACGTTCGAATTAGCAATTGAGTAGAAATTGGCGAGCGACTCGATTACCACCCGAGGTTTTTGAGAAGTCGCCGCGTTGTCCAGATAGACGAGCGAATTGCCTCCGATCTTTTGATCGAGAATCGGAAAATCAGGTCGCAGCGACTTGCCTATACCAGCCAAAACCGTTTCACCTTTTAATTTCGCTGCTCCACAAGTTGTACACCGGACTCCAGTTGAGACCGATCAAGCTGCCTGATGGATCGCCTTGTTTCTTTCACGCAGCGGCAATCCGCTACGCTTGTTCTTGACGGCCAGTAGCTCCGAAAGCACCGAAACCGCAATCTCCTCGGGGCTGTCAGCGCCAACGTCGAGGCCTACGGGGGTTCTGACGGCGCGAACTTTTTCCTCCACCAACGTGAGCCCCTGCTCGCGCAGATCGCTGATCATTTTTTCGGTGCGCACGCGCGGTCCAAGCGCGCCGATGTAGGTCAGCTCGAGCGGTGACGTGAGGAGCTGCCCGAGGACGGCGCGATCCTTGAGATAATGATGATTCATCAGAATCACCGCCGGACGACCCTCGAGCGAAACCCGTTGGGCGAACTCTTCGGGTTGCGCACAGACGATCTGATCGGCTCCCGGAAAACGATCGTGCGTGGCAAATTTGGGGCGACTGTCGATCAACGTCACCACCAATCCCATCTCCCTGGCAAACTTCACCATCGGAATGGCATCGTGCCCCCCGCCGGCCACCAGCAACCGCGTGGGCGGAAGCAGCGCGTCAACGAAGATCTCGTAAGCCGAGGTATCCAAGTCTATGGTCACCTTGCGCGACGGTCGAACCGTTTCATCGGTGACGATTGTTTGCGCACGACGCGCAGCCGCAGAATCGAGGCCGAGCGAGCCGAGCGCGCCGGTGGTCTTGCCGTCCGGATCGACAATCATGCGACGCAAGCCGGTCAGCCGTTCGCCATCCTTTACCAGCAGCGTGACCAATGCGCATCGATCGCCCTTGTCGACCCGACCCATCATCTGGCCGAACAGGATTCTGCCTTCGCCGCTGCGCCACCATGCCATCGGTTCGATCAAGACCTCGACCGAGCCGTTGCAACCCAGACCAAGCCCCCAGACATTCTCGTCTTCGGCGCTGGTGTCGTAAAAGACGATCTGCGGTTCGTTGCGTTCGACTACTTCGAGCGAAATTTCGTAGGCGTCACTCTCCAGGCAACCACCGCTGATCGAGCCGATCATGGCGCCGCTTTTGAGACACAGCATCTTGGCGCCTTCACGGCGATAGGTGGATCCCTGGGTTCGCGTGATAGTCACGAGCGCTCCACCCTCGGACTCATCGATCATCCGCCGCATTTCGTCGATTATTTCCCGCATTGGCCTTATGACCTTACAATCAAGACTTCAGCTGACGGTAAGCGCGTGAACCACTTCCGGAGACATAGGAAGCGTGTTGATAGTCTTCCAACCGAACGACGACAGCGCGTCGCATATTGCGTTTGCGATAGCCGGTGGGGGCGCAACTGCTCCGCCCTCGCCCATCCCTTTGATGCCGCCCACCGAGATGGGGCATGGAGTCTCGATGTGACCGAACTCGATCGGTGGAACGTCCGCGGCGGTCGGAATCAAATAGTCCATCAAAGACGTCGTCAGAATCTGGCCGCTTTCGTCGTAACGAAGATGCTCGAACATCGCGAGTCCAATGCCCTGCGCCACGCCGCCGGCGATTTGTCCCTCGACGATCATCGGGTTGATCATCCGGCCGCAATCTTCAACAACCACGTATCGAACAATCTTCACAAAGCCAGTACCGGGATCGACTTCGACAACGGCTACGTGCGTGGCGTTGGCGTATGGAGTCGGGGCCTTGTAGTAGTTCTGCGCCTCGAGGCCGGGCTCCTCATCGTCGGGCACGTCGGCGGTGTACACGGCAGCCTGCGCTACATCGCGCAACGTCATGTTCTTGCTGGGAACTCCTTTGACGGAGATTTTGCCGTCTTTGACTTCGAGATCGCGCGGACTGACCTCCATCAAATTGGCCGCCACCCGCACCATCTTTTCCCGAATCTTTGCAGTCGCGTTGATTACCGCGCCACCGCCCGCCACCGCGCTTCGGCTGCCCCACGTGCCCCAGCCGTAAGGAGTCATCGCGGTATCACCTTGAATCATGGTGACATCTTCCACCTTGCAGCCCAGGCCGTCCGCCACCAGCTGAGCGTAAACAGTGGCATGACCCTGGCCGTGGGAATGCGTGCCGACGGTCAGAGTGACGCCGCCATTCGGATCGACGCGCAAATGCGCGGAGTCGTAACCCGAGACGCTCTTCATGCCCAGGTTGCGCCAATAGTCGAAGCCAAAGGTCGTCATCTCGATCATCGAGCTGAAGCCGATGCCGAGAAATTTTCCTTTCTTGCGCGCCTCCGCCTGCTCCTTGCGGAACTTGGGGTAGTCGATCTTCTGCACCGCCATGTCGAGTGACTCCCGCGGACTTGCGCTGTCGTAGCTAAGCCCGGTGGCGGATACGCACGGGAAGTCGGTGCTCGACATAATGTTCTTGCGGCGCAATTCCACGGGATCCATCTTCAGCTTGGATGCCGCGAGGTCCATTATATGTTCCATCGTGTACTGGGCGGCCGGCAGTCCTACGCCGCGATACACACTCGATGTCGTCTTATTGGTCGCGACCGCCATCGCTTCGACCCGCACGTTCTTGATCTTGTACGGACCCGGGCAAGCTATCGCAGCCTGCAACGGCTCGAAGGACGGCGTCCATGGATAGGAGGTGTAGGCGCCGATATCACCTATGAACTTTGCCTTGAGGCCTAGAATCGTACCGTCCTGCTTCAGCGCCAGTTCTGCGTAACAGATTTCGTCCTTGGCGTGATACGACCCGTAAAGATTTTCGCGCCGGTCTTCGATCCATCTGATCGGACGGCCCATCTCGCGCGTCAGTAACGCAAGAATCAGCTCTTCCGGGAAAATGTGGCATTTCAGTCCAAAGCCACCGCCGACGTCCGGACTGATTACTCGAATAGTATGTTCGGGATAGTCAATTGCCTCGGCGATCTTGGTACGCACCATGTGCGGCATTTGACTCGAGGTCCATACCGTCATCTGCTTGAGAACGGGGTCGTGGAACGCCACCACTGCCCGTCCTTCGATCGGAGCGGCACAGTGGCGATTCATCTGGAAGCGCGCCTTTACCGTAACGTCGGCCTCGCCAAACGCCTTGTCGACATCGCCGTTCTCAATCAGGTTGGAGGTCAGCATCAGGTTGTCGCCCCACTCCTCGTGGATGATCGGCGAACCCGGCTTGGCCGCTTCCTCGGCGTCGAGCACCGGGGTTAGCGGTTCGTATTCGACCTCGACGAGCTCGACGCCGTCCTCGGCAACATAACGGTTGGTCGCCACCACGGCGGCGATGATGTCGCCTACGAAATTTACTTTCCCGATCGCGATGCAGTAAAAGTCGCACGCCTTGTACTTTCCCGGAAATTTTTCGGGCGGTATGTCGACCCTGATCGGCTTGCAGAGCTTTTTCGCTTCCTCGCCCGTCATCACGCGAAATACGCCCGGGTGAGCGAGCGCCTTGCTCACGTCGATGGATTTGATTCGCGCGTGCGCATAAGTACTTCGAACAAAGGCAACGCCCAAGGTGTTCGGCAACTTCAGGTCCTCGACGTAATGCGCTTGACCCGTCAGGAAGCGCGGATCTTCCACTCTCTTTACGCTTGCTCCGAAGGCTCCTGTAGTTGGCATGGTAGTTCTCCTTGCTCTAGTTCCTGCTGACTTTGGGCAATACTTTTTGCCCGAATAGTTGAATCGACTTCATTACGTTTTCATGCGACAGACCAGGAAATTTCATCTTCATGATCAGGTGGTTGAGGCCGAGCGTCTCGCGCAGCATCGCGATGTCAGCCACGCAGCGTTCGGGACCGCCCGAAGTAAAGCGCTCCTTGACGATATCCTCGAGAAGATCCTCACGGTCGGGCGCAATCGGTTTTCCTTCGTTGTCGACCAGATGTCCCCAGCGCAGGTAATTGCGGTAGCCGTTGATCATCGAGTCGCGACCGATTCGCCATGCGGCGTCGTCATCCTGCGCAACCAGAAACTCGCGGTAATAGGCGAACGTTCGATCAGCAGGATCATGTCCTGCCGCACGAATCGCATTTTCCCAATAGGTTTTATTGCGCCGAATGATCGCCAACGGGGTGATCGGATCGGCGAACCAGCCGTCGCCGACCTCTGCCGCCAATTCAACTGCGCGGCGCTTCTTCGCCGCCACCCATATCGGTGGCGCCGGCTTCTGGAGCGGTCGCGGGTTGAGCGGCAACTCGTCTGTTTGGAAATGACTTCCTTGAAATGTGACCTTCGGCTCGGTCCACAGCCGGCGAATGAGCGTCACGCCTTCCCGGAGGCGTCCCGGGCGATCACCAAGCGGAACGCCGAAGGCGCTGAACTCCTCCGGCCTGTAGCCCTGCCCCACTCCCAGGATGAACCGGCCGCCCGAAATGATATCGAGTACGGCGCAGTCCTCGGCCACATGCACCGGATTGTACAGCGGCAGCAACAGGACCCCGGTCCCGAGCTTAATCTTGCTGGTTCGGGCGGCAAGGAAACTCAGTGAGATGAGCGGCGACGGGAAAAACCCGGTATCAACAAAATGATGTTCACTGACGAAAGCGGACTCGATTCCGACTTGTTCCGCCAGCGCCACCTCTTCGATGGTTTCGCGAAATACATCGTCGGCGCGGTCACCCTCGAAGCTGTAAACCAGTCCAAAATGAATCATACCAGCACCTGACACGCCTTGCGGAGCGCCTCCCAAGGCAGTAGTGCACAACGAATGCGAACCCGATAAGCACGTATCGAGCGAAGGGCGTCGAGGTCGCCGAGTGCGATGGAATCCGAACCACGCATCATCGCCTCAAAATCACGGCTCGTGATTGCTACTTCCTGCGGAGTACGGTCCCGGACGGCTTCACTCATCAAAGATGCGGACGCCAGCGAGATCGCACATAAGTGGCCCTGAAACGTCACCTCACTCACCTTCTCCTTGTTAGCCTTGAGGTAGACCTTAACTTCGTCTCCACACACTGGATTCATCGCTAAAGCCTCGCTGGTCGCTCCTTCCAGCACCCGATAGTTGCGAGGATTTTCATAGTGTTCTCTCAGTGTCTCAGGATAAATGTCGTTCAACCGATCACTCATGGAAAAACGACGCGCTCAGTGACCTTCTGCACTCCTAAGAGGTTCCAATTGAGCATTCTCAGCTGGTATCGCGCCGTCAGCCTTGCCGATGATTGTTCTGCCACCGAACCACGACCACACGATCGGCGAAACCACTGCGCTCGTGATGAAGCACAGCGCGAGAACCAAGCCCATGCCAAATCCCACGTAACCTATGTACAAAGGGATGGGAGCGAGCACCCAGCATCCGAGTATAAGTGCCCCATTTGATACTAACAGGGCACGGCGAATCTTTACGTAAGCTTGTACGAGAGACTCACGGAAATCGTGAAGACGCAGGTATTCCTCGCGCACGCGATACAACAAATATACTTCTGAATCGATTCCAACTCCGCTGGCGATAGCTAAAGCAGCCGTGGCATTCGAATTGAGCTCGATTCCGCAGGTTATCATCAAGCCAAGCGCCGCAATGGTCCCAAGAATAAGCGGGACGATCAGCAACGCCGGCAGCATAATTGATCTAATGAACGGAATTGAGAGCAGGAATGTCCCGAGGAAACCCAGCAGCGCGCCCACAATAAGATAGTATCTGATGTTGCGGTTAAACGCTTCGGCTATACCCACGGCACCTCCCGCAATGCCGACCGAGACTGGTAAGCCATGGAAGAGCAGGTCGGCTTCCTTCTGTGTAGCCGCGAGCAAGCTACCTACTTTCGTGGGGTCGGTGCTGGCGCAGTAAGCAGTTACGACGCACGAGTTATAGTCTTCACCGAATAGCCAGTCGTAGGCGCCAGGCGTGATAGCTTCGAAAGCCTCCAGCCCTTCGCCGATCTCCTGCCGTGTTGGCGGCACATGGAAGTATGCCTTGTTGAGACCGTGAACAAACGCGTAGCGGGCTTTAATATCGAGCGCCGGATCGGCGACGTAACCGACATTGCTTTGATCGCGCAGAAACCTGGCGAGCTTGTCTACCGCGGTCATCACGGCGGGATCTTCCAGAGTCTTGCGCGTGCCCGGCTTGCCCTGAATCAGGATCGTCATGGGATAGACGCCGCCGAACCTCGCACTAATCTCTCGCTCCATGTGATAGATAGGGCTGCGGTTCCACGAACGAGTGAGATAATTGTGGATTGCGTAGGTATTGTTCTGGCCAATCGGAGTCTTTGCAATGTCGCGTCCGAGGAAAGCCGTGCCTGCCACTGTGACAACCAGTATTGCAACACCGATCGCGGGCCGGTTGATGATTGAGCGGATCAATTTTTCGAGCCAGATATCGGTGGCCGATGCTCCGGTCTTCTTCGCCGCGTGGAAGTGCTCACTTTCCAGTTCGCGGATGGTAATGGAACTCAACGCCGGAATCATCATCACGAACTCGTCAAAAGTCAGCGAGCATAGGCCCAGCCCGGTTACGATCCCAAGTGCACGTACGTTTTCGAACGGGATTAATGCCATGATCGCAAACGGCACGACGTCACATAGGAGCGAGACCAACATCGGCCGCAGCCGGCTCACGAAGGTGCTGACGATCGCTTCTTCGACATTTCCCAGCCGCGGGTATTCTTCAAAAAAGAACCGGGTGAGAAATTGCACGGAGTGACAGGCACCGGCCGCCACCACAATGAAGGGCGCGAGCAGTGCAGCAGCGGAATAGAGAGTTGGGCCGAAAAATAGCCGGTACAACCCGAAGCCCATCAATGCTCCGAGCAGAGCTACTCGCATTGGGAGAAATACTCCGCTGAATGTCCGGAAACCGTACAACAGAGTAAGTGCGATGATTAAGAGGAAGAACCCAAACGCGATGACCACGTAGCGCAGACCGTCGCTGTTCACCCAGCCGACGATTATCGGCGTACCTGCCGCGCGCAGCGTGATACCGGAACGCTGGTTGGCCCTCAGGATCGTGCTGATCGACTTGTAGATGGCAACTGGCTCGGTCGTAACAAGCTTGGAGCCCGCCGGCGCTTCAGAGCGGAAATCGGCAAGAATCAGCGCTGACTTCTTGTCCTTGGAGACAAGAGTCCCGTATACCATCGGGTTCGTGGTTGCGCCCTGCTCGACGTCCTGCACCGCCTTTTCAGTGTGCGGATATTCCGGCATCAGTGGCGCAATCACCATTTCTTCGTCCGGTGTACCTTCGCCCAGGAATGAGAAGTGCTTCGCCTCCAACGCCGCAATCGAACGAACCGCGTAAGGTATAACGCCGGTAATTTCGTACAGCCCGTCATTCACGTCCTTGATGGTCTTCAGGTTCTCGGGGGTGAAGATGGTGCCGTTCTTCACGCTGAATTCGATACTTACCGAATTCCCACCGCCAAAGTGTTCCGATATCTTTTGGTTCAGTTGAACGAAAGGATCGGACTTCGGAGGCCAGGCGTTCGGATCATCGTAAAGGCGCATCCCGGCGATGGCCCAAAGACAGGCCGCGAAGACCACGACCTGGAGGACAAGGGCGCCTTTTCGGTGACGGATCAGAAAACGGGCCAGCTCGGCGAGCCGCCCATCCATTCCAGTGTAAATTTGTCGAGCGCCCTCCTTCGCATTCTTCCCGGCGCTGGCGTGATCATTCATTAGTAACTGCTCCCGCGTGAATACTTACTTCCAGAAGCCAAGCTTACGCGGTTCACGAACCAGCGTGTCGTTGGAAAAGATCGTCGTCGGAAAACCCGGGTTGAACTGGAGCTGATCGAGCCACATGTCGCCCTTGAAACCGCTTTTCTTGTCATCGACGAACAGGGCGCCCCAGGTCTGGTACCAGTCGGGTGCAGCGCTGCCGTCAGGCAGTTTGCCTTGCGAACCAGTTATGATTGCGTGTACGACGTGCCGCTGCGCCTGACCCTTTTCGTCGTATTCCTCGCTTTCCAGATAAGCGGCGCTTTCCATTCCGCACTTTATTTTTCGCTTGGCGTACCACCAGCTGACGCCCGGCTTCGGCGTGATTTCGAGTATCGCCGCTACTTCTCCGGCTCCATCAACCCTTTTGACATTTGGATAATCAGCCGGACCGTTGCCGTGAACCGTCGGATCGCCCTTATATAGTTCGAACCCCACCAGCTTGTAGTCCAAATCAGGCAACGCTCTCACGTGCGACACGTCCTCGTAACGTACGATAGTGCCGGGAAAGAATTGTTTGGAAACGGCGCCTGCCAGACGCCGAACCTTACGCACTGTCGGCGTGTACCAGGTATCTTGTGGACGCTGGTCACGCTTGTAAAAGTCTGTGGTTACACCCGACTGTCCGCGCACTTCTTCCGGGTCGATGGCTATCCAAAGATATATGTGCGATACCTCTGCTCGCTGGTCCTGGGGGAGATAGTCCTGGTTCTGTCCCCCGACAAAGGCCATGTACAATTCCATGAAGTGTTCGGTCTCGCGCAGACTTCCATCTGGCTTGACGACCAGGTTGTTCCACACGTCAGCCACACCCTTGTAGTAAGGACCGTAGTAGGTCCACGCGACGCACCGATCCATGATGTCGTCAGGTGTGAGCTTGTCACGCTGATCCATCGGAGTGTCCCAGGGAAACGGTTTTCCCGATGCCCACTGCGCATAGTAGGCCGGCCCTTGCTGCTTGAGAGTATCCTCGTACCAGGGCTTTGCCTCCCAGGTAAACGAATCGTCGCCCCACTTGACCAGGTAGGTACCCGGCTTTGATCCGGGCGTGATGCTATAAGGCTTGCCAGCGATCATCTTCGGTACTTCGGCAGCGCCCGTCGCGCCTTGAGCCTGGGGAGCAGCGCCCGCCGCGTAGCTGCTTCCACCTACGCAGATCAATAAAAGTAGAATTAGTGTTGATCTTAGCCGTTTCATCTCTTTATCTCCCTATACTTGCCATCTCGCGTCACTCAAACACCGGCTAAAACAACAGTCGGCGTATTTCGATAAAGGCGTTGGTATTATTTGTGAACTCGCCGTACGGCGTCTGGGGCGATCCGGCGAAGATGTTGAATCCGAGCGCAAATGTCGTGTTGTCGTCGTATTTGTAGGTAACTTTCGGACGTATCCACCAGTCATGATATTGGATTTCATAGAGCGCGAAGAAATCTGTTATGACCACGTCGCCTTCGAGCCAGTTTTTCTCGAGGAACACGGTCATCAGACTCTTGTAAACACCGCGCATACCCGCAGTGGTGCCTGTGAAGCCGAGATCCTCGAACTTACCGGGCTCTGCGCCGCAGTTCTTGCAGCGGTCCTGATTGGTAACCATGTCGTGCCAGTACTGAACACTCGCGAAAACGGGGCGTTCGAGATAATCGCCAAGTATGTTCTTATCCACTCCCATCAAGACGCCCCAGTGAGATACGTACTTGGGGTTACCGACTATTCCCTGATAGTACTGATCGCCGACCGTCTCTGACGACTCGACTCGCAGAACGGTGCCGTCGATAGACTCGTGACCAGTTTCAAGGTCGTAGTCTAGTGAACCGCCAATCACTTGCATCCGATGCGGTTCACGGATTACGGCGGTCGCCGTCAGGAAACTCCCCGTGTTGGGATAATCAATGTAACCGGTCGTATAGGTATACAAATAATTTAGCGTGTAATTGAGACCGCCCACACTGTCGCTCCAGCGAGCACCACCAATCCAGTTGGTCGGTTTCGCCGTCGGGGTCTTGAGGGTTACCGGCACTTTGAATCCGAATTGACCGTTGTAAAAGTTATTGAAGGCGCCTACGACTCCATAGGTCCAATCGTGGTAGCCTCCTTCGACCGGCTCATTGTTTGCGAGCCGCAGCCCGGGCCAATAGGTAGGAAACCACTGCGGCATCCATAATAGTTGTAGGTTACTGCCCACCCACGGTTGCCAGTTCATATTTGCCGCCCAAACCGGGATCTTGATGTTTTCCTCTTCGAAGATCGTCGGGTTGCGCAGGTTAAAGTTATTGAGGATGTCCAACATATAGACGCCGTCGGATTTGCCCCATGCGATGATCTGACTGCCAATACGGAAGAAGAAATGGGGCGGCGTAATGTCCAGGTAGTATTCGCGAAACACCGGATCATTTCCTGTTGCATCGCCCGTAAAGGGATGCTGAAGGTTATTGCCCCAATAAGACCATAATTGCTGCTGGTACCTGCCCTGTCCTTCGCTCGAGAGCTGCCAGTCGCTGTCGTACCAGGGACGAAGTTGCGCGACGGCTTTGATCGGCGGCATGTACTTGCCCCAATTCTCAGTCTTGGGTGACCATTCAATATCGAGCCGAAACTCATTGCGCTGACTCATCAGGTGATCAAGATGTTCGCGACTAAAGGTCTCGGTCGCAGGATTGAACACGTTACGCGTACCGTCCGGCAGACGGAAGTAACTCTCCATTTTGTAGGTGCCGCGGACTTCTAAATCGTCGGTTAGTTGATACGCATTCGCTCGTTCCACTAACCAGGTCGATAGAGAGACCGCGATAGCCATGATAGCAACTAAAAGAAGATGGGCTCTCCTCACAACTTCTGCCTGCCGCATAAGACCTCCTCACCGCACGGTTGCCTTTCTCCCAAAGCGGTAATTTCAATAAGGCGTTGGTCTCTCATATATCCGCGTTCTCTCACCTACGAACCGCTGACTCCGGCCAGACGGTGTCCCCCAAAATCGTTACTTGCTAGTCTCGCTAACTGACGCATGAGCGAGCCGCGCCCGCGACCAGCGAGCATGCGCAGCTCCCTTAGCAATTCCCAAAGGCTGGCAATGTCGTGGGCAGGCGCGAATAGATCCACGTATTTGAGCGCGGCGGCGATTCCCGCCGCCCGCGGCTCGTACCCGTCCAAGTGCAGCAACGGATTCAGCCAGACCACGGCGTGGCTTCGGCGTCGGAGTTGTTCCATTGCCGATGCAAGCTGGGCAGGATCGCCGGTCTCGAGACCATCGCTGAGTATCACAACGATCGTTCGCATTCCCAGCAGGGCATTGCCGTAATCGTGAACAAAGTTAGTCACGCAGGCGCCGATCTGAGTACCCCCGCCACAGTCCGGGACCATCCGTTTCAATTCAGTCCAGCTTTGATGCATCCACGAACGAGTCACGCGTCTCAGCTCGGTCGCAAAAAGGAAAACCTCGACCTTCCAAGGTCGCCGTATGACGGCAGCCGCGAACTGGAGGAAGAGTGATGCGTATTCGTCCATCGAACGACTGACGTCGCAGAGAACGACCAGGCGGGTTCGAGTCACACGTCGGCTGGTGCGCTGAAGCTCGACCGGAACGCCGCCGTAACGGAGGCTGCTGCGCAGCATCTTATGGGGATCAGGGAAGTTCCCGCGCCGATCGGCGACCCGGCGTCGCGAGCGCCGCGTTGCGAGCAATGGTCCGAGATGTCTGGCGAGCCTCTCCAGCTCAGCCATTTGCTGATCGGTAGAATCGTCGATAGTAGAGATGTGCTTGCCACGATTCGCAGCGTGGACCGCATCGAAGGCGCCGCTTTCGGGCTCTGCCTCAACCGCCGAACCGGACCCGCGCTTCAGCGTTCCCTGACTCTGGCTCTTTTGATCTTCATCGTTCGAGCGCTGCAAGGAACCCTTCGTGTCCAGCGGGCGCCCGAGCAAACCGAGTGCGTTCTCGATTGGCCGGCGGCTGCGAGACGGGGCTACCAGCCAAAACGCATTGAATAGGTACATGAACAACGGACGGTCCTCGGGGCGCTGAAGAAGGGCGACGAGCAATGCGTTGCGAAAGTCCTGCTGCTGCGTAATGTCAATTTCGGCCAGTGCACACATCACAGTCTGCGACGCGTCGGCGTGGAGCTTCACACCCCGCTCGAGCAGCAGGCGGCAAAAGGCAACCACGGCGTTCACCAGATTTTCATCTCGCCGCGCGATCGAGATATCGTGGTGGTCAGCCATCGGGGTCATTCGATTACTGCGCGCTGGAGCAGTCCCGGCAGCGCACCTTGCACGTGTTCGATGTCTCGCTTTGACTTGACGACAACACCCAGCGTCGAGCGGATCACCTCTGGCGTCAGGCTGGTTCCGTTCAATTCGCAGAGCGCCCGTCCCCAGTCGAGTGTCTCGGCAATGCCCGGCCGCTTGTCGAGCTCAATCTCTCGAAGCGCCTCCATGAACCGGCAAATCTGGCCGGCCAGCGATTCCTCGGTCTCCGGTAGTCTGGCGTGAATGATTGCCAGTTCTTTTTCGAATGATGGATAGTCAATCCACAGATATAGACAGCGTCGCTTAAGCGCGTCGCTCAGCTCTCGGATTCGATTGGAAGTGAGTACTACGTATGGCAGATGCTTAGCGCTGATCGATCCCAGTTCGGGAATAGTCACTTGATATTCGGAGAGTACTTCGAGTAGAAAAGCCTCGAACTCTTCATCGGCGCGATCGATTTCGTCGATCAGCAACACCGGGCTCGCGGAAGCATGCCTTAGCGCCTGCAGCAGCGGCCGCGCTAGAAGATAGGGCTCGCTGAAGATCAGCGCCTCTTTCTCCACCGCGCTCTGCGACGACTGTTCCTCCATCCTGATCCGCAGTATTTGTTTCGCGTAATTCCATTCGTAGAGTGCCGTGGACACGTCGAGACCTTCGTAACACTGCAAGCGGATAAGCTCGGTATCCAGAGCAGCCGCAAGCGTCTTGGCGATTTCAGTTTTGCCGACTCCGGCATGTCCCTCGACCAGCAAGGGGCGATGTAGTCGAAGGGCGAGGAAAATCGCGGTAGCTATTTCGCGGTCACCGACATAGTGACTCCGCGCCAACAGCGCTTCGACGTCTTCAACTGATCGAACAGCACCGCTCATCGCTTACCGCTTTCGTGACTGGTCTCGAAACATCAAATGGCCAAGCGTCTTCGCTACGACCGAAAATCTGGCTAAGCCGCTTTCTTCGCGCGCATCTGCTTTGCCGCTTCGCGAACCGACGTCACGATGTTCTGATAGCCGGTACAGCGACACAGATTGCCCGATAGGCCGACGCGAATTTCATGGTCGTCGGCGAGCGGGAAGTTCTTGATCAGATCCAGCGCCGTAATCAGCATTCCGGAGGTGCAAAACCCGCACTGAAGGCCATGATGGTCCCAGAACGCCTGTTGCAGCGGATGCATCTTGTCGCCGTCCGCGATCCCTTCGACCGTCATGATCTCGCAGCCGTTCGCTTGAACCGCGAACATCAGGCACGACCGCACGCTGCTGCCATTGAGCATCACGGTGCAAGCGCCGCATACCCCGTGCTCGCAGCCGAAATGCGTGCCCGTCAGCGCCAACTCCTCGCGGAGGAAATCTCCAAGGAGAAGGCGCGGTTCAACCTCGCGCTTGTATGAGGTGCCGTTTACTTTCACTTCGATCTGCTGCTTTTCAGCCATTGTAACTCTCCTTCAAACCTGAAGTGACGACTCGCTACGCCTTTGCTGCGCGCTCGACGGCATCCTTGAGCGCTCGCTGTGTAAGTTCATCGACCAGATGCCGGCGGAAATCTGCCGACGCATGCACGTCGTTGGACGGATCGGACGCTTCGCTTGCTTTCTGCGCGACCTGCTTGAATAGCGCCGCATCGGGGGCCTTACCCTTCAACAGGGCTTCGGCCGCAGGTGCCCGCAACGCGGTAGCTCCCACCCCGGCCATGCTGATCCGCGCGTCTGTGCATTTGCCCGCGGCCATCGTAACGATCGCGCACACGGCGGCGAGAGCGAAGTCGCCAGGGCGGCGACAGAGTTCGTGGAACCCCCATCCGGTGTGCGCGGGAAGGCCGGGAATATGCACTTCAGTTACCAACTCTCCATCTGCAACCGCGCTCTGCAGATAGCTGACCAGGAAGTCCTTGCTCTTGATGCTTCTCTCGCCGCTTGCGCTCCTCGCCTTGATCTCAGCGTCGAGCAACAGCGCAATCATCGGAAACTCGGCGGCGGGATCAGCATGCGCGAGACTGCCACCGAAGGTGCCTCGAGTGCGTATAGCCAGATGGCCCACCTCCGCCGCGGCGGCAGCCAGAATCGGCAGTCTCTCGCGCACCAACTTCGACGATTCGATCATCCGGTGACGAGTCAACGCTCCAATGCTCACGCCGCCGTTGTGCTCCCGTATATAATCAAGTTCCTTGATCGGGTTTATGTCGATTAGCATGTCCGGATGCACAAGACGGAAATTGAGCATCGGGGTCAGGCTCTGGCCGCCGGCCAGTATCTTCGCGGTCTTATGTTTGGCCAACTGACTAATGGCCTCGTCTGTTGTGTGAACGGCTATGTATTCAAATTCTGGCGGTTTCATATGCTTCCCCTTCGGTTAGCTGAGAGAGCATTCGTGATGCTTTTGCCAAAGTTGCTGAACCTTGCGGTAATCATCTTCAGTGTCGAGATCTGTGCCACGCCACGCGGGAAACGGAATTACCCGGCCCTTGTGATTTCGTAAGACGGACCGCGCTCCAACGTCGCCTTGTAGTGCAGCCATTTCAGTGAACAAAGCACTGCTGAACAGCACCGGCGTTGTCGTGACATCGTCATAAGACGCCGCGACAAAGTCAGCTTTGCTTCTGCGCCAATCGGTAACCAGGAAACGCAGCATCTCCGCGTTCACCAACGGTTGGTCACCTTGAACCAGCAATAGCGCGATTGCGTTAGAGCCAATGGCGGCGACACCCATCGCAATCGAGCTGGCCAATCCCTGTTCGTAGGAAGGGTTGCAGACGATTCGGACATTCAGGTCGTCGAGAACTTGCCGAATCGAATCCTCATTGCGTGGATTGGCGACTACTACAATATCGCTCAACCCAGCGCCGCAGACGCTCTGTACCACGTGCCAGATGACGGGCTTCTCAGCGAGCATCAATAGCAACTTCTCGCGGCCCATCCGGCTCGCTCGGCCGGCGGCAAGTATCACAACGGTGATATCGCCGCCGGATTCGCTATACGCATTTCGTTTCATAATTCTCGCGCAAACGCGGCAACCTCTCGCAAAGGACGTCAGCCTCCGATTTGCGACATGTTGCGTGCGGATCGATCCAAATCCAGATCGAGCCCTCCGAACGCCGCTTTCTTTCTGAACACCGAGAGGCGAATCATCGCGCGAATTTCGTCGTCGGATCCTCCCGAGCGCATAAGGTCGCGCACGTTCCATTCTTCCTGCCCAAACAGGCAATTCTTGAGAAAGCCTTCGGCAGTGACGCGAAGCCGGCTGCAATTGGCACAGAAAGGCGCAGTGACTGGTAGGATCAAGCCGATTTGGCCCTGAAAGCCCTGTAGACGAAACTTCTGCGCCACCTCTGAGGGATCGCCGGACTGTATCGATGCCAATTCCCCCACTGCGCGCAGGCGTTCCAGGATCTCCAGTCCGGAAACGAGCTTGGTCCGGTCCCAGTTTCCGTAACCGTCGAGCGGCATATATTCGAGAAACCGAACCTCAAAGGACGAGTGTCTCGTTAGGCGCGCAAAATCCGCGATTTCGTCGTCGTTGACGCCGCGGATCACGACCATATTGAGCTTGATAGGATCGAATCCTGCCTCGACTGCCGCCTGAATACCTTCCTTGATACGCCCAAACAAATTCGCGCGCGTGATGGACGCGTAGGAATCCGGACGGAGTGAATCGAGGCTGATATTTATTCTGCCCAGTCCCGCCCTGAACAGCGCGTGCGCCTGCGACGCGAGCAGAACTCCATTGGTGGTCAGACTTATATCGTCGAGGCCTGGCAGCGAACTGAGCCGCTCGATCAATTCCGGCAAGCGACGGCGCACCAATGGTTCTCCACCGGTGATCCGTACTTTAGTAATACTCAATTCGGTCATTATTCGGACGACACGGACTATCTCTTCAAAACTGAGTACTTGTTCCCGGGGAACCCACGGAACACCATCTGCGGGCATGCAATACTGACATCGCAGATTGCACCGGTCGGTGACCGATACACGCAGGTAATTGACTACCCGGCCGAAACTGTCTACGAGTCGCTCCATCGGCCAACGAACCTCAGGTCACTTCGCCAGCTGCGCGACCACGGAACAGGCGCCGTGCGGCGTTTCGCAGCATCGCGAAGAACACACGTACCGAGAACCGAAAAGCTCCGACCTTCTGCTGCCTGCCCTTCAGTTCCCGATCGAGAGAGACGAAAAACTCGCGAGCCATTGCTTTGCCCACGCCTTCCATCATTCGCTGGCCGACACCCGCGATCGTTCCGCCGATGTCCGTCCGAGCTTTCGCACCGATCTGCGTCGTCCCACCATCCACCGCCCTCAGGGTCATCAGGACTTCACCCTTGACCCAGCCCGGAGCGCCGCGTGCCTCGCCACGCAAGCGGTAGGACGACGGTTCCTTCCGGTCGAAGATTTCAACCTTGCCCGAGTAAACTCCTTTGACGGTAGGAACTCCGAGCATCGCCACGACTGAGTATTGATCAGGGCCAACTTCCTCGAATTTCTCGATGCCCGGTATCAGGCGGGACATGACGCTGGGATCGAGCATGGCTTTCCATACCAATTCGCGGCGATGATTGAGGACGTGTGAGTAATCGAACTGCAAAACGATCTCCCTGTGACTAATCCATGTCCACTAGCTATCGGCTGTCGAACCCCGCAGTTCCCCGTCCAACGCCTTGAAAAAATCGCGCGCCATCGATTTGCTTATTCCTTCCATCATCCGCTGGCCGACACCGGCGATAGTTCCACCGACGGCGGCCTGCGCCTGGGCGCTGACCTTGGTTCCGCCATCCACGGCGCTAAGTGTCATCAGGACTTCTCCTTTCACCCAGCCCTGAGTGCTTTTCACTTGGCCGCTTAGCTTGTATGAAGACGGCTCGGTCTTGTCGAAGATCTCGACGACGCCCGAGTAGATCCCCTTGACCGAAGGTATTCCGAGTTTCGCTGTCACCTCGTATTTGTCGGGACCAATCTCCTCGAACTTTTCAATGCCGGGTATCAAGCGTGCCAAAACGCCAGGATCGAGCAGGGCCTTCCAGACCGCCTCCCGCGAATACTTCACGCTTTCAGAGTAATCGATTCGCAATAACGTTCTCCTGGTCTATCTCCGATTCAACGGCCGAAAATCCGAGAGCTTCCGCGACACATTTTGGCTTGGCTCGTCGCCGTCGGGTCTGGTCCGGAATAGCAGTTCGGTATTTCCCAGGACATTTATGTCCAACGACCGGATCAGCACGCTGCTGGAGATCGGCCCGACTACGTAAGGATCGCTTTGGAGTACTGATAGAACGTCGGTCAACGATTCAGCCTCGATCAGCATCAAACAACCCCGCTCTCCAAACGTGCCCTCCAACAGTAGTCGGCCCTGTTTATTGAGCGACATGAGAAATTCATTTCTCTTGTCTCCGTATTTCGACCGCAGTTCTGCGAACTGGGCAATGTCGTTCAACAACACAGCGAATAGCAATTTCGTAATGTCCCCCGATCCGTCGCTACGCAACAGGCATGCCACGACGCTCCGATGAGAACCTCTTTATATTGGGCGCTACTACAACCAGGCCTTCCAAATTTTTTTCAGCGGGATTCAATCATTTACGAAATTTCGTGAGTAGTGACGAAGCTCCGTAGTTTTGATCCGTCGCTTGTGCGTCGCTCCTAATTGGTTTTTCGGCGAACGCGAGGCTTCGCATTAAGACCATCTCGTGGGCAATCGCTTTCCGTCCCGAGATACCGGAGCTCATGCATCGACCATCTGCGTTCATCCTTGGCACATTCGATGCTGCTGGTTCGCGGATGCGTTCCTCTCCGCTGAGCGCCAAACCGATCAACCGGGTCGGTTCTACTGTTCGAGATGACAAGAGAAATTGAGCCGGATTGGACGGCGTTTAGTTTGAGGCGGCGAAACGAGCGCGGTGTCAGGCGCCGAACGGAAGGGATCTTTCAGACGGAATTTTTTCGCCGTGCTCTCCTTGCTCACTTCGTCGCCGCGATCGTCCTTGGATGCGTCGGATGTGCGGATGATCGCACGGGCCACGAACTATCGGCGGCGGTTGCGCGTGCTTCCTCACTTTCAGACAGGCCAACCAGTACACTCTCGGACGTCGAAACTGAGGCAGTGACGCCGCCAGAGATTCGGGTTGGCGATGTTTGGACCGACAGAGTTTTGGGCGTTAACAAGGAATTCAAAGTCGAGAGCGTCACCGATGACGGCAACTTCATCGTCGACGAATGGGGCAACAGGATAGTTACCGACAAGAACTGGAATCTTTTGACCTATCGATCGGTCACCTTCGCCGATACGCCCCCTACCAATTGGAAAAAACCGCTGATTTGGTTCAAATTCCCGCTCGCACCCGGCAAGATCTGGGCGCAGAGCGCGCATTGGGAAACGCCTGCTCTGGATGTGGCGGGGACTGAAGAGGTTCGCGCCAAGGCAATTGGATGGGAACGAGTGACCGTGCCGGCCGGCACTTACAAGGCGCTCCGCGTAGAAATTCGAGATCGAATTATCGGGACGGGCGGGGTGTACGACCTGATCACGCTTACCTATTGGTACGTGCCGGACGTCAACCGCTTCGTCAAATACAGCTATCGCAGCGTTTACGAAGGAGCGGTCGACGCCGAGATGGTTTCCTATAAACCTGCGCCGCGCGAACAGCCCGCTGCGCCTCAATCATGACAAAACATGGGAATGAAAATGCGAACGCTGGCCGGCATCCGTGCTCAGTGGCTGGGCGCGCGGTCACCCTTTTCCTTTTCATAAACGATCGCAATCGAATCTACGTAGTATCCGGGGTGTCCGAACTCGCCAACTTGAGGAGCGATCTCCGCCTTATGCCTCTGCGCCTGTGTCGCGTCTGTTTTCAATTCTTCAGCCTGAAGAGTCTCTGGCAGCCCGGCTTTCGCAATTGCCGGATTGGTTTGCGATTGGCTCTCGACTATCACCAGTGCGTCAGCGCCGGTCGCGCACCCTTGACGCCGCAACGCCTCCAAAACAGCGTCCTCCTGGTCGATGTCTCCCCAACCTTCGACGATCGCCACCCTTCGATGGTTGGTCAGAGGTTCCGTATGCAAGATAGGCATCGAGCAGTCCGGCGGTTTAGGCGCTCGATCAAAGATGGCGATTTGGGTGAACGAGGCTCGCGTAGGTTGATGCGACGCACAGCCGGCCGCGATCACACACGCGATCAGGAGCACGCTCGCGACCGCGAAGGCTCCGATCTTATGGGGAGTCCGGCCCGCGCCGCATGAACGGTCAGCATTGATGAACACGACATCTCTCCAAAACAGTTGTGTCATGAACACTCGTTATATTGCCCGAACACTTACTCCATGCTCAATAACGCTTCGTATCTCGAAGTCCTGCGGGAGTTTGCGGCATCTAAACGCTAGCTGCAATCGATCAATTGCGCACTTCGGCCAGTTCGGTGCTCAATTCGAGGCATTCGTATGACCGGTCCATTGGATCACGTTCGCGTTCTGGAGCTTTCGCGAATTCTTGCCGGGCCATGGGCTGCGCAGACGCTAGCTGACCTTGGCGCGACGGTTATCAAGGTGGAAAAACCGGGGGTCGGCGATGATACCCGGACTTTCGGTCCTCCCTTCCTTACCACATCAGACGGACGCCAGACCGGCGAGTCGGCATACTTCATGTCGACCAACCGCGGCAAACGCTCCGTCACGATCGATTTTGTTCAACCTGAAGGCCAGCGCCTGGTAACACAACTTGCCGCGGCCAGCGACATTGTGATCGAAAATTTCAAGGTCGGAGGTCTGGCCAAATTCAACCTCGACTTTGCTTCGCTCAAGTCCGGGAATCCCGGCCTGATCTATTGTTCGATTACCGGCTTCGGCCAAACCGGACCCCATCGCGACAAGCCGGGCTACGACTTCATGATCCAGGGCACGGGCGGCTTGATGAGTATCACGGGCGAGCCCGACGAACATCCCGGCGGCAGCCCTATAAAGGTCGGCGTTGCGGTAGCCGATATTTTCACCGGCCTGTACGCCACCATCGCGATTCTCGGCGCATTGGCTAGTCGCGATCGCACTGGCCGCGGGCAGCATATCGATATTTCGCTGCTCGACTCGCAAGTATCGATTCTCGCAAATCAGGCGATGAACTACCTCGTGAGCGGGCAAGTGCCTGAGCGCATGGGAAATGCTCATCCGAACATCGTTCCCTACCAGGTGTTCGCGACTAGCGACGGCCACGTCATACTCGCCGTCGGAAACCAAAATCAGTTCGTTCGCTTCTGCGAAGTAGCGGGACGTCACGACCTGGTCAGTGACGAGCGGTTCGCAAGCAATCCGTCGCGAGTCGATCATCGCGGCGAATTGATCGCAGTTCTGAATCAGATCTTCCGGACTCGCACCAGCCGCTACTGGATCGAAACGCTCGAAAACGCCAGCGTCCCGTGCGGACCAATCAACACGATTGCGGACGTATTCGCCGATCCTCAGGTGCAAGCGCGCGGGATGCGCCTGGAGTTGCATCATCCCATACTCGGCGCGGTGCCGTCGGTCGCAAGTCCGATCAAGTACTCGGAAACGCAAATTTCATACGTTCGAGCCGCGCCCATGCTCGGCGAGCATACCGATGAAGTTCTTCGGGATCTTCTCGGAGTGACGCTCGAGGAGATTGCCCGGATGCGTAAGCGCGGCATTATCTAACAAGACGCTTGTTCCAGATTCCAACGTCCGGCGAGCCGCGACTGACGAATTGAGTCAGCGTGATTGGAGCGTCCAAACGTGGCCGAAGGGATCGGTTAACCGGGCGCGTTTTCCGCCTTGCCCCTTTCCTTTGGTCGCCATCAGCGGTGTCGCTCCCGCGGCGATCGCACTGTTGAAGCGCGAATCAACATCGTCGACCTCGAGGCAGATGTGCAGCGAGGAACCGCCGAGCGATTGCGGACTACGCACGCCTTTCATCTCGGGAGCTTCGGGGGATTCGTCGGCAATCAAAATCGACGAATTGCCGATCCGAATTTCCGCGTGTCCGATTCGTCCATCTGGTTCAGCTGAGCGCGAGACCTCCTGCGCTCCAAATGCTGTTTTGTAGAATTCGATCGCCTTGGAGGCATTCTTGATGCACAAGTATGGCCGTACGGTTTGGTGCGCGCTCGCGCCCGGATGAGTTTCGTCTGTCATCGGTTTGTCCTCGAGTTTCGACCCGTTTCCGCTTAATTCGGCTGGCACACCTGACGAAAACGTCGGCCTCAATCTGCCGCCAACGAATCAATCGAAAATCGGGCAGAAGGGTTGGAATTGGTTCTTGACTATCGTTTCCAGTTCGTCTTCAGAACAACTGCACTCGGCAAAGCGTCCGTCCCGGTCGATGTCCCACGCCATCTCAATCAAGCAATTCTCGCAGCGATGCTCCACATGCAGTACCGCCATTTCGATTTTGGCGCGGCGCATCCAGTGCGCGACTCCGTTTGAGTCGCGGGGAGAAAAAAGGCGTCGACATATCGCGCATCGCAACTCTCTGTTCGATGCATTGGTCAATTCGCTCAGAGTGTGATCGAGATTGGCGATCCTTTGGGTCATGCTGCTTCCTCAAAGTCGGGCAGTGAACCGTCATTACGCGACAGCTTATTAACAATCTTGTCCGCGATCAAATCGAGCGGCGAGCGGAGCCGATGTAGCCTCCGGCGGCCGCTTGGACGAAAGATTGCTCAGGTTGCTCAGAGCGACACACTGGCGCCGCGCAATGAATGCGGCGACTAATTCGAATGATTGCTCGGCTTGCGACTTCAAGTTTGCTGATCGGGATTCAAGCCTCGCCCCGAAACGAGAGGTCAGCAACGCCCCCTTGCAAACAGAACCCGTGTGCGACGCAAATTTCGCAAACACAAACCCATTGATCGCGGATCACCGAACGGTCGTTTTTGTCGGATGGATGCCAACCGCCGAGTGTTGACAGTCCGCCAAAGAGGCGGGTTTTTGGGCGGGCGCGAAAAGAAGTAGAAGCACAGCCGCACGGCGCAGGAATGCCTGGCGTTCGCGCTGTGCTTCACCGCATGCGTGCCAACCTGCGAACGAGTTCGTGTTCGCGGTCGTTGGTCACGTCGGATCCGGTACCAGCTACGTTGCAAATGCGCTCGCGGACCTTCTGCAGGAGAAGGGCAGCGGAGGCTTCGATACGGAGGTGTTAAAGGCGCGGGACGTTATCCTCGAGTGGGCGCAGAACGCTAGCGAAGCCTTACCGACCACCGAAAACGACGACCTCAATACGGTGCGCGCCCTTCAGGATTTAGGCGACAAGATGCGATCCATTGCTGACTGCTCAGCGGTCGCGAAGGAACTCATCCTGAAGATTCGGAAGTCCTGCGCTGGTAACAGGGAAACCTGAATAGCGCAATAGTGGCACGGGAAAGTCGTTACGAATAAACGAGTGCCTACCGAGGGCCGGGCTTCGACGCTACACCTCTCGACCAATACGGCTTTGCAAGCCGAAGAATACCTGCCGAGTCGTTTGAGAAAGCGAGGACACGGAGGGTTATCGGAACGATCACCCGTGACAGACAGGAGGGCATCAAGCGGGACAATCAACGTGCTGGAAATGTTCCGCCGCACGGTCAGAACCAGAACCGGCGTAGACCACCGGAACGCGTAGTGAGCTTCCTCGATTTAGACGATCGCAGGACTTGGCTTACGCCGCTCAAGCACGTTCCTGATATCGTGCTAATCCATCTTTCTGACATTCACTTCAGGTCTTCACAGCAAGGAGTCCCGGACCGGAATAAGGACCTTCGAAACGAGATCCGCATCGACCTCAGCAGGCAGATGACCCACTTGCACCGGTACGATTGTATACTTGTAACCGGCGATATTGCGTTCGCTGGCCGGCAAGATGAGTTCGAGACTGCCCGAAAGTGGATCGAAAGTCTCTGCGAAGATCTGAAGGTCGACATCGGCAGCGTTTTAGTCACTCCGGGAAACCACGACGTGGACCGAAACGTAGCCGGTCGCGACGAGATATTGGATATTCGATCGAAGATTCGTGCGAAACAGGGTGAGGAACTTCAGGAAATCCTTACGCGACACATCGCAGAGCCGAACGACCGGCTTTTCGAGTCTATCGAAGTATTTTCCCTGATGATCAGGGAATTTGAGCGCAGAGAGCAGTTCGAATCGCGTCAGAACTCCTCACGCCGTTCCGAGTGAGAGTGACGCCTCGAACCATCTCCTCGGAACCAGCCGTTGCTGACAGATCAAGCGTGCGGAACTTAACCCGTCGAGCCACGGCTCAAATTTCCGACTCAGATGAACTCAGATGAACTTTCTTGGTAGGGACAGCTATTTAGGCTTTTCGATTTTGCCAATTAGACGCAGAAGTCCGTCGAGAATAGTAAGGGGGTGCGGCGGGCAGCCAGGGATATAGAGGTCGATCGGAACGATACCCTCAGCGCCGTTGTGGACCTCGGGATGATCGCGGAACGGACCGCCTGATATCGCACAAGCACCCACCGCTATTACGATGTTGGGCTCCGGGATTGCCGAATAAGTCTTTTCGAGAGCCAAGCGCATATTCTGAGTGATGGCACCAGTAATCAGAAGTCCATCGGCATGGCGCGGAGAAGCCACAAACTGAATACCGAACCTGTCGAGATCGTACACTACGGTATTCAGGACATTGACGTCTGCCTCGCATCCGTTGCATCCACCGGCGCTGACCTGTCGGAGCTTTAGAGAGCGTCCAAGGATCCGGTGGGTCTGATCAGCAAGACGCGCCGCTAGTCTTAGCGCTTCTCCTTCGGTCAGGACCAAATCATTCCGGTTGCTGGTCGCGAGTTGATATTGCGACGTGAAACGGATCGCTCCTTCGGGACATGCGTTAGAACATTCAGGGCAAAACAGACAACGACCAAGATCGATTTGCAAACCCCCTTCGCCGTTAATTGCATCGGTAGGGCAAGCATCCATGCATTCCGTACAACCTGACGGGCATCGCGACTGATCAAGTGTCGGCAAGCCCCGGAATCGCTCCGGCAAAACCGCTTCAGTCTTGAGAAATGGCAAAGTGCGTTTGCCTTGACGGAACCGAGTGAGAAATAAACTGGGCACCGATTATCCTCTTATCCTCACAGGTCGTGTCCGCAATAGGATAGGTTGAAGCTCTTGTTGCACAAGGGAAAGTCGGAGATTTGCTGATCGCGCATCGCAATCGCCAATCCCATCCAATTGTGAAACGAGGGATCGACGACCTTATAGTGCGCGAAGCTGCCTGCAGCGTTTGTGATTGCGACGTGACAGATTTCTCCGCGCCATCCTTCGACGAGAGACACCACAAGATGATTCGGAAGTAGTGGCCCAGTCTGAGACAGCATTGGTCCTTCGGGCATCGAGGCGAATTGCTCTCGAAGGAACTCGCCCGAACGTTGAATTTCCATCCATCGCACCCATGCCCGCCCGAAAACGTCCCCGCTATCCCACTTCGAGATTGGTATCTGCGCGAATCTGAAGATACCGCTCGGGAAATCCTGTCGAACGTCACGCTCGACGCCGCAAGCGCGCGCCGCCAAACCGACCAACCCCAGCGCCTCGCATGTCTGTCGTGATATCGACCCAGTATGCTCGAAACGCGCCTGAACCGATGACGAGCCCCACAGCAGCGCGACCGCATCCTCGACATCTTTCAGGGCTGCTTCGAGCCGCTGCTGAAGGTTTGAGATAAGCGGCTTGTCCAAATCGAATCCGACTCCGCCCGGTCTGATCAATCCCCTACCGAAGCGGCTTCCGCACAGTGCCGCGGTCAAGTTAAGGAAGTCTCCGCGAATGCGGCCGCAATAAGCTGCGCTCGGGAGATAGCCAACATCTCCCGCGAGAGCGCCTAGGTCGCCGGTATGGTTCGCCAGACGCTCGAGCTCCAGCGCTATTCCGCGCAACACTTGCGCACGGCTGGAAACCGCGGTAAGGCTTAGCGCTTCGATTGCTTCACAGTAAGCAGTCGAATGTCCGATAGAGGTGTCGCCGCATAGCGTTTCCATCAGATGGATCGTTCGCTTGCCTGGACCCCCGACTAGTACCCGCTCGACTCCGCGATGCTGGTAGCCAAGCGATATCTCCAGATGAAAGACATCCTCGCCGTGACATTGGAAACGGAAATGGCCGGGTTCGATGATTCCCGCATGCACTGGACCTACTGCGACTTCGTGAATCTCTCTGCCATGCATCGCGAAGAAATCAGTGACTCCAGGAATTGGTGGTGGAGGTAGGTCGCCGCTAGATCCGTAGGGAGCGTGAAATCGAATCGGCTTCAGCCAGGGATGCCCTTCCGGCTGAAGTTGCCACTGCTCGGCTATCTCACGTTCGAACCAATGAGCCTGTGGACACTCGAGTGTCAAGCACGGGTACGACTGATCGATTTCGGTGCTGAGAATTGAGAGGCTGCTGGTCGCCGAGTCAGCTGCCACGGCGATCAGTCGAATCCGACGATTCTCGGCGGGCATACCGAATAGCGCTGCCAGGCTGCAGGTGCTGCTCATCGCTGAGAGAATCGCGGTTCTGAACTCGGCAATCGAGAGTAATGGAATGTTCTGAAGCGGAATTGCTTCTCCACTACGAAATACTGAAGATGCCGTCGCCATCTCAACGCTGACCGAGAAGGATCGCGGCTTCATGGATTGTCCGACTCAGGACTGGCGGAACGTAGATGCCCATCAGGAGAATTGCACCGCCTAGCACGGCCGGGACCGCGCTCAGCGCAAAACCTCGGCCGGCGGGGACGATGATATCTTCGCGCGGAGTTCCCTGCGCCATCGCGAGCACGGGCGTGGCCATACCCGCCAATATGATCGCCAGAAAGATCAGGTAGGCAACCGCAACGAACGATTGGCCCTGATCCAGCGCGGCTTTCAGAATTGTGAACTCACTCAAGAACGGGCCGAAAGGCGGCGAGCCCGTGATCGCAAGAAAGCCCAACACCCATAGCAAGCCAGATACGGGCAACACCTGCAAAGCCCCTGATACATTTGTCGAATTCTTCGTGTGGTAAACAGCCAGGAGGTTTCCGGCGACCATAAACAACATCACCTTGGTCAGCGAATGATTGATCACGTGGAGCATTGCTCCGAATACCCCCGCGCCGCCGAGTCCCACGCCCACCGCCAGGATACCCATGTGCTCGACGCTCGAATACGCGAGCATGCGCTTGTAGTCAACCTGACCCGAAATGAATATGGCAGCGACCGCCATCGAGAGCAGCCCGAGAACAAGTAGCAACCGTTCGCTGAAATCAGCTAGACCACTCGCCACACAGACTTGGTGGATTCTGAGAATCCCGAGAAACGCACAATTGAG
>PNBD01000093.1 GCA_003135855.1 Deltaproteobacteria bacterium
ACCTCGTCGGTATGCTGGCCGAGGGCGGGGCCGGCGCGCTCGATCACGCCGGGGGTCGCCGAGAATTTCATGAGGATGCCAGTCTGCTGGACATGGCCCCAGTCGGGATGCGGCAGCGAGGCGATCAATTCATTGGCACTGACTTGCGGATCGTCGAACAAGTCCTTGAAGTGATTCACGACAGTGGCGGGAANNTGTCGCGAGCGCGTCGCCGCGATCCAGCCGAGCAAATTCTTCAGCGAGTGAAGCCGCGAGCCTGCCATCGTTGGACTCGCGCGACGCTTCGCTCCACGAGAGATTCGGGAGCGCCGGCAGCGCGGTGCGGAGCGCATCCCAGCCGGATTGGTCGGCAATCGAAATGAAGAGCCATTCGGCGTCGCGGCATTGGTAGGCGCGCGCGAGTGCCGAGCGGCCGCGATGCTCGGCGGCGCCATTTTCCATGTCGGGGCGGCCGTCGTAGAAGATAAACTCGCCCGCCTGGAACGCCATCGAGGATTGCAACAGCGAGGTTTCGCAGAACTGGCCGCGGCCGGTGACTTCGCGCGCGCGCAACGCGAGCACGCATCCGAATGCGGAGAGCATCGCGGCGCCGTAGTCGCAGATCGCGCAGGTGAGATACACCGGATGGCCATGCGCGCCGCCTTGCGCCGCCATCACGCCCGAGCGCGCCTGCAGCAGCGGGTCGAAGCCGGGCTGATCGTGCTCGGGGCCGCGATTGCCGAACGCATTGACCGACATATAGATGATGCGCGGATTGCGGGCGGCGAGGCGATCGTAGTCGAGGCCGAACTTGCGCATCCGGCCGGGCCGCAAATTTTCCACGATGACGTCGGCCTTGTCGACCAAGTCGTGAATGACGCCGAGGCCCTCAGGCGTCGTGAGATCGAGCGACAGGCCGCGCTTGCCCTGATTCCAGCCGAGAAAGCCGAAGCCGAAATGGCGAAAGGAATCGCCCTCGAGGCTTTCGACTTTGATCACGTTGGCGCCGAGCTGCGCGAGAATCATCGGGCCATACGAGCCGGCGATGTAGCTAGCGAAATCGAGCACAGTCACGCCGGCGAGGGGAGCGGCGACCGTTGAGCGCGCGCCGATCTTCGGTGCTGACGCGGGCATCGGAACGCGGAGCCATTCGAGTGCGGCGCGATCGTCGCCGGGTGTCGGCGCGTGCCCCGTGATCTCGCCAGGCGTGTCGTTCAGTTGAACCGGCAGGCCCATCTGCACGGTGGGGCCGAGCGCTGGGTCGGCGATTTCAACGCGCATATCGAGCGCGCGCGTTTGCGGATGGTCGATAAATTCGTGACGGGTCAGAACCGGTGCGCATGGGACGTCGGCCTCGCGGAGGATTCGGAGCCATTCATCGCGGGGCTTGGTGCGGAAAATCGGCTCGAGAATGTCTTTGAGGGTTTGCCAGTGCGCGGTGGGAATTCCCCACGGTGCGAGCTCGAAACGCTCGTCGCTGACGAGGTCGGCGCGATCGATCGCAAGCGCGAACTTGCCCCAGAAAGTCGAGTTGCCGCACGCGGCGAAGAGAAATTTGCCGTCGGCGGCTTCGAACAATCGGTAGACCGGAATCGGGCCGAGCGGATCCTGCGGCCCGTGATAGAGGCTGGTCATTTTTTCGTGGCGCATGACGCCGCCGGTCTGAAGTGAAAATGCGCCGGCGAGCAGCGAGACCTCGAGCTGTTGTCCCGGTCCGTCTGCACCGCGCGCGAGGAGCGCGGCGACTGCGGCCGTCGCAGCCAGGACACCCGCGGAATAGCTCGCGGCCGGAAAGACCAGTGCGACCGGATTGCCGCTGCGCGCCCATTGACTACCCGTGATTCCGGCGCGCGCCGCGACCAGGTCGTCGTCCGCGTCGAAGTTCGCGTCGGGGCCGCGGCTGCCGAGCGGCGGGACATTGAGCGCGATCGCGCGCGGGTTCGCGTCGCGGATGGAATCGTAATCGAGGCCGGCTTCACCAAGACGATTCGGCGTGAAGCCGGTAATGACGATATCGGCCCATCGGAGCAGCTCGTCTATGCGTGGCCGCGCCGCTTGGCGTGGCCGCGCCGCCAGGTCGTCGAGGTCGAGTGCGAGCGAGCGTTTCGAGCGATTGAGCACGTGGAAGTGCGGGGTGCCGCGCGCGGTCGAGCCGCCGCGCGCTTCGACCTTGATCACGCGCGCGCCATTTTCAGCGAGCAGCATCGCGGCATACGCGGAGCCGATGTTCGCGTCGAATTCGACAATATTAATGCGGTCGAGAGCGTGACTCATGATGGCTCGCCAACTTCAATTTTGGAGTTGGATTGTCGTCGAGCAGGCGACAAAAAAGCAAATGGTTGTCGCGCGGAGGGGTCGCAGGCTGTTCAAAACATGGGATTAGAATGAGAATTATTCAAGTGAGCGACATCGCTGGTTCATCTTCTCTTAACGTTGAGTCCCTAATTTTCTCCCATCACATAACCATGTGTGCAGGGAGACGACTAACCTGAGGCACGAGCTAAAGATGCATAAACGACGAATACTATTGGTGCTACTTGCGGCGATCGCGATCGCAGGCTCCGGCAGGTCGGGCTACGCCGATCTGCTGATCAATGGCGCCGGCGCGACTTTCCCGTATCCGATCTACTCGAAATGGTTCGATGCCTACGAGAAAGCGAATCCGGGCATCAAGTTCAATTATCAATCGATCGGCTCAGGCGGTGGAATCCGGATGCTGTCGAATCGCACGGTTGACGTGGGAGGAAGCGATGCGCCGCTGACCGATCAGCAACTCTCGGAGGCGCCCGGGAAGATTCTGCACTTCCCGTCGGTGATGGGCGCGGTGGTGGTCGCGTACAATTTGCCGGGCGAGAGCGGAACGCTGCGGTTGACGGGCGCGGCGGTCGCGGACATTTTCGCGGGAAAAATCACCAAGTGGGATGACGACAAGATCAAGGCGCTCAATCCGGGCGCGTCGATTCCATCGACGGACATCGTGGTGTGTCATCGCTCGGACGGCAGCGGCACTACGTACATATTCACCGATTATTTGTCGAAGGTGAGTCCGAGTTGGTCGTCCGACGTCGGCAAATCAACGGCGGTGAAATGGCCGACCGGCTTGGGCGGTAAAGGCAACGAAGGCGTGACCGCGCTGGTGCAGCAGACGCCGGGCGCGATCGGATATGTCGAGTTGATCTATGCGCTGAACAACAAGATCCCGTTCGCCACGATCCAAAACAAAGGTGGCAAGTGGGTGGTTGCGAGTCTGGAAGGCGTGACCGCGGCGGCGGCTTCGATGGCGAGCAGCATCCCTGCCGACTTCCGGATCTCGATCACCGACGCGCCAGGGCCGGACGCATATCCGATTTCGTCGTTCACGTATCTGCTGGTTTATCAGCAGCAGAGCAAGAAGGAGGTCGGCGAACAGATCAAGAAATTTCTGCAGTGGGCGCTGCATGACGGTCAAAAGTACGGGCCGGAGCTGAAGTACGCAGAGTTGCCGGCGGCGGTGGTGCAGAAGGAAGACGCGCAACTGCAACAGATTCAGGTTCCGTAGGCAGTAGGGGAAGGACAATCGACGCGAATCGATAACGGCTTCGGCCGTGACGCGGATGTGTATCCGCAGACTCAGAGTCACAACTTCGGAGGGAGAAATGATCACAGGTTTGAAACGGGCGAGAAAAAGGAAAAGGAGTACGACGGGGGTGATCAGCGTAGCGCTGCTCGTCGGCGGACTGCTGTTCCCGGTGATCGCGCACGCCGCAGACGGGCGGACCGTAACGCTCTACGCAGATCCGAACACGGGCCAGGTGTTTATGAAGCCGGCGCGCAATCGGGTCAGGATCGGCGACTACATCCCGGCGCATTCGACGGAAGAGATCGAGCGGCGGGTCGAAATGAAGACGCAGCAGCAGCTCGAGCAGGATCGCGCGGCGATGAAGGCCGAGCTGGAGCAACGGCAGGCTCAGCAGCAGCAGTGGAACGCCGAGATGGCCAAGCAGGTCTCGGAGATCCAGCCGTTCGCGCGCGAGTTCGGCGACCGCTGGTACAAGAAGATCTCGATCGCCACGCTGGTGTATGCCGATTACAGATACTTCAGCCATACGGGGTTCGGGCCGCAGAACTTGACCCAGGAGAACTGGCCGGGGCCCGGGAACAACAGCTTCAATTCGTTCAACATCACGCGCGCATATCTGGACTTCAAGTTCACGCCTATCGACGACTTGATGATGCGGGTGACACCGAACGTGTATGCGACCAGCGGGACCGCCACCGCTGATGCAGTCGGTAAGAACACCGGTTGGGGCAATCAGCTCGACGGCAACCTCGGCTACCGTCTGAAGTACGCGTATCTCGACTACCAGACCTTCTTTAAGAAGGTGCTCAAGGTCGCGCCGATGAGTGAGGACAAGTTCACCTTCGGCCAAGAGCAGAACCCTCTTATCGATTGGGAAGAAAATCTGTACGGTTTCCGCTACGTCAATTTGACGCCGTGGAACTTCCTCAGCCTGAGCTCGACGCAGCTCGGATTCTCGATGAAGGGCCCGATCAAGTTCAACGAGTTGCAGTACGCGGATTACGATATCGGCGCATTCAACGACGCCAACTTCCATCAGTTTGAACAATCCAACTACAAGCAGGTGATGGGCAGAATCTCGATCTATCCAATGGGCGCGAAGTCGCGCTTCCAGGGCTTGGGGTTCACGGGTTTCTACAACTACGGTTATTCTAACAAGACGGCCGATCTGAATGGCGGTCCTAACAACGCAGGCAGGACCGGCAATCTGCAGCGGATCGCGGTGCTGGCGCATTACGCGGCGGAAACATGGGGAATCGCGGGTGAGTGGGACAGCGGACACAACGCCTTCAGCAGCGGCAATCTGTTCTCGGGCAGCGGTCCGCTCGACCAGTTCCAGACGGTGACGCCGCCCACCGGGTTCGGACCTTGGGACAAGATGGTGAAGGGAATCCAGGACAACGGGCAGTCGAATCAAGAAGGGTGGGATTTCTTCGGGCATTACGACATCCCGCACACGCCGTTCACGGCGTTCGGCATGTACGAGCACTTCCTGCCGAATACCAACGCGAGGAAGAACCCGCTCGATTTCGATCGGTGGGTGGCTGGAGTTCAGTACCTCATTAGCAAGAACGTGCGCATCGCGATCGATAGTCAGAACCTGAGCTACTACCACGATCAGTTCACGTTCCCGGGAGCTGAACTCACGAGTCTCTCTGGCGCGAACACGCTCCAAAAGAACACAAAGTTCGCGGTGCCGCGCGACACGCACGGCTTCTATCTGAACCTGGAGTTCAGATACTGAGCTGAATTCGGCACAGGGTCGCAGCGACGCGGGCGTCAGAGATGGCGCCCGCGTCTTTTAATTCAGCGGACGTAGCGCGCAGATGCGCGGAGAAAAGTGATAAGAACGGTGATAAGATCTTGGCCGACGTGGCCGACAAGGTAATCTATCTGCGCGAGAAGCCGGCATCGGCGGCTGACGAGCGCAATTACAAAATCAAATACGCCGAGCTGCTGAATCCGGCGCAGCTCGAGGCGGTAACGCATCGCGACGGTCCGCTGCTGGTGGTCGCCGGCGCAGGCTCGGGCAAGACCCGCACGCTGATCTATCGGGTCGCGCGGCTGATCGAGAGCGGGGTGCCGCCCGGCGCGATCTTGTTGCTCACGTTCACGCGACGTGCGTCGCAGGAGATGCTGCGGCGGGCCGAGCAGTTAGTCGGAGATCGAGCAGGCGCAGTCGCGGGCGGCACGTTTCATTCGTTCGCGAACCTGGTGCTGCGGCGCAATGGCGCGGCGATGGGCCTCAAGCCGAATTTTACGATTCTCGATCGTTCGGACATGGAGGACGTGGTCAATCTCCTTCGCACGAGGATGGGACTCGGGTCGCGCGAGCGCCGGTTCCCGAAGAAGAGCACGATCGCGGAAGCAATCAGCATGGCGCGCAACAAGCGGCGGGTGCTGGAAGAGGAAATCGAGCTCGACTTCCCGCACTTGATCGAGCATGTGACGGAAATTCTCGAGCTCGCGAAGAGCTACGAAAATTACAAGCGCGAGCGAAGCCTGCTCGACTACGACGATTTGCTGTACCGGCTGGCCGAGCTGCTCGAACAACACGAGAACGTGCGACGGCGGCTATCGGAGACGTATCGCTACATCATGATCGACGAGTACCAGGACACCAACTTGATCCAGGCGGAGCTGGTGCGGCTGCTGGCGACGGCGCATCGCAACGTGATGGCGGTGGGCGACGATGCGCAGTCGATCTACTCGTTCCGCGGAGCGAACTTCCGCAACATCATGGATTTCCCCGCAATCTTTCCAGGCGCGAAGATCGTCAAGCTGGAAGAAAATTACCGCTCGCTGCAGGGAATCCTCGACGTCGCGAATGAAGTGATCGCGCACGCGGGCGAGAAGTACACCAAGGCGCTGTTCACCGGGCGTCGCGGAGAATTCCGGCCAATCCTGGTGCGCGCGCAGGATGAGCACATGCAATCGCGCTTCGTGGCGCAGCGGATTTTGGAGCTGCGGGAAGAGGGCGTCGAGCTGTCGGAGATCGCGGTGCTGTTCCGATCGAGCTTTCATTCGTTCGATCTCGAACTCGAACTGCAGCGGCGGGATATCCCGTTCATCAAGCGCGGCGGGTTCAAATTTATCGAGACCGCGCATATCAAGGACGTGCTGGCGCATCTCAGGGTAATCGCGAATCCGCAAGACGCGGTCTCGTGGCTACGAGTGTTGATGCTGGTGAAGGGCATCGGGCATCGCTCGGCGGAGCGCGCGCTGGAAAGCTTGATCGCGGCGGATAATCTCAATCCGGAGAGCGCGATCGCGAAGCTTGGTGCCGCGCGCGGTGGCTCTGAGAGCGGGCTCAAGCGACTCGCAGCGGTGATCGCGGCACTGCGCCGCGAAGGTCAGCGGCCGGCCGAGCAGATCGCGATGACGATCGAATATTATTTGCCGGTGATGCGCGAGGCGTACGCCGACGATCACCCCAAGCGCGAGCGCGATCTCGAACATTTCCAGAATATTACCGAGCGCTATAGGAGCCTCGAGCAGATGCTCTCCGACATGGCGCTGGAACCGCCGACTGATTCGCTGGACGGCGTGCTGGCGGTCGAATCTGACGACGAATATCTGACGCTCAGCACGATTCATTCGGCGAAGGGACTGGAATGGAAAGTCGTGTTCCTGATTTGGGCGGCGGACGGCCGCTTCCCGGGGCCGCAGAGTGTCGGCGATGAAGAAATCGAGGAAGAGCGTCGGCTGATGTACGTCGCGAGCACACGCGCGCGCGACGAACTGTATCTCTCGTATCCGATCTACATGTTCGATCGCAGTTTCGGCTACGTGATGGGCCGCGTCTCGCGCTTTCTCGAGGACGTGCCCGCCAACTTGCTGCAGACGGCGACGCTTCAGGAAGCGGAAGATCCGGATTGAGGCGGCGCGCGCTCCGATCCTGCCGACGGCTCCGCTGCGACGGGAGGATTGATTACCTCGAATTTCGCGTAGCCGGTTTCCGCTTCCGGCATATGCATCGGCAGCGACACCTCGCGCAGCACCGCAACTTTTTCGGTGATCGTGCCGGTGGCGGGCGCATCCTTGGGAACCGTGATGANNAAGCGGACAATCGTCGGCAGAATCCCGCCGGTATCGAGATAACGGGTGTGGGTCGCTTCGAAGACGGTGTCGCTTTTGAAGAGTTTCGAGCCTGCGCGAATCAGGTACTCATTGTTGCCGAGCGGCCGCGTCAAAGTCGATTCGCTGATCACGTAAATGCGGCCGACGGTCGGACGCAGAAAGTCGTAGTAGATCGGATTCACGCCGAGCCAGTAGGGCAGGACGATGCGATTGCCCTTGGGCGCG
>PNBD01000103.1:0-13861 GCA_003135855.1 Deltaproteobacteria bacterium
CGACGATCGCGGCGAGATCGGCGGCGCGCTCGATCGCAGGTCCCGACGTCACATGGACATTCACGCCGAGTTCGCGCGCGATAATATGCGCGAGCGAAGTCTTGCCGAGGCCGGGCGGCCCCGAGAACAGCACGTGATCGAGCACTTCGGCCCGGCCGTGCGCCGCGGTGATCGACATTCCGAGAATTTTCTTGATTCGCTCCTGCCCGACGAACTCCGCCAGCGCACGCGGCCTGAGCGCAAGATCGATCCTTCGATCGTCTTCTACCGCGACCCGCGACGCGACCCGCCCTTCTATCCCGGCCTTATCCCCGGCCTTGTCGAGGACGTCGAGGTCGTCGGTTTCTTGAGGTTTACTTTTCGCCAAGCAGCACCGCCAATGACTTGCGGATCAGCAATTCGAGATTGTTCGCCGTGGCTTCATCGGCTTTGACGACCGATTCGACCGCGCGTTTCGCCTCGACCGGTTTCATACCCAGATTGGTCAGCGCCGATACCGCCTGATCGAGCGGTCCGATCGGGACGGCGTTCTCCTGACTCGGCGGACGCGACGATCCGTTGGCATTCACCGACGACGGCGCGACGAGTTTCAAATCGACGACTTTGTCGCGCAGTTCGCGCACGACCCGTTCCGCGACTTTCGGGCCGACGCCCGGTACCGCGTCGATTCGTTCGACGTCGCCCTTGGAAATTGCCGCGACCAGTTCTTCCGGTGCGAGCACCGACAAAATAGCGAGTGCCAGCTTTGGCCCGACATGCTGGACGCTCATCAGCAAGTCGAACGATCGTTTTTCCGTGGTGCTCGAAAATCCGTACAGCGTAATCGCGTCTTCGCGCACCACCTGTCGAATCTCGAGTGCGACGCGCTCGCCGGTTGCGGGCAACCGATAATACGTGCTCAGCGGGATCAGTACTTCGTAGCCGACGCCGCCGGTCTCGACGACGATTCGTCCCGCGTCGCGCGTCGCTAGTGTTCCAGACAGCGTCGCAATCATTGCGGATGCACCTTCGGCCGCGATCGCGCCGCCGGCTTCCGGATTCGCACCACACTCTCGACCAGGTTCGGAATCCGGCCCCGCCCGAGATGACACATCGCGACCGCGAGCGCATCGGCGGCATCGTCGGCGAGTTCGCGCGACGGATCGAGCTTCAGCGTGCGTCGCACCATGTATTTGACCTGCGCCTTGTCGGCATGACCATGACCCGCGACGCAGAGTTTCACTTCATTGGGCGGGTATTCGAAAAATTCGAGATTGCGCTCTGCCGCCGCGAGCATCGCCATCGCGCGAGCTTCGCCCAGCCGAAACGCGCTCTGCACATTGATTGCCACGAAGTGACGCTCAAGGCTCAGCGAATCGGGCAGGAACTCATCGATGATCGCGAGCAGATGATCGTGAATTCGATGGAGCCGCTTGGGACCGGGCGCGAGCATCGCGGAACGAATCGTGCCCGCCGCGACGAACAGCGGATCGCCGGGACGCCCCTCGACCACGCCATACCCGCATACCGCACTCCCGGGGTCCACCCCGAGTACCCGCATACCCCACCTCCGCAACCCGCGCGGCGCGCTTACGCCGCCGAGAACTGCGCCATCTCTTCATCGCTGATGTCGAAGTTCGACGCGACATTCTGCACGTCGTCGTGATCTTCGAGTTCTTCCATCAGCTTCAATACCTGCCCGGCCGCATGGCCCGACACCGAAACTGTATTTTCAGGAATCCGCGTCAGTTCCGAATGCGCAATCGCCAGTCCCGACTTTTCGAGCGCGTCGCGCACCGACGTAAAATGGTCCGGCGCGGTCAGCACCTGAAACGTCTCGCCATCCGAAGTGACGTCGTCGGCGCCGGCATCGAGCGCGATTTCGAGCAGCTTGTCTTCGTCGATTGCCGATTTTTCGATCCCGATCACGCCGCGCTTCTTGAACATCCAGCCGACGCATCCCGCTTCACCGAGATTCCCGCCATGCCGCGAGAAGATGAAGCGCAACTCCGCCACCGTGCGATTGCGATTGTCCGAGAGCACCTCCGCCATGATCGCGACCCCGGCCGGTCCGTACCCTTCGTATGTGATTTCTTCGAGCGCCGCGCCGCCCGCCTCGCCGGTGCCCTTTTTGATCGCGCGATCGATATTGTCGTTGGGCATCGATTGCTTCTTGGCGGCCGTAACCGCGGTGCGGAGGCGCGGGTTCGAGTTGATATCGCCGCCGCCCAGCCGCGCGGCAATCGTGATTTCCTTGATTAACTTGGTGAAGACCTTGCCGCGCTTCGAGTCGGTGAGCGCCTTCTTATGCTTGATCGAACTCCACTTGGAATGACCCGACATGACTGAACCTTCTCAGCGGCCTAATTGGCTTGCCCCGAACGCCGCCAGATTACCATAAGAGCTGCTTGAGGGCTAAGGTCCCGGCACGCCAATAACGATCTCTACGCGGTTACGATTTCAGCAACTCAGGCAGACGGGTGGTGAATTCACTGCGCGAAAGCGTCAGCTCGAAGCCCGCATCGCGCGCGGCCTGCAACGGCTTCAAATCGATATGCGAGGCGAATCCGACCAGGCGCGCATCAGGCGCGGCCGCACGAATCCGCGTGACGGTGTCGAGCGCCGGGAACGTCGTGTCTGACAAATCGGCGAATACGATCCGCGGGCGCGATTCGGCGCAGCGCTTTACGGCGGCGTCGAGCGACGACGCATACATCACCTCGGCGCCGACCGCCGATGCGACCGCGTCGATCTTCGATCTGAAAAACAGATCGCGCACGAGGCCGAGTGCGAAGATCCCGCTCATTCGATTCGCTCCCTCATTTCCAGTCCGCCAACTTCACCGGACGCGCGGTACCGTCGCGAAACCGCGCCGGCGAAAACGGCGCCAGATCGATCGAAGGTTTGCGCCCCGCCGCGAGGTCCGCGATTATTTCTCCCGTTATCGCCGAAAGCAGAATGCCGCTGCGGAAATGGCCGGCGGCGTAGAGGACATTCGAAACGGTCGGCGACGGCCCCAGCACCGGCAGCAAGTCGGCGCTTGCCGGGCGAAAGCCCGCCCACGCCTCGCGAAACGTTATCGACTTAAGCGTTGGCACCAGCGCCCGCGCCGCTTGCGAAACCCGCTGCATCCCGTCGAGCGTCACGCTCTTGTTGAAGCCGGCCTCCTCGAACACCGAGCCCGCGAGAATTCGACCATCTCTGCGCTGCACTATAATTCCGCCCGCCGACAGCAGCGACGGCCCGACCAGCCCCGGCCGCGCATCGAAGCAGAGAATCTGTCCCCGCACCGGATAGAAGCGAATTCGATCGTCCTCGAGTCCGCGAATCTCACCGGCCCACGAACCCGCCGCGTTGATCACCAGGTCGCCCGACTCGGTCGAACCGTCACCAAGCCGCACGCCGGTCGCGCCTCTGGCATTGGTCACGATCGAATCTATGCGCGCGCCTTCGCGAAACGTCGCACCCTTCACAAGCGCCGCGTTGATGTATGCCTGCGTCAATTTGCGATTCTCGACGCGCCAGTTGGTCGGCATGTGCAGCGCACCGATGACCTTCTCGGAGAGCATCGGCGCGAGCTTCAATGCTTCTCGCGGCGTGAGTTCCTCGAGGTTGCCGCCCGCCGCGCGCTGCCATTTCGCGCGCTCCTGCAAGTCGGCTTTCTCGGCGTCGTTGAACGCGACGTACAGCACGCCCTCGTGATCGTACTCGGGATCGATGCCGCTTTCGCGCGTGAGCCGCTCGACAATCTCGTCGAAGGACCGTTTGCCCGCCAGCGCCAGATCGAAAAAAACGCCGGGCTCGTGCGCCTCCGCTTGCGGCCCGATCAATCCAACCGCGGCCCACGAGGCCTCCTGCCCGAGCCGCGCGCGCTCGAACACAACGACCTCGACGCCGTCCGACGCCAGTCGCCACGCGATCGAGCTGCCGATTATGCCGCCGCCGATAATGAGCGCTTTCACTCGCGAGACTCCGACGCTTTGACAATTCCGCTAGTCATCACGCCAGAGCTTACCCGTGGCGAAGATCGCGTGAAACCCTCAGCCCAGCCACTCCGGATGCGCCGCGGTCGAATCGAAGCTACTGCTGGTTTTGTACAGTTCCAGAGTTCCCCCCTTCGCTACCTCGGCGGTTCGATCAAGCAGCGCTTGCCACGCTGATTCGCTCATCGGCTGAGATGTTCGCGCCGCAAGCATCGCCTGCTCGAGAATTTTCATCGAATCGCAGCCCGTGACACGAGCCGAGCGTTCGACGCGGTATCGCTCCCGCTCTAATCGAACCGACCGCAGCTTCTTCCGTATCGCTGGAATTCGCCGCACGCGCGACGCGAAGAATAGCCGGGATAAAGGCGGCTGCGGCTGCGACCTTTAGAAAAAATCGACGCTGCATGAATCTGGCCTCCGCTACAAGATCAGAATCCTGACAAGAATCGAGAAACGTCGCTTACTATCCACGTTAACAAAGCTGGCACTTGAAGAAAGTCGTTTGAGGGTCGCATCTGAGGCCGACCTTTCGGGAGGCACGAGCGAAGCGAGTCCCGAGTCCGGAGCAGAGCGGAGGCGAGGGTCGCATCAAACGACCGTCCGTGCCAGGTGATTCTGGGAACCGCCGATGATAAAACCGATCATCCGATCGTGGAGGCTGTGCGATGGCGCGACTCATCAAGGGACTCGACACCAAGCTGATTCACGCTGGCGAGCCCGAACCGCTGATTGGCGGCGCGGTCGCGATGCCCATCTTCCAGTCGTCGACCTTCGAATACACCGGCGAGAAGAGCTATCACGATCTCCGCTACATCAGGCTGAGCAACACGCCCAATCACGCGGTGCTGCACGCCAAGCTCGCCGCGCTCGAGAATGCGGAAGCGGCGCTGGTCGCCGGCAGCGGGATGGCGGCGATTTCCGCCACCCTATTCACCGTCCTGGCCGGCGGCGGCCATCTGCTCGCGCAGGATTGCCTCTACGGTGGCACGCACGATCTTATGAACGAGGAATTTCCGGCGTACGGAATGGCCGTCGATTTTATCGATGGCGACGAACCCGCCACCTGGCGTGAGGCGCTCCGGCCAAATACCAAGGCGATCTACGTCGAGACGATGTCCAATCCGCTGCTTCAGGTCAGCGATCTCGAGGCGGCGGTGGCCTTTGCGGCAGAAAACGGTCTGCTATCGATCGTTGATAATACGTTTGCGAGTCCGATCAATTTTCGGCCCGCGGAAATCGGTTTCGACCTCTCCTTGCATAGCGGCACCAAGTATCTGAATGGGCATACCGACATCGTTGCCGGCGCCGTGATCGGACGGGCGGAATTGATCAGAAACGTGACGCGTACGCTCAATCACCTCGGCGGGATTCTCGATCCTCACGCCTGCTTCCTGTTGAATCGCGGAATCAAGACGCTCGGCGTGCGCGTGCGGCATCAGAATGAAAGTGCGCTCAAAATCGCGCGATGGCTCGAGCAGCACCCGTCTGTGAGCCGCGTCAACTATGCCGGCCTCGAGGGTCACTCCAATCATCTGCGCGCCTGCGAGCTGTTCGACGGGTTCGGCGGCGTGCTGAGTTTCGAGCTGGCAGGCGGACTCGACGCGGCCGTGCGTTTCATCGAGCGCGTGACGATTCCGATCAACGCGCCCAGCCTGGGCGGCGTCGAGACTCTCATCACCCGGCCCGCTACGACCTCGCACTCGGGGATGTCGCCGCAGGATCGCGCGAGTGCGGGAATCTCCGATGCGCTCATTCGGCTGTCGGTCGGCCTCGAATCGAGCGACGATTTGCTCGAGGATTTCGAGACGGCGCTCGGCGCCTGATTGCAGTCAGCCGGCGCGGATGTGTCGCAAAGCGTCCGCATTCGCTAGCACGACGTATTCATTTTGGGACATCGATCTGTTCGCACGAACAGATAAGCATGCATCAGAATGGTTTTGCGAACTCGCGGCAGCGATCCTCGTTAGGCATCGCAGTTGCTCTCTGACTGCGTGGACCTGCGATTTAAACCCGATCCCTCGCCCTCCGACGAAGAGTCTACCGAAGAGAGTGTCGTTGTCTGGGCAATCAAGATGTTCCGCGCGGCCGGCTATCTGCTGGTCGGCTCGCAACTTCTATTTCTCGTCGCTGAATTGATTTGGTCGGGGGCAGAGCTTAAGCCGATCATCGGGCACGTGATCCTGGGCTCGCTCGGAGCGATCGTCGCCGGCGCCAGCCGCACCTCGTGGTTTCGCGAGCATTGGCGGTTGGCTGGTATTACTGCCTGCATCTGCGTGTTCGCCAGCGCCGCGCTGATCAGCTCGATCGACGGCAACGCCGAGGCGCTGTTCCTGGTGATCATCATGGTGGTGCTGGGCGTGGGTGCAATGGTGCCATGGGAAGCGCGATCGGAAGCTGTCGTGGGTATCGCCGCGATTCTTACTTTCGCCGTTCACGCCTTGCTGCTGCCGGACTCGGACCCATATCCGCTCTACCATTGGCTAGGGATGGGCACTGCGACGGCGCTGGGCTACGCCAGTTCCTGGCTCGGCGAGAGTTATCGCACCACCGTCGCGCAGCATCTCGCTGCTCTCAAACAAAGTGAATACCGCCTGCGTCAGGAGCTTCGCCTGGGTGAGCAAACTATCGGCGAGCGCGATCGCACCCAGGAGATGCTCACCGCGGGCCAGGCGACGCTGCGCACGATTTTCGACAC
Source organism: Deltaproteobacteria bacterium (assembly GCA_003135855.1). Taxonomy (GTDB): domain Bacteria; phylum Desulfobacterota; class Binatia; order Binatales; family Binataceae; genus Binatus. The sequence continues at coordinate 6,658 of PNBD01000103.1, forward strand.
CATCCCCGAAGTTGTAGTTGTGACGCGCATGTCCGACGGCGCCTGCATCGAAGTCAATCAGAACTTCCATAGCGCAGGGATGAGTATCAACGACTTGCAACCGCCGCGCGATGGGATTTGGACTGACTTGCGGCAACGCGACGACTTCAATAGCCGGATCAGAGCTGACGGCAGCGTCCATAATATGGAGGTTCACTTCCGCCGCAATGATGTCGATGTGCCGTGCCTGATCTCCGCCGCCAAGGTGAACCTGAACGGCGAGATGGCCACCGTTTCGGTAGTCCGCGACATCACGGAGATTAAGCGGACCGAGGACGAATTGCGCGCCGCGCGCGAGGAACTCTCGCACCAGGTTGACGAGCTTCGGATCGGCAAGGAAACCTTCCGCAAGATCTTCGACGCCAGCCTCGACACCATGACCCTCAGCGATTCTGCCGGCAATTACCTCGACGTTAATGACGAGTTCGTAAGAAGCACCGGATTCACGCGCGAGGAGACGATCGGCCACAATTTCCTTGAGCTGAACACCTGGGTTCATCCGAGTGAAATGCTCGCCTTCGGCGAGCAACTCTACGCCACCAACCTGGTCCGCAATATGGAGGTGACGTTCCGCGTCAAAAACGGAACTGAGATCCCAGCCCTGTTTTCCGCGGTCAACTTCGAACTCAATGGCGAGACTTGCTGTCTGACCATCTCGCGCGATATCACCGCGCTCAAGCAAACCGAACGCGATCTAGTCACCGCGCGCGAGGCGGCGCTGACCGCTTCTCGCGCGAAATCCGAATTCCTGTCGGGCATGTCGCATGAGATTCGCACGCCGATGAATTCAATCCTCGGGATGGCGGACTTGCTCGCGGAAACTGAACTCAATCTCGAGCAGCGCCGTTATCTGAACATCGTCCAGAGCAACGGCGACGCGCTGCTTCAGTTGATCAACGGCATTCTCGATCTCGCACGCGTCGAAAGCGGCCGGCTGAGCCTCGAGCACGTCGAAATCGATCCCAAGGCCGTGACCGAGCAGGCGCTCGAGACGCTGGCGATTCGCGCCCATGAGAAAGGACTCGAGCTGATCGCGCGTTTCGCCCCAGGCGTACCGGACGTATTGATCGGCGACCCGCTTCGACTCGGACAAATACTGATCAACCTGATCGGCAACGCGATCAAATTTACTCAGCGCGGGCAGGTCGTGGTCACCGTCGAGCCCGGCGAAATCGCCGACGGCGCCTGCACGCTTAAATTCTCGGTGAGCGACAGCGGTATAGGCATTTCCCGCGACCAGCTCGATACTCTGTTCAATCCGTTCACCCAGGCCGACTCCTCTACCTCGCGCAAGTACGGCGGCAGCGGATTGGGATTGGCGATCGTCAAACACTTCGTCGAGTTGATGCAGGGCACCATCGACGTTGTAAGTCAGCCGGGCAAGGGCAGCACGTTCTCATTCACCGCCCTATTCGCCCCAGGCGCGGCCGACCGCCAAGTGCCTCGCTCCGTGGTCGATCCGGCACTCTGCGGGAAAAAGATTCTCCTGGTCGATCACAACTTCGCGAGTCGCGCAATTCTGGCCGAATCGCTGACCCTGAGTGGCGCGACGGGGACCGCCTTGGCGTCGAGAGCCGAAGCGTTGTCCGCGCTGCGTCCATCATCTGGCATGACGCCACAATTTGACGTGATTCTGCTCGATTGCAACACGCCGGGACTGAATGCTCGCGACCTCGCTCGAATAATGAATGGCTGGCCGGCGCATCCGCCAATCGTCGCGATGCTCTCAACCGACGACCTGACCGCTAAAATTGAAGCCCTTCGTTCAATCGGCGCACTCACTTACGTCGTCAAGCCGATAAGTCGCGCCGAGTTGATCGCGGTGATTGCGCGAGCGCTGGCAGGAACTCGCCCGCCTACTCGCATCATCCGCTCGATCTCCACCTCGCCGGCTCCGGCCAGCTCCGACGTCCTCGATCGTCCGCTCAAGATACTGCTCGTTGACGATTCGTCTGACAATCGCGCATTGATCGAGGCCTATCTCAAAAAAACTCGTTACCAAATCGATCAGGCTGAAAACGGCCAGCAGGCAATCGACCAATTCATCGCCGGGCGCTTCGACCTGGTGCTGATGGACATTCAGATGCCGATTGTCGACGGCTATGCGGCGGTCAGGAGCATTCGTACCTGGGAGCGCGATCACAATCGCGTTCGCACGCCCATTATCGCTCTTACCGCGTCGGCTCTTGAGGAGGCTGCGACGCTCACCTTCGCCGCCGGCTGTGACGCGCATGTCACCAAGCCCGTCCGCAAAGCAACCTTGCTCAAAGCAATTCGCGACGCCGTGGAATCAGGCCTAACCAGCGACACTGAACGCGAAATCGCACTCACCGAGGAATCATGGCAGGCCATATAAGAGTTGTAGTTGACGAGTGCCTGAGCGATCTGATCCCGAATTTCCTTGAGCGCAAGCGCGACGAAATCAGCGGAATTCTCGACGCAGTGCCGCGCCGCGACTACCGGGGTATCGGTGACACCGCGCATCGCCTGAAGGGCGAAGGCGGCAGCTATGGCTTCGACGGGATGACCGTTATGGCCCGCGCGCTGGAGCAGGCCGCGGCGATTGGTGACGACCGCGCACTCTTGAGGCTCGCGCACGAATTGCTGGACTACGTTAACGACGTTGAAGTGGTATTCCAGCGTAGCGAAGATTAGAGAAGCTGGGACGTAGCGCGGTTCCAGCAATCAGCGGAGTGCGCGCGACAGCATCTATTTGTGCTGCCACTTCGGCTCGCGCTTCTCGACGAATGCCGCGGTGCCCTCGATCCGATCCGCGCTGCCAAAAGCAACTCCGAAAGCCTGCTGCTCGAAGCGCAGGCCCGCGTCTTCTTCCATCGTGAACGCCGCGCGCAAAGCAGCCTTCGCCTGCCGGATCGCGAACGCCGACTTACCCGCGATTTTCTCCGCCAGCTTCCGCGTCGTGTCCATCAGTTCTGCGGCCGGCACGACCTGGTTCGCGAGACCCCACGCGAGCGCCGCCTGCGCGTCGAACATCTCGCCCGTCATGATCAGTTCGCGCGCCTTGTTGTGTCCTATCCGATGAGGCAGGCGTTGGGTTCCGCCGAATCCTGGAATCAGGCCGAGATTTATTTCCGGCTGTCCGAAGCGCGCCTTCTCGCTAGCGATAATGAGATCGCAGGCAAGCGCCAGCTCGAGTCCGCCGCCGAGCGCAAAACCGTTTACCGCCGCGATCACCGGGATCGGCAAGTCCTCGAAACTCTCCATCACGCGATGCCCCAGGCGCGAGAAATCGAGACCCTCGGCCGCCGACATTTTGGACATCGCCGCGATGTCCGCACCCGCCACGAACGCACGCTCGCCGGCGCCGGTGACAATCAGCACGCGAACGGCCGGGTCGTGCCGCACTTCGCGAATCACTCGCGCCATTTCTTCCAGCACTTCCCGATTGATCGCATTAAGCGCGGCCGGCCGATTCACCGTCAGCGTTGCGATTGCGGCCTTGTCGAAAGTGATTTGCTTCAACTCCATCGGAGTGACTCCTTGATTCGGGCATCGGCGAGTTGCGGCCGGCGCTTCTAATTCCGCCCGACACGCGCGCGGTGTCAACCCTGCGGCAATCGCTCGCAACGCATCGCATCGTTAACAATCCACGCTTGCGCCACTCCGACGCGCGGGAAACAATGCGCGCGTGCTCTGGCAATTCACGATTCGACGCGCGCAGCACCTGTTGCGAATTGCCGCGATTGCGCTGACGCTCACTGCCTTGGCCGGATGCTCGCAATCGCAGGGCGAATCGCCGGCCGATAAGCTTGGCGCGCTCGCCGCGTGGGCCGGATTTCCCATGCAATCGCCAGGCGAGGCGGCGGTGGACAAGCTTCGTGCGCTCGCCGATGAGAAGTGCCACCAGGGAAATCAGCCTGCTTGCGACACCATCTTCCAGATCGTTGGCAACAAGGTTGCGATCGAATCGACTAGCGTGCTCTCTACGCTCACGCCCGCCTGCGATGCCGGCAAACATGACGCATGCCAGCAACTTGCCGTGCTGCAGGCCGAGTTCAGTTCATGGTGCGCGACCAACAATGCGCGCGCATGCGCCGCGGCAAATATTGGTCCGTGGCCGCAGAATTGGGACGTGCCGGCGCTGGTCGATTCCGCCAAGCTCGCGTGCTTGAGCGGGCAGTTGAAAGCCGATTCGGCCACCTGTCATTCGCTGGAAAATTTCTGACGACTGGCGAAGCAGCTAGGTGCGATCTTCGAAGCCCAGATAGATCATCAATTCTTGCAGGGTTTGATCGACGGTGATGAATTCCGTTTCCGACATGTACAGGTAGGATCCCCGACGCCCTTCTTCCTTCGGGATCCCGACTATCTTGAGAATTCGGTCGCCATTAATCATCACTGGCTGATGATCGACTGAAGCGCGTAGCCACATTCCCTGTTCCCCTCGTCGAAAAAACCCGAAACTGAAATCGCCAATCGAAGTTCGCGCGCCGCGCTCCGATCAATATTCCGGCTTGAAATCGAAATGATGAATCGCCTCGATGAAGCGCACCGTATGCGTCTTCGATCGCATCACGACGCTGTTGGTCTTCGCGCCGCCCGAAAAGAATCGCACTCCGTGCAAGTAGTCGCCGGTGGTCACGCCGGTCGCCGCGAACATCACGTTTTCGCCGGCCAATTCCTCGAGCGTGTAGCGATGCTTCAAATCCATGATGCCCATCGCCAGGCACGCCTCCGCCTCTTCGGAATTGCGCGGCATGAATCGGCATTGCATCTCGCCGCCGACCGCACGAATGGCCGCGCCCGCCAGCACGCCCTGATGCGCGCCGCCGACGCCGATCAACATGTCGATGTCGCTCTCCGGGCGCGTGGTGGCGATCGCGGCGGAAAGGTCGCCGGCCGAGATCAGCTTGATGCCCGCGCCGGCGCGCCGCACTTCGTTGATCAATTTCTCATGACGTGGACGATCGAGAATCGCGATCCGCAAATCCTCGACGTACACTTTCTTCGCTTCGGCCAGCGCCTTCAAATTGTCGGTTGGTGAACGATCGATATCGATCGCGCCGCGGCCTGCGGGACCGCACGCGATCTTGTCCATGTAGGTGTCGGGGCATCGGAGGATTCTGCCGCGCTCGGTGAGCGCCACGCACGACAGCGCGTTCGGCCCGCCGGTCGCGCAGATGAGCGATCCTTCGAGCGCGTCGACCGCGACGTCCACCTCCTGTCCCACCCCGTTGCCGACGATCTCGCCTTCGTACAGAAACTCGGCGTCGTCTTCCTTGCCCTCGCCGATGACGATTTTACCGTCCATCGACACCGAGTTCAGGGTCTTGCGCATCGCATCGCAGGCAGCCCGATCCGCCATGCGCTCATCGCCCTTGCCGATGAACCGCGCGGCGGCCAGCGCAGCCGCTTCCGTTGCGCGCACAACCTCGAGGGCAAGATTCCGCTCCATCCCAGGCCTCCGCGTCAGTTGCTCGAACTCAAAGCACGTCCGAACAACGAGTCTATCAGGCGGTAGCCGTCGCTGACGACGATTCCGGTTTTGTTTCCTTCGGCCTCGGTGTATCGGCGCGCGGGGCCGGCTTTGATCGCCGTCGAGGTCAGCAGCGCGAACGGCACCGGCTCCGGCGAATGAGTTTTGAGCTGACTCGGCGTCGCATGATCGGGCATCAGCAGGATTGTGAAATCGCCGCGCGCTTCGAGTTCGCTCACGAGCGGCCCGATGATCAGCTCGTCGATTCGCTCGATCGCTTCCGTCTTCAGATCCGCGCGGCCCATGTGCCCTGCTTCGTCGGGGGCTTCGATATGCAGCAGCAGGAAGTCGCGCGACTTGAGCGCTTCGAGGCCGTAGCGCGCTTTCGCCGCGTAATCGGTATCGAGAAATCCCGTCGCACCCGGCACTTTGATTAGCTGCAATCCCGCGAGCCGGCCGAGTCCGTTGACCAGATCGACCGCCGAAATCACCGAGCCCTCGACGCCGAAGCGATCCTTGAGCGTTGGCACCGCGGGCCGAGTCCCCTGCCCCCAGAACCACGCCGACGTCGTCTCGGTCTTTCCGTTCGCGCGCCGCGCCTTGTTAACCGGATGCTCGCGTAGAATCTCCGCCGATCGCGTCATCAGATTGCGCAGCAAGTCGGCGCCCGGCCCGATCGGCAGATGCGACTGGACCGGCTTGCCCGTGATGTCATGCGGCGGCGTCAGTTTCGTCTCCGTTACGCNNCCCCGCCACATCATCAGATGCCGGTAGCTGACGCCGTTGAAAAATTCGATTCCGTCGCCGCCCAGTTCGACCCGGATGTCGTCGACGATCCGCGCCGCTTCCTCGCTCGTGATATGACCCGAGGTGAAATCGTTCATGATCAGCGCGCCGCCGTCGCCCGGCGTCAGCGAGACGAGATTCATTCGAAACACGACATCGCGCGGCCCCATCTCGATTCCCATGCTGGCGGCTTCGATCGGCGCGCGCCCCGTGTGGTAGCGCTTGGGATCGTAACCGAGCATCGTCATGGTGCCGACGTCGCTGCCCGACGGCATCCCGGTCGGAATCGTCGCGACCATGCCGAGCGTCCCGCGCGTCGCGAGCAAATCCATGTTCGGTTTCCGCGCCGCCTCGAGCGGGGTCTTGCCGCCCAGCTCTGCGCACGGCCAATCGGCCATCCCGTCGCCGTGAATGATGACGTACTTCATCGTATCGCTCGCACGATTGCGCGCGCCTATTCGTGCTCCAGAACTTTCAGCACTTTGCGGATATCCGGTTCAACCACGATCGTGTTGCTAAGATTTTTCATCGCCGTGTCGGGATCCTTGAGACCGTGACCGGTGAGCGTGCAGACCACGATCGAACCAGGCTTGAGCATCCCCGCGCTCGCGTATTTCAGCAGGCCCGCGACCGACGCCGCCGATGCGGGCTCGGCGAAAATGCCGCCCGCCGCGATCAACCGATACGCCGCAAGGATTTCCGCGTCCGTCACCATGTCGATGATTCCGCCGGATTCATCGCGCGCGCTGGTTGCGCCCTTCCAGCTTGCAGGATTGCCGATTTTGATCGCCGTCGCGACGGTGTGCGGATCGTCAATCGGATGCCCCACGACAATCGGCGCCGACTCGGCCGCCTGGTAGCCCATCATCTTTGGTATGCGCTCGCTCAGTCCGACCGATTTATATTCCTGGTAGCCTGCCCAATACGCGGTGATGTTGCCGG
>PNBD01000103.1:13895-14103 GCA_003135855.1 Deltaproteobacteria bacterium
AGCACGCGCGCGCCATGCATCACGCTCTGCGACAATTTGCCGAGCGCCACCGCGCCCTTGGGGATCAGCACGTAGGCCTTCAGTCCCGCGCGACCCGCATACGCCGCTGCCGACGCGGCCGTATTTCCCGTCGACGCGCAAATGACGGCGCGAGCGCCCTCGCCCAACGCTTTCGAGATCGCGAGCGTCATCCCGCGGTCCTTGAACG
>PNBD01000066.1:0-24395 GCA_003135855.1 Deltaproteobacteria bacterium
GATCGAAGTCGTTCCCAAGCCGATTCAGCGCCCGCATCCGCCGATTCGACTCGCCGCGAACAGCGTCGAAACTTTTACCTTCGCCGGCGCTCACGCCTATCCGATTTTTGCGGGCGGGCCGGTCAATCCAATTCCGGTGCTCGGCGAGCGGCTTGAGATTTACAATCGCGCGCTCGAGGATGCGGGCCAGCAGCGTCCCGACGACTGGCTCGCGGCGGCGCTGATGGTGTTCGTCGGCCGCGATAGAGCTCAAGTTCGCGCGATCATCGAACCCAGCCTGCGCAACTACTTCGACGTGGTCAGTGAAATCATCGAGCCTGAGAGTCTCTCCGCCGATCATCAGGCGGCCTTTCAAACGGTGCGCGAGCGTTTGCGTTCGATCGACTACCCAACGGTCGATTCGATGATGGGAATTTTCGGCGACGCGGAATATTGCATCGATCGGATCGCCGAATTAAAAGACCGATTCCATTTTTCGCGACTGGTCTGCTGGTTCGAAATCGGCGGCATCAGCGGTCATCAGAACGTACTCGACTCGATGCGCCAATTTGCCGAACAAGTGATGCCCAAGGTTCAGTAACAGGCTTGGCGAGCGCGGTCACAGTGCTACGACGAGAATAGATTCCGAGCGCGAGCAGGAGGTGCGTCATGGCCACCAGGAGCTGGGTGAAATCGCCCGAACAAATCAAGCAGATCGAAGACGTACTCGCCAAGCCTGCGTTCCTCGAGGGCCGCACGATCACCGTCACCTATCTCACGCGCCCCGAAATAATTCGCGAGGTCTTGCCGCCGCCGCTCGAGCCCGCGGGCGAGCCGCTGGTGTCAGTCGGCGTCGGTACTTTCGGCAGTTCCAATTGCGTCGGCGCGTTCGCCGGCGGATGGGTCGATGTGCGCGCGAAGTACAATGGCATCGAGGCGAGCTACTGTCTCGCGATGCCGATGTCGACCGACGTCGCGATCATTTTCGGCCGCGAGCTATTCGGCGAGCCGAAAAAGCAGGGGCGCGTGCGGCTCGAGAGCGACGGCGACGTCGTGCGCGGTAGTGTCGAGCGCCACGGCATTCCCTATCTTTCCGTCGAGGCGCGGCTCACTGAAGACGTGCCGATCAACGGTCCCGCTCTGAGCGATCGTTTTCATTTCAAATTCATGCACTCGGCTGACGGCCGTGGACTCGAATTCGATCCGGTGATCGTGCACGCGCATTTTGAGAGCAAGCTGCGCGCGCTGAAGCGCGGCGACGGCAAGGTCATCTTCAAGGCGTCGCATCATGATCCGTTGACCGAGCTCGAGATCCTGGAATTCCGCGGCGCCGTGTACATGGAAGGCGACATCTACGCCAACGCGAAGCGGATTGGCACCGTGGACGCGAAACGCTTCCTGCCGTACGCGTTTCAGAATATCGACGACTACAGCGCGGTCTGATTCGCGCGCGTCGCCGTCAGGCTGAATCGACGTCCGATTTGCCGCGCTCCTGATGCTGCGTGCCGGCGATTTTGACGGCGCGCAGGATGTCAGTCTTGGTCAAGATCCCTTCGAGCGTTCCGTGATCTTCGGTGACCAGCAACATCTGGGTGCCGTGTTCCTGGACCAGCAGCCTGAGCGCCTCGCCAAGATCGGTGTCGGCGGTTACGTAGGTCGGATCTCGATTCGTCAATTCACCGACTGAGACCTGCTCCCATTTTTCGGGCTCGATCCTGCTCAAGTCCGCCAGTGAAATCGTCCCGGCAATGCGATCGAGTTCGTACACCGGAAAAATCGTATGCCGATGATGCGCCGCCACGCTCAGTGCGAATTCTCTGATCGTCGCCGACGCCTGCAGCGAAATTACCCGCTGCTGCATCACGTCCCGCACCATCATGCCGGACAACTCGGCAAGCCGCCGCGTCTCGTGAATATGTTGATCGCCTGATACCGACGCCTCGCCCGAAACCGCGTAGGCGACTGCCGCGCCAATCAGGCTCGGGATGATGTAGGAATGTCCGCCCGTGGTTTCGGCGACGAATACCACTGCGGTCAGCGGCGCCTTGTATCCGGCGGCGATGAATGCGGCCATCCCGACCGCCGCGTACAGATCGAAAGTCGGGGTATGCACGACCGATTGCGCGAAAGCGCTGCCGATCGATCCGCCGACCAGGAGCAACGGCACGAACATCGCACTGACGCCGCCGCAACCGAGCGAGAAGATCGTCGCGAGCAGTTTCAATCCCGCGAACGTCAGCAGCATGTCCGTGGGCAACGGTTTGCTGAGCACGAACCGCACTGCTTCGTAGTTGGGACCGATCGGAATCAGCGGGATACGATAGGCCGAAATGAAAGTCAGTCCGCAGAGCGCGGTACCGAGTCCTCCGATCGCAAGTTTCAGCGTGTGCGGAATCCGGCTGGTCACGAATGCCACGCGCACGCGGCGAAACGTGATGTCGAAAACTATCGCGATCAATCCGATGATGAGTCCGAGCAAGGCCGACCACGCGAGGTCGCTCGCCTTGAAGCCCGTGGTGCCGACGAATCCGAACAGCGGCTCCGCACCGACGATCGCCACCAGCGTCGCGTATGCGACCACCGATGAGATGAGCGACGGTATCAGCGCCTCGTGCGCGAGGTCGTCCTTGTAGGGCATTTCGAGTGCGAACACCAGTCCCGTGAGCGGCGCGCGAAAGACTGCCGCCATCCCGGCCGCCGCACCGCTGATCAACATGATCCGCCGGTCGCGCGCCTCGAGTCCGAAGCGTCGGAGCTTGGTCCATAGCCACGATCCGATCGCACCGCCGCTATAGATGCTTGGGCCTTCGAGCGCCGCACTACCGCCCGAACCGACAGTCGTCACCGCGGCCACCAATTTCCACCAGAACGGCTGCAGTTGGATAAATCCCTGGTGATTGTGGTATGAGCGGACGATTTCTTCCGTCGAGTGCTCGTCCGGATCAGTCGTGCAGAACTGCATGATCAGACCCGTCAGCACGAAACCTGAGACGAGCCCCACGACGATTGCCCAATGATGGGCTAAATAGTAAGGCAGGAGGGCCGCCCAGATTATATCCAGCACCAGCACTGCGATCACGGTGATCATCAAGCCGGTAAAGACCCCGATAATCGGCGCCACCAGCAGCCATTTCTGGATATCGCGCGAGTAGGTGGCAGTGAGATCTTCGTGCACCAGCGCGGTATATTTGCGCAGCAGACGATGACTGAAGATTTTGGAGTTCAGCAGGCGATCAAGAATTCTCGGCATCGCAACCCTTTCTGCTCGCGGGCTGGTTATCTGACTCGAGCCGTCGCGAGCGTGGTGCAAAGTGTGTCTATTTGGCACATGCCAGGTGACAATGTAGCAGGAACGCTACATTGCGCACGTGTTGAAATTGGAACCACTTTCAAGTTATGCCGTTGTGGGGACGCAAGAAAAGGACTCAACCTCGTTATCAGGAACTAGTGTGGTATCAAGTCACTTTACTAGCGCCATTGGTCTGCAAGGAGACTTGACGTTGGCTGTATGAATTTGGCAACCCTGCTAAGACTGCTCGCTGCCGGTGGCACGCCAATTGGATTGGTAGGTGCCAGGCTTGCGGCGCCATCACGATTCGATTCCAATGTTGTTCGGCGAATCCTTGTGATGCGCCCGTCGTCAAGTGGGGGAATATGAGCGCAGAGGAAAAAAAGCAGAACTCGAACTCACCGGCGGTCCGGATTTTTCTGGTGGAAGACAATCCCGACCACGTTTTCATCGCCCTGACCGTCGTTAGACAGGTGCTGGGCGACGACATCGAGGTGGTTCATGCGCAGACCGCTGACGAAGCGCTCGAAATGATCACCCAGTTCACCGAACTTGATCGCCCCGACTTGTTCCTGGTCGATTTGCGCCTGCCCGACAATGGCGGCTTCTCGGTGTTGCAAGCGACCCGCTCCAACGAAGCGCTCATCTCCGTTCCGATGTTCGTCATCACCAGTTCGCTCTTCGATCGCGATATCGCCGAGAGCTATGAACTGGGCGCGTCGGCCGTGCTCTGCAAGCCGCTCTCGCGCGCGAAACTGCGCGACGAACTGGTGCGCGTCGGCGCATTGCCGATTTCGCATCGCTCTCCCGATCGCTCCTACCGGCAATAGTTTTTCGGCAGCACCGCTCTTACCGACCGGGCGACCTGGCGCAATCAATGGGCGGCTGACGAAGCTCCCGCCTGAGCTTTGCGGAGCAGCAGAAAACTCGGAATCAGAATCATCATGACGATCGCGAGCGTGCGATAGATATCGTTGAACGAGAGCATCGCCGCCTGCCGCTGGATCATCAGATAGACCATCCCCAGCCCCTGCTTTTGCCCGCCGGTGATTTGCGCCGAGTAGTCAAAAGCGTGACTGCCGGGAACGAACCGCGCCGCACTGCTCATCTTCCACGCATCGAATACCGAGAAATGCTCAGTCAGATACGACTGGTGAATCTGCTCATGATTCACCAGCACCGTCGTCATGTACGAGATCCCGATTGCGGCGCCAGTATTGCGCATCATGTTGTAAAGGCTCGCCGCATAGCCGACGCGTTCGCGGCTGACGCATGAAAGCGTGGTCGCCGACAGGGTCGGGAAGATCATTCCCATCCCGACGCCCATCACGAGGCTCGGCCAGGTGACGGTCCACGTTCCGACTTGCGTGTTCCAGCCTGACATCGTCCAGAGCGATACCGCCATCAGGATAAAGCCGACGCCGATCAGCGGGCGCGTGTCGTAGCGGTAACGCGCGAGTTGTCCGACCAGCAGCATCGCGACCATCGTGCCGATTCCGCGCGGCGCAAGCACCAGGCCGGCGCGCCACGCCGTGTATCCCATCAGCTCTTGCAGAAAAATTGGATTCAGCAGGCCGGTGCCGAACAGCGCGAAGCTCATCGCTACCATCAGAATCACCGACATGGTGAAGACCGGAATTCCGAGAATCGACAAATCCAGAATCGGCTCGGGGAAGCGCAATTCGTTGACTACCAGCCCAATCAGACAGATCGCGGCGAACACGCTGCCCCACAAAATCCACGGTGAGCTGAACCAGTCCGCGCGCTGGCCGCGATCGAGTACCAGTTGCGCCACGCCCAGTCCGATCACCAGCAGGATAATTCCCGTGTAGTCGGTCTTGCCGCCCTTCGCGCGCCGCTTCTGCAGATAAGGTGGATCGTGGACGAAGGTCGTGACCATCAGAAATGCCGCGGCGCCGATCGGCAGGTTGATGAAAAAATTCCAGCGCCAATTCCAGTTGTCGGTGATCCATCCGCCGAGCGTCGGGCCCATGATCGGCGCGACCATCAGCCCCATCCCCCACGTCGCCATCGCGAGTTGTTGCTCGTTGGGGGGAAACGTCTCCATCAGGATTGCCTGCGACGATGGAACCATCGCCGCGCCCGCGGCGCCCTGGATCAGGCGGAACAGCACCATCTGATCGAGCGATCGCGCGGCGCCGCAGAAGCCCGAGGCGATCACGAACACCCCGACCGACGTGAGGAAGTAACGCTTGCGGCCGAAGCGCGACGAAATCCATCCGGTCATCGGGATCATGATGCCGTTGGCGACCAGGTAGCTGGTGAGCACCCATGCGATTTCATCGACGCTGGCCGAGAAGCTGCCCTGCATGTGCGGCAGCGCGACGTTGACGATCGAGGTGTCGAGCACTTCGAGTGTGGTCCCGAGCATCACGGCCAGCGCGATCAGCCATTTATGCCGCGCGTTGCCGTACTCGACGGTTTCAATCGTGGATGGGGCTGCCGCTGCCAAACCGGGACACCAGTACTTCTAGATGTATCGAGTCCGTTTCCATCATCATACTGCGCGATCGATTTCCCGCCATGCGTTGTTCATCGCGTCTTAACATTCACCGCACTTCGATCTGCGCGTTCGATGCTGAATTTTCTGCCGAAAGAGATGGACCGAGATGACATCGCCTAATGGGAAGGTTAACCTTTTCAGGCGATGCGTCTTGCTGCGATCGATGTCGGCTCGAATTCAGTTCACATGCTGGTGGCTGACGTGTCGCGTGAAGGACATATCGAAGTCGTCGATCGCGTGAAGGAGATGGTGCGGCTGGGCCGGCGCTCTTTCACCACCGGGCGCCTCACGCCCGAAGCGATGGATCTCGCGGTCCGTGCGTTGGTGAATTTCAAACGGCTCGCGCGCGTTCGGAAAGTGGATCGCTTGCGCGCGGTCGCCACCAGCGCCGTGCGCGAGGCGCGCAATCGCGCGGCGTTTATCGCGCGCATAAAGCGCGAGACCGGCATCAAGGTCGAGATCATTTCAGGCCTCGACGAAGCGCGGCTGATTTTCCACGCGGCCCGTCATGCCCTCGGGCTCGACGGCGGTCCGCATCTGTTGGTCGATGTCGGCGGCGGCAGTGTCGAACTCGTCCTGGTGCGCGACGGGCGCCCGCTCTGGATGCGCAGCGTGAAGCTCGGCGCGGCTCGTCTCACCGAGCGCTTCCTTACCGACGACCCGCCGACGCGCACGCAACTGGCGCGACTCGAGGCTCATCTCGAGCGAGAGATCGGTGCGCTGATGCGCAAGGCCCGGCACGCTGGAGTGGTTCGCGCCGTGGGAACCTCGGGGACAATCAACACGCTGGTCGCGATGGCGCGATCAGCGCGTGGCGAGGAGTTGGGACGTCTGCATGGCGCGACTGCGTCGATCCGCGAGATCGCCGACTTAAAGCGCGACCTCGTCGAGGCCAACGCGGCCTTGCGCGTCGAATTGCCGGGCATGGATGCGAAGCGCGCCGACCTGATGCCCGCAGCGGCCACGCTCGTGAGTTATATCCTGAAGAAATCGAGCGCGCCGGAGTTGGTCGCGTGCACCTGGGCGCTGCGCGAGGGCGTGCTGCTCGGATTGGCGCGTCGAGTGGATTCACGATCGGCGAGTGAATCGAGGCGCCGCTCGATCAATGCGTTGTCGTCGCGATTCGCGGGCGCCAATGCGCATGGCAAGCAAGTCGCCAAGCTTGCGCTGAAGCTCTTCGACGCGACNNGCGCCGATCCTGGGACTGCCCAAGACCTCGCGAGAATTGCTGGAATTTGCGGCACTTTTGCACGATGTTGGCCACGCGATTGATCATGATCGGCACAATCGCCATTCTTATTACCTTATTAAAAACGCGGAACTGTTCGGCTTCGACCAGGACGAAATCGAGGTGATTGCCCAGGCCGCGCGCGGTCATCGCAAGCAGGCCCCCAAGCTCGATTCGCCGGAGTTGAAGGCGCTCAATCCCGCCCGGCGCCGATTGGTGAGAGGTCTGGCCGCGATCCTTCGGATTGCCGACGCGCTGGATCGAACGCACTTCGGTGTGGTTAAAAATATCGAGGTGAGTTATTCACCTGGCCGCGTGATCGTGGGAGTCGATTCCGGAGCCGAGAAGGCCGACCTCGAACTATGGACATCCGAGAGAAGGACCGACCTGTTGTCGCGACTGCTGGACCGTCAAGTGGTGCTGCGCCGATAACCGCAGGCGAGCCTTCGCTCAACGGCAACGTCAGCGCGCCGGAAATCGAGACCAAGCCCGCGTCGAAGAGCCTGCTGGAAACGCCGCATCCGTATCCCGGACGTTTGATTGCGGTTGAAGGAATCGACGGCTCCGGCAAATCGACGCAATTGCTCCTGCTCGAACGATGGCTGCGCTCGCGCGGTTACCCAGTGCATTTCACGGAATGGAATTCGTCGCGCCTGGTGCGGCATTCGATGCAGCGCGGCAAGAAAAAAAATCTGCTTACGCCAACCACCTTCAGCCTCTTGCATGCGGTCGATTTCGCCGACCGCCTCACGTATCAGATTCTGCCACCCCTGAAGGCCGGCATGATCGTGCTCGCCGATCGCTACGTTTACACCGCGTTTGCGCGCGACGTGGCGCGCGGCGTGCACCCCGATTGGGTGCGCGCGGTTTACAGCGGCGCGCTGCGGCCCGATCTCACTCTGTATTTCAGGGTGCCGATCGATATTTCGCTCGAGCGATTGCTCTCCGGCCGCGCCAAGCTGAAATATCACGAAGCCGGAATGGACGTTGGACTCTCTGCCGATCCGGTCGAGAGTTTTCGCTTGTTTCAAAGCCGTGTGCTGACAATTTACGATCAGCTAACTCTGGAATTCGGCATGCGGCCGATCGACGCGACTGCGGAAATCCCGGCGCAGCAGAAGGTTGTCCGCATGATGGTCCAGGAAATTCTCCGCGACTACGATCGCCAACGCGCCCGGGTCAATCATGGAATCACGCCCACCACCCGCTAAAAACTGGTACGGACACGGCCTGCCGTATATCGCGAAGAAGCGGCTGCCGGGCCATTTGATCGCGATCGAAGGAACCGACGGCGTCGGGCGTTCAACGCAAATTCAATTGCTGAGACCGTGGCTCGAACTCGAAGGATATGCCGTCAGCAACACCGGATGGACGCGTTCGCCACTCCTCTCCGCTACGATCAACGAAGCGAAGGCCGGTCATCAGTTGACCGTCACTTTCAGCCTGCTCTACGCGGCGGACTTCGCCGATCGCCTCGAGCATGAAATTCTGCCGGCGCTGCAAGCCGGCTTCATCGTGATTGCCGACCGCTACATGTACACCGCCTTCGCGCGCAACACCGTGATGGGTGCGAATCCGGCGTGGACCCGCGACGTATTCGGCATGGCGCTGGTGCCCGACCTCGTGCTCTATCTCGACATCGACGTCGAAACCCTGATCCCGCGCGTGATCATGGGCAAGGGTATGGACTACTGGGAATCCGGGATGCATCTCGCGCTCGGCAGCGATCTGTTCGATTCGTTCGAGCGATACCAGAGCCGGCTGATTGAAGAGTATCGGCGGCTGTCGAATGAGTTCGGTTTCATCACCATCGATGCGCGCCTTCCGATCGATGAAATGCAGGCCGAACTGCGCCGCCATATCGCGGAATATTTGCGCGGCGCAGCAGTCGAACCGCCCACCCTGCAGGTCGATACGCCGGACTCCGGTCCATCGACGCGCAAGGATTAGATGATGGCGGATGCGCGCAGCGGCGATTCGCCTCCGAACAAGCTCACGCTTGCGCCGGCCGAGAAAGCCGGCGAATGCGCACGCAAGGCGATCGCGTTTGGCGTCGAGGCGCTCAAGAACAATCAGGCTGCGGCGCTCAAGGGCGAAGCCGAAGCGATGCATCAATTGCGCGTCGCCTCGCGCCGCCTGCGCGCGTCGATCCAGATGTTCGAGAACATTCTGTACGCAGCGCAGGTGCGAATTTATCGCCGCGATCTCAAATGGATTGCCCGCCAAGCCGGTGCCGTCCGCGACTGCGATATCAAAACCAAACTGGTGCGGGAGCGCGTGCAGAAAATCGATCCCGAGCTGGCGAAATCGATCGATCCGATTGTGCAAGCGCTCGAGCTACAGCGAAAGGCGGAACATGCCGCGCTTTGCGAATCGCTGAACTCGAAGCGCTATACCGCATTGCTTGCGAAACTCGGCGCGCCGTCGCTCAGGAAAGCCTCGGCGCAGCGAAAGCTCGGACTGGTCGCGAACGAGGTGCTCGATCCCATCGTCGAAGACACGTTGAATCGTGGCAAGAAGCTCGACAAGGATTTTCCGGCGAGGCATTTTCACAAGCTCCGCGTACGTATCAAGCGGCTCCGCTACGCGCTCGAGATGCTCTCGACGCTCGGCGCCAAGCAACACAAGAAAACGCTCGCGCGGCTCGAAGCATTGCAGGACCGGCTCGGCGAATATAACGACACCAACGTCACCGCGGCGTGGCTGATGTCGTACACGGACGATCACGCGATGCCGGCCCGGACCGTGCTCGCGGCCGGCGCGCTGATCCACTCGCTCGGCGGCCGTGGTAAAAATTTGCGGCGTCAATCGATCAAGGATTGGCGACGATTCGAACGCTCCAACTTGCTTAACGATGCGCTCGAGGAGATTCGCCGCGCTGGACAACTTGCGCCGGTGGAAGCGAATCTGATCGCGCCACCAACCGCGGCCACAGCGGAAGCGATCGAGACGCCGGCGGAGTCGCAACCTCAAAACGATAACGGCGAGCAGCCGCGCGAGCCCGTCCGCGAACCGATGATCAATACAGGTACCAACTCATGATGCTCTACATTTTGCGCCACGCCACCGCCGAGGAGAGTTCATCGAGCGGCGACGACGGCGCGCGCAAGCTCACCCAGAAATCGAAAGAAAAAATGATCGGAGCGGCGGCAGGCCTCCGCGAAATGGGTCTCAAGTTCGACGTGATATTAACCAGCCCGCTCGCGCGCGCAACCGAGACCGCGGAGATCGTTGCGGCTGCATACGACAACACGCCCTCCCCGCAGGTGTTGCCCGCGCTCGCGATTGGCGTGCCTCCCGCCGACGCGGTCGCGGCGTTGCGCGCCTTCGCCAAGAACGATCACGTGATGATCGTCGGCCACGAACCGCAACTCACGGCGATCGCATCGACCGTGCTCACCGGCGCAAGCGACGTGCTTCAAGCAAAACTGAAGACCGGCGGATGCATCGCGATTGATCTGCCGGCGCGCTTCGATCGCGGCGGCGGCGAACTCCGCTGGATGCTGACGCATGGCCAGTTACGGCAAATGCGCAAGTAGCGTCACTCCCAAATCGTTCTGATCGGTACGCTCTCCGCAGTGACTTTGCGAAAACCGCTGGCAGGATTGCCAATCGCGCTTTCGGCGTAACGCTCGGCCATCCAGATTTTTCCCGGCGTCACTTTCGTAACCACGCCCGTCCGTCTGGCCTGATCGCGAATGTTAATCGTGCACGACCATCGCGCAGGATCGCCATTCACCGCCGGCAAGGTGCCGGTCATCGCGACGCAATTAGAGTCGTCGGCCAGCTTAATTATCCACGGTTCCGGTGACGGCGGCGCCGCCGGCGCGTCGGTCGGAAGCGGCTTGGTCAATTTGAGGACGAAGCCAGTCTGTTTGAGGACCGGGTTCGCACCACAGACCAGCTTGTCGCGATTGGGAGGCACCGCAAAGCAGGGATCTTCGATGCTGTTGGCAATCATGCATCGATAAGCACCCGGCCGTGTGACTGCGATCGATGTCGTCCAGCAAGAGCCTTCGCGTGCATCGCCCGTCGGAAGCGGCGGCGCGAACATGATGACCTTGGTTTCGGTCACCGTAGTTGGAATTTGCGCGAACGTCGGCGGAGTCACCGTCAGCAGCAGCATCGTGCACGTCGATGTAGCGATCAGGAATTTTGCGACGAGCTTGCGAGGGCTCCGAATGGACTCTTGCATGGTGCGCGATTCTAGCATCGCGTCGCGCAAAGCAAAGATGCCGGATGCGCGCCGGAGAATCCGGATTCTTCATCTCCGGCGCGCTTCGATCGTGGCGGCGGTCCAGCGTCAGTGTGGAGTTTCGATATACTTCATCGCGCCAACGCGATTGCCCTCCGTATCCTCGATCCAGATCAACTTGCCGACCGTTTCGATGATGAACGGTTGCATCGTTATCCGGCCGCCATTTTTGTTCACGCGCTCCATCGTCTCTTCAATTGAATCGACCGACACGGTGCATTCGAAGGTTCGGTTCCCACTTCCATTGAGCGGTTCCTGACGAGGTTGCAAGGAGCCGCCGACACCAGGGTCGTCATCGGTTCCGGTTCGGATCAGAAAAAAGTCCGGTGGTCCCCACGGTGTGAATTTCCATCCAAAGACCGCTTCGTAGAATCGGCGGGCGCGAGCGAGATCGTCCGCCTCGATCGAGAAGTGCGCCACATTGTTTGGCATTGAACTTACCTCCAGAGAGCGATTGTCCTTTGGATAGCAGACTAGTATGGTTCATTCTTGCGCTAGATTGCCAAACAATGTCTCAAATACGACAAGAATCAGACGAATTTGGCATCCTGATTCGGACTTACGCCGCGACATTTCCTGCGGGCTTCGTCCTCGAGCCACATACTCACGAGTGGGCGCAACTGGTTTATGCCGCGCGAGGAGTAATGACGGTCGAGGCGGCTGGCGGTAGCTGGGTGGTCCCTGCGCATCGCGCGGTATGGGTGCCCGGCGGTACGGCGCACAGCGTGGCGATGAGCGGCACGGTCGCGATGCGCTCGCTGTATCTGGTGCCCGCGCTTGCCGTTGGCCTTCAACGCGAATGTCGGACGGTCACGGTATCGCCGCTGCTCCGTGAGCTCATTGTTGAAGCAATCGCAATAGGGATTCTGTATCGCGATTCTCCCATCCAGGCGCGACTGGCCGGTATAATCATCGATCAGTTGGCGACGGTGCGGGCGGAAGCGCTCCAGTTGCCGACGCCGGCGCATCCGCGCTTGCGCGCGATCGCGGAGCGCCTACGGACCGGCCCCGAACTTGAGATCCGACTCGCCAGCATCGCAGCCGACGCTCACATGAGCGTGCGCAATTTCGAGCGAATCTTCCGCGCCGAGACGCAGCTTACCTTCGTCCAATGGCGGCGGCGGATGCGGCTGCTGCACGCGCTCCGTCTGTTGGCGGCAGGCCGCGCGGTTACCGAGGTGGGTTTCGACGTTGGGTATCGCAGCACTAGCGCATTCATCGCGGCTTTCAAACGTGAGCTGGGTACGACTCCGTTTCAATATTATGCGGATGATACGAAAGCACCTGCCTGAGCGTGAACATTGGGCGCTCGTGCGATTCGGGTTCAGAAGATCGGTAACTTCAGCCCCGCCGTTACCATCGCGCCGCTCGCGACGCCCATCAGCGCTTCGCCCGCGACCAGACCGGCAGCAAGCAGAATCCCGGGGCCGCTTTCGTCGGCGTTTTCCGTGCCGAAAAATGCGTGAATCAACGCACCGAAAAAAATTGTTACGCTTAGTCCGAATGGCAGGTAGAGCCCAATCGCCACCGGCATGATCGGAGTGCGCCATTTCGACCCCGCGCGCTCGAGATATCGATCGGCGACGCCCAGAATCGCGGCGAGCGCAGCGCCGGTTGCAATCGTAGTTAGCGGCAGGCCGCCGTTAAAAACGCCTTGCGTCACCTTCGCCATCAGAAACGCCTGCGGCGCGGCGAGTGCTCCGGCGCGAGCGGTGGCGGTGCCGGCGATTCCGTAGCCGGCGATCAGCAGGTTCAGGATCGGCGCCATCAGGAACGACGACGCGATTGCGCCAATCAGCACCCCGATTTCGAGCACTCGCGGAGTCGCGCCGACGTAGTATCCGGTCGCGAGGTCGTGAGTTGAGTCACCCGCCATCGCGGCCGCGGTGCATACGATCGCGCCGGACAAAATCGCGAGTTGCGGTCCGACCGTGCCGGACACGCCGATGAATTTGAGGAACAACGCCACCGCCAGCAGGACGATCACCGTTACGCCCGACACGGGATTATTCGACGCGCCGACGATGCCGCTGAGATAGCCGGCGATTGCGGTCGCAAAGAAGCCAATCAATGTGAGCAAAATCGCGAGCGCCACGCTCAGCGCAATCTGACCGCTGAGAGCCAGGCAAATCGCGAAGATAACCGGGATGCAAAGCGCGACCGCAATCAAAACCGCGGAGGCCGACAGATCGGTATCCTCGCGTGCGCGCACGACGCTTACCTGCCTGGTCCGCATCGCGCGCATGCTCTCCGCAATCGCCGCGGAGATTCGCGTTCGTAATCGCCACAACGTCACGACTCCGCCCGTGAGCATCGCGCCGACGCCGAGGTAACGCACCTGGCTGCTCCACAGTTGCGAGGCAGTTGTGGCCGCATCGCTCGTCGCATGTGCGGGATTGATCGCGGTGAGGAAAGGAATCGCGACTATCCACGCGAACGCGCCGCCCGCGAATACCAGCGTCGCGATTCGGATTCCGATTATGTAGCCGACCCCGAGCAGCGCCGCCGAGATGTCGAGCGAGCCGGCCACTGCGGCGCCGCCGATCCATCGCGCGCCCGAGATCGCGCCCGGAATCAATCCAACGATATCCTGCAGTGTTTTCAGCACGGCCGAGATTACGCCGCCGAGTACCAGCGGACGGACGTTCGCGGCCGCGTCGCCGGCGCGAAGCACCTGTGCGCACGCGACGCCCTCGGGAAATGGCAGTCGTTCCTCGACGATATACGCGCGGCGGAGAAATACGACCAGCAACGATCCCATCGTCGCGCCGACCACCGATAATGCAGTCACTTCGACATAAGGCAACGTTTTCACGCCGCCCAGGATGACGAGCGCGGGAAAAGTGAAGATTGCGCCGGCCGCGACCGCTTCTCCGGCGGACGCGATCGCCTGCACGAAATTGTTCTCGAGAATCGTCGAGCCGCCAAGCATTCGCAGGATAGCCATCGAGATGACCGCCGCCGGGATGCTCGCCGAGACGGTCAATCCGGCATACAGGCCGAGGTACGCATTGGCCGCGCCGAGAATTAGCGCGAGCGCGATCCCGAGCACGACCCCGCGCGCGGTGAACTCGCGAAGCGCTGCTTCGACACCCGCAGAATGTTCTGAAGTGACGCTCGCCACGGCGTCACTATATGACATCGCGCCGTTCGCGAAAGATGTGCTTGAAAAGCTGTGCTCGAAAAAGATGCGCGCGATCAGTCGTCGCTATCGGCCGAAGGCGGAGCGGGTCTCCCGTCAGTAGCGGTCAAACTGCTGGCAACTTGCAGCGGCTGTTTAGCATCCTTCCAGCCGAAGATGCCGTCAGCCATGACGCTCACATCCGTGTAACCCGCATCAGTCGCCCGACGGGCGGCTTCATGTGACGCCATTCAAAGCGTGTCGGCGCAATAGAAAACAAGTTTCGCCTGCTTGTCGGGCGGCAACGTACCCGCCACGTCGTATTTGTCGTCGCTGCTCAGCAGATGCGCGCCCGGAATGATTCCGACCCGCGAGCGCAGCCCCCATCCATTGGCATCGTAAATATTTACGTGCGAATTCTGGTCGGCCACCAGCGCTGCCAGATCGGCGACATGAATGATCTTGAATTTGTCCGGCTCGGTCGGATCGTTGGCGATTAGCTTGCGGAGATCGAACGCGTTTGCCGACGTCGCGATCGCAAGCAGCAGCGTCGCGAGCATCGCCGTCGCGACAGTGCGGCGACTCGGTGACGGCCAATTGAGTATCGGCTTCATGATCTCAACACTAACAAAGCATCGCTCGACCGAGAAGATGGAATGTAGTCACACCGTCGAATGCGCTCCACTCGATTGCTCATGCGATCGCGTCCGCCGATTGCGGCGCGCGTCTCGCGACGGACCAATCTAGGGCCACGACCAGTCCCACAAATACAAGGACCGTCATCGTGAAACCTCCGGCGATACGAATCGCTCGCGGCTCGTGCAAGCCCCACATGTAAAAGTAGAACGCTGGGCAAACGAGAATGACTCCGCAAAAAACGAAGTACTTTACCAACAGGCTCCGCAAGTCATCGTAAAAGGCGCGATACATCAAACGCAAAAGCCCGGTGCCCTCGGCAGATGCCGCTAAGCGTCGAGCCCACAACAGCAGGATGCCCGACGTCAAAATGAAGAGCGCCGCAAACGTGAGCGAGCCCGCACACACGAGTCCCTGAAAATATTCGAGCGCCGATTCTGGGTGTCTTCCCGCAAATCCGTACCATTGGATCCACAGCCCCGAGCGGCACCACGCCACAACAGCGAGCGACGCGATCACGTCGATTGCAAAGATTGTCACCGATCTCATTCTTCCTCTCATCCTGTTCGCTCGTGTCGCGAATCTCCGCGAGTCGCCCCAAGTATATGGGAAACGACGATATCTGCGATTCCCTTTCAGTTCACGAACTCGCCCGCCCATTTGATCAGTGAACGGCACTTGACAATTCATTGCGCCCGATGTATTTAACCTATTAGTTATTTAACCAGAAGGTTCATGAAGCGAATGTCACAAGATCGCCTCAGCGCCACTTTTGCCTCCCTCGCCGATCCCACCCGGCGCGCGATCCTTGCTCGCCTCGCCTTGGGTGAGACCTCGGTCACCGAGCTGGCGGAGCCATTCGCGATGAGCCTTCCTGCCATCTCCAAGCATCTGAAGGTGCTGGAGCACGCGGGTCTGATCGCGCGCGGCCGCGATGCGCAATGGCGCCCATGCCGGCTGAAGGCGGCGCCGCTCAAGGAAGCGGTCGATTGGCTCGAGCAATATCGTCAGTTCTGGGAGGCGAGCCTCGATCGCTTGGAGGTTTATCTCCGCGAGCTGCAGGCAAAGGAGACCAAGGAGAAGAAAAATGGCCGCAAGAAATAGCGCCGCTACCGAATCGGATGACCGCACACTCGTCATCGAGCGCATCTTCGATGCTCCCCGCAGTCTCGTCTTCAAAGCATGGACCGACCCGAATCACATCGTCCACTGGTGGGGTCCGCGCGGCTTCACCAGCACAGTCGTCGGCAAGCTCGAGGTCCGGCCTGGCGGCCCTTACCGCATTCACATGCGGTCGCCCGAAGGCAGCGATCATTGGACGCAAGGTATCTATAGCGAAGTCGTCGAGCCTGAGCGGCTCGTCATGGCAGGTGCGTGGACCGATGCGGCCGGCAAACCCGTCAGCCCCGAAACGGTGACGACACTTACCTTCGAAGAGCATAAGGGCAAGACCACGCTGACGTTGCAAACCGTCGGATTCGAGTCGGTAACTGCGCGCGATGCGCATCGCGGCGGCTGGAGCAGCTCGATGGATCGCCTGGCCCAATACCTGGCCAAGGCCTAGCACGACACTTATCAAGGGAGAGGAAATATGGAAGCAGAAAATATCAGTCCGACCGAATCCGCTGCTCGCGCTGCTGCCTAAGTGTCCGATGTGTCTGGCGGCTTACGTTGCGCTTGCAACTGGCGCCGGTATCTCGATACCTGCCGCGACTTGCCTGCGGATGCTACTTGTAGTCTTGTGCTCGGCGTCGTTGTTGTATGCTGCGGCAAGACCAGTTCGTCGTTTTATCCAAACGCTTCGATCAGAGGAGCTAGGAGCACATGGAAAATCCGCTCGAGTACTATAAGACCTGCGCACCTATGACAGATCCCGGCACCTATGCATCCGCACTGCGCGAGCTGCCGCGCGATATCGTGAAACTCTGCGAAGTCATCCAAGGGCTGGTGATTCATCGCGATATGGCGCCATTCGCCTACGACGTGACGTTCTCCGAGGAGCGACGCAACGACGCGCACATTCGGCCGCTTGCCGACATACTTACCCGGATTCGCGCGCTCGATGATCATCCGATCACGATCGCCCGCGAGCGGCAAAATCGGTTCGCCGGCGTCTGTCGTCATTTTTCGTTGATGCTCTGCGGTATCCTGCGCGTGCAAGGCGTTCCGGCTCGTGCCCGATGCGGCTTCGGCGCGTACTTCAATTCGGGTAAGTTCGAAGATCATTGGGTGTGCGAGTACTGGAACGCGAAGCAGGCGCGATGGATTCTGGTGGACGCGCAACTCGACGCGGTGCAGAAAAAACTCTTCAAACCCGACTTCGACACCCTCGACGTGCCCCGCGATCGCTTCGTCATCGCCGGCGACGCATGGCAGATGTGCCGCTCCGGCCGCGTCGAACCCGATCGCTTCGGCTTGTCCCATGTGCCCGGTCTGAAGGGGATGTGGTTCGTCGCCGGCAACGTGCTGCGCGACCTCGCGTCGCTCAATCGAGCTGAGATGCTGCCATGGGACGTCTGGGGCATCCTTCCGAAAGATGACGCGAGCTGGCTCGACGATCAGTCCCTGCTCGACCATGTAGCAGCTCTGACGATCGCCGGTGACGACAATTTCGCTGAGGTCCACGCGACCTACGATAGCGACGATCGCCTGCGCGTGCCGCCGGTTGTTTTCAACGTCCTGCTTAACGCACCCGAGCAGGTTTCAGTCTAGGAAGCCATCGGAGAACCTGTAGTAGGTCTTCGCATCGCTTGTACGAAGGTGAAGGAGTAGAGCTATGGCCGTGGCAAATAGTGCAGAAGATCGCGCCGTCCACAGCGCCGATCGCGAACTTACCATCACGCGTGTCTTCGACGCGCCCCGTGAACTCTGTTTCAAAGCATGGACCGATCCCGAGCACCTGGTGAACTGGTGGGGGCCGCGCGGATACACCTTGCCTGAACACACGATGGACTTCCGCCCAGGCGGCGCTTACCGCTTCCGCATGCGACCGCCCGAAGGTCGCGACGTGTGGTGGTACGGTGTGTATCGCGAGATCGTACCACCTGAGCGGCTAGTCTGGACCTGCTCCATCGACGATGCGGACGGCAAACCAATTAGCTCCGAGACCTTGTTGACTCTGACCTTCGAACAACTGGGCGGCAAGACCAAGCTGACGTTGCGTCAGGCGGTTTTCGATTCCGTTGCAAACCGCGATTCACACAATAACGGTTGGTCCGACGCCCTCGATCGGCTCGCATCCCTTCTAGCCAACATGACTTAACGCGCACGATGGATTAGCGCGCCGGAAAAGAAGCGGCCGCACCGTCATTCGGACCGGTGCGGCCATTTGATCTGACTATCCGATACGACCCTTCAGGCCGTATCGCGCGAGCGCTTAGTTCTTGACGCCGTGTGCGTTCGGATGCCCCGCATTCGCCTGCCTGTTCTGTGCAGGCTGCTGACGTGACGATTGCTGCTGATGCGTCGCTTGCGCCCGTTCATGAGTGGCCGGCTGCGGACGCGCCTGTTGCTGATGTACCGCCTGCTGTTGGCGATTCGCTTGGTGGTGCTGTTCGCGTGCGGCCATCTGCTGGTTGCGATTCGCCTGGTTCTCTTGCTGACGCGCCGCTTGCTGGTTGCGATTCTGCTGATGGTTTTGTTCGCGGGCAGCCATCTGCTGGTTGCGATTCGCCTGATTCTGCTGCTGACGCGCCGCTTGCTGGTTGCGATTCTGCTGATNNGCTGTTCACGCGCAGCAAGATTCTGCTGGCGATTCGCCTGGTTCTCTACCCGGATTTGTTGATTGGTCGCGCGGTTGAGCGCCCAATTTTCACGCATCTCCGCCCGATGATACTGCAGTTGGGTATGGTTCACCCAGTTCTGATGCTGTGCGACCCAGTTGGGATGGTTGAGGTTGACCCAATTCGGGTTCTGGTTGTACCACCATGCGCCGTAATGCCAGTTGTGCTGGTTATCGTAGGCGCCGTCCTGGGCGAGCCACGCCGAATTCCACGATGCCCAGTTCGGATGATTGCTGTAGAAGAAATCCGGGTCGTTCTGATGCCACCAGTAGGCGCTACGCCAAGTGTTGTTGTTGTCGTAATCGCCATCCTGGTTTTGCCATAGCGAGTCCATCACTGCCCATTCCGGATGCGTGGCGTAGAACCACGCAATATTGTGCCTATGCCACCATCTGGCGCCGTGCCACTGGTGATAGCTGTCGTAGGCGCCCCATCCGGCCTGTCCAGGGCCTCCGTAATAGCCTTCTCCAGCATACCTGGGACCGTTGTAGCCAGAAACATTGATGCCAGGAACATTGATGCTAATGCCAGGAGCATTGTAGCTTGGAGCACTATAGCCTTGGTCGTTATAGCCTCGGTCATCCTGAGCTAGCGCCGGTATAGCGATTGCCAGGGCCAGTACCGCGCCCGAAAATGTGATTATGTGCTTCAGTCGTTTTTTCATCAAATTATCTCCATAAAATGCCTGTGGAGTGAGAAGAGACCGTTTCGTAAGGGCCTCCTTAAAGCCTTGGCTATCAAGAATTTGCGATGGTCGAGCGGAACGTGGTCAAAGGCGAGCGGAAAGGCCACTGTTGGGCTGGATCAAGCCGGACTCGAATCCTATATCGATGCCGACTACTACATAGTAAGGCTAGTTTTGCCGATTAGTCAAAAGTATTACCCTTAGTACGATAGATGCGGTGCTTGGCGGCACGAAATGCTGCTTACTTCATGTCCTTACCGATTCTATCGCCGGGTAACCTTGGCGCTATCAACCAAGCACGACGCGGATCCTATGAGTGGTGCCATCGTCGCTAAGACCGATCTGGGCCGTGCCCGCAGTTAGCGCCTCGCCGTCCAGTTCCACCCGCGTGACTCCGCTGCTTACGCCTCGGGGATTTTCAACCGCGATGTCATAGCGCGCCGAGTGGTACTTGAAACTCATCTCGAAGCCCTTCCACGCCTTCGGTATGCACGGCTCGATTACTAACGCCTTGTCCCGCAGGCGAAACCCCAGTATCCACTCGAGGCCCGCCCGATACATCCAGCCGGCCGAGCCGGTGTACCAGGTCCAGCCGCCGCGCCCGACATGCGGTGGCATCGAGTACACGTCGGCACAGGCAACGTAGGGCTCGACTTTATAGCGCTGCATCCCGGCGCGCGTATTGGCGTGATTGATTGGATTCAAGATCGAGAACAGTTCACCCGCCTGATCCCCGTCACCGAGCATCGCAAACGCAATCACCGACCAGATTGCGCCATGGGTATATTGACCGCCGTTCTCGCGGATACCCGGCGGATACCCCTTGATGTATCCGGGGTCGAGCGGAGTCTTGTCGAATGGCGGCGTGAAAAGCAGTACCAGGCCGTCCTCGTTGCGCACCAGGTATTCGTCCACCGCCGCCATCGCGGTCGCTGCGTGAGCGGGATCCGCGCCGCCGGAGATTACTCCCCAAGATTGCGCGATCGAATCGATTCGGCATTCGATGCTTCCGGCCGAACCGAGCGGCGTTCCGTCATCGAAATATCCGCGCCGATACCAATTGCCGTCCCATCCTGAGTGCTCGAGCGATTCGCGAAGATCACCTGCGTGGTTCCGCCAGGCCGAAGCGCGCACTTCCTCACCGCGCCGTTCCGCGAACTCGGCGAACTTGAGTAGTGTCGTGTAAAGGAACCATCCGAGCCAGATGCTTTCGCCCTTGCCCTTCTCTCCGACCCGGTTCATGCCATCGTTCCAGTCTCCGGAACCCATCAATGGCAGCCCGTGGACGCCAACCGCGAGACTCAAATCGAGCGCGCGAGCGCAATGCTCGAACAGAGTGGCTCTCTGCTCCGAGACCATTGGCTGAAAGTACGATTCCTGCTGGTCGTCGTGCAGCGCCGGACCATCGAGAAACGCCGCCGTCTCATCCAGGATCGCGAGATCGCCGGTGACCTCGACATAGTGCGCCGCCACGAACGCCAGCCATATGCGGTCGTCGGAGACCCGCGTGCGAACCCCCTGGCCCATCGGCGGTAGCCACCAGTGTTGCACATCTCCGGTTGCGAATTGGCGAGCGGCGGCGCGGATCAGATGCTCGCGTGCGACGGCCGGCTGCGCCACCGTCAAGGCCATCACGTCCTGCAGCTGATCGCGAAAGCCGAAAGCTCCGCTCGCCTGGTAGAACGCAGATCGCGCCCACACGCGGCATCCGAGGGTCTGATAGAGCAGCCATCGGTTGAGCATGATGTCCATCGAACGATCCGGCGTTTTCACCTGCACGGTCCCAAGCACGTCGTCCCAAAGCCGGGTGACGTCGGCCAGCACCGCGTCGAGATCGATGCTCCGATATTTCGTTATCAAGGAAAGCGCATCTGCCTTGGTCGCCGCCTCGCCGAGAAAGAAAACGATCTCAGCTTCCGCATTCGGCCTGAGCGACACGGTCGTTTGCAGCGCGCAACATGGATCGAGCGCGGCGCCGACTCGATTCGAGAGCGGCCTGCCGTCCGCGAGCGCCGCCGGATTATCCAGCGTGCCGTTGCGGCCGAGAAATTCCGTGCGGTCCGCCGTCCATGTCAGTTGCCGGCCATTTAAGTCCGCGAACGCCACTCTATTTCCGTATTCGCTGCTGAATGGATTGCGCGCGAACATCGCGCGAGTCTGCGTGTCAACCTCAGTTATCACCGATGGAGCTGAGGCGCCGCGCAAGGTGCCAAGCACCCACTCCACGTAGGCCGTGATCGAGAGGCGCCGCGCGCGCGCCGAGAGATTGCGAATCTTGATGCGCGAAATCTTTATCGAGTCGTCCGGCGGCACGTATTGCTGCAGTTCAAGCGAGATTCCGTGCGCGCTGTGCTCGAAAACGCTATAGCCCTGACCGTGGCGAACGATGTACGGCGCGCCGTCCTCGCGAATCGGCAGCGCGGTCGGTCCCCACAGCTCGTCACTATCTTCGTCGCGAACGTAAATCACTTCGCCCGGGCGGTCGCCGACCGGATCATTCGACCATTGTGTGATCTGATTCTCGCGACTGTTGACCGACCATGTATAACCGGCGCCTTCGACCGAAACCTGGAAGCCGAACGAGGAATTGGCGATCACATTGATCCACGGCGCCGGCGTCCACTGACCTTCGCCGAGCGTCGTCACATATTCGCGGCCGTCCTTTGCGAATCCGCCGAGTCCATTGAAAAACTCGCCCTCACGGCTCGCGGTTGCGCGCTGGACCCGGCCATTCATCGGCAACCGGCGCGGCGGCGGCGCGGCCGCCGGTTCGAACATCTCGAGACGTTTGACCTGCTCGGAGAGCGTGCCGCGCCGGCTGAGCAGCACTGCTCTCGCGACGCTTTGCAGCAGGTTTCGCACCTCGACTGAAACCAGGTCGGCGCGCAAAACAAACACGCCCCCGCGGACGCCTTGTCCATCGGAATTCGGCCGCGCCAGATTGGTCCGAACCAGCGCCTCCAGCGCGGCTTGCAGATCCTGATCGTAGGACGGCGGCCGCTCGTTCAGAATTACGAGATCGACTGCGAGCCGTTTCATCCGCCAATATTCGTGGGCGCGCACCAGCTCGCGGACGATATCCACGTCTTCGGCTTCGTCAATTCGGACCAGCACGATTGGCAGATCGCCCGAGATTCCACTGCTCCACAGCTTCGACGGGCCGCCCTCGCCTTGCCTCAGCACGTCCGGCGATGGCCGCAGAGTCGGATCCGAATATAGGACGCGATTTGCCAGGCGTTGAAATAGATGCGCCTCGTCGGCGCCCACTCTCAGATGATGCAACTGCACTTGCGCCTGCGTCCACGCGAGCGTCACTGCGCGCTCGAACGCGCTGGAATCGTGATGCTTGTCGGCCTGGTCGAGCACTTCCGCGCGACTGGACGCGACCATCGTCCAGAACGCCACCCGCGCCGTTGCCCCTGCCGGTATTCGCACCCGCCGGCGAAGACTGAAGATCGGATCGAGCACGGCGCCGACCGTGTTGGAGAGCGGCGAGCCGGGGACCATGGCAAGCGGCGTCCGAATCCCGCGTCCGCGGCCGAGGAAGCGCATTCGATCGGTCTCGAACTGCACATCGCCGATGGTCTCCCCCTCAACCACCGCGAGATGGGCTGCCCAGGCCTGAGGATCGCCGGGTGATCGTAGCCGCCGCGTGGCCAGGATGGCGCCGGTATCGGCAACGAACGCGGTTTCGACGAACAACTTTGAGAATGCCGGGTGCGCATCGTCGGCGGCGTGCGGGGCCAACACGATTTCGGCGTAGGAAGTCAGTTCGATTTCCCGAACCCGACTGCCGAGGTTGGTGATCGACACCCGGCGAACTTCCGCGTCATCCTCGGAAGAGACCGCCACTTCCAGTGTCGTCGTGATCGTTCCGTCGTGCCGGATGATTTCCGCGCGGCCTTCGGAGAAAGCGACCTCGTACCGGTCCGGCTCGGCTCCGCTCGGCTGATAGCCCGCCGACCACACCGCGCCACTGCGCACATCCCGAAGAAAAATGTAACTGCCCCAGCTATCGCAGGTCACGTCCTCCCGCCATCGCGTGACCGCAATGTCGCGCCACCGGCTGTATCCGGAACCCGCCGCGGTGATCATCACGGCATAGCTGCCGTTGGAGAGTAGGTGAGTGCGCGGGCTAAGGGCGTGCGGGGAACCAAATCGGCGCTGCGTCGACGACAAAGGCTCGCCCATATTGACAGCCTCTTCCACAGTCTCGGTCTTGGGTTCGGCTAGTGCCACATCATGCGGCATTCGCTCCTGAAGCAGGAGCTCGGTCGCCTGGATGATCGGCTCGGCATGAAAGCGTCGGCGCATCGCCCCGTCGTGAAGCGCATCGGCGATCGCGATCACGCTCATTGCCTGGTGGTGGGCCATGTAAGCGCGCACGATAGCGACCCTGACCCCTTCCGGAAGACGTGCGTTTGTGTAGTCCAGCGCCTCGTACCAGCCATACCGACCCCGGCCGCCAATTTTGGCCAGGCGCACGAAGTTTCGCGCCGCCGCCTGCGGATCGACCATTGCCGCAAGTGCCGTCGCGTAAGGCGCGATAACGGTGTTATCACCGAGCCCGCGCTTCAAACCCAGGCTTGGAATGCCGAAGCTCGAATACTGATAGGTGAGTTCCAGATCTCGCGCGTTGTAGGCAGACTCTGACGCACCCCATGCAACGCTACGTACGGTGCCGTACTTCCTCTGCTGATGCACGACCTGGCGGATGGTCTGTTCGAGCAGACTTCCGGCCGGCGCGCGCATCACGAGCGACGGCATCAGGTATTCGAACATCGACCCGGACCATGAGATCAGAGCGGAACCGTACCCGACCGGCACCAGAGTACGTCCGAGCCGGAACCAGTGACGGGTAGGCAGGTCTCCCTTGGCGATCGCGACAAAGCTCGC
>PNBD01000066.1:24407-25109 GCA_003135855.1 Deltaproteobacteria bacterium
TCGCCTCGAAGATGTGCCGTGCGAGTCGGCCCAACGCCACGAGACGGCCCTCGAACGCCGCGGCGGTCTGGGCGGAACGCTTGAAGGCGTCGATTAGATCGTCGAGATTAGGCTGAGTGCTTCTGTCCGAGCAGGCTCGGGCGGCAATCTCTGTGCGGTGGCGCACCAGAACGGAGATGGCCGCCTCACAAAGGTCCGGCAGATCGGC
Organism: Deltaproteobacteria bacterium; assembly: GCA_003135855.1. GTDB lineage: Bacteria > Desulfobacterota > Binatia > Binatales > Binataceae > Binatus. Next base: position 24,616 of record PNBD01000066.1, read on the forward strand.
CAGTGCCGGCATGGCGCCGAACAGAAGGACCAGCCTATCATCGGAAACGGGATTGATTTGATCGCGATCGATGAGCCCTGCCCACGGCATCAACGCGTCGAAATCTCGCTGATGGCTTAGAATGGAGGCGCCTACCGCCTCCGCCCAAGTCAGCACGTCGGCGCCGCTGCGATCATCGCGTTCCTCGGCCAGCGTTCGCGCGATGCTGGCGATACTGTCGGCATGGATGGCAAGCTCCTGTAACCGTCGGGCAATACCTACCGGAGTAAGAGGGGCCTGCCGCAGCGCAGCGGCGAGGCTATCGACGGCGTCGTCCAGATGTTTCCGGGTCACCGATCCTCGATCGTCGGCAAGCTCACGCAGGTGTTCGCGGATAAGGTCCAGCGCGTCTCCGATCCCCACGATCCATTGCGGATCCGTCAGGGGACGCGGCCATTTCCGCGCAGGCATTCCACAGGGCGATCAAATGCCCAGCGAGGTTGCCGCTATCGCCC
>PNBD01000060.1 GCA_003135855.1 Deltaproteobacteria bacterium
TGGCGCACCAACTGCATCCCGTCCGGCAGCGTCACCAGCAGTGGCAGTTCATGCGAGCCCGGCGCGACTCCCTTTGCGTCGACGTAGGCAAATCCTTTCGCGTCGAGACTCGAGAGCTTGAGCTTGGGTCCGCGAATCGTCAGCGTNNGGCTCGACGCGATACTTGTAGTCAGGATCCTTCACTTCCACGTCGACGCCGCGAAACTCGCGATCCGCAATCTGTTCGTTGACATCGATTCGCGCATCGACGCGCATCACGGAGTAGCGAACCGCGGCGTTTGAGTCCGCGAGTTCGATCGATCGCTCCGTGTCGGCATTGAGTCCTTTCACATCGAGCGGTTGCGTATCGACTTGCGTCAGTTGCGAGACGTAGCGGCTGGGACCGCTCACCGACACTATCGTAGGGCGAACGTCCACCGATGAAATCGTGTAGCCCGGGGCAACCTTTCCGTCGAGCACGAGCTTCACCGGCAATTCGCGGCTGACGACGTGATCGATATCGAGCGAAAGCTGGTCCGGCGAAATGCGCGTCACGGTGGTCCGCCCGACGTTGAACATCGCGGGATAAATTTTGAATTCAGATTGCCCTGCGGCGACTCCTTTCAGATCGAGCTTAAGCGACAGGCGCTCCGGCTCCAGCAGCGAGAGCAGCGTGCGCGGTCCGGCGACCTCGATCGTCACGAAGTCCGGCGGATGATTCATGATCACCATGCCGGCCGGCAAGGCGCGATAACTGATCGGCACCGTCAGCGGCATCACGGAGCCGCGTTCGCCTGCGTTCACAAAAATCCAAAGTCCGATCGCGAGCGCCAGTGAGAGCGCGCGCAAACCCGCATCGCTGACGCGAAAGACGCGTTGGCCACTGAGTCCAATCCAGTTCTTGAAATTCGGAAAGCGCATCACGATGCTTTCACTTGCGCATCCGCGCGGGTTACGCCGGCAATCTCCTGAGCGTTGCCAAAACTTCGGCCGCTTCCAATCCTCGGCGCAGCACGCCGCCGCGCGCAATCGAGATAGTGCCGTCCTCCTCGGACACCACCAACACCACAGCGTCGGTATCCTCGGTCATGCCGATGGCCGCACGATGCCGCGTACCGAGCGATAGACTCACGTTGGGATTGGTCGAAAGCGGCAGCAGACAAGACGCAGCAAGGATCTGCGCGCCGTCAATGATCACCGCGCCGTCGTGCAGCGGCGAGCCGCGCATGAAAATCGTTTCCAGCAATTCCGGCGAGACCTTCGCGTCTAGAATCCGCCCGCTCTCCACAAAATCGCCCAAACCGTCGTCCTGCTCAATCACGATTAACGCCCCAATCCGCCGCGCCGCAAGCCATGCGGCCGCAGTCGCGATCTCGTCCGAAGCCGCCGCCGTGGCGGCGCGAGGACTCAGAAACGATCGCGCTCCAACCCGCGTCAGCGCGCGGCGAATATCGGCCTGAAAGATCACGACCAGGATGACGAACAACGAACTGAGAAAACTGTTGAGCAACCAATTCAGCGTGAACAGTCCGAGCACCTGCGACGCGACGAACGCGACGCCCACCATCACCATCCCGACCACCATCTGCATCGTGCGGGTGCCGCGAATCAGGATCGCGATGCGATAGATAACGTAGGTGACGATCAGTACGTCGAGCAGATCCTGCCACCGTGGCGGCGGTATCAACGGGATGTAGTTATGCATGATGCCTGACGCCGCTCCCGCCCAGCCAAGGCCGCCGCCATCTTCACCACCGCGGCCGCGATTGCCGGCTCGTGGACTCGGAGAATCGACGCGCCATTCGCAACCGCAAACGCGTTCACGGCCGCCGTTCCGTATTCCAGCTCAAGCGCCGACTCGCCCGCAATCTTGCGCACGAAGGACTTGCGCGAGGCGCCCACCAATACCGGATAGCCGAGCGCGCAGACCGTCGGCAAGTCGCGCAACAACTTCAAATTATGGTCGGCGTTCTTGGCGAATCCTAGACCCGGATCGATGATGATTCGCGAGCGCAAGATGCCCGCCGCAATCGCAAATCGCGCGCGCTCATCGAGATACTGCGTGACCTCGCGCACCACGTCGCGATAGCGCGCGAACTTGATGTGGTTCTCCGGCCCGCCCCGCATGTGCATCAGAACCACGGCGCATTTTGCTTCGGCCGCGAGCTTCGTCATCGCGGGATCGCTCGTCAGCGCAGTTATGTCGTTGATTATTGCCGCGCCTGAATCGAGCGCAACGCGCGCGATCGCGGCGCGCCGCGTGTCGATCGAGAACGGTACGCGAAGCCGCGCGCCGAGCCTCGCGAGCACCGGCGCGACGCGCTCGAGTTCCACCTCCACCGGCACCGCGCGTGCGCCGACTGGGCGCGTCGATTCGCCGCCGATGTCGATTATGTCGGCGCCCGCCGCCTCCATCTCGAGTCCGCGCGCAACCGCTCGATCCGGATCGAGATACTGGCCGCCGTCCGAAAACGAATCGGGCGTGACGTTCAGCACTCCCATGATTGCGGGAAATTTGATGACGCGGCCGTCGCGGAGTTTCAACTGCGACGGCAGCCTGGCGACATGAAAATGCCCGCGTGACGAATCACGCGAGCGGTTGTTAGTGAGCGACTTGGACATCCGCGAGCATCGAGTCGGTCGCCGCCCGCGAGCCGTTGAATCCGATCAGGCGAGAACCGGCTTGGGCGGCAGCGCCGGAACCGGACTGGCCTCTTCGATCTTTTTCTCCTTGCCGGCATCGGGACCCGGACGCGGCGGAAAATCGTTGCGCACCGGCGCGAGCGACGGGGGCATCGGACGACCCTCCTTGAATGCCAACGCCATCGACTCGACTTCGCTGCCGTCCAGCACTTCCTTCTCGAGCAATCGCTCTGCGACCGCGTGCAGCAGCGGCAGATGATCCGACAGGATTTGCTTCGCCTTCTGATACGCGTCTTCGACGATCTTGCGAACTTCCCGATCGATCTCGACGGCGGTGTGCTCGGAGTAATCCTGGTGATGCGCGAAATCGCGGCCCAAAAACACCTGTTGTTCGCGCTTGCCGAAGGTCATCGGGCCGAGCTCTTTGCTCATGCCCCATTCGCAGACCATCTTGCGCGACAGCTCAGTCGCCTTTTCGATGTCGTCGCCGGCGCCCGTTGTCATGTGTCCGAAGATCAATTCCTCAGCTACGCGACCGCCGAACATCAGGGCAAGGCGCGTCATCAGGTAATCGCGCGAGTAAGTATAGCGATCGTCAAGCGGCAGTTGCTGCGTCACGCCGAGCGCCATCCCGCGCGGAATAATCGTGACCTTATGCACCGGGTCCGCACCCGGCATCAGCACCCCGACCAGCGCGTGACCGCCCTCGTGATAGGCGGTGTTCTTGCGCTCCGCGACCGACAGCACCAACGAGCGCCGTTCCGCGCACATCATGACTTTGTCTTTGGCGAGTTCGAAATCGCCCATGTCGACTTTATCCTTGTTGCGGCGCGCCGCCAGCAGCGCAGCCTCGTTCACAAGGTTTTCGAGATCGGCGCCCGCGAAGCCCGGCGACGAACGCGCCAGCTTGGTGATATCGACGTCGTCACCGAGCGGGACTTTGCGAGTATGAACCTTGAGAATTCCCTCGCGGCCCTTCGCGTCGGGATGCGGCACGATCACGCGGCGATCGAAGCGGCCCGGCCGCAGCAATGCGGGATCGAGCACATCGGGGCGATTGGTCGCAGCGACCAGGATCACGCCCTCGTTGGCCTCGAAGCCGTCCATCTCGACCAGCAATTGGTTGAGAGTCTGCTCGCGCTCGTCGTGTCCGCCACCGAGGCCGGCGCCGCGATGACGCCCAACCGCGTCGATCTCATCGATAAATATGATGCATGGCGCGTGCTTCTTGCCCTGCACAAACAGATCGCGCACACGTGACGCGCCGACGCCGACAAACATCTCCACGAAGTCCGATCCTGAAATTGAAAAGAACGGGACGCCCGCTTCGCCCGCGATCGCGCGCGCGAGCAGCGTCTTGCCGGTTCCCGGCGCTCCAACCAGCAGTACTCCTTTCGGGATACGCCCGCCGAGGCGCGTGAAGCGCTTCGGATCGCGCAGGAACTGGATTATCTCTTCGAGCTCATCCTTGGCTTCGTCGATTCCGGCCACGTCGGCAAAGGTGACCTTGTGCGTATTCTCGGTGAGCAGCTTGGCGCGGCTCTTACCAAATGACATCGCTTTGCCGCCGCCAATTTGCATCTGGCGCATGAAGAATATCCACAGCGCCGCGAGTACCAGCACCGGGAACCACTGCACCAGCGCGACCATCCACCACGGATCGCCTTCCGCCGGTTTCGCGGCAATCTTCACGCCCTTGGCGCGCAGAGTTTTTACGAGGTCGGGATCCTCAGGCGCGTAGGTCTTGAAATGCTCGCCAGTCGAGGACTCGCCCTTGATCAGGTTGCCCTGAATCGTGGCTTGGGCGACCTGACCTTTCTCAACCTGGTTGAGGAAGTCGGAGAAAATGATCTCCGGTTCCTTGGGCTGCTGTCTGCTAAAGATGTTGAACAGCAGCAAGAACATCAGTCCCAGCACTAGCCATAACGCAATACTGCGAGAAAACTGGTTCATGCTATTACGACGCTATCACGCGGATTAATAATCACGCAATGTTGCTCCGCTAATGCGCTGTTTTGTACGCCTCGACGCGCAGCACGGTTTCAGTCGATTGCGTGATCGGCGCGCGACGCCCGCGGACCAAGCCCGGCAGCCAAACCGTTTCGCCGTCCAACGTGACGACCGGGAATTGGCTGCGGTGGCGCTGCGGGATTTTCCGATCGATAAAGACGTTCTTCACTTTCTTGACGCCACGCATTCCAAGCGGACGAATTCGGTCGCCGGGCTTGAAGTTACGAACCACCAGGCCGGATTCACCGAGTTCAGCCGCATCGAACATCGCAGTCGAGGGACTCGCAGGGATCGATGCGTCGGCAGCGCTGATCGTCGAGGCCGCAAATGCGAAGCCCGCCGCTTCAATTATAGTCCGGCCGTCGAGGCAGAGGCATACTGAATAATCTAACGACGTTAGTGGCGCCGCGTGCGTCATACGCAAGAGATTGTATTCACGCTGCGCACGCCATCCCCGCGGCAGATTCAGCGAGTCGCTCGGGCCGCCGTCGAGCGCGAGACGCATCAACGCTTCAATGTGCACGCGTCCAACGCGACGAAGATCGCCGACTCGCTCAAAGATGAACCTCCGCAGCACCGCTGCCTGCAGCGCCGGATGAAGCTCGGCGAAGCGAGTAATATCGAGCGCGTCGCTATCCGCGCGCATCGAGTCGACGCCAACGGCGCGCATCGATTCGATCTCGCGCGACGCGAGCGAGCTGACGAGGTCGTCGAGCGATTGCATCTCAATTGCAAGTTCGGCCAGGCGCCGGCCAAGGCCGGGCGCGTATTCGCGCTCGAGCATCGGGATCAATTCGGTCCTGATTCGATTGCGCAAATGAATCGGCGACGAGTTGGTCAGATCTTCGACGAATGGCAAATTCGATTCGCGGAGATAGCCGAGAATGTCGGCGCGGCTCAGCGAGAGCATCGGGCGAAGCAGACGGCCCGGCCCGCGCTCTGCCATCGCGCCGAGTCCCGCACTGCCGGCGCCGCGCAGCAGCCGCATCAGCACCGTCTCCGCCTGATCGCCCGCATGATGCGCGAGTGCGATGTACTCGGCATCGAGCGCATCCGCCGCGCGATTCAGAAAATCGTGGCGCACCGCGCGCGCTCGCTCTTCGAGATTTGCGGAATTCGATGCGAGTCCGTCGGCGCGCTCGACCACCAGCTCAACTTCGAGCCGCGCGCACAGCTCGCGCACGAAATTTTCGTCGCGATCGGACTCGGCGCCGCGGAGTCCATGATTCAGATGGGCCGCCGCGACGATAACGTGCAGGCGCTCTCGCAATTCGAGCATCGCATGCAGCAGCGCGACTGAGTCGGGCCCGCCGGAGAGTCCAACGACGATCTTCGCACTTGGGCAAATCGCGGCGCGGGCGAGTGCCGATGCGATCGCGTCGTGCACGACTCCGTCGAATCGGCGCGTCGAATTTTTTCCGCCGCGGACCATCTCCACAAGGCTATTCCGCCGCATCGAACGCATCAACGCGGATAAGTTCCCGCGCTACCGTTCAATCTGATCGAGCAGATGCAGAATCACGCCGATGCCGGGCAGATTCACCTCCAGCTCCTCGCCCAGCGTGCGAATGACGCGCACCCGGTGAAGCGCCTTGCGATCGTAGAGCCGCTCTTCCTGCCCATCGATTTCGGTGACCCGCGCCGGCGCGACTAAATCTTCGTTCTCCCAGACCGACAACTGCCTCTCGCTGATGCCGCAGACCGAGCACAGCACCGTCCGGCTGACGAGCACTATCTCCGCTTTGCCGCGGCGCCTTTTGCTGGACGTCGATGCTACCCGGCGAGCCATTGCTTCAGCTCTTCATCAACTCCGAACGAGGATCCGGAACTTTGCGTGCCTTGCGGCTCGCCGCAAGTTTTTCCATCAGCGCCCGCTCCTCCTCGGTGAGGTCAGTCGGCGCCAGCACTTTCAATTCGAACAACAAATCGCCGCTCGGGTCTTTGCCGCGCGCCTGCACGCCGCGACCTCGCAGCCGCATCACGCGGCCAGTCTGACTGCCCGCTGGAATCTTGAGCGAGATTTTTCCGTCGATGGTCGGCGCGGTGATTTCAGCGCCGAGTGCCGCTTCATAATCCCAGACCGGCAATTGGCATCGGAGATCGCGGCCCAAAACCGTGAACACCGGATGTGGCTCGATATGGATGGTGAGAAACAAATCGCCATTCAGATCGGCCCGCGATCCGTGTCCACCCTGCCCCTTCAGGCGCAATTGCGTGCCATCTGCCGAACCTGCCGGGATCGAGACCTCGAGCGTCCGACGCGCCGGAATTACGCCCTGCCCTCCGCACGTTGGACACGGCGCCGCGGATCGAATCACCCGCGCTTTGCCTTGTTTCTCTTCATGCGCGACCATCCCGCTGCCGCCGCACGTTGGGCATCGATCTTCAGCCGTCAGATCGAGCCGCCGCTTGGCCCCGTGCATCGCTTCGAGCAGCGTGATGCCGACTTCGGCGCGCAGATCGGGTCCACGTGCCGGCTGATCGTTGCCGAAATCGAACCCGGAAAATCCCCGTGAGCTGCCGGTGCGGAATCCTCCGCCGCCACTGCCGCCGAAGAACTGCGAGAAGAAATCGCTGAAGTCGCCGCCGGACTCGAAGCCTGCGCCGGCACCGCTTCCCGCGCCCGCCGCCTGTTGCTGACGCGCGTAACGCCGCCGCATCTCCTCTTGCGATACGCCGTGCTCCCAATCGGCGCCGAGCTCGTCGTATTTCTTGCGCTTCTCGGCATCGCCGATGACCTGATAGGCCTCGTTGATCTCCTTGAATTTGCGCTCCGCGTCCTTATTGTTGGGATTGACGTCGGGATGATATTTGCGCGCGAGCTTGCGGAAGGCCGTTTTGATCGCGGCCTCCGACGCGCTCCGTTCCACGCCGAGGGTTTTGTAGTAGTCGCGGAATTCCATCGAGGATGTTCAATTACAAGATGCGCATGAAATAACAACCGGCAACTGTGCTATGTGGAGTTGAGCGAATTCAGACCGAACCGCGAAAGGAGAACCGAAGTGGATACAGCGACAATCGATGCGGCTAATCGATGGCGACTGGAAACGCCCGGCCACCAGGGATGGAATCGCACCGCGCGTCCCGGCGATCCGAACAAGTACCTCATGATCTCGTGCGACTGTCACGCTAACGAGCCCTTCAATCTGTGGACCGAACGGCTCGACGCTCGCTATCGGAGCCGTCTGCCGCGCATCGAGATCGACGAGCACGGCGTCAAATGGGTGCTGAGCGACGGGCTTCGGCGGACGCGATTGCAGGACAGCATCTTCGATGGCGAGGATCTCGTTCGCAACAAGGCGGGTGCGCTCGTCGCCGAACGCCTGCAGGACGATCGTCGCGACGGCGTCGATGCCGAGATCGTTTTCCCGAACAAAGGACTCTTCATGTGGGCCACCGGCGACGCGCAGTTCGCGCAGGCGCAGTGCCGCGTGTGGAACGATTGGGCGTGGGAGACCTACGGCGCTTACAACGATCGGATGTCGCCGATGGCCGCGCTCGCGACCGCCGACATCGAAGGCTCGATCAAGGAAATCAAGCGAGTCGCAAAGCTGGGATTTCGCGGCCTGACCTTGCCGTGCAAGCCGGTGTTCAATTCGCAGGAAGCGCGCGACCCAAACTACAACATGAAGGTTTATGACCCGATGTGGTCGCTGATCGAGGAGACCGGGCTGCCAATCACGTTTCATATCGGCACCGGGCGCGACCCGCGCGGCGCAAGCCGCGAAGGCGGCGCGGTCATGAACTACGTCGCGCATGCGTTGGTGCAAGCGATCGAGCCGGTCGCGGCGCTATGCGCGTCCGGAGTGCTCGAACACTTCCCGAAGATCAAATTTGCCGCGATTGAATCGGGAATCGGCTGGGTGCCATGGGCGCTCGACGCGATGGACGAGGCCTACGTCAAGCATCACATGTGGGCGTATCCCAAGCTCAAGATGCTGCCGAGCGAATATTTCCGCGCGCACGGCGCAGTCGCGTTCCAAGAAGATCGTGCGGGCTTGGGTCTCACCACCCAGTTTGGCCTTGCGGATAATTTCCTGTGGTCCAACGACTACCCGCATCACGAGGGTTCGTGGCCGCATTCGGCGGAGGCGATCGAGCGTCAGATGGGACATCTGAGCGATGAGCAGCGCGCGAAGATTCTCGGCCTCAACGCAGCGAAGCTATTCAACTTCGACGTGCCCCGGCTGCTGAACTATCGCGAGAGCGCGACCGTCGCGGATTGAGATATTGTCTCAGTATATTACCGTGCTTATAGGAGCGGCCAGTAACTAGCAGTGCCTCTTCAGGTGCAAGTAGGCATAGTCCGCCGTAGGAGCATTTGTCCTTGCGAAAGTACTCGCTTTTGTTTGCACTCTTCATAGTCGCGGCGTCTGCTAGTTCAGGAATTGCAAGAGCTCGCTTTACCTACCAGCAGTTGGATGTTTCGCTGCCACCTTTCAGTCTTCGGTCGGGTGAGAGGATCGTACAATACCACTGCGAAGTGACGGAGAATCTCATAACCCGACTAAAGACACCTTTTGGTTGGACGATGGAAATCGACAATGCGTCGGCACACGTGACCGCGAAGACCGTTTATGGTGTGTCGGCGCTAACTCAAACTGATCTCGATTTTTTCGATCAATTTCTCACGGTAAACAAACTGAAAGATGTACCTCTGAAGATCGAGATCTCCGTGGGGATCACGAACAACTCAGATGAGTCGGTGACAAGGACAGTTCGATTCTCGACACAGGAGCTGAAAATTACACCCGTTCCTTGATTCTGCACGGACCTAACGCAGAGCGAACGCACGACGGTCGCTTCGGCAGGAGTTACCGGCAGCTATCTCTACGATGGTTGCAGGTCGGTGCTGGTATCGAACCCGGACGTCAGGTTTTGGAGTGCGACTCCGATTGCAGAGCGTCTTGTTGTAGAGCGGGGGCGTTCGACAGCGCGGCTAACTTTGTTTCCAGCGCGCGCAATTGCGCATCGAGCGCTACTTGCCGGCGCCAGATGAAGATCACGTAGAGAAAGATCGCTGCGAAGATGATGCTGTAGGCGGCGAACAGGAAGCCGAAGTGTTCCATCTAACGGTCTCCAGCCGCCGCGTGCGCGATTGCTAGCCGCTCCGCCAGCGCCTGCAGACGGCTGTGAGTTCGCACTTGCGAGAATCGCAGCATCAGCAACCATGCGAAGAGCGCGCTGAAGGCTGTTAGCGAGACGAGCAGCGTCGCAATCATCCGCGGATCTTCGAGACCGTGACCGCCCTGCTTGGTCACCAGCACCGCGGGATGAATCGTGCGCCAGAGCCGCACCGACGCAATGATCACCGGCACGTCGAGCGCCGCGACGATGCCAACGACGGCCGCAAAACGCGCGACTTGAGGCGAGTCGCCAGCGCTGGCGCGCAGCATCAGGTAGCCGCCATACAGGAGCCACAAAATGAAGGTGGTGGTGAGGCGGGAATCCCACGTCCACCACGTTCCCCAAATTGGCTTCGCCCAGAGCGAGCCGCTTATCAGCATCAGCGTGCAGAAGACCATCCCGATTTCAGCCGATGCGTAGCCGAGGTCGTCCCAAAGCTGATCGCCGAGCCATAAGTAGAAGACCCCGGCGATTGCCACCAAGCCGAACGCGACGAACGCGACCCATGCCAGCGGCACATGAAAATAAAAGATGCGCTGGACGATGCCCTCGTCGATTTCGGTCGGCACGTACTCGAACACCATGAAAAGTGAGGCGAGCATCAGGAACAGCGTCGCCACTCCGAGCCAGGTTCGAATCGCGTTGTTCATCGGCGACTAGTCATTTCATTGGATTGCATCGAACGGATTAGTCCTGACCTACCACATGTTCGAACAGCAGGTAACCGGCGCTGACGAATAGCACGTCGAACGCGATCATGATTTTCAGCCAGTCGCTCATCGCGGCAAATGGCGCGCCGGAGAGCGCCGCCCCACTCGCCTTGACGCCTGCGATCAGCGCCGGCACGAACATCGGCACCGCGAGAATCGGCAGCAGCATATCGCCGGCGCGCGTGCGCCCGGTGATCGCGGAGAGCAGCGTCGCAACCGCCGCGAAGCCTAGCGCACCGAGCATCAGGATGGGCGCGACCCGGAGCAGCGCCGTATTGAATTCGAGATTGAAGAACAACACCATCAGGACAACTGCGCCAACCTCGGCGACCGACATGAAGATCAAGGTGGCGGCGAGCTTGGCGGCGTAGAGGGTCGCGGGATCGAGCGGGCTAAGCAGCAAGCCGCGCATGCAGTCGTTGTCGCGCTCCGCGAGCAACGCGCGGCCCGCACCGAGCATCCCGGAAAAGACCATCGCAACCCAGAGCGCGCCGGAGGCAGTATCGACGCCGCGCACTCGCGACGCGTCGAGCGCAAAGACCAGCACCACCATCACCAGCAGCGATAGTGCGAGCAGCGCAATCGTGCTCTCGCCGCTCCGAAGTTCGAGGCGCAGATCCTTGCGCAGCACCGCGGCAAACGCGCTCATCGCAATCACCGGCCGAGCAGCGAAAGAATCCGCCCGGCGCGTGGGAGCTCCTCATCATGACTGAACGGCAGGACGCGGCCGCGCACGATTTCGAAGACGTCGAAGGACACGCGCTCGATTTCGGGGACGGTGTGAGCAGTGGCGAGCACGGCTGCGCCGCGTTCGAGCGCATCGCGAATCAGGGTTGCGATGATCGACACGCCGTCGGCGTCGAGCGCGGCGAATGGTTCGTCGAGCAGCAGCAGGGCCGGCTCATGCAGCATCGCGCGCGCAATCGAGAGCCGCTGTTCCATGCCGCGCGAGAAGGAGCGCAGGCGAGTGTCGGCATACGGCACGAGCCCGACGCGACCAAGCCATCGGTCGGCGAGCGCGCGCGGCGCGGCGACGTTGTACAGCTCACCGTAGAACTCGAGATTCTCGCGCGCAGTCAGATTTGGATAGAGAAGACTCTGATGCGTCATCAGGCCGATGCGGCGGCGATACTGCGCCTCGAGTCGGCGGGTATCCTGGCCGAAGACCAGCGCGATTCCGGCGCTCGGCGCTTCGAGGCCCGCGAGGATTCGGAGCAGCGTCGATTTGCCGCTGCCGTTGCCGCCGATGATGAACGCAGCGTGGCCGGCGTCGAGCCGCAATTCGACCTCGCGCAGCACGGGGTTCAACGCGTATGACTTGCCGAGGCTGTGAGTCTCGAGCACGGCGCTTACTCGGTCCAGTTGGTGGCGCGGGCGGTTGACTTGAGCACGATACCGCATTCGGCGCAGAAGTTGGCGTCGGTCGCGGCGCGCGTGCCGCATTGCGGGCAGAAGCGAAAGCGGCGCGCCGACGATGATTCGGTGCGAAACGAAAACGCTGGGGCATTTTCGGAGCGTCGCGGCGGCGGCGCCGGCGACACGATCCGGATCGGCGCGGACGGTGGGGACGGCGCGGGGCGCGCGACTGCGGCCGGCTTGTTCGCGTCGTGATGAATTTTTTGGCGGATCCGTTCGATCGAGGTCATCGCGGTGAGCGCGCGATTCTCAAGCTGTGAGTGGAGCGCGTGGTAGTCAGCGTCCGACAGTTTGCCCATCTCGCGATCGAACTCGAGTTCCTTGAGACCCTGCACGGCGAGGGCGCGCTCATGCTCGAGGCGTTGCAGGTCGAGCTCGGCAGCAGATTTGTCGCGCGTCGCGATCAAGCCTAGACCGAGCGGCGCGGCGACGAACAGCGCGACTCCCGCAATGATCAGGATAGCGGCGACGATGAACATCGCTCAGCCGCGCTCCTTGAGTTCATCTTCGAGGCGGCGCCGCAGGACGGGATCAAAAGCGATCGCATCACTGGCCGGGGTCGCGGGCGCGGGAGTCGGGGCGACGGAGCGCCATCGGCCGAAGGCGAGCACGATCAATCCGCCGCCAACGACGATCGCGATGAACGGCATCGTCCACGCGAGCAGGTTGAAGCCCTCGGTGGTCGGTGCCGAGAGGACCTTCTCGCCGAATTTGTGACGATAAAACGAAATGATCTGCGGGCCGCTCATGCCCTTGCCGATCATCTGATCGATCTCGGCGCGGAGCGGAACTGAGAAGCTGCAAGTCGGCATGTTGCAGTTGGCCACGGTGAGGCCGCATCCGCATTGGCAAGTCAGTGACTGAGAAACTTGAGCTTCGGTGGGAGGTTTTGCGCCTAATGTTTCACGTGAAACATTACTTGCTGACGCCAATGTTTCACGTGAAACATTTAGTTCAGGAGAAAGGAACACGAAAAGCGCAGCGACGACGAAGATCAATTTGCGAGCGATTGCGATGCCCAGTTTCAAGCGTCTAAGCCTCGCGGTGATTTTGGGGCGGGTGCCATTCGGCATCAGCATACTTGGCGCGCCGCTCGCCGAAAAGGCGGCAAGAGTGAGGGTTGGGAGGGCGTAGGAGGCATCCGGGAAAGATTTCGGAAGAAGATTTCCGAAACCTCGGCCAGGTTTCGGGCTTCCCGTAGTGACGCGAAGCCGACTTCGGGCCGCAGAGCCGAATCGCGATATAAGAAATATGCGGGCTGCGACCTGTTAGAAAATAGAATAGGAACGAGAAAAGTGAGGTTGAGGAGAAGGTCGGGAGGTGAGGGAGGGAGTGTCGTACAAGGACTTGAGACGAGACTCGAAGCAATTTGCATTCAATTACGCCATATGGTAGACCTGTGCGCTGTTAATGGCTGAAACGCGGCCAATAGACATGAAAAGAAGCTTCACCAGTGACGCCCCCCTTGGCAGCCGCCGAGCTGTATGGGAGCAGTTTCGTAGCGACGAGCAGCTCCGGCATGCCTACAACATCAAGCCCGAAGAGCTGGAGTCTCTTTCAAAGGTGGCGATGCTAGGGAACGTGGCAAGCAAGGACGATTATCTGTTCATGCTCAAAATGATGCGGGCCAGGCGCCGCTACTGATCGAGCGCGGCAGCGTGGCGAGGCTTCATCGTTCGTTGCGGGCCTTTTCAACTTCTTCCGACATCTGTTGCCATTCCATTTGAGCCTCTGCAAGCCTGGCTTCGGTGGCCGCGAGGTTCGTTCTGATCTCTTCCATCTGCCAATAGAACTTTCCTGAATCGCGCGAGCCCGAACCAAGGGTTGATGGGTTTCAAGCGTCTAAGCCTTGCGTAGATTTGCGGGCGAGTGCCATTCGGCATCAGCATACTTGGCGCATCGCTCGCCGAAAAGGCGGTGAGCGCGGGGTTGAGAGGGCGGGAGAGAGTTCAGGAAAGCATCCGGAGAAGAGAATTTCCGAAACCNNCCGCAGGGCCGAATCGCAATAGGGAAGGATGCGCGCTACGCGCTGGTAGAAAATAGATAAGCAAATGGAAAAGTTAGGTTGAGGAGAAGGTCGCGAGGTGAGGTAAAGAAGAAGAGTTTGCTCTGTTCCTTCGGTTCTTCGGCGACTTTGCTGTTGCAATTCTGGTGAGAAGGACTTCGAAGCGGATTCTGCTTTTGACGACTCTAATGCCTTAAGGCTTAGAGTTTGACAATCGATGCATATAAGTCCGGCCAATGATTTTGTCGAAGGCGAAATTTCGTTCCATGATTGTGCCCCGAGCGCGCGTCAAAATCGACGTAAGCGTTTCCGCTCTCAAGCGCCAATAGTAGACCCTCAAGAGAACAGCCAGTCATGATCTGAATTGAAGTGTATTTGAAATATTCAACGCCATCCTCTCGCTTGACCTCGGCCTGCACGTAAAAGCAATTGTGCAGTTTGGCCGCCACCTTATTCTTGAGGTCGTCGAAGCCCCAATACGGCTGCGGGTCGAGTTCTCGCAGTCCCGCGCGTGCGGCAACGCTTTGCAACCACTCTTTGTGACGAGGATCAATCTTGTTGGCATTGAATGAAATCAAGACTTTCTTCGCCTTCCGATCGACAACGACACAAAAGCCACGATCACTGCGCTTAGCCGCGCTGATGGTCTGCCTGAAACTCTTTTCTGCTGCGGAATATAACTGGCCGGCGCGCTGATGAGCCCAACCATATTTCGGGAGCAGCACCAAAGGTACGAATTTGAGTGCCTGCGCTAAAGCTCGCGGGGTTTGGGGAGTCGAGATAGCGGGCACCGAGGTCCGCAGCGTTGGAGAGTGTGGATCAGATCAAGCTCTTGGCGGAGCTTTGCCGAGGAGAGATCCGTGTCGAATGTTATGACGTGCTACACTTCGTTTATGCCCGCGGCTTCGAGCACTTCTGTACTTGAGGGAGTGGCCCGCTTGAACCGCTCCCGCAGGGTGCGCTAAGAGCAGAAGAGAAATCTCGCGGCAATGGGCCTCGGCTACACGGTTCGGGGTCGCACTATCACCATGATTTTGAACACCGGGAAGAAGCTGGTCGATATGTACTCTTTCAAGGGGTTTCATAAGACGATTCGGTGGACGAATCCGACTCCGCAAAATCCGACCGATGCAAAGAAGTTCTACGTTGGCAGTTTTCACTACGACAAAATCTAATGGCTAAGGCCCTGAATTTGATTTCCTTGACCCCGACGAGCGCGACGAAGTGCAGGCGATGTTCGACGCCTCGGTCAAGCGTTACGCCGATGATTTCAGCGACGCTGTGATCGATCATGTGGTCGAAATCGGCGATCTCACCAAGGAAGAAGGCGAGGAGAAAAAGGTACTGCTGCGCGAAGATGCCGAGATGACGAAAGCCGAGTGGGACGAGTCCAAGCATCCGCGCGATGAACACGGCAAATTCGGCGAGTCGGGCGACAGCCGACAATTCACCGGCACCGCCTATCGAGCCCATAGCGGCAACCGCAATCGCGGCACGGCCGCCGACGTAGTTCGCTTCGAGCGCGACGAGCTGGGCAACGAAGAAGACTTCAAGCACCTCACCGACGAGGAGATGAAAGAACTCGAGGATCGCCCGGCGAGCGACTTGGTCTGGGTCACACGCGACAAGGAATCGGCGATTATATACACGCAGGAAGATCTCGGCGACGAGGACACCGCGCGCCCGGAAAACGTGGACGACATCAGCGCCGACGTGAAGGGCGGCAAGGTGATCGCGACCGAAGGAGACGGCGGCTATCTCGTGCTCAAACCCAAGAGCACCGAGAAGGCGGTCACGACCGCTCGGGCCCGCAGAACTACGATCAAGGTCGCACGTGCGCGCGGCGCCGGGCGGGGACACTCGGCCTTAGACCTGGTGAACGACGGCACGTCCGAGGTTACGAAGTAGGCTGAGGACACCCAGCGCAATGAGCACGGCAGATGGGCGTCTGGTGTCAGAGTGACGCAGCGAAACCGGCCTCGGACATCAATGAAAAACCCCCGATCGCGGAACAGACCGATTGCAGCACGAAGTTTCTCGTTCAGGTCAAGGACAACTAGCCCCCCGGAGTGGAAGCGAATCGAGAAGTCGGCTGAGGATACGGGCCGGGACGAACACGGTCATTGGATCGCCGGTGGAGGCGCGGGCGGCGGAAAGCCTGCGGGCAAGAAACCCGCGGGCAAGGCACCGAAAGCACCGAAGCCGACGGCGATGTTCATTGTTCAGGTAATCGCTTCGATTGCTTCGATAAAATGCAGAGATTTGTGCATATTGAGGAGCAGGACGAACTTCAATCCGCTGGGGGTCACGAAATATGAGTCCCCGATTTTTCCCAATAGTCCCAATTCAATCGCATAATTGGAATACATTCTGACGCCTTTGTTGATTGCCTTGTCTCTACTCCATCTGAAGTGAAGACCGGCCGCACTAATGAAATGACGCGCCAGCAAGCTGCGTGGCACTGGATAGGTGTTCTTCGAGAGCTCAAAGACGCAGGCGACCATGGTGATTATTCCGAACGTCACGCCGCTAAAGAACGGCTTCGAAAGAATAAACTTACGCAGGAGATCCGCCTGAGCAGCTGAAAGAAAATCGTGCGGATTGTCGCTGTCTCTTCTTCCGAGAAAGTCTTTCCCTAAAGACGACAAAATAACGCTTTGCGTTCGCAGTTGAACCAGACCCAGCTCCTCGGCCAGGCGCATCTGATTGCCCAACGTCTTCACGGAACAGCCCTTCTCGCGGGCTATAACAGCCGTTTCGGAAACCGAGTCAGCAAGCATTAGGGATGATATGATCAGGCCGACGCGCCAAACGCCCTTGTCTGTCGGCAACACCGACAGGTACTTGGTGTCTAACGGTGCATTTCGGTAGAACTCTAAAAGAACCTCGCGCGGATCGTACACACAAAGGTTTACCCCGCGGCTCGTTGCGTACTCGAATGCGCTGTCATTGCAGCCGGCACATAGGAGATACGGTACAACATCGCCGCGAAGAAATTGGCCCCGCCTCTGCAGTTCCGCCAGATCTTTCTGATAACCGAGCACTTGGTCCAAGAACTTTCTTTTGAAATCCTCGACTTTGAGCTCGACTAGGAAGATCTGACTGCCACATCCGTAGACGAGGTCTAGTCGGCCAGACTCGAGGAGTTTTTGTCTGGCCAAGAGGTAGATGTCGTCGGAGACCTTCAGAGACTGCGTCAGGAGCTTAGGATAGTGTGCGAACACATCCTCGATTTCGCTCTCGCGAACCTCTAAATCGCGTGGAGGTTCCATTGGTCTCAAGGTCGACGACGATTCCTCAGGTTGCCTGTAAGCATTCTCAGTAGGTAGGACCGCCAGACTTCTAACCGCTTTTTACACAGCTAGCAAACTGCCGTATTTCAACTCCTTGATGAAGTTCAGGAGCTGACCGGCGGTCGCGGGATCGAGCCGATCGCGCAGGTGGTGGCCGAGAAAGTTGAATGACATGACGGCGAGAAAAATGAAGATGCCGGGAATCAGAATCCACGGATAGCGCCCAGATCTCTGCACGTCCTGCGCCTGCGCCAGCAGATTTCCCCAGCTCGCCGCCGGTTCCTGGATTCCAAGGCCGAGTGGCGACAACGCGCTCTCGCCAGAATGAATCCCGGTATCGACAGCGTGAGGTGCCAGCGCGCGCGCCGCTTCGACGTAGTGCGCGAACGCCAAGTTGATTCTTGATGCACTCTTTGGCGGTCATGCAGTTGATATGAGTAGGAGCGCAGGAGCAAATCCTTTCGGTCCCGATTTCCAAAAGCCTCTCTTTACCGTCCGTGATAAGGACCTCTGCCATCTGGTGATCTCCTGCCGATTAAACAACCTATTTTGGAAGCTGTTCGATTCCCCGAAGAGAATCCCGTGTGCGAGAATCGTCCCTTCTTCTCGGGCGCCAGTCTAACATTATTCGAAAGCGGCGGCGCGACCAACGCACGGCGGGGTAGCGAGAAGAACGCCTGTGCTTAACGCTTCGGCGATCGCGGCGCGCTTCGACNNCGCACGTTCGGCCACATCACGACCACAGTGCCCAGGACCATCAGCAAGCCGCCGGCCCATAGCCAGAACACCAGCGGCGTCAGAAATACTTCGAAGGTGGCCGTGGCGCCGGTGTCATCGATGCCGGCCAGCACGACGTATAAGTCGCTGAGAGGGGTCGAGCGGATTGCAACGATCGTTGCAGGCTGCTGCGGCCGTTTGTAGAAAAGTTTCGCCGGTCTCATCTCGGCGATTTCGCGGCCGTCGGCGCTTAACACCTGGATGCGCGCGGTGGCGGACTCGAGATGCGCCGTTTCGGTTTGCGAAAGTCCCAAGTAGCGGAGCGTGTACGAGCCAATACTGAAGCTTTCGCCCTCGCGCACGCTTTTTTTCACATCGGTTCGGAAAAATGACGAGCCGACGACGCCGACGAAGGCGACGATGACGCCGACGTGAATGAGATAGCCGCCGTAGCGGCGATTGTTCTTGGCGACCAGATTGATCAGGGCTTTGGCGCGCGGCTCGGACATCAGGTGGCGGCGCGCGCCCATCCCGCGGCGGAATTCGACGAGGATCGTGCCGAGTCCGAATGCCGCGAGCGAGAACGCGGTTAGCACGTACCATTCGCGGAGGCCGGCGAGAGCGGCGACGACGCCGGTCGCGACACCCATGATGACGGGCGCGGCGAAACTGCGGAGCAGATTATCGACGGTCGTGCGACGCCATGCGATCAG
>PNBD01000073.1:0-204 GCA_003135855.1 Deltaproteobacteria bacterium
CGTAGCAGTACAGCCCGGCGAGCGGCATCGCCGCGCCGTACTGCGTGCTCGCCATCTCGGCCTCGACCCGCGTCCGCGACCCGAGCAGGAACTTGCGGACCGAGCACGAGAAGATCAGGGCCGCCTCCGGTTGCGACCCGCCGGGGAAGTCGGCGGCCGCCCGGGCAAGGGCGTCCTTCGTCCCGGCCAGGATCTCGTCGGTGT
>PNBD01000073.1:262-8558 GCA_003135855.1 Deltaproteobacteria bacterium
TGACCGCGTCGGCGCCGGCCTCGATCACCGCCAGCGGGTTGCCGTACGAGGCCGGGCCGGTCACGTCGAGGTAGCGGGCCAGGAACTCGATCGCCGGCCGCCCGTCGATCTCGTGCAGCGCCCCGTACTCCGAGCGGGTCACCGTGCCGCTCGCGCCGATCGTTCGCCAGCCGGTGCCCACGGCGGCCGAGAAGGCGATCGGTCCCGAGAACAGGAGGATCGCCACCCCGTCGGTCGCGACGACGTCGTCGCAGAACTGGTAGGTGGGCGTGACGGTCACGAAGTCCCGCCGCGCGGAGGTCCCGCCAACGATCGTGACGCCTGCCGGCAGCGCCCGGGCCATCGCGTTCAGGGTGAGCTGGGGGTCAACGACGAAGCCCTCGGCCACCACGACCGCGATCTTCGGCTCGGCTGCCTCTCGCGCGACGACCGGGGAGCTCCTACATTTTCTGATCGCGCTGATCGTCGTGGTTGCCACTGCGCGGGTGCTCGGCTCGATTTTCCGCAGCGCTCATCAGCCGCCGGTGGTGGGTGAAATCATCGCCGGCATCCTGCTTGGACCGTCGTTGCTCGGCCGTTTCGCGCCCGGCGCCTCCGCCTACATTTTTCCGGCCGGCGTCGCGCCGTACCTCAACATGCTCTCCCAGATCGGCGTCATCCTCTACATGTTTCTGGTCGGCCTCGAACTCGACCCTGCCCTGCTCCGCAAACGCGGCCATACCACCGTCGCGATCTCTCACGCCAGCATCATCGCGCCATTCCTGCTCGGCGCCGCGATCGCTTTGATGCTTTATCCGCGGCTCTCGACCCGTGATGTCCCGTTCACCTGCTTCTCGCTCTTTCTCGGCGTCTCGATGTCCGTGACGGCCTTTCCCGTGCTGGCGCGCATCCTCACTGATCGCGGCATTCACAAAACGCGCATGGGCGCGATCGCCTTGACCTGCGCCGCCGTTGACGACGTTACCGCGTGGTGCCTGCTCGCCTTCGTCGTCAGTGTCGCGCGCGCGCAGGCGAGCGGTGCGCTCGTCACCATCGGGATGGCGCTCGCCTACATCTTCGTGATGCTTCTGGTCGTGCGCCCGGCGATGGTTCGCCTCTCTCTGCTCTACGGCAATCGCGGACGGCTGACGCAAGGGGTGATGGCGGCGGTGTTCGTCGCGCTACTGCTCTCAGGTTGCGCCACCGAGATGATCGGCATCCACGCCGTGTTCGGCGCCTTCGCACTCGGCGCCGTGATTCCGCATGACAGCGGGATGGCGCGCGATCTAACGGATCGCCTCGAAGACATCGTGATCGTTTTGCTGCTGCCCGCGTTTTTCGCCTACACGGGATTGCGCACGCAAATTAACCTCGTCAGCGGAGTGCAGGAGTGGGCCATCTGCGCGCTCATCATTGGCGTCGCGTCGATTGGCAAATTCGGCGGCAGCGCGATCGCAGCACGCTTCACCGGACTCAACTGGCGCGACGCGTCGGCGCTCGGCGTATTGATGAACACGCGCGGCCTGATGGAACTGATCGTGCTCAACATCGGCCTTGAGATGAAAGTGATCTCACCGACCTTGTTCGCGATGCTCGTCATCATGGCGCTGGTCACCACCTTCGCGACCACGCCGATTCTGCATTTCATCACGCGACGGATGGAGCCCGAGGCCGAGCCGATGCCGGACCTGCGCACGCTCGTCCCCGAGCCGGTCGGCGTGCCCCAACTGGCGGCGCGTGCGATCGAACCCGCCAGCCGTACGACTCAGCCGTCGCGACCGATACTGGTCGGCACCGAGCGCAGCGCGATCCTGGTGCCGGTCTCGAATCCCGAGGGCGTCGCCGACCTGGTCGACGCCGAGACCGAGGCGCAGGCGCGCNNGAGGGCGTCGCCGACCTGGTCGAACTCGCACTCGCCGCGACTCCGCATGACGCGCCGCCGCCACGAGTGCTCGCGCTGGTCAAGACACCGCCGGGCGGTGTCCGTTCCGGCCTCCGCGAAGCTGAGCAGCGCGTGCCGCCCCGCTCGCTCGCGCTTGCCGCGGCGCTCGATCTCGCACTCACTCGCGGCAGCACGATCACGCCGCAAGCGGTCTGGAGCAACGATCCCGCAAGCGACATCCTGGCCTTCGCACGCGAGCCGCAAATCGGATGGCTCCTGCTCGGCTCGCATCGGAGCGTTTTCGGTTCGGATTTTATGGGCGGAGTCGTGCGCGAAATTCTCGACAAGGTGCAGAAGCTACCGGTCCACGTCGCCGTCCTCATTCACGGCTGCGAGCGTCCGTTCGAGCGTGTTTTTGCGGTTCTCGATCACGGCATTCATGGCCGTGCCGCACTCGATTTGGCGCTCCGGGTCGCGCACCGCAAGAAGTCCAACCTGCATGCGGTCGTGATGCCGGGTCATCGCGATCAGGAAGAGGATGCTCAGTTGCTCGATTTGATTCGCGACGCCGGCCGCGCGCTCGGCCGTCGCATCCCGACGGACGTTCTGACCGCGCCGACCGCTGCGCAGTTGGCAAAGCAGACGCCGGGCGGGATGGTGATCGTCGCGAGCAATCTGGCCGATCGGCTCGCGGTCTCTCACGAGACGTTCGCGGACGGCCGACGATGCCTCGTCGTGGTGCAGGGCTCGCCCCTCGCTTCCGCCCGCTACTCGGCCACGCCCGGCTCCAGCGATCCCGCCGAGCCCAAGGAATCCACCGGCGCGCGGCGAATCAAGCCTCACTCAGCCAACTGACTCTCATAGCTGCCGCCGCGCTTCGCGGTTGCGCCCCTACTTCTTGATCGCCTCTACGTCGATCGCGATGTCAACGTCGTTGCCGACCAGCACGCCACCGGTCTCGAGCGCCTTGTTGAAGGTCAGACCGAAGTCGCGACGATCGATCCTGGTCNNGCCGACGCGCCGGCGCGCGTGTTGCCGAACGGATCCTTGATTGGCGCCGTCGGCCCATCGACATCCAGCACGACTTCCTTGGTCACGCCATGCAGGGTCAGGTTGCCCGTCACTTTCCATTTCGCCGTGCCCGCCTGCTCGACCTTGGTGGACTTGAACGTGATGGTCGGGAACTTCGCGACGTCCAAAAAATTCGGACCCTTCAAATCCTCGTCCCGCTTCGCGACCCGCGTGTTGATTGATGACGCGTCGATGGTAGCGTCGATCGTCGCGGTCGCNNACGTTCGAGATCATCATGTGCCGTACGGTGAACTCGACGTTGGTGTGCGCCGGATCGATCTGCCACGTGTCGGCACGCGCGAGCGCGGGCGTCGCTAGCGAGATCGCAGCCACGAGCAGGATCCAGATAGTCGAATGTTTCAAGTGAAATTCCTCCAATCGGTGCAGGGGTTCAGTTCGCATCGATCGGCAAGCCTGCTACATTTTCGCCGATTTTGGTAGTCGAAAGAAAATTGTTCTCAGGGAATGTATCCGCATCGGCGAATTTCCGGGATTGATGCAGCACGCGACGAGGATGTGCAACGCGTCGCATTCGTACTACAAAGACATATCCGACAAGGAAGGAGAGAACTGAAGCATGACCACACTTTACGGAAGCTCAAAGTCGCGCGCTGCCCGCTCGCTGTGGGCGCTCGAAGAACTCGGCGTCAAATACGATCACGTTCCGGTCACGCCCCCCGAGGCCAAGTCGCCGGAAAATCTGAAGCGCAATCCCAACGGCCACATCCCGGTGCTCGAGGACGACGGTCTCGTGGTGTGGGAATCGATGGCGATAAATCTGTACCTCGCGGAGAAGTACGGCAGGAATTCGCTGTGGCCGTCGGACCTGTCGGGCCACGCCGGCGCTTTCAAGTGGAGCTTCTGGGGAATGACCGAAACTGAGCCGCATCTGATCGCAATCCTGCGAAATCGCGTATTGAATCCGCCCGATCAGCGCGATGAAAAAGCCGCGAGCGCAGCGGTGGAAGCGTTGAAGGCGCCGCTCAAGGCGCTCGATCAGTCGTTGCAGGGCAGTGAATATTTGCTCGGCAACAGCTTCACGATTGCGGATTTGAACGTCGCCGCGGTGATGAGCTGGGCCGCAATGATGCGTCTCGATCTATCGGCGACGCCGACCGCGCAAGCATGGCTGCAGAAATGCCTCGGCCGCGATGCCAACGCCAAAGTCCGCACATTGAAGTAGCCGGCGGCTAGTCTCGTCCTCGCCTGCTTCGATGCAGGCGAGGACGAGGCCGCTCATTCTTCTTCTCGCTCGCGCACGAATAGCCTTCCCCCGATTAGCGCTCCACCACCATTTACACCGCTTGGCGGCTTCCAGATCTGCTGCGCAAGGCGACGCAGCCGCACGGCGTAGTCAGGTTCCCTTCAAGTCAATAAAAGCCGTCACGCGTCAATTCACGTGGTTGTGTGCTATGCGGCACACTTTCCCTTCTGCTCAATGGCAGTCGCGAGTTACGCTCAACCTAGATGTATTCAGTTCAGCCTTAAGTAACCGATGTCACTCACAATCCTCAAGTTGAATAACGTGCAATCGAGCGCAATTCGGCACCTAGCCAACGAGACTCAAGCGGCCGTTAGCTTGTCTATTCAATCGAAAAAGGCCCTAAGAGGGCCTGCGATCTTTCGGGCAATCGGGGCCGGATCGGACGTAACGAGCCCGACTCAATTGCTGCTTTTGCGGCTTTTACTGCTTTCGGTACGAAAAAGCACGATACCTCGCAGAACTCATTTCTGCGCCGTGGCGGTCCGGTAAGGGGAACCTTGGCGGAGACAATCGTGAATTCTCTTGAGACTAGATGTACGCAAGGTCACCGTTCGGGGAGAAAACGAAATTGCTGAAACCCATTCTCAGTTCCACATGGAAGGTCTGCATTGTGCTCGCGGTGATCATCTACGCGAGTACTTTCGGAATTGCATTCCCGCAATCGACGCAATCAAGTGGCGGCGGTGGCGATGGCTATCGGCTGAACTATTTTTCCAATGCCAACACCAAAGGCGCGCCCGATGCGACGGTCAGAATCGTCAATCCTGGCACGACCGCGGATGACAGCACCGGTGACAACGGCGACCTGTGCGCGAATATCTATGTCTTCGCGCCGGACCAGCAGCTATCCGAGTGCTGCGGCTGCAAAGTCGCCGCCAGCGAGTTGTTGTCGCTCTCGGTCAACAGTGATCTGACCGGCAATCCTTCCGGCAGTGGCGCCAAGCTCACCAACGGGCTGATCGAGATTGTTTCCTCCACGCCGAATGCCGGCGCTTGCGCCCCGAATAGTCCATATTCTGTGGCCCCAAAACTCGATGAATTTGTTACGCATCTCCAGTCAGCCGGTAGCGCTACCAATCAATCCTTCAAACTTACGGAATCCGAATTCAAGGCGTCCTATCTGAGTCCAAGTCAACTCGCAGGTAGTGAAGGTCTGATTAAGCGATGCAGCAACCTGATAGACCAATCCAGCGGTGCTGGACAATGTAGTTGCGGTGCGGCTAACGTCGCGCTCGCGTCGTCGTCGGATGCCAGGAAGAAGTCGGCCTCAAGTCCGAACCCGACGCCTACCACGGGTCCCAGGTGGTTTGGCACGCCGAGTCCGACTCCAACCTTCAGCTTCAGGACACCGACGCCAACCAGAACCCCGACGCGCACAGCTACTCGAACAGCGACCCGAACCGCGACTCGCACGGCGACCAGAACGCCCACGCTGACGGCTACTCCGACCAGGACCGCGACGCCCACGCGGACGGCTACTCCGACCCCGACCACGGGCCCGACGCGTACGGCGACTCCGAGCAGGACCCCCACGCGCACCTCGACTCCGAGCAGGACCGCGACGCGCACTTCGACTCCGGGTGGGACCACACCCACACCGACAGCCACGCCCACCTCGACCGGGACCCCCACGCGCACAGCGACCAGAACACCGACAGCGACGCCCTCTGCGACGCCAACGCCCAATATACCGCCAGTAGCCATTTGCCCGACTCCTGGCACCGCGGGCAACTATGCCCTTCTGTCCGGACAGTCGGTCACCAACACTGGTGCGACGACTATTCACGGGAATCTTGGAGTGAGTCCGGGTGCTGCGCCGCCTAATGACGTGACCGGAGCGCCGGTTGTGCTCGGAACTACGGATGACGGCAATGCTAACGCGCTGAAGGGCCAGAACATCCTGCAAGCCGCGATTGTCGATACCTCAGGGCGAGCCTTCGCTCTTAAACCGGGAGAGCTCGGAGGGACCACCCTGTTCCCCGGAGTCTATCGATCCAGCGTCTCGTCGTTCTTGATCTCCGCAGGAACCCTAACGCTCGACGCGCAAGGAAATCCCGATGCAATCTGGATCTTCCAGATGCCGTCTTCAACTCTTACGACGGTAACCGGCAATGTACTCCTGAAAAACCAGGCTAACGCTTGCAACATATATTGGCAGGTCGGCAGTTCGGCGACTCTTGGAACGAATACTACGTTCTTCGGGAACATACTCGCCTCGACTTCGATCACGATGACTACCGGCGCGACGGTCACCGGTCGAGCGCTGGCGCACACCGGTTCGGTGACGTTAGACCACAACACGATCAACGGCTGCACTTGCCCCACCACCGCTCCGTCCGGAAGCGGCAATGGGTTCGGGTCAGTGAACTAATGCTCGATTAGCTAGCAGGTATTCGCATAGTGGAAACCGTAACTGAAACAAAAATCTGGCGGGAGCAAAATCCCGATATCAACAGTTCGATAAGGAGTAGCGAAATGTTACGGAAAACCATCCTGGCTTGCGCCCTGAGTTGTGCGCTCGTCCTGTCAGGGCTCAGCTATCGGGGTACTTCCGCGATCGCCTTTGCACAGACCGGCTCGGGCAGCGATCTCTACCGGCTCAATTACTTTTCCAACGCCAACACCACCGGCGCTCCCGATGCGGCGGTTCGAATCGCCAATCCCGGCGCGGCTTCTAATGAAGCTACTGGTGATAACGGCGACCTGTGCGCGATGATTTTCGTTTTCTCGTCGGACCAGCAGATGTCGGAATGCTGCGGATGCCCGGTAACTACTAACGGTCTGCGCACGCTCTCGATGAACAAGGACCTTACCAGCAATCCCTCGGGCAGTGGCGCCAAGCTACAGAATGGACTGATCAAGATCGTCTCGACGCAGCAAAACGGAACCGCACCATCGCTATGCAACCCAAGTGCGGCTTGCAGCCCGACTCCTAACTTGCGTGCGTGGGCGACTCACGTGCATGGGGCAAATCCTGCCTTCACTGCTACCGAGGAGGCCTTTGAAGGCTCCAATCTCAGCAGCGGCGATTTCGCCAGCAACGCCGGGTTGGTCGCTCGATGCTCCCATATCACTGCCAGCGGCAACGGCGCGGGCCAGTGCAGTTGCGGCACCGATAACTGACCTAAGGACGCGGTAACTCCGGATGCTGGAACTCTTCCAGCTCCGGCCTCCGCGCGGTTCAATGCGGGCAAAGACGGCTCGACCCAATAGAAGCGTCCAATCCATGGCGTTTTGTGCTAACCCTTCAATCGACGGGACACCCTTTGGCCCCGTCATGTAATAGCAACGAAACTCACTCATGGACCGCGCCCGAAAGCGGCGCAGTGAACCCGCGCTCAGCGGAGCGAAAAATACGGAGGCGCGATAGAAATGACTCGCAGCACCGGATTGAAGGCAGGTGGACCTATCGGGTTGTTGTTCGCGGCAGTTCTACTCATCGTACTGTCCAGCGCGGGCATCGCGGCCGCAACATGCACATGTAGCACAACCACTGCCGAAACCGCGCTAGGTTTGGACGCACTGCTGGTGAACACGGCAGGGTCGGTTACGGCAGTAGGAGAGAACGCTCTCTCCAGCAACACCACTGGCGGCAACGGCAACACCGCTGTCGGATACTTCGCTCTCTCCAGCAACACCTCTGCCAACGACAATACCGCGGTCGGATCCAGCGCTCTGACCACGAACTCCACCGGCGTCTTTAATACCGCGATTGGAGCGTTCGCACTCAAGCTGAACACCGGCTCCGAGAATACCGCTATCGGTCAAGGCGCCCTTTTCAATAACTCGTCGGGCGTGGAAAATACCGCTACCGGACGGGGCGCGCTCTTCAGCAACACCACGGGCAACAACAATACCGCCAGCGGGATGAACGCCCTGCAGTTCAACTCCACCGGCACCAACAATACCGCAAGTGGAGTGAACGCCCTGCTGTCCAACTCCACGGGCATCGATAATACCGCGACCGGAGTGGTAGCCCTCTTCAACAACACCACGGGCACCTTCAATACTGCTGAGGGAGTGTCCGCCCTCCAGAGCAACACCACCGGCAACAAAAGTACCGCCAATGGAGTGAATGCGCTGTTCAGCAACACCACCGG
>PNBD01000033.1 GCA_003135855.1 Deltaproteobacteria bacterium
CCAGGCTACGGAGCACGATGATGAGCCCGTGACGTCGGCTGCGGTAAGCGGGCATCAGGCTGATCGCCGTGGGGATTGCGCCATAACGACGGGCAGCGCAAGACTAATAAAGGTTGTGGGCCACCGGATGCCGATGGCTGCGTATTGCCGAAACCTGTTACGTTGACCGTCAGAATTCGCTATGTTAGCTAGATCGCGCGCGCACTCGCAAGGTTTGCAGTCCTCTATGAAGTTTTCCGCCAAATTGGCCTTGGCGATAATCGCGGCCGCGGCAATGCCATTGGCCGGATGCCTATCGAACTCATCCATAGGACCGTTGGTTCNNGTCCATTTGGCGGTGCGCCCGCCGTCGATATTCCGCCTGCGGCCTATGCGATGGGCGCATATCTGAAGGCCGAAGTCGCGACCGAAAACGGCGACCGCAAAGAGGCTCTCAAGCAATACGAAGAAGCGGTTAAATTCGACCCGCATAATGCCGCTCTGCACGTACAAATCGCCACGCAGTATGTCCGCGATGGACGACTGAAGGAAGCGCTCGATCAATCGCAGGAAGCGATCGCGCTCGATCCCTCTTTCGTGCGGGCACGTCTGCTCGCCGCCGGCATCGAGACCGCGCTGGGCGACGACGATGCGGCGGTCGCGCAGTATCGGGAAGTGATGAAGCTCTCGCCGAAGAATCAGGAGTCCTATCTGTTTCTCGGCACGCTCTACGCCAAACAGGGCGACTATCCCAAGGCCGAAGCGACCTTCAAACAGCTCATCGATTTGGACCCGGCCTCATTCCTGGGCTACTACTATGCGGGCCGCGTGATGGTCGGTGCGAAAGATTATCCGGGGGCCGAGGCCTACTATCAGAAGGCGCTCCACCTCAATCCGAATTCCCCGCTGGTGCTGCTCGATCTGGCCGTATTGCGCGAACTGCAGGACCAGCCGAAAGAAGCGATCGCGCTGTACCAGGATATCCTGAAGGTCGATCCCAACAACAGCGAAGTGCATAAGCGGCTGGCCGTTTTGTATGGCGGCGACAAGAGCGTCGATGCGGCGGTGAGCCAGCAGCTTCAGCACGAGGAGCAGATCGAGACCAATCCGGCCGACACGCGGACCAAAATCGGGTTGCTGTTTTTCGAGCGCGGCGACTTCGATCGCGCGGCGACCGAGTTCAATCTGGTGCTCGGATCCGAGCCGAAGAATTACCGGGTCCACTATTATCTCGGCACGGTTTACACCGAGCTCAACGAAAGCGACAGGGCGGTCGACGAGTTCAGGGCGATTCCCGATACTGACGAGCATTACGTCGAAGGGCAGCTCCAACTCGCCTATCTTCACGACAAGCAGAGCAGTTACGACGCGGCGATCGAGGATCTGAACACGGCGCTGGCGAAGAAGCCCAACGATCCGGAAATCATGGGCTACCTGGTCGGCGTCTACCAGGAGAAAAAGGATTATCCGAACGCGATCGATCTCGCTAGGCGGATGGTCGCGCTGCAGCCGCGCAACGACAAATATCATTTCACGTTGGGCGCGCTTTACGACGAAGGCAAGCAGAAGCAACTCGGCGTCGACGAGATGCACAAGGCGATCGCGATCAATCCCAGCAACGCCCCCGCGCTCAACTACCTGGGCTACTCATACGCGGAATCGGGAACGCATCTGGAGGAGGCCGAAAAACTCATCAAGCGCGCGCTCGTCCTCGAACCCGAAGACGGTTTCTACGTTGACAGTCTCGGCTGGGTTTACTACCAGAGAGGCGAGTATCAGAAGGCGGTCGATCAATTGGAGCGCGCGGTCAATCTGACTGGCAGNNCATCACGGAGCACCTGGGCGACGCCTACGCCAAAGTCGGTAAGGGGCGCGACGCCCTTCACCAATACGAGGATGCGCTCAAGAAGGCCCAGAATGCCGAACAGATCGAACGCCTCAAGCTCAAGCTTGCGGCCCCGACGGCAAGCGAACAGCACGCCCGCCACTAATCCGGTGCTATGCGGCGCGCGGCTTGCCTTGGCGGCCGTCACGGCTGCGTTCGCGTTGTACACCTCCGCCTGCGCGACCAGTCACGCCGTTAACGTACCGCTGATGGAAGCCCACGACATGACAGCGTTTCTCGGCGACCGCGACGCCGCGATTCATTCGATGCAATCCGCGGCGTTGATGGAATACACCGGCGGCGGCGAGCACTTTAAGGCGCGCGAGAATATCGTCGTGCGCCGCCCCGCGAGCATCCGCGTCGAGGTCATGTCGGCACTCGGCGTCGCGCTGGTGGTTGCGGCTGACGCGGGCCAGGTCGCGGTCTTCGATCCCGGCAAGAATACTCTCATGCACGGGGCCGCGGACGCCGCGACGCTGCAGCGCTACGCGCGTATCCNNGGCTGATGCTCGCGCTCTCGCCGGACAGCGCGATGTTGTCTTTCGCGCCCAACTCAATGACTAAAATCGGCGACGCTAAAGTGCTCACCTATCATCAGCCCGGCGGGGCCGTCGACGAACTGGGATTTACGGGCGAAGGCAATCTCGAGATGGTGCGCGAGACGCTCGCCAATGGACGCATCGGCTACGAGGTTCATTACAGTGACTACCGCAAGCTCGATGGCGGCTACATCTTTCCCGCGCAAGTCGACGCACGTTTCCCGAAGACCGGCGCCTCGGTAACGTTTCGCTACGAAAATCCGTCCGTGAATAAAGCTGTTCCGGATTCGACCTTCGTGCTGCAGCCCAGCCCGGGAACCAGGAAACTCAACTTCGGCATGGATACGGTCACTGGCGGCGCCGCGCGGGGCTGAAGG
>PNBD01000056.1 GCA_003135855.1 Deltaproteobacteria bacterium
GTCGGACCGGCGAGAATTTGCACGACCTTGGCGACCGACGCCGCGCCACTGCTGTTAAGAATGAACATCATGTAGTGCCCTGGCGGGCAGAGATTCGCGTTGGGCGGAGCGGTGACGGTTAGTGCGCCAGTACCGTTGGTGAAGCTCAACCGGTTGATGCGCTGGTTGAAATTGAAATGATGAGTCACGGCGCTCAGCCCAATCCAGTTGACGTTCGAGATACTGGCTGCATTCGGCGTCATGACCGTGAACTGCTGCCCGTAACGAACCAGCGTCGGCGCCGAACTGATAGTGGGCCGCGCACCTTTGAACAGATACGGCGGCGAGTAGAAATCCGCATTGAGCTGATCGAGCAGCGAGGGTTTGCTGGGCGCAGTAGTCCCGGTCGAAAGCACGCGGCCGTCGGGCAACAAGCCCGCGGTCGAATGATAGGTGCGGAAATGCGGCATGCTCGCGACGGTAGTAAACTTCTCAGTCGCGGGATCCCAAATCTCACCCGCCAGCACGGGCTTGGTCGCATCCTCTTGGCCCGCTGCGCTGTTGCCGCCACTGATCAGAATCCTGCCGTCGGCCATGATCGTCGCATTCGGATAGGTACGCGCAAACGCCATCGGCGCGACGTTGCGCCAGGTCGGCGTGGCAGCGCCGAGGTCGATCACTTCGGCGGTCTTTAGCGGAGTATACGCATTGCCATACGCGCCGCCGGCGATCAGAACTTTGCCGATGTCGTACATCACTGCGGTGCCGAAGGTCCGCGCGCCGTCGATGGTATTGGCAACCGTGGTGTATGCGCCGGTGCCCGAGGTATCGAGGTACCGAGTGATCGGCTTCATCCCGGCAATGAACACCTTGCCGTTGGGCGCGACGAATGCACGCGGATAATCATAATCGACCGGCACTCTCGAGACCGCCGTCAGACTGCGCATCCCGGTGCCGTGATTGGTGCTGACGTCGGGAATCGTGTTCGCCGAGAAACTTTCATCAACGCTGCCCGCGAGGTTGAGGATCTCGCCGTTGGGCAAAGTGGTCGCCGTCGGATACCATCGCTTGCCGCTCATCTTGGGGCCGAGGCTCCAGGAAGTGGTCGCCGGATCGAAGATTTCGATGACCGGCGTGCCGATCCCATCGATCAGTGCTTCCTCGCCGCCCGAGACCCACACCCGGCCGTCAGGCATGAACGTCTCACCGGCGCAGAACACCTCGTTGTCGAGATCAAGGCGCACAACTTGGCTGGTGTTGGTGCTGCCGCTCGGAATAGTCACTACGAAAGTTGGAAAAACGCCGCCGGCTGAAGCCGGAAGATCGCGCCCCCAAGTGAGCACCCGGCCATCGGCGAGAATATTGATATGTACGCCGACCGTCGGCCACGGCGATTCCCCCGACCATTGGCCGACCACCGAGGGATCCGTGCTTGGCGCGGCTGACGAACATGAACTCGCGCTGAGCACGACAAGTAGCGCCAGCAGCGCCAGTATCGCGGGCAGATCGACCGGGATGCGCTTGCAAGCTGATCCGCGCTTAGGCCCAGTCCCTATTGAAACTTCCATCGGAACCGTAATTTGAGCAGCTGCGAGAATTGCTATCGAATTGATGCGATGAAGTGAATCGTGCTGCCCGCTGAACGTCAAGCGGTCGGGCCAAAAAACCGCCGACACGATCTGACGCGGTGAATCGGCGTGCACGACGCCCGGGCTATAGAGGGGCCCCCGCGAGCCTATTTGGCGCCGGGGAAGCTGACGGTAAATCCGCCGTCGACCATGATGGTCTGCGCGGTGAGATAGCTCGCGGCCGGGAGACAGACGAGGCAGGCAATCGCGGCGATTTCATCGAGCGTCGGCAATCGCTTCAAGGCGGATCGTTCAGCGCATCGACGCTGAAAATCTTCGTACTCATCGCCGAGATAACTCGAGTAGAGGCGCGCGGAGTCGGTATCGATGTAGCCGACGTTAATGCCATTGACGGTGATGCCGCGCGGGCCGAGCTCGAAGGCGAAATCGCGCACCATGCTTTCAAGCGCGGCCTTCGCGGCGCCGAGCACGCCGTGGCCGGGAAGATTTCGAATCGAATCGATGCCGGAAATCATCAGGATACGGCCGCCCGCGTCCATCACTTTGCTCGCCTCCTGCACGGCGGCGACGAATCCGTTGACGCTCAGCGCAAAAGTACGCGCGAGATTGTGCGGCTTGGTTTCGAGCAGCGGCTTGAATGCGGTGGCGGCGGCATTGGCGATCAAAACGTCGAGGCGGCCGAGTTCGGTGGCGGCCTTGGTCACCATCGCGCGGACCTGAGCTTCATCTTCGAGGTCGGCTTTGACGAGGATCGAGCGCGGCGCGACTCCGCGCACGTCGCGCAACGAGCGTTCGGCGCTGGCCTCATCGCGGCGGTAGTTCATCGCGACGGTGGCGCCGAGATTTGCGAGGCCAAGCGAAATCGCGCGGCCGAGTCCGCGGGTGCCGCCGGTTACGAGTGCGACTTTGTCCTTGAGATCGTGTATCGGGAGATCTTGCATCGGCGGCAAATTAGAACTACGCGAGGTTGCGGTAAAGAGTTTTGCGGATGTCCGGCAACGTTTGCGTGCCGTCGAGGCGCAACGTGCGTCGGTTAAAGGTTGAATGCTCGGCCCGCAGCGTCATTTCCGCGTCCGAAAGATCGGCGGGCGTGGCAAATGCGATGCGGCCGCTGTCAGGCGTGGTTGCCTCCGCGAGCACGGCGTCGCCGCGCCCGTAAAGAGTTACGCGAACGCCCGCAAGGGCAGGATGCTCGCCGTCGGGCAGATGATCGTTGTCGAAAACCGTGACGCTGACGCTGCGGAGATCGCGCGCGCGCTCGATCTCGACGCGCAAATCGCGGAGATAAATCATCGGCTCGGCAAACACTCCCTGAATTCCAATTCGCGCGGGCTCGCAGGTGGGATTGGCTTTCAGTTCGACGCGCTGCGCCGCCATCCCATGGTCCGAGCTCACGACGAACAGAGTCGATTCGAGCAATCCGCGCTGACGAAAAATGTCGAGCACCGCGCCGATCCGTCGATCGGTGCGATAAAGCGCTTCGCGGAGGCCGTCGTGATGCGGCCCGTAATCATGGCCGGCGCCGTCGGTGAGCACGAATTCATGCGCGACAAACATCGGCGCGTCGGCGGCGCAGTGATCGAAAAGATTGATCACCTGCGCCATCCCGCGAATGTCCACGACTTCTTCGCGGCGCATCGCGGGCAAGTCGTCGGCCATCCAGCGCGGGCTGATATCGTTCGACATCGTTTGGGTCAGAGTCTTGAGCCGCGCCTTGTCGCCAACGATTCGCCGCTCGAACACGGCGTGATCTGCGCCGCGGCCCTGCGGCTCGTGAATCGAGGCGGTGATCGCGCTTTGGCCGTGCACTCGTTTGAAAGCTTCGTAGAGCGTTTCGACGTCGCGATTAAGATATCGCTCCATCTCGAAAATGTTGCCCTGGATCGGCACGGTCTCGCGATGCTCGCGCAAATGGAATGTGGGATTGACGACGTCGTGGTGCCCGCACCACGCGCCGGTCATGATGGTCGAGTGACTGGGCCAGGTGATGCTCGGAAAATTCACGATCGAGCCGTGCGAGAGCATCGCGCCGCGCTCGACGAGGCCAGCGAGATTCGGAATCGCAGCGCGATTTGAATCGAGTTGATAGCGCAATTCGGAATGCGAGAGTCCGTCGAGCAGAATCAGATAAACGCGCGTGGGCGGCTCGCTTTGAGAGTCGATGATTTCGCTCAGCGGATTTCCGTCCTGGCGTTTGAGATAAACTTGCGCGGCCGTGCCAGACGCGTCGAGGCCGGCGATTTTTGGGAATCGCATCATGCTGGCGATGGTCGGGGCGATATCGACATGACGCGCGCTCAACTGAAACACGCCGGCGCGGACTCCGGGGCCGGCGAACACCAAGGGCGCGCGGCATTGGACGACGTCGAGCGCGCCGTGCTGGCCCGGCTGGAGTCCATAGGCATAAGCCTTGGGACTGACGACCAGATCGGGCGCGCGCGGGCTGTCGAAAAGTTGCGCGATTCGTTCGTAGGCGTAGGGATGGCTGAGGACGTGCGGCTCGAAATACGCGCGGTTGGCGTCGCCGGTCGGATTGCCGCTCAGGCGCGCGGCGTCGAGTTCATCTTCGATGGTAGAGACGATAAAGGGATCCTGATTCGCGACGGGATTCTCGCCGAGCTGCTCGACGATCTTGAATGAGAGCGCGCCGTCGTCGCCGGCATAGCGCTTGAAGCGAATCATCCCGCGACGGGACCACACTTCGTAGGCGTCGGCGCGCCAGGTCGCAACGAGATCGGTCTGATCGGCGGCGACGGTCTCGGCAAGGAGCGCGAGGATGGTGCGATCGCCGGACTCATACTGATGCGGGTCGAGGCCCTGGCCGCCGTGACGCTCGGGTCCGTATTCGCGGATCATTTCGAGATGCGCTCCATCTGAACGGTCCATTGTGGCGTATCGCGCACGGTCAGCGCAAAAGATTTGCAGTGTGAGACGCGCTTGATCGTCGCGCGATGGCAGATGGAGATTGCGCGTTCTGTTCCTTTCCGGCAATAGTGAAAAGCCGAAATTTGGAGCGGCGTGTGTTTTATGGCAGTCAATGAAGATTCCGCGTTCGAATCACGCATCGGAAAAGGAACCAAGGCGTCGGGGAAGCTGAACTTCCGCGGGCCGGTCAAAATAGAAGGCGAAGTGGAAGGCGAAATCTCGGGCGACGAAGTGATGATCGCGGCGGGCGCGGTGGTCAGCGCGCGGATATCGGCGGGACGGGTCACGATCGCGGGGACGTTCAGCGGCGAAGTGACGGCGCGCGAACGAGTCGAGTTGATGGCGACGGCGCGCGCGCAATGCACGATCAGCTCACCGAACCTGGTGCTCAATGAGGGCGCGCATTTCGACGGCGACTGCAAGATGCCGCGCAACAAGATCGCGGCGTAGCTGAGAGCCGCGTCAGCGCGGCGGCGAGATCAGCACAGTGTCGAAGCCGCGATTATCACGCCGTCGCAGCACCAGGCCCGCCTCGTCGATCTCGATTTCTTCGCGGTCGCCCATGCGCTGTTCGTAAATCCAGATAAGCGGATTGTCGCCGAGTTGGCGGCAGGACTGTTTGTAGGTCGCAGCCACCAGCGTGTTGGGATTGATGGCGGCGACGCGCCCGGTCCATTGCGACTGGCCGCGCGCGCGTATGTGAGCGATGGTCAGCGCGCGGAAAATAATCAGGTCAGCATCGATTTCGCGATAGCGCCCGAGCTTGCTCGTCAGCACGTTGCGTCCGGCCATCGCGCTCACGTTGCCGCGCAGGAAATCATCGGCCGATTCGTAAGTTGCGTCGCGCACGAACGGGCCGCGCTGGTAACGCACGACGACGCGCTTGATGAGTCCAATGTCGTCGAGATCGGCTTCGACTTCAAAGCTATTCGAGCCGGCGGCAGGATGTCGGGCGCCGCGAATCCTGTTGGCGGCAAGGCTCTCATCCTCGATTGCGATCAGTTCAGTCCCGCGACGAATTTCGTAGCGGAACTCGCCCTCCGGCAACAGCATCGCGGTCATTTGGGTGACGCGGCCTTCACTTCAGGCGGCATCGCATCGAGCAGTTTCGCCAGCGCCAGTGCGTAGTGCGGCGCGGCGTTGTTGTGGCGGAAGAACGCGTAAGTCTCGCTAGCACCGGACGCGAGTTGGCCAATCGTCTTTGCCCACTTCTTGATCGCGGCGGGCTCGTAACTATCTTTGCGCAGCCGGAGATACACGAGCGGCGCGGTTCGGAGCGCGGGCGTCGAGAGAGTCTCGGTTTCGGCGACGCATAGTGCGGCGGCCGCATCGCTCAGGGACTGCATCACCGAATCGTCGAACCATGAAGCGTCGCGAAATTCAAACGCGGGGCGAATCGAAGCGGGCATCGTGGCGAGAAAGTCGCCGAGCAACGCGGTGTCCTTCTTCAGGGTGGGCGGGAGNNGGGCCGAGCCGTTCGCCCGTCGTGTTCGCGCGATCGGCAAATGCCTGGACGGTGTTCTCGGTGCCGCGCAGCTTCATCGCGTGAGTGATTTGAAACGGCGCCTTCAGCGCGAAGCGGAAATGCGATGGCGTACTCGCAGACCAGCGATTAAGCAGATCGACGGTCGCAGTGCGGCGGAAGGTGTAGTTGATTTCGACGGTCGCGAAGCGCTCGCCGTAATAGGGCAGCATTTTCGCGCCGGGGAGCTTGGGCGGATAAAAATCGCCGAGCCATTCGCGATAGCCAAAGCCGGAGGTGCCGATTCGGATTTTCATCGCGCCGCTGGTCACGATTTGCAACCTATCGGCTGCGAGGGTCAGGGACAAGTTTGCCGGGCGCGCTGGAGTCAGGGATCGTTTGCGGCAACGCGCGTTGGCCTGCAGCAAATAATCAGATAGGTAGCGGAGAGAGGTGCGGCCCCATGAACTGGCAGGAGCATTATCGATCACGCACGATTACGCCGGATGAAGCGGCGGCGATGGTCAAAGCCGGGATGCGCGTGCATTTTCCGCTGGCGAGCGGCTCGATCATGCAGCGCGCGTTGGCGGCGCGCGCCGACAAAATCGACGGCGTGGTCGAGCTCAGGTTGTCGTCGCCGCTAATCGATCCGGGATGGTTCGCGGGCCAACCGAGTGAGCACTTCAAAATCGAGTTCGAGCTGTTCATCGGCAATCTCGGGCGGCCATCGCACGATCGCCATTCGTCGACATATTTGCCGAACCTGTTTTCGACCGCATACAAGCCGCACGACGAGCGGCCCGCGGAAGACAAGCCGATCGATTTTACGTTCGTGAACGTGACGCCGCCCAACGCGAAGGGATTTGTCAGTTTCGGACCTCATCAGTGGAACAAGCGGATGTCGGCGCGGCGCGCGCGCCATGCGATCGCCGAAGTGGATGCGACCCTCACGCGGACCTACGGCGACGTTTATATGCACGTTTCGGAATTCGAATATTTCGTCGATGGCACGCCGCCGCCGCCCGACCTGGCGGTGATCGAGCGCGAGCTTGCGCTGATGGATGCGAGCAAGCGCGAGGGCATCCGCGCGATCATCGCGGAGAACGGCATCGAGCGGATCTGGCCAATCGTGCAATACCTGCAGCGCACCTCGCTCGACGATCTGCGCGTGCTGATGGGGATTGCGCCACCGCCCGCCGAGTATGAGCCAATCGCGGGCTACCTGAGCGAGCTCATCGATGACGGAGTGACGATTCAGATCGGCGTCGGCGATCCGAGCTCGCAGATGCCGAGGCTGGGCGCATTCGATCGCAAGCACGATCTCGGACTGCATAGCGAGATGGTGGCGCCGGGGATCGCGCGGCTGGTCGATGCAGGCGTGATCAACGGCCGGCGCAAGACCATACATCGCGGCAAGGCGATCGGAGTGGCGTGGTCGGGATCGGATCCGGACGACCTCAGAATCATCGACGACAATCCGGCGTTCGAACTTTACGATCCTGAGTACGTGCTGAAGCTGGCGACGATTTCGGCCAATCATCGGCAAACATCTATCAACAACGCTTTGAGCGTCGATTTGACGGGTCAGATTACGGCCGAGACGGTCATCGGCGCGCGCATGATGAATGGCACCGGCGGCCAGCCGGAGACGCATCTGGGGGCATTTCTCTGTCCGGGCGGGCGTGCGATCACGCTGCTCCCGTCGACGGCGATGCATGGCGCGATATCGAGAATCGTGCCGCAACTCGAAGCGGGCACGCTGATTACGGTTCCGCGATTTTTCGCTGACACGATTGTGACGGAGTACGGAATCGCGCGTCTATTGGGCAAAAATCATCGCGAGCGGGCGGCAGAATTGATTGCCATAGCTCATCCGGATCACCGAGCTGAGCTGCGCGAGGCGGCGGCGCGATTGCATGGTTGAGGCCGCTGTTGAACGCCGGTAAAGTGCTGAATAGACGATTTGTGCTCAACGTATCTTGTTAAAGACCGGGCACAGGAGTACAAATTGCCATTAAGGAGTCTATAGCTCAGTTCAGGTCCCGTGGTATCTTGATTGCCAACCTAAGAACGGATAGGGCTAATAAAGAGGATTCATCTATGTCAGCGAAAGTACTTACAGTCAACGAGCTTGCCGAATATCTGCGAGTACATCGCTCGACGATTTATCGCTTGCTCAAAAAGGGTCAGCTGCCCGGTTTCAAAATCGGCAGCGACTGGCGCTTCAATGTGGAAGTGATCGACGACTGGCGGTTGCATCAGGGGCCAGGGCTGCTGGCCGCGGAAGCTGCGGAAGTCGAGACCACTTGAAGCATCGCGCTGGCCGGATGCGACGACTTCGATCCGGCTGAGTCCGCTAAGACATTTCCGTATTTAGAGATCGCCACATTTGAGATTGGCGTGCGCGCAGGAGTGCAGTTACACTGCGCTCGATGCCGACCGACGTTTCACACAAGACTCGACAGTTCACCGAATCGGTAATTCGCGAGATGACGCGGCGCGCGCTCAAAGTGGGCGCGGTGAATCTCGCGCAAGGATTCCCGGATTTCGCGGCGCCGGTCGAACTCAAGGAAGCGGCCAAGCGCGCGATCGACGAGGAATACAACCAGTACGCGATCACGCATGGCTCGCCGAATTTCCGGCGCGCGATTGCCGACAAGGTGCGCAGCTACAACGGAATCGCGTGCGACCCCGACTTGAACGTCACCGTTACCTGCGGCGCGACCGAAGCGATGATTGCGACGATGCTCGCGATCATCAATCCGGGCGACGAGGTGATCATCTTCGAGCCGTTTTACGAAAACTACGGACCCGATGTGATTCTCGCGGGCGCGACGCCGCGCTACGTGGCGCTGCGCGATCCGAATTTTTCGATCGATCAGGCGGAACTGGAAGCGGCCTTTGGTCCGCGCACCAAGGCAATCGTGATCAACACGCCGCACAATCCGAGCGGCAAGGTCTTCACGCGCGCTGAACTCGAGAAGATTGCCGCGTTATGCCGCCGGCACGATACGCTGGCGATCACGGACGAAATTTACGAGCACATTATTTTCGGCGGCGCGCGGCACGTCTCGATCGCGAGCCTGCCCGGGATGGCCGAGCGCACGGTAACGATCAGCGGGCTCTCGAAGACTTATTCGATCACCGGCTGGCGGCTGGCGTACGCGATTGCGAGCGAGCGGCTGACATCGGCGATCCGCAAGGTGCACGATTTTCTGACGGTCGGCGCGCCGCATCCGTTGCAGGAAGCGGGCGCGGTCGCGCTGCGCTTGCCGGAATCTTTCTACGCAACACTCACTGCGATGTATGAGCGAAAACGCGGGGCGCTTTACGGTGCGCTGATGGGCGCGGGCCTCGAGTGCACCAAGCCGGACGGCGCTTATTACATCATCGCGGAGATTGGCCAGCTCGGGTTCGCGGACGATTTCGCGGCGGCGGCATTCATGCTGGATCAAGTGGGCGTCGCGGCAGTTCCCGGGTCAAGCTTTTATCATCGGCCGGAACTGGGGCATCACAAATTGCGCTTCACGTTCTCGAAGAGTGACGAGACGATTGCGGCGGCGGCGGATCGCTTGCGGCATCTTGGCGAGAAGCTCGCCGATCGCCGTCGCTAGCGACCAGCGAAGTTCCCTACTATTCAGATCTTTGTTGTCAGGGATTTTTCTTGCCGCCGCGGACCGCGCGCAATTGCGGAAGATCGATGCCGCCGGAGAGATAGACCAGCACCGTCCAGGCGCTCCGCGTCATCGGATAGCAGAGCAGCACGGCGGCCGGAGCAATCGTACACAAGATCAGAATCTGCGGAGTGTCGGGGATGCGGGTCAGCGCGAGCAGTCCCCAGCATACGAGGAAGGCGGCGGCGGCGACCGCAAAGTCGAGATACATCGCGCCCAACGACTCGCCCGGATCCTTCCAGAACACGACGTGACAGCGCGGGCATTCGCGATTCATTTTGAAGTGGGTGCGGAAGATCGCGCCGCGGCCGCAGACCGGACACTGGCAATTGAGCGCGCGCCTAATCAGTACCGATGCGGATTCGCGTGCCACAACAGTGACTCTACTCCGCGGCGATCAGGCGAACCAACGAACTCGCGGATCGTGCGAATCGGCCGCGAGAATGATCCGTGCTAGCGGCGCGGGTTGAAACTGAAATTGAATCCCAACTCAGGTCCGATCATCTGCACGCGCAGGAAATTGTAAACGCCCGACGAGGTCTGCGTGTACTTGGAATAGTTATAGTTGAAACCGAGGAAGGGGCTGAATCCGCGCAGCCGGCTGTTCGAATAGATCAAGCGGAGATGCGACTCGAATCCGGATTGCGAGTCGTACACGGTGCCACCTTCGCTGCGGCCTGAATTCCATTTGTTGAACCAGTAGCCCTGCGCGGTCGCTTCGAATGCCAACTGCGGCAGGAGCCATCGCCGCGCTTCCATCCCAATCACCGGATATGGGAGGCCCTTCTCGTGGAAACGGATGCGCGCCTCGAATGGCGAATGGACCAGGTGCAGGCTCAGGCCGTCGTTAATTCGGATGTCATTGTAGGTGAACTCGATGCCAATTTTGGCGCGCAGATCCCAACCGCGGAGAAACTCGGGCAGCCGGCCTTCGCGATCCTGATATAGCGGGGTCAGACGCCGCTCGTAGAAACCGCCGAACGTGAACCATCGCGTGCCGTCGTTGTTCAGCGTTTGATTCTTCGGAATGAGGCCGCCGCCGAAGCTCAACGGGATGGTCGAAAAGTGATCGCCAAAAAGTGAGAAATCCCTGAATTGGAACTGGGCCGCATTGACGCTGTCGAACCAATAAGAAATCAAGACCTCGGGC
This sequence comes from Deltaproteobacteria bacterium, assembly GCA_003135855.1. Taxonomy (GTDB): domain Bacteria; phylum Desulfobacterota; class Binatia; order Binatales; family Binataceae; genus Binatus. The sequence continues at coordinate 10,780 of PNBD01000056.1, forward strand.
TGCTGCAGTTGACTGGTGCCCAAGTCGGGGCCGAGACGGATCGCGGTATCAGTGGAGGAATCAACCCGGCGGCGGAGCGTGCTGTTGTCGTCGAGGAATTGCCACGTGTCCTCGGCTTCGATGTCGATTTGATGCGGCGCAGGCGTGAGCAAGTCAGCTTCGGCACGATGCTCGGAGCCGTAATCGGCAAAGCAGTTCGGCGCGGAGAGCATCGCGGCAAAAGCGAGGAGCATCAGAGCTCGAAGGATTTTCATTAGCCGCGATGGTTTCTTAGCGGCAAGGCAATTTCAAGTTGGTTGGAAGATTTTTTAGTGGCTGAGAGCGCCGGGAGCCGGCGCCGGAGTACCCGGTTGCGACTGAAAGCCTTCGGGCAGGTCGCGCGTCGGCTCGATGCGAATCACCACGATTTGTCCGCGGTCGAGTTTGTCGCGGCTGGGGCGGGCAAAGCCGATCCGGGCGAGAAAATATCTCTTCGGATAGTTCTCGATCACTTCATCCTGCACGGATCTATCCTTAACTATCTCGGCCTTGCCGATGAATGCGGGACCGGTGCTCGAGCCAATCCAGACCAGGGCGGGACTGCCGCGACCGATGCGTTTCGCTTTCCAGCTCGTGGGGCCGGTCTCGATCAAGACGCGATTATCCTTGCTGACGGTGAACCATACGGGAACGGCCCGGCTCTGGTTGCCGTCTTTGCGAACGGTGGCGATGTATATGTAGGTCGCGGTCGAGAGCGCGGCGAGATCGCGATCGGTTGCGGCAGCGCTGGCAGCGCCGGCAGTCGAGAGCGCAATCGCGATCAGCAGAGTCGCAGCGACGAGCAGATTCGCTGTCAGGTGCGGGCTGACTGATTTCATGCTTTTACTCACTGGACACCGGCATCGCGATAGAACGTCACTTTCTTTTGTCCAGCGGCCGCTGTGATCGAGGGTGAGACTAGTCTAAATGCCGACAGCGTTAACACTTGGTCATTGACAAAGCATCGCCCACTTAAGTAGGTTCGGTAATTCGTCGCGGCTGAAAGACTAATCAAAATAATATCTCCAAGTAACTGGATCTTAATCAGAATGAAGATCCGAACTCTAGTAAAGCGCGGTGTCGCAATCGCGACAATCTGTGCGACGCTGATCCTTTCGGCGCTGTTCCCCATCGCGAGTGCGGACGCTCGCGCTGCATCGCGGCGACTGGCAAGTGTCCCAACCGGTACCGGCAGCGGAGCCCTCTTTACCGGTGGCGGCCCCATCCCCGTCTACATACTGCCGCGCTCGCAAGATAACTTTTTTATTCCGAGTCTCTCCGGGGTCGCCGCAGGCCGTCTGTTCGGCAGCTACCCAGTTAGTGTTCCGATGCACGTCACCCGCCTCGATTTCAGCCCTGAAATCGCTGCGCAGGGATGCTCAATTTCGCCGGTCTTGCAGGTGTCGATAGCAGGGGTAGGCGATCCGAGCACTAACCTTACCCTGTGCAACGGCTGCTCTTCACTGGGCATCTCCGGGCTATCTATTCCAGTCCCGGCGTCCTCGAACCTGCAGGTAGTGCTGGCGACTGCGGGGGTGGGATGCACTCAATTTCCGAGTAACGTGAGCGTGGGTATCGAGTTGGCGACTGACAACTCGATTGCGGCTGGACCGACTGGTGCGACTGGTGCGACCGGCGCAACTGGACCGACCGGACCGACGGGTGCGACCGGCGCCACAGGTGCCCAGGGCGTCATTGGACTGACCGGAGCCACCGGCGCGACCGGAGCTAAGGGTGCGACCGGTGCAACTGGCGTTACCGGCGCAACTGGACCGACTGGTGCGACCGGCGCGACGGGTGCGCAAGGTGTGATCGGACTGACGGGTGCCACCGGCGCGACCGGACCAACGGGAGCAAGCGGAGCCTCGGGTGCTCAGGGTGTGATCGGGGTGACCGGCGCAACCGGAGCGACCGGCGCTGGCTTCGCATTGAAGGATATATACAGCTCGACAACGACCTACGCGCTGAACGACGTGGTGACCGAGGCCGGCGCTAGCTGGGCCTCCAAGATTTCGAACAACACCGGTAACGACCCGGCGATCGACAACGGGGCTAACTGGCAGCAGATGGCGGCCAAGGGCAGTACCGGCGCAATCGGATTGACGGGTGCGACCGGCGCCACAGGTGCGCAAGGTGTGATCGGAGTGACTGGCGCTAACGGTCCAACAGGCGCCACCGGTGCAACAGGTCCAACGGGTGCGACCGGCACCACGGGTGCCCAGGGCGTCATGGGACTGACTGGTGCCACCGGCGCGACAGGAGCTAAGGGTGCGACCGGCGCGACGGGTGCGCAAGGTGTGATCGGAATGACCGGTGCAACGGGCGCGACCGGAGCTAAGGGTGCGACCGGCGCCACAGGTGCTCAGGGCGTCATCGGACTGACGGGTGCCACCGGCGCGACCGGACCAACGGGAGCAAGCGGAGCCTCGGGTGCTCAGGGTGTGATCGGGGTGACCGGTGCAACTGGTCCAACCGGCGCGACTGGCGCCAACGGAGCGACGGGACCTACCGGCGCAACCGGTCCAACCGGAGCGACTGGCGCTGGCTTCGCGTTGAAGGATGTATATAGCTCGACCACGACCTACGCGCTCAACGACGTGGTGACCGAGGCCGGCGCTAGCTGGGCCTCCAAGATTTCGAACAACACTGGTAACGACCCGGCGATCGACAACGGGGCTAACTGGCANNACCGGCGCAACTGGACCGACCGGAGCAACGGGAGCAACCGGGCCGACGGGCGCGACGGGTCTAACCGGCGCAACCGGTCTGACTGGAGCAACTGGACTAACTGGCGCGACTGGACCTTTCGGCCCCACGGGTGCTTCGGGCCCGACCGGACCGGCAGGCGCAACCGGAGCGGCTGGCGCAAGCGGAGCGACCGGCCCCGGTTTCATCTTCCAAGGTGCTTGGTCGGGCAGTCATTCGGACGGCCATGGCAACGCTGCGTACGACCGAAACGACGTGGTGAGTGACGCCGACGGCAACAGCTACGTGTGCGTGGCGACGTACGTCATTCCGAATCTAAATAATGGTTTTTTTGGTTGCTCCAACTCTGACGGCGACCCCCATGTCGATGCCGAAACCGGCGACTGGAATCAGATGGCTGCGAAGGGCGCGACCGGGGCGACTGGTGCAACAGGCGCGCAGGGTGTGATCGGAGTGACCGGTGCCACCGGTCCAGCGGGCGCGACCGGTGCAACGGGCGCGAACGGCACCAACGGCGCGACGGGACCAACCGGAGCAGCGGGGGCGAGCGGCTCGCAAGGACCTGCCGGTCCGCAGGGCGCTGCCGGTCCGCAGGGACCGCAAGGCGCCGCTGGAGCTACCGGAGCCACAGGAGCGACAGGACCTGGCGGAGTGGGGTTGAACCCGCTTCAGATCGCTATTCTACGCTGGTACCCCGCCAACCAGACCGGAAAGACCTTCAGTGCCGGCTCTGGTCCCGTAGCTGTGGCATTCGACGGGGCCAACATCTGGGTCGTGAATAACGGCAGCGGTAACGTGACCAAGTTGCGAGCCAGCGACGGCGCCAGCCTCGGCACTTTCAGTGTCGGCTCCAGCCCCTTCGGTGTGGCATTCGACGGGGCCAACATCTGGGTCGTGAATAACGGCAGCGGTAACGTGACCAAGTTGCGAGCGAGCGACGGCGCCAGCCTCGGCACTTTCAGTGTCGGCGCCGGCCCCATCGGTGTTGCATTCGATGGGGCCAACATCTGGGTTGCGAATTCCGGCAGCGATAATGTGACCAAGTTGCGGGCGAGTGACGGCGTCAACCTCGGCACTTTCAGTGTCGGCTCTGTACCCCAGAGTTTGGCATTCGATGGGGCCAACATCTGGGTCGCCAATCAAAACAGCAATAATGTGACCAAGTTGGGAGCGAGTGACGGCGCCAACCTCGGCACTTTCAGTGTCGGCTCCAGCCCCTTCGGTGTGGCATTCGATGGGACCAACATCTGGGTCGCGAATGACGGCAGCGGTAACGTGACCAAGTTGCGGGCGAGTGACGGCGCCAGCCTCGGCACTTTCAGTGTCGGCTCCAGCCCCTTCGGTGTGGCATTCGACGGGGCCAACATCTGGGTCGCGAATCGCGGCAGCGGTAACGTGACCAAGTTGCGAGCCAGCGACGGCGCCAACCTCGGCACTTTCAGTGTCGGCTCCAACCCCTACGGTGTGGCATTCGATGGGGCCAACCTCTGGGTCGCCAATGGCGTCGACAACACTGTTTCCAAACTCTAGTGTTGCATGTCGCGGTAGGCGCAAATGTGGACCGAGCGCTGCGGCAATCAGTTATCGAGTCGCTTGCATCTTCACTGGCTGCAACCCCTGTTTTCAAAAGTCACGTTTGAGTCCGCCGACCTTCGATTTCCCGCCCAACTCGAGGATCCGCTCAGTGTCGCCAGCTTTAGGCCCCAAGAGGCCGGGCACACCCGCGCTCGTCGATATTGACTTGGGCGCTCACTAGTCGCCGAGGAAGCGGCGCCGCACAAGTACCTCGCCAAGGAATAGCGCGATCACCAGCGGAATCAGCCAGGGATCGGCGGTGCGGCGGAAGGCGACCGTCTGCCCGGTGTGGCGTGCGATGATTTCGGGTGAGGCGTCAAATTTGCCTTGCGTGGCTTTCGACAAATTTCGCAGCAGATCGAGATTGGCCGGCTTGATGCGAAGTTCGGCGCTGTCGGCCGGGATCGATCCCGCGGTGGCGAACTCGCGCTGCTCGAGCACGCGCTCGGTGTCGCCCGCTTTGATCATCAAGGTCGCCATGTACTTGCCGCGCCGGAGCGGTCCAACTTCGCCGATGTAGCGGGAGGACGCGGCCTCGGTCATCGCGATGTCGGTGACGCGGCCGGGGCCGGTGATGCGGCAAACCAGGTTGCTGACTTGAGCGGGATCGGCCTTTTCGGCTTCGACGGTGATCGAGCCGTCGGGCGAACTGTGCACGCGCATCGTGAACATCCCGGAATCGCCGGGGCGCATCGTCCAGCTCGCCAACTGCGACCAGAATTCCGCGTAGCGATTCCATCTGATCCAGCTCAGAGTGGCGAGCGAGTCAGGATCGGCGGCGAAGATCGCGGCGCGTCCGAGTCCGTACTGCCAGGCCGCGAGCAGCGGTGCGGCGGTGTCGCCACGCGAGATTTTCAGCGCAACTTGAGCGCCGTCCTTGGCGACGGTCGAGGCGAAGAAATCGATCGGCGGAATCTCGTTGATATTGATGCCGGCGAGAATTGAAGTTGCATCACCGGCTTCGACCGTGGTGCGGCCCTGCTTGCGCCGGTTCATCGCCTCGCGCGTGAGGCCGACCAGCAGCAGCGGCAGCTTCTCGATATCCTGCACGCGATAAAAGATTCCGCCGGTCGCCTGCGCGAAATCCTGGAGCAAGCGCAAATTGGCGAGGTCGGGACCGATGCGGATGGTCGAGACGGGGATGTGCTGTTTGGCGAACTCGGCGATCAGGTCGTCGTGATCGTGGTACTGGCGGTTGGTGTCGCCGTCGGTCAGCAGGATCACCTGGCGCACCGGAATGCCGCTCTGGAGGATTTCACGTTGCGCGATTTCCAGCGCGTCCTTGAAATCGGTGCCACCGCCGGGTTGCAGGCGCCCGATGCGATTTTCGAGCTCGACGCGATCGTCGCCGAGCGGCTCCAGATGCCCCAGCACATACGCCTGGGAATCGAAGGCGATTACGCCGGCGAAATCGGTGTCGTCGAGCTGGCGGAGCAGTGCAATCGCAGCTTCCTTCGCGTAACGGATTCGCTCGCCGTCGCGCACGGCCGGATAGCGCGAGTCGTAACTCATGGAATTCGAGCGATCGATGCATAGATAGACCGCGATCGGTTCGCGCGCCGGCGGCGGCGGCTGCGGCTGGAATTTGATCGGCAGCGCCTTTTCGAGATCACCGCCGGCGAGCTGCTCGTCACGCAGCGTATCGCCGGTCGCGATCAGGCCGCCGCCGTAATCCGCGACGTAACGATTGAGCGCGTGCTGAGCGCCGGCGGAGAGCGAACCGGTCGGGACGTCACCGAGAATCACGAGCTGGTAGGGCAGATAGTCGGTCGCGCGATCGCTCAGACTGCGCGGCGAGACGAAATCGATTCGATAGTTTCGGAGCTTGAGTGCGGCGACCAGGCTATCGGGCGGTACGGTCGAAGCGATCAGAATTCGCGAGGCGCCAGTCACGGTGATCGCGGCTTCGGCGCGGGGATTGACCGCGATTTTCGGCGGCGCCACGACGATCTCGGCACTCATCAGGTAGGCACCGGCGCTTTCCATCCGATACGGCAGCTCGAAACGGTTCATGCCCGGCTTGAGCGAGATCGACTCGCCGCCCACCGCAACCTCATCGCGATAAAGCTTGAGCACGGCCGGCACCGGCGCGTGCGCTTCGCTGTCGACGTCGATATGGAAGCCAAAGCGCTGATCGGCGCGGACGGTTTCGGGCGCTTCGAAATTAGTCACAGCGATTCGCTCGACGTCAGAGGGCGGCGGCGCGGCGGCGTAGATGCGGACGCCGTCTTCAAGCATGCCCGGAACTTCCGACATCGCGGAGTCCTCGGTCTGATTGCCGTCGGTGAGCAGAAGGATTCGCTTGTCGGCGTCGGCCGGGAACAAACTCTGCGCGGCGGTCAGAGCGCCCGCGATGTTGGTGGCGCCGCGCTCCGCGCCCTCGCCGATATGGCCGAGCAGACGCGGATCGCCGAGCGGAGTGAGCAGGCGCGCATCGCGGGCAAAGCCAATCACACCAAGCTGATCGGTGGGCGCCATCGCGGCTTTCAATTTTTCGACCCGCTTGCGCATCCACTGATACTGGTCGGGCGAAATCGATCGCGACTCGTCGAGCGCCGCGACCACCGCAACTCGTCGCGCCGCAATGCGGCCCGGAATGCGCAGCCCGGCGAGCATCACCACAATCGCCACGACGCAAAGCATCCTGAGCACTGCGGATGCCGCACCGCCGAGACGCATCCCGGTGCGCATCGCGAGCAACCCGGGAATCGCGGCCAGCGGCGCGAACAAGAGCAGCCAGAGGAGCAGTGGGCGATCAAACATGGCGCATCCCCCACCGGTTGGCGTGTCGGACGAGGAGAGCAGTCTCGATCAGCAATGCGAGGAGCGCCATCGCGACCAGCCATAGCAGCAGGGGGCGCACTTCCCGCGCTGGACTGGCGTTCGCGGTCACGGAGGCCGGCTCGGAACTGGAACTGACGGCGTCGCGGCGCGCTCCCAGATCGGATTCGGTCGCATCGTAGTAGTTGGCGAGCACTTCAGTTTTGAGCGAGCCGGATTCGATTTCGTAACGGCCGGCATCCATCGGACGGATGCGCGCGCGGCCCCATTGGTCGGCCTGAACTTCGCGCACGCTTCCGTCGGGCTGCGTAACCCGCGCGCTCTTGAGAGCGGGAACAGTCAAATATGCGCCGGTCGGCACGATCTGAACGTTGTTGGGCGCAGTGAGCTGCTTGACCAGATCAACTGTCACGACGAGCGCATCGAGATGGTCGGGCGCGAGCAGCAGATGATTGCGGATGTCGAAAGCGATCAGCCCGATGCGGCCCGCTGCGGAGCGTCCGATTGCGGCGACGGGAAATGCAGGATGTCCAATGGTGGACGCAGACGCGATCGGCTCGATCCAATCGGGCAGCGCGATGATGCGGGTCGCGTCGAGCATCATCGCCTGTGCGCCGCTCGATACATCGAGCAATTGGTCGTGGAGCGCCGCGCCGGGGACGGTTCCGGTCACCGAGATCCCATATGGCGAACGCTGACCCGCACGCGCTTGCGGCGGATAGATCAGCAGCGTCGATGCGGCTGCGACTCCGAGCAGCGGATCGCTATCGTGCATCACGACCAGTTCGTAAGGCTTGGGGGGCGCTTGAGTGTTCGCAGCGATCGGCGCCGGATGATAATTCGCGGGAGCGGCGGTCTCGATCTGGAAATTCGAATCGACTGCGAGCAGCACCCGCGCGACGTCGTCGCGCACCGACGCGTCCGGCGATAGCACCAGCATGCGCGCGGGGCTGCCCGACGGCGCGTAAGCGTAGCGGCTATTGTCGGCCTCGATCGCATCGGCGGTGAGGATGCGCGCGTGCAGCGTACCACCGGCGAGCAGCGGTCCGAACGGCACGACCATTTGTTCGCGCGGAGCGAGCATCAACGTCTGACGAAAAACTTCGGTGCTGCCGAGTTCGATCACGAGATCGCACGGATGAGGATGGAAAGCGAAGTTGCGAATGACGACGCGACCTTTGGACGAGCCGGGAATGCCGGAATCAAGCGAGACGATCGCGAGGTTGGCGGCGCTCGATCCGACCAGATGGAAATTCACTTTCGCGACCGACGATACGTCGGCGAGGATGCCCGCAGGCGGTGTTCGATCGGCGAACAGATCGATCACCGAGGCACCGCGCGCGCGCATCAGAGCGGCTCTGAGAGCCGCCGTCCGCGCCGGCACCGCCATCGGAGCGAGACTGGCGATCGCTTTCCGCAGATCGTCAAGATTCGCGCTCTGCGGATGGAGTACTTGCGCCTCGAGCGCGTAGCCACTGATGCTGAACTCGTCGCCGGGCACTGCCTGGTTGATGATTTCGAGCGCGTCGCGGCGTGCTTGATCGAGGCGCGACTCCGAACCTTCGCGCGCGCTCATGCCCGCACCGAGATCGAATACCAGCGCATGAATTCGGCCGGGACCCGGCGTGGGCACCGTCCTGATGTACAATCCCGCGACCGCCAGCGTGAGCGCGGCCAGCACAGCCATCTCGAGCCAGAAGAGCGGGTCGAGCCGCACGTGCCTGACGTTCGCAACCGGCGCCGGCGCTTCATCGAAGAGCATCAGGCTCGACACCTCGATGGTCGGGCGCGAGCGCGAGCGCAGATAAATCAAAACGAGCAGCGCGAGGCTGAGTCCGTAAACGAGGTTGTTCGGACTTAGAAAACCCACGCGCTATCTCACCATCCCGAACAGCGGCATTTCGCGTTCCATGAAAGTTTCGAAATTGTTCGCGCCAAATGCCTGCGCATAGGTGACCGCGTGACTCTTACAGATCTCGCGCACGCGGCCGGCAAGCTGTTCGACTTTTCTTTGGCCCGCGGCCGCAGTCTGGGGCCCGAAGATCGTCTCGCGAACCTCGCCGGTTTCCGCGTCGCGCACGCGATAGAGTCCCGGCGGATACGAGGCGGTGCTTTCCTGCTCGCCCATCACGTGGACAACTTTGACATCGTGGCGCGCGGCGACCAGGCGGCGGATCGCGTCTTCAGTATCGCCTTCGCTGATCAGAAAATCCGAAATCAGAACGACAATGCCGGCCGGGCGGCGCTGCAGCAGCAGTTGATCGATGGCGGCACCGAGCCGCGTCTCACCGCCGGCGCGCACCGACATCACGAACGGCTTGAAGTTGAGATAGGATTCGCGGCGCCGATGAAGCGGCGTGGTCTCGAGCTTCATCGCACCGCGACGCATCGCGAATGCGCCGATGCGAACCGCGTCGTTGTCGGCCATGCCGATGTAGGCAAGCGCGGCGCCGATGGCGAGAGCGAGGCCGAGTTTGTCGTCGCGCTCGGGCAGGCCCATCGACGCGCTCGCATCGACGAGCGAGGTAATTTCGACCTGGCGCTCAGCGCGATAAGTGCGAATCATCAAATCGTCGAGACGGGCGAACGCATTCCAGTCGAGGAAGCGGAGATCGTCGCCGGGTGCGTATTCCTTGAAATTCTCAGGCTCGATGCCAAGGCCCTGGATTCTGCCGAGCGCACGCTGGCCGGCGCGCACGGTTCGCGCACGCTTGATGCCGAGCACCAGGCGATCGAGCTTGCTCAGAAATTCCGGCTCGAACGCGCGCGTCTCGAGCATCAAGCTACCTCAAACGCGCGCCGCGCGAACGGATTTGATGACGCGCTCGACGATGTGGGAGGCGTCGATACCGTCGGAGTGCGCGGCGTAGTTGAGCATGATGCGATGGGCGAGCGCGGAGACCGCGATGCCGTCGATGTCCTCGCGCGCGATGTTGGCGCGGCCGTCGAGCAGTGCGCGCACTTTCGCGCCGAGAATCAGCGCCTGCGCACCGCGCGGACTGGAACCGAACATCACGTAGCGATTGACCATCTCGTCGTGAACCGCCTTAGCTTCATCGGTGACGAAGCGCGAGTTCTGCGGCTGGGTCGCGCGGACGAGGCGCGCGGCGTAAATCTCCATCGCGGGCGCGGCCATCACGTCGCGCACCAATTTTTTTAGCGATTCGAGATGCTCGGGCGCCTCGGCGACGCTGAAGACCGGCTCGACGCCAGCTTCTTCGGGGCCGGTGGTGGAGGAAATGATCCGCGTGAGCTCGCTTTCGTCGGGGTAGTTCAGGCGGACCTTGTAGAGAAATCGATCGAGCTGCGCCTCGGGCAAAGGATAGGTGCCTTCCATCTCGATCGGATTGAGCGTCGCCATCACGAAGTACGGCGGCGGGAGTTTGTAGGTGGTGCCGGAGACGGTCACTTGCAATTCGGCCATCGCCTCGAGCAGGGCGGACTGGGTCTTGGGCGTCGCGCGATTAATTTCGTCGCCGAGCAGGATATGGCAAAACGCGGGGCCGGGCTGGAAGGAAAAATCGCGACGTCCGTCTTCGCTCGAGAGAATCACGCGGGTACCGGTGATATCCGCGGGCATCAAGTCGACGGTGAACTGGATCCGATTGAAGCTGAGATTGAGCGCGATGCCGAGCGTCTTGACCAGCGTGGTCTTGCCGGTGCCGGGAACGCCTTCGATCAATACATGGCCGCCGGCGAACAGCGCGGAGAGCAACTCCTCGACTGCCTGCTCATGGCCGATGATCACTTTGTGAACCTCGGCCTGGATGCGCCGAAAGGTGCGCGCAAAGTCCGCGACCGTCGGCGTTTCAACCTGAACCTCATTCATCTTTCAAATACCCGCTTGATAGTTGATCGATCTTCCGGCGGCACCGACGCGCGCGCGACCGGTTCATCGGGTTCTTGGTTGGCGTTCAACGGAGTGCGCACCTTGGGCGGAACATACGCCTGGCCACTGCTTTTGGCACCCTTGTCGACGGGCCGCGCCTCGATCGCGATTTCAAATCCTTCGGTGCCGAGACGGGCCTGGGTCGGAGCGCCAAACAGGCTGCCGGGATCGGCGCCGATGCCATGCGCGACGCCGCCGTTACTTGCCGAATCGCCATTCTGATCGGAGCTGTGATCGTTCGACGCTTCATCCTGGCTGTTGGAATTGCCTTTGCCGCGGCTCTCGACGCCCGTATCCTCATGGTCACCGCTCGGCTTGGCTGGCTGACCATAGGCGTCGGCGCCGTGCTTGAGGTTGAACTTCTCCGACGTTTCAGACTTGTTCTGCTCGAATTGACCGGCGACGTCCTTGCGCGATTTTTTCTGCGCGTCGGGCGCGCGGGCAATCTCATTGCGATCGAGGCCGCCGCCATTGTCGGCGAGGCGCAGATTCAGGCGTTGCTTGGGCGCCTGCTGACCGGTGAGCTTGCTCTGAAATCGGCCGGCCATATCGCGCGCGTGATTCATCATGCCGGTGAGGGAATTACCCGCGGTGTCGCCACTCTGCGGATTCTCGCGCAGCAACTTTTCCTGCAAACGGCGCATCGTCGCAGGATCGGCGCTGACCTGCATCCCGGTATCTTCGCCGGGTTCGGCGGCGCGCAAATGAAGATCGTCGAGATCGATCGTGAGGTCGTCGACGGTCTGGCCAGCGGCAAGCTGCGGCGCATGCTTGATGCGCGAGAGCGGGAAACTCAGCGCGGCGAACAGCAACGCGCCGGCCAACGCGTAGATCCCGCGCGAGACGCGACGGCGCTCGATCTTCGGCGCGGCAAATTCATCCTGATGGCTGACGGTATCCTCGATCAGATACGACCAGAGCGAACCGCGATGCGATTTACCGGCGAGCGCGACGACCGTCGCGATGCGATCCTTCAACTCGGCGCGTTGATCGACAATCGAGGCGGCCAGCGCGGAACTGGTGCGCATCCGCCACGCACGGCGAATCGAGGTGACGATCGCGATCAGGGCAAGAATCAGCGTGAGTGCGGAACCGATCAGAAATTGCAGCGAGGAAAGTTCGTAGGCGCCGACATAGATGATGGCGCCTGCGACGATCGCGATCGCGAGCGTGAAGAACATCGCATACTGCCATGCGAGCGAATTGAGACGCCTGCGAACCGACCCGACCTGAGCCAGGATCAGCCCGAGTTTCTCGTCGCCGCGTTTGCCTTGTGACGGGAAAGCCATCTGAACGCGCGTGCGCGTCAATCGAGAATAGTTAAGGCTGCACAATCGCGCAACGCAGTTTCATTCGGGGGCAAAGGCGCGTGACTCAGCGGCTAAAATTCCCATCCCACAATCGATTTCAGGAAGAGTCCGTTGCTGGTTCGAGTGAGCCCGATACCGACGCCCAGGTTCAGTTCGAGTTGCGGTACGAGATACAGATTCATCGCGGGCACGATAAAATGTTGCTGGCGCTGGACGCCGGGAAGCACCTGCAGCGCCCCCATATCGCCGTAATACTCGACGGCCGGCTGGATCCATCGCGACAACTCGTACTCAAGCTCGCCCGCCGGAGAAAATTGCACGCCGCGATGCGTCCCCGGACCGCTGAACGGTTTCTCGAAGGCAAAATTTCCAATCAGCGTGAACTTGGCGTAATGGCTCTCGACGATCGGGCGAATCTCGAGCGAGAGAGGATTTTCCTCGGCCTGCCGACGCATGTAATCGAGCTCAAGGTTGACGCCGAATCGCACCGGCCATCGCTCCGTCATCGGCAAGCTGAAATGCACCTTGCTCCGCGAGCCGGCATATTCGTACTGGCCGTTGCTGAGCTTGGCGGTGCAAAAATATTGCCCAATCTCGACGTATCGCAGCACGCCGTAGGTCGCCTCGAGGGTCTCGTGAATCTGATACGGATTGAGCGCTTGCTTCGCGTCGCTACCGGTCGCAGTGCTGACGGTATTTGAATGAAGCTCGAGTTGGAGATGGCCGGTGGGCACCGTGTCGATCGGATAAATCTGAATTTCGTAGAAGTCGATCGCATCGGCGGGACCGGACGGCGCGAGCGCGGACAGCATCGACAGCAAAAGCGCGCACAGCGAGCGACGCAGATTCATCGCGCGGCCGAGGGCATTCAGTGAGTGCCCTGCGTGTCCTTTAATCCGGCGTCATCGGCGGCGCCGAGAGCGATCGCGGACCAATCCATCGCGGCGCGCCCTTTCGCGATCGCAGAAATGAAGCGATCGCGGAGCAGGCTCGCCGTCGGCATCGGCACATTCGCCTCGGTCGCGGTCTTGAGCACCAGGTCGATGTCCTTGAGGCCGAGCGGCAGGCGAAAGCCCGCGGGAGTGAACTTGCGATGCGCAATCGCAGCACCGTAGCCCTGATACACCGGGCTCGCGAAGAGGGTCGAGGAGAGCATCTCGATGGTCGCGACCGGATCGACGCCGCTTTTTTGCACCATCGTGAGCGCCTCGCTCATGGCCTCGAACGACGCGGCGATCATGAAATTGCCACAGAGCTTGACCACGTTGGCGGCGCCAGGATCGTCACCAAAATCGAAGATGCCCTGCCCCATCGCGTCGAGCACCGGACGCACTTTGGCCTTGGCGTCGTTTGGGCCGGACGTGCAAATCCAGAGCATCTTCGCGGCGGCGGCATTGGGGCGGCCAAAGACCGGCGCGGAGACCATCACGCTGCCGTGATCTGCATGGACGCGCGCGAGCTTGCGGGTGATCGCGGGCGAAACGGTGGTCATCGAAATATGGATGCCGTCGGGCGCGAGATGCTCGGCGAGCGCGTCGGGGCCCGCGACGAGCGCCTCGAGCGAACTGTCATCCGCGAGCATCGAAACAACGATGCCGCCGGGCTGTGCGACGTCGCCGGCGCGATCCGCACGATGAGCGCCCAAACTGAGGAGAGGTTCGGCTTTCGATGCGGTGCGATTGTAAACGGTCAGCTGATAGCCGGCGGCGATCAGGTTGGAGGCCATCGGCATACCCATCGCACCGAGTCCTACGAATCCAATTTTCTGTGTCATGAGAATTACGCTAGCACGGAGAATGGGTAGGGCAATTGCGGGAGGAGAGCAGGAGAGGCCGAGGAGGGGAGGAGAGAAGAGAAGAGAGTAGAAGAGAAGAGTTCCGAAACCGCTCACGGGTTTCGGGCTTCCTGGGACTGATAAGATGCGCGCTACGCGCTGGGAATGGCTCGCCTCGGAGTTGAACAAGGAGCCCCCGGCAGTCAGTTAGCGCCTATCGCGTGGCTTTTCTGCTAAGTGCCTTCTCTTTGCGTGCTTCCTCTTTCTCGTGCCTCAGAGCCGCGTCGATCATATTACCAATTTCCCCTCTCTTTTTGTCTAACTCTTCATGAGCCCGCTGGATTGCATCAACTAGGCGTCTTTGGCTCTTGAGGGCTGCCGTAATAGCCTTCACGTCAACTGGGGTATCGGGATCAAACACAGTTGCGCCGACTTTTCTGACCTTACCGTGTAAGGTGCGGATGGTCTTTTGTGTTTTTCTCACGTCGTCCTTCATCGCGAATAATTCTTTTCTGAGCGCTTCAAAAATGACGTGAACCTTCCCCATATCCGAAGGGATCTTCGACAACGTTGTTCTTATGGCGGCCTCGGAAGAGGCGAGGGCGCGGAGCCCTTCAGCATTTGCCTTTCGGAGTTTCTCAACCAGCTCGTTGTAAACGGCGAGAAAGCCGGGGATATCTGCCATGACACACCTCGATAGGTGCGACATTTAAGCACATTTCCTAGCTGAGAGTTGATCGCAACAAACTGCTTCCAGACACCGCGCTGTGTTCGGAGCTAGCGCATCATTCAACAACGGCGGAGGTGCGGAGGGAGGACACCTTCTCCGGGGAGATGCCGAGGTCCGCGAGGACGGCGTCGGTGTGCTCGCCGAGCATCGGGGCGGGGCGCGGAAGCTGGGTAGGTGTGCCTTCGTAGCGAGCCGCCGGACGCGGTTGGCGCATCGCACCGGCATGGGGATGCACTGACTCCACAATCAGTTCATTGGCGGCAATCTGCGGATCGTTGAACAAATCCTCGCGGCTAAGAATCGGCGCGCACGGCACCTGGGCCGCATCGAATTTCGCGAGCCACTCGGCCGACGTCTTCCCGGCCAGCGCTTGCTGAGTGAGTTCGAGACGCTCATCGGCGTAGCGCGCACGGCTGGTTGGCGTTTTGAAGCGGGGATCGTCAAGCCACTCCGGATGCCCTATCGTTCGCGCGAGGCCATCCCATTCGACATCGGAGACCGCGCCGACCGTGATGTATCCATCGGCGGTTTCGAACACTAGGTCGCGCACGCCGCCGCGGACCGCGACGCCGTCGGTGCTCTTGAAGGTGTGGCGCGCCATCCCCTCGGGCCACATGAACGCAACGACCGCATCGAGCATCGCAAGCCGGACGTGCTGACCCTTGCCGGTCCGCGTGCGCGCGAGGAGCGCCGCCGTGATTGCCTGCGCGGCGGTGAGGGCGGTGACCTTGTCGGGAATTATCAGGCGCATCATGCGCGGCCGCCCCGTGGCCGCATCGGCCTGAATCGCAGCGAGACCGGAGAGCGCCTGTACGACGGGATCGTAAACGCGCTTGTGGACATACGGCCCTTTCTCGCCGAAGCCGCTGATCGACACATAGATGAGATCGGGCTTGATGCGCCGCAGTTCGGGCTCGCCGATGCCCATCCGGTCCGCCGCGCCGGGCCGGAAATTCTGGATGAAGACGTCGGCGCTGCGGACGAGATCTTTCAGCAGATCGACGCCGCGCGCATCTTTGAGATTGATTGCGACCGAGCGCTTGCCGCGATTGATGACGGCGAACGTCGGCGCCATCCCGCGTTTGGTACCGCCGAGCCCGCGCGTCAGATCGCCGACGCCGGTGGGTTCGATTTTGATTACGTCGGCGCCCTGGTCGGCGAGAATCATCGTCGCCATCGGGCCCGAGACCATCTGCGTGACATCTATAATGCGGTAGCCGTCGAGGGGTCCGGGTCCAGGCATGATGCTCTCCTTAGCGTGCAGAGTTCTTAACGTGAACGAATAACGCCGATGCGCGGGCATAGGTGCGCGATTTTGCATCGCGAGCACCACGGCGAAGTCGGGTGACAAATCGTTTGGCCGAAGGCGACCAGGATGCCGTTGTATTCGAGCCAATGGCGAGGGGGCAGCGATGCGCGCAGGGCGACCTCGGTTTTGTCGGGCGTTTTGGCTTTGACGAAGCCCCATCGATTCGAGATGCGATGGACGTGGGTATCGACGCATATTCCGGGACGGCCGTAAGCCTCGGTCACGACCAGGTTAGCGGTCTTGCGGCCGACGCCTTTGAGTTTCAGCAGCTCGTCGATTTGATCGGGCACGCGGCCGCCGAACTTGTCGATCAGGTCGCGGCAGATGCCGAGAATCACGCGCGCCTTGGTGCGATAAAATCCGACCGGATAGATCAATTTTTGCAGCGTCGCGGGTGCGAGCTTGAGGATCGCGTCGGGCGTGGCGGCGCGATCGAACAGGCGCTGCGATGCGGCGGCGGTGGTTTCGTCCTTGGTGCGGAGACTCAGGATGCATCCGATGAGAGTGCGGAACGGATCGCGGCTCTGCACGGCGATGAAACTTACGATCGGCGCGTTCCATTTCGGCGCTTCACGCCTGAGGATGCTGAGCGCTTTGCTGACGGCGCGTGCGTCGAGTGGACGCGCGGGCGTCGTGGACTGTTTCGGCAGTTTCGGCAGTTTCGTCGGCGACTTGATTGCGACTGGCACTCTACACGATCTAGCACCCGCTCGCTCGCGGCTAAACCGTTGCGACCATGGAGACGGAGGCCACGTATCCAATCATTTGACGGTGGCGCAAGTAGGGAATAGTTTTCCGCAATCCGGAGACCGCATCAGCGACAGTCGCGCGACAATCAGGAGATTTACCCTTCATGGATATCAGCACGGAAGAACTGCTCGACATTTACCACACGATGCAGAAAATCCGGCTTTTCGAGAGCAAGGTTCGCGACCTTGCGATGGCCGGCGAGATCCCGGGCTTCGTGCACGTTTCGATTGGCGAGGAGGCGTCGGCCGCCGGCGTGTGCGCGGCGCTCCGCACGACCGATCGAATCACGTCGACGCATCGCGGGCATGGGCATCTGATTGCTAAGGGCGGGCGCCTCGACAAAATGATGGCCGAGATTTTCGGCAAGCGCACCGGCTACTGCAAAGGCAAGGGCGGCTCGATGCATATCGTCGATTACTCGCTCGGAATTCTCGGCGCGAACGGGATCGTCGGCGGCGGTTTGCCGATCGCGACCGGGTCGGGGCTCGCGGCGGTGATCGCGGGCAAGGACGACGTGACGGCGTCGTTCTTCGGTGACGGCGCCTCGAATGAAGGCACGTTCCACGAATCGCTCAATCTCGCGGCGGTGTGGAAACTGCCGGTCATCTTCGTGTGCGAGAACAATGGCTTCGGCGAATTCACACCTATGGAAACCGTGACGTCAGTGAAGGACATCGCGGTGCGCGCGCAGGCATACGGAATTCCCGGGCACATCGTCGATGGCAACGACGTGCTGGAAGTATTGCGCTACACCAGCGAAGCGGTGGCGCGCGCGCGAGCCGGCGAAGGTCCGACGCTGCTCGAATGCAAGACGTATCGATGGGAAGGACACGTGGTCGGCGAGCAGGCATTTCTCGGCGAAGGGGCCTATCGCGCGAAGTCGGAAATCGAGGCATGGAAGCTCAAGTGCCCGCTGATTCGCTTCGAGAAGTGGTGCGCGGAAAATGGAAAGATCAGCAGCGCGGAACTCAAAAAGATCGTCGCTGACACCGAAAAGGAACTCGCCGACGCGATCGAATTTGCGCGCGCGAGCGAACTGCCGGACGCCGCGGAAGTCACCGACGACGTTTACGCCTGAGCCAGCGGGAGAAAATCATCATGGCGCAGATAAATTTTATCCAGGCGATCAACGAGGCGCTCGCGGAAGAGATGGAGCGCGACCCGCTCACGTTCCTGATGGGCGAGGACGTGGTGCTCAGTGCGTTCGGCGCGACCAAGGGCTTGATCGATAAATTCGGCGCGAAGCGAGTGCGCAATACGCCGATTTCGGAGGCCGGCTTCGTCGGCGCCGCGGTGGGCGCGGCGATGGCGGGCACGCGGCCGATTTGCGAGGTCGAGTTCGCAAGCTTTTTCTATTGCGCATTCGATCAAGTTTGTAACCAGGCGGCGAAGCTGCGCTACATGTCGGGCGGCCAGGCGACGATGCCGATTACATTTCGCGCAGTGTTCGGCGCGATGGGCGGCGCGGCGGCACAACATTCTGAAACGGTGTACGCGCAATTCCTCAGCGTGCCGGGATTGAAGCTGGTGGTGCCGTCGGGACCGTCCGACATGAAGGGCCTGCTGAAGAGCGCGATTCGCGACAACAATCCGGTGATTGTTTTCGAGCACGGCGCGTTGGGGCGGCTGAAGGAAGAGGTCGCCGGCGGCGATCACCTGGTGCCGCTCGGCAAGGCTGCGGTGAAGCGCGAGGGTAAAAACGTGACGCTGGTCGCGATCGGCGCGATGGTGCCGAAGGCGATGAAAGTCGCGGACAAACTGGAGAAAGAAAATATTTCGGTGGAAGTGATCGATCCGCGCACGCTGATACCGCTCGATGAAAACGCGATTCTCGCCTCGGTCGAGAAGACCAATCGCATCGTGATCGCGGATGAAGGGCATCTGCGCGGTGGCGCCGCGGCCGATATCGCGGCGATCGTCGCGGACAAAGGCTTCGATTTCCTCGACGCGCCGGTGCGCCGCGTCACCTCGCTCGACGTGCCGATTCCGTTCAGCCCGCCGCTCGAGAAGGCGGCGATCGCCGACGAAGCTCGCATCGAAGCGGCGATTCGAGACGTGGTCGGACGCTGATCGCGAGAGGCAGCGAACTGAATCGTGGCGGTTGAAGTGACGATGCCCAAGTTTGGGCTGACGATGCATGAGGGGACGGTGCAGCGTTTCTTCAAGGCGATCGGCGAGCAGATCAAGGCCGGCGAACCGCTCTACGAAGTCGAGACCGAGAAGGTTCTGTACGAAGTCGAGGCGCCGGCGGACGGCACGCTCGCGGCGACGCTGGTCGAGGAGGGCGCGACGGTCGAGTGCGGAGCTGGCGTGGCGGTGATCGCGCAGACTGGTGAGGACCTCGCGCAAGTTGCTGCGCGCTATAAACAATCCGTTACGCGATCGGCGCCGGCCGCAACGACCAATTCGAATCAGCAATCGGCGCGGCCGCCGTCGTCATCTGATGACGCAGGTGGCGCGCGGCGCGCGGCGAGTCCGATCGCGCGCAAACTTGCGGCGGAACTCGGCGTGAACCTCGACAAGGTGCAGGGGACCGGACCCGCGGGACGGATCACGCGCGAGGACGTCGAGCGCGCGGCGAAATCGGCACCCGGCGCAGCGTCGGGATCCGGTGCGGCACCGGTCGCCAGCGCGATGCTGGCGACGCAGTCAGCACAGCGCATCGCGATGCGCGGGGTACGAAAAATAATCGCCGAGCGGATGCATCAGAGTCTCCAGACCAGCGCGCAACTGACGATCACGACCGAGGCCGATGTGACGCCGGCGACTGAGCTGCGCGCGCGGCTGAATCGCGATTTCGAATTCTCATACACCGACCTGATGATCCATGCGGTTGCGCGGGCGTTGATGCGGCATCCGCGGATGAACGCACGACTCGAAGGCGCGGAGATTTCAATCGCGGCGTCGGCCAACGTTGGTCTCGCGGTCGCACTCGAAGACGGCCTGATTGTCCCGGTGATCGCGGGCGCCGAACGGAAGTCGCTTCGTGAAATCGCGATCGAAAGCAAATCGCTGGGCGAGAAGGCGCGCAGCGGTCATCTCAGGCTCGAAGACGTGACCGGCGGCACTTTCACGATCACCAATCTCGGCACTTACGGTGTCGATGCGTTCACGCCGATTCTGAATCCGGGCGAGACCGGGATTTTGGGCGTCGGGCGGATCGTCGAGAAGCCGGCGATCTATCGCGGCGAGATCGCGCGGCGCGCGATGATGACGCTTAGCCTTACCTTTGACCATCGTGTAATCGATGGTGCGCCTGCGGCTGAGTTTCTGCAGAGCGTGATCGAAGTATTTAATTACGGCGAGCGTTAAGTTGAGCGGCAGAATCAGCAATCAGAGTTGGCGCAGATGGGTGGGAGCCGCGCTCGCGGCGATCGCAATACTGGTGTGCGGTACGATCGCGGCGGCTGCGTCGCCCCCTTCAACGGTGACACCTGCGCCGACCTCGGGCGCATCGAGCGTCGCTCCATCGCGACAGAAAATTTCGGCGCAGGCGCCGCCGCCAAAACCGATCGACTGGGACAAGGTCACGAAGGAAGCGACCGACCTGCTCTCGGAGTACATCCAGATCAACACGACCAATCCGCCCGGCAACGAGATCGCGACGGCGCGGATGCTGAAGGAGAAGTTCCTTGCGGACGGAATCGCGGCGACCACGTGGGAACCCCAGCCCGGACGCGGAGTCGTCGCGGCGCGGCTGCGCGGAATCGGCAAGCATACCAAGTCGATCATCCTGCTGAGCCACATGGACGTGGTGCCGGCGAATCCCAAGGAATGGGAAGTGCCGCCGTTCTCGGGCCAGGTGAAGGACGGGAAAATCTGGGGGCGCGGCTCGATCGACGACAAGGGGCCGGGGGTGGTCGAGCTGATGGCGATGCTGGCGATCAAGCGCGCCGGCATACTGCTCGATCGCGATGTGCTGTTCGTCGCGACCGGCGACGAAGAAGAAGGCGGCAAGAATGGCGCGCAATGGTTCGTCGATCATGAGAGCGACATTTTTTCCGACACGGATTCGCTGCTGAACGAAGGCGGTGGAATCAGGGCGCAGCCCGACGGCCGCAAGACCTACATGGTCTCGGTCTCGGAAAAGACGCCGATGTGGCTCAAGCTGACGGCGCAAGGCGTCGCGGGTCACGCGTCCGATCCGCCGGCTGAGACATCGGTTACCAAGCTGGTGCGCGCGCTGCAGGCGCTTGACGAATACAAAACGCCGGTGCGCGTGATCGGTCCGGTCGAGGACTACTATCGCGCGATGGGCGAGATCAATCATCGCCCCAAGCAGTTCCTGAATCTCAACAGCGCGCTCAAGGACCCGGCCTACCTCAAGCAGTTCCTTGCCGATCCCAGTCAGAATGCGCACGTGCGCGATACGATCACGCCGACCGTGCTTTCGGCCAGCAATAAAACAAACGTCATCTCGGAAACGGCGTACGCGGAAGTCGATTGCCGCCTGTTGCCGGGGAGCGACCCGAAGAATTTCCTGAAAGACATCAAGACCGCGATCGGCGACGATTCGATCAAGGTCGATGTGATTCTCAATTTTCCGCCGATCTCATCGCCGACGCACTCGACGCTGATGACTGCGATTAACCAGCTCGCGGACCGCCGCGACAAGGCGCGAGTCGTGCCGATGATGATCATCGGATTTACGGACAGCCATTATTTTCGCCAGAAGAAAATCGTCTCGTACGGTTTTATCCCGGTCGAAATTACCGCCGCCGAAGGAAAAGGCGTGCACGGCGTCAACGAGCATATCGGGGTCAAGGAACTCACCGACGGAATCCAGCGGATGGTCGAGCTGCTGAAAACTTTTGGCGGCCGATGAAGTGTGGCAATCCCGTCGCGCTGGACGAGTAGACTCGTAACGAGTCCGAATCGAGCGCAGATTCGGCATCCTGCGAGTCGCAGAAGCGAGACATCCAGATGATTCGAGCGGGCGTCGGATTTTCCCAATCATTGAACCCGCGCGTGGCCGCAGCAGAGGCGACGGCTGAGGCGCTCGCGCAGGCCGGGCTCAAGACTGCGGAGGGAGCGCTTTGTTTTGCGACGCCCGCGTATGGCGCCGCGTATCCAATGATACTGCGGATGGTCGCGAGCGAGGCGCATACGCGCGAAGTGGCCGGATGCTCCGGCATGGGCGTGATCGCGGGCGAGCATGAAGTCGAATCGGGGCACGCGCTCGCGGTGCTGGTGTTCGGCGGCGAGGATTTGCGCGCGGCTCGATTCTTCGTGCCGTCGCTACGCGGACGCGCTGCGGGAGTGGCCGCAGAAATCGCAACCGCTGTCCGGCCGGCGCTCGGCAAAACGAATCTGCTGATCCTGCTCGCCGATACTTACAACTTTGAAGCGGAGGCGACGCTCGAGGCGCTACGGCGGGAACTGCCGAACGTCGCAATCACCGGTGGCGGCGCCAGCGAGGACGGCTCGATCGGCGAGACGTTCGTTTTTTGCGGCGACGTGGTGAGCTCGAATGCGGTGTCGGGGATGCTGCTCACGGGCGACTTCGATCTGAACATCATGAGCTCGCTCGCGTGCGCACCGATCGGATCGGCGCATCGCGTAACCGCGGCGCGCGATAACATTCTGATCGAACTTGATGGACGCCCGGCGTTTGAAGTTTTCGCGGAGGCCGCCGGACCGCTGGTCACGGACCTGCGGCGCGCGTTGACGTATGTGTTCGCCGCAATTCCGATCGACGCTAGCGCCACGACGATCGAACGCGGGCGCTTCATCGTGCGCAACATCGTCGGGGCCAGCGAAGAGCACGGCGTCGTTGCGGTTTCGTTTCAGCCGAAAGTCGGCGACACGATCGGATTCGTACTGCGCGATGCGGAGCGATCGCGCCGCGATCTGAAGACGTCGCTCGAAGAGTTGGGCAAAGTGCTCGCATCGCCGCCGGCGTTCGGTCTCTATTTCGATTGCGTGTCGCGCGGCGCGGGACTTTATGGAATGCCGGGTCACGACTCCGCGTATTTGCGGCAATATCTCGGAGCGGTGCCGATTGCCGGATTTTTCACCGGCTTCGAGATTGGTCCGCTCGGCGAGCAGACTGCGCTGCTGCAGTACTCCGGCGTGCTCGCGCTGATCTCGAACAAGACGTAGCTAGCGGCGGGGCGTAGTCAGCGCGGTCGGTCGCAAAGGATCGAGATCCTTCGACTCCGGCAGCCTTCGCTCAGGATGACGGAGGGGAAGCGGGCGGGAGCTTGCGGGCGATGACGATCGCGGTGCGATGCGTGAAATACAACTGACCCTCGACGCGGCGTGGATTCGCGCCGGTGAGATCCTCGGCCAGGTCGCGCTCAATCATTGCGAGCGCTTCGGCGCGTTTGTCGGCCGGCGTGAAGCCAGTATCGAACCATCGCTCGACCGGATTGGTCAGACCGTCGGAGCTGAAGCGAACAATTTCGAGTCCGACCGACGCCATCGTGCGCAGCAATTCGCTCAGCGGCAGCGCTCGCGTATGCGATGAATCGCGCAGTTGTTCGTAGCGGTTGTAATATGCGGCGCGCTCGGGATGTTCGCTCGAAATCAAATCCTCGACCGCGATCGTCCCGCCGGCGCGACAGAGACGGCTCATCTCGGCGAGCACTTTTTCCGGATGCTCGAAATGATGGACCGCGAAACGGCAGATGACAGCGTCGAACTCTCCGTCGGCGAACGGCAGTTTGGCTTCGACATCGCCCTGCATGAAGCGGGCGTTTGAAATTCCCCGCTCAGCGCGCATCCGCTCGGCAATCTTGAGCGGCGCTTCGGTTAAATCGACGCCGACGACCTCGCGGCAGACTCGCGCGAACGCCAGCGCGACGTGACCCGGACCGGTCGCGATCTCGAGCACGCGCGCGTCGCCGGCAGGCTTCACCTGGTCGAGCAGTTTTTGCAGATGAAGCGGGTCCTTGATCACGGGCGCATCGGCATAGGCGGGTGCCTGGCGGGTGAATTCCTCACGAACCAGGTCCTTATGTTTTTCAGTGGGCTCCGCGGGCATCGGCTGGCGCCTCTTTCAATACGTGGCAGCTTACTTTCGCCAATCTCGCAAGAACCTATCAAGGTGGCGACCAATCCGCGATCACCGAGCACGGCCGCGCTTGCGCGCGCGAAAGCGTTAATGGTAGCTGAATCATGGATCCCAGCGCGGCAGAATCGCGCAGGATTCCCATCGAAGAACGGAGGAAATACCAAGTTGGATTTCGGGTTTTCAGAAGAACAAGAGATGCTTCGGGACGCGGCCAAGCGCTTTCTGGCCGACAATTGCCCGACCAAGTTTGTCCGCCAGATGATGGCGGACCCGACGGCGCATGACGCGGGATTCTGGAAGAAGCTGGTGGGCCTCGGCTGGCCGGGACTGTTGATTCCAGAAGAATACGGCGGCCAGGGCGGCAGCTTTCTCGACATGACGGTGATCGTCGAAGAGGCGGGCAAGGCGCTGGTGCCGGGACCGTTGTTCACGTCGGCGCTGCTCGCGGCGCCGCTGCTAATCGAAGGCGGTTCGGACGAGCAGAAAAAAAATCTGCTCCCGCGGATGGCCAAGGGCGAGTTCATCGGGACGGTTGCGATTGCGGAAGCGGCGGGCCGATTCGACGCGGAGGGAATCCAGCTCAAGGCGACCAAGAGCGGCAAGGAATACACGATCACTGGTGAGAAGTTTTTCGTGCCCGACGCGCACGTCGCCAACGCTATGGCGGTCGCGGTGCGCACCGGTGGTAGCGGCGAAAAAGGGATCACACTCGTTGCGATAGCGACCAATGCTCCGGGTGTGACGATCACGCAGCTCAAGACGGTCGATATGACGCGGCGGCTTTGTCACGTCAAATTCGACAACGCCAAAACGTCGGAACTGATCGGCAAAGAAGGCGAGGGATGGCCAGTTCTGCGGCGCACGCTGGATATCGCGACGGCGGGCCTCGCGGCGGAGATGGTCGGCACGGCGCAGCGGGCGCTCGACATGTCGGTCGAATACGCCAAGACGCGCGTGCAATTCGGCAAGCCGATCGGATCGTTCCAGGCGGTCAAGCATAAGTGCGTCGATATGATGGTGGCGGTCGAGAACGCGCGCTCGCTGACGTACTACGCATGCTGGACGGTCGATACCAAGGGTGACGAGGCTGCGACGGCGGTGCCGATGGCGAAAGCTTACGCGTCGGACATGGCGAAGAACGTCACGTCGGAAGCAATCCAGGTGCACGGCGGAATCGGCTTCACGTGGGAGCACGACATGCATCTGTACCATCGCCGGGCGCTGGCGGGAGAGGCGAATTTCGGCAACGCCCCGGTGCATCGCGAGACCGTGGCGAAGTCACTGCTCGGCTGATCGATTCGATAGAAAGTCAAAGGCCGCTGGATATCTCTCCGGCGGCCTTTTTTTTTCGCGTCTTTCGGCGCGAGCGCGCAACAGATTACGTCTTACATCGACGAGTTTGAGGAGTTGCGGGCCGCGATCGGCATCGGCAGAAAGATTCCAACCGGCAGGTTGAGATATCCGAGCGCCGGCTCGCCCTGGTAGTCGGCCTCGTCGCGGGCCTGGCGTTGATCGTCGAGCTCGGCGCATGCGGCGCGATCATCGCTTTGGCATCGACTGGTCATTTCTTGAGTTTCGCGGTTCGCGGCGCATCCCGAGGCGAGGAGCGATGCGAGCAAAAGGGCGGCGATTCGTGAACGGTTCAGCGAAAGCGGCAGGTTGATCGAAGAGCACGCGGCGCGAACTAGATCGATCACTTTAGGCGTCATCTTGCAGTCATAAGGCGTCATCTCGCAGTCTTAATCGTGATAGCAGCATTGCCTCATGCCGTCACGCAAATACGATGCGCTTTTGGCAACGCTACAGCAATCGGCGAGCGGCATACAGACGAAGCTGGCAAGCATTGCAGCCAGCGTTTTTCAATATGTGGCGATGTCGGGAATTTAAGCGAGAGATGTGGAAGTGGCTCCCCTTCCTGAACACGTATCGAACCATGTGCGTCGGGCCGCCGCCAGAGTTCCGCCGCGTTCTTGAGGAAGTCGGAGATGGATGTGACATCGTAGGCCGAATCAAAAGCAAAGCGCTGAGCACGGCTCTTAGGCGTACGGGACATCCACAGGCTGATTGAACCCGCGGGGCCAGGCCCAAGTCGGGATATGCGCGGTATCGTCTGCATGTTATGAAACGTGCGGATTCACAAATCGTGGTGGACATCTCTCACCGCTGTGGCTCGATGCTAAGGCTGCTCGCCTGGACGCCGGGGTTGGCGGCGCTAATCATCGCCACACTCTCAGCGAGTCCCTGCCGTGCGGCTCAGCCGCCGCAGACAGACTCAACTACACTCATCAGACTTGCTGCTTCAGAGTTCCCGAATCTTACCCATACCGAGCGCGCGCTCCTCGAATTCGCGGACGTCAAGAAGCGCGCCCGAGGCGACTTCGCGACCGCTGGTCCCAGCGCGGTCCCCAATGATCCGTCCAACGATCCGGCGCATGCCGATCGTTGGGATCACGACCGGGAAGTCCGTGCGGAGCTGATTCAATGGCTATGCGTGGACCCGGACGTCTCGCGGCTGGTGGACCCGCGCGGCATTCGGCTGCTCGGCGCTCGCGTCACCGGAAAGCTTGACCTCTCGCACATCCGGATCCCCTTCGGAATTGCAATGATCCGATGCTCCATCCCCGAGCAAATCAATCTCAATTCGGCGGAAATCCCAAAGCTGAATTTCAACGGCAGCTCTACCGGAGAAATCCTCGCCGAGAACATCGTAGTGGCGGGCGATGCCGACATCGGATCGGATGGTACCGACGACTACGGCGGCCCATTTCGGGCCTCGGGCAGGGTCGATCTATGGGGCGCGCGCGTCGATGGAACAATGTTCTTCGGAGGTGGCAAGTTTCACGCCTCCGCTGCGCCGGTCATCATCGATCCAGAACAGCAGCTCAAGATAGCGCTCGATCTCCGTGCGGTTGCCGTCAAGGGCTACGTCGTGATCGGCTTCGGGTTTGAATCGCAGGGAGCGGTTCTGCTCGAAGGAGCGACCATCGGGGGGCGCCTGATTTGCATGGGAGGCCACTTCATCAATCCTGGTAACGTCGCGTTGACAGCCAACAGCGCGAGCATCGGTGGAGATGTCTCCCTTGCGGGGTATGAGCAATCTGGTGATTTCGAAGCCGACGGCCTGGTGCGATTCGTTACGGCTCATGTCGGCGGGAACTTTTACGTGCACCAAGCTAAATTCAAGGGCGCGAGAGCCAGCGTGCACGGGCTCGACGCGACCGCCATGGAGGTGCAGAAGGCGCTGGTTTGGCAAAAGGTCGATCTTCAGAACGGGGCAACGCTGAACCTCGCCGTCGCGAAAGTTGCGTTTCTGGTCGACGATGAGCAGAGCTGGCCCAAGCCGGGTGATCTGATTCTAGACGGCTTCGCCTATTCCGGACTCACGCCGCCCGTCGACGCCCCGAGCCGCCTCCGATGGCTCGCGCTGCAGCCGCCCGGGCTCCATCTGCAACCTTATCGCCAGTTGGCCAAGGTCCTGCGCGAAACCGGTGACGAGCCCGGTGCGCTCGAGGTACTGATCGCGGAAGAGGATGCCCGCTACCTGAAATTTGGCTTCCTTGGTGCGCTCTGGGGAGGCTTCCTCAAGTGGACGATCGGTTACGGCCATCGGCCGCTACTCGCAATAGCCTGGTCGCTCGCAGTCGTGCTCCTCGGCTGGGGCCTAGTGCGAACGGCCGAACGCGCCGGGGTGATGCGCCCGACCTGGCCAGAGAACAGACCTGCGAATTTCGATCGCTACGAACGGCTGAGCCCGTTTTTATACTCGATCGACGTGTTCGTTCCTTTCGTCAATCTACATCAAGAACGCTACTGGTGGCCCGACGCCGATGCTGCCGGCCAGGCCGGGGCGGGCCGCGTCTACGAGTGGGAGCGCCACCACGAGGTCGACGTGGCCGTGGCCGCCCTGCCCCCTNNGATGCTGCCGGCCAGTTAGCGATACTCGGTCGGAAGATTCGAATCAGCGGACGCTGGCTGCGGCGCTACCTCTGGCTGCAGATCATCGCGGGATGGATATTGAGCGCAATCCTCGTCGCCGGCGTGACTGGCCTGCTGAGGAACGATTGAGCACCGCCGGATGATTGTGGCTCCCCTTCCTGGATACGTATCGAACCATGTACTTCGCGCCACCGCCTGAATTCCAGCGCGTTCTGGAGGACGTCATCGAGATCAGAACGACACCGTAGACCTGGTCTGGAGCAGGGTTCTTAGGCATTCGGGGAATTCACCACGCTGATTCAAGCAGCGGGGCCAAGGCGCAACGCCGAGATATATGCGCGGGGTTGCCCCCATGCTATGAAACGCGCGAGTCGATTGGTCGCGGAGTACATCCCGCAAGGTGACACTTCGATGTTTAGGCTCGTCCGGACGCTGGGGTGGGTCGCGGCGATGATCATCGCAGTGTTCGTTACCGGCACTACATCCGCTTCCGACTCGCCGTTGACGAAACTCGCAGCGTCGAGATTTCCGAACCTCACCCACGCCGAGCGTACGATGGTCGAGTTCGCAGAGACCGGCGACGTCGATCGCGGGGAGTTTGCGGTCGCCGGAGCCAGCGCAAACCCCGATGATTCGAGCAACGATCCCCGGCAGGCGGACAAGTGGTCTCATGAGCGCGACATCCGCGCTTCGCTTCTCATGTGGCTCTGCGACGATCCCGCCGCGACGCCTCTTATCAATCGCGCCGGAATCAAGATCCTGGGCGCGCGGATCGTCGGAGGCCTCGATCTGTCGCGCGTTCGCGTCCCATTCGCGCTGACGATGCGCAAGTGTTCGTTCGCCGAGAGACTGGTCCTGGTACAGACTGAAATTCCGCATCTCAATCTTGACGGAAGCTATGCCACCGAAATCAACGCTGAGGGACTAATAGTTCGCGGCGATCTCAATTTAGGAGAAGGTTTTCACGCGTCAGGGGAAACTCGACTCGAACGCGCCAAAATCGATGGCGCACTAATCTGCAGCGGCGGCTCTTTCCACTACTCGAAGCTCTCGATGTCGCGCTACGCCGGGAACGACAAACCGGCCCTTATCCTCGACGAGATTGTTGTCGGCTCCGAAGTCGATCTCGACTTTGGTTTCCGTTCGGAAGGAGCAGTAACGATGCGCCAAGCTTCCGTCGCGCATGACATCGGCTTTTATGGCGCGCACTTGATCAATCCGCACAATTGGGCTTTTGAGGGTAACTTCAGCAGTTTCGGCTCCGTGTGGTTCGGTGTTCCTAGATATGGTGATTGGGGAACCTTCGAGGCCGACGGTGTAGTGGCGTTCACAGGTGCGAAGATCACGAACAGCATCATTGTCAGCAACGCGCGATTCCTGGGAGCGCCCGGCGATGGCCACGGCTTTTCGGGAGGAGCCTTGACTGCCGGAGGATACTTTTACTGGCGCGATGTCGAGCCAAAGAACGGCGCGACGGTCGATCTTAGTGGCGCTCATGTTGGGATTCTGCTCGACGAGGAGAAGAGCTGGCCCGAACCCAGCTACCTGCTGATCGATGGCTTTACCTACGACGGCTTTGGTCCCGGATCCCCGACCGACTTGCGAACTCGATTGCGTTGGATCTCCTTGCAGCCTCAAACGCCCGGTGCATTTAACCCTCAGCCGTACCGACAGCTAGCGAGAGCCTATCGAGAATCCGGTCTCGAAAATGACGCGACGTCGGTACTGATCGCCGCGGAAGACGTGAGATATGCGCGCTATGGATGGAGAGGCCGGCTGCTGGGCGGTTTTTTGAGAGCCACGATTGGATATGGGCATCGCCCACTGCGCGCCATCGATTGGTCCTTGGGAGTTGTGCTGGTCGGATGGGCGATGGTTTTTATCGGCACGCGCGCGGGCGTGATGCGTCTGACTTGGCCAGAGACAACGCCGCCCCCGTCCGGCGATCCCTCCGCCGAATTGAATCCTCTACTGTATTCACTCGACGTATTCCTGCCGTTTGTAAATCTCCATCAGGAGCATTACTGGTGGCCCGATACTGTCGCGAATGGCATATGCGTCATTCTCGGTATCAGGATTCCATGCAGCGGCGGATGGCTGCGCGTCTATCTCTGGCTACAGATCATCGCGGGATGGTTGTTGAGCGCGATCTTCATCGCGGGCGTGACCGGACTGCTGCGAAACGACTGACCAACGCGAAGGACGGTGGCTCCCCGGGCCGGATTCGAACCAGCGACATGACGGTTAACAGCCGTCCGCTCTACCGACTGAGCTACCGGGGAGCAATCCGATGCGGCGGTGGAACTACTGTTGGTATCTGCGTACGCGATTCAAATCAAGTGATCGCGCCTGGATTGCCGTCGCGGCCTGATAATGCCGGGACGGTCGAGAAAGAAGGAAACATTCAATCGGGACTTTTAATCGGGAGTCTTGGCGGTGCCGCGCAGCGCTTTGTCCTGGATTTCGGCCATCGCGCGGACGGTCTCGGCGACATACTTGGCCGGCAGCACTCCTGCCAATCCAGCAAAGACCGGATCGCTGGTGAGCGCGCTGTTGGCCTCGAGGATCCCCCATAGTGCGAAGCGCAAACCCGCGCTGACAAACACCGGCGCGCCGCTCGAAAATCCAGGAGTTCCGCCACCGTCGAGCAGCGAAAGCTCCTGCAGGCCGGCGCCATTAACCGCGGTCTCGGCCGGGACCGGCACCGAAACGTGGCCGAAGCGCGCGAGCGCCTCGAAGCGAGGCTGGGTGGCGCCGACGGTCGCGGCGGTCAGATAGTAAATTTGCGCGCCGGTCTCGGGACGCATCAGCGGGTCGTCGGTGCCGAGCAGCGAGCTCAGCGGAATCGGCGCGATACTCGCGCCTTCGGCGGTGAACGGAATCGCAGCGACGTCGGCCTTTTCATTATGGGGATCGAACACCCATTTCGATTCGACCGGGAGCGGTTCCTCGCGCATCGCGGCGGTTTTGGCATCCTCAAGGGTGAGGAAAAGTCCCGAGCGGCCGTT
Source organism: Deltaproteobacteria bacterium (assembly GCA_003135855.1). Taxonomy (GTDB): domain Bacteria; phylum Desulfobacterota; class Binatia; order Binatales; family Binataceae; genus Binatus. Next base: position 41,581 of record PNBD01000056.1, read on the forward strand.
GCCTTGATCGTCGAGTAGATTGTGACGAGCCGTCACGAGATAGACGAAAGATCGGCCGGGGAACGCGCCGCTCGGCACAGCGACGAAGAAGGCGGTGCCGACCTGCACTACGCGGCGGTCGTGATGGCTGACGATACCGGCGACGTTGCGGAGAGTTTGGGTGGGAACACTATCGGCGAAAGATTTCGGCGGCGCGGAGATCGCGGCGACGATCGCGAGGGCAAGAGTTGCGGCTATGGCTTTTCTCATTCGTCGGGATTCACTCACAGTCTGGATTTTTGGGTCGTCGTGCGACGCCACAAGATAGCAGTTGCCGGCCAGCAACGGCCAATCGAGTTACGGTCAATCTGGATGGACAAAAAAAAGTGCGACGCGGGCGAAGACTTGAATCTCCGGCCGCGCCGCGAACCTGCGTTTAGTTGTTTTTCAGTCGCCTGGCTCGAGGCGAGGAACTACCAGCGATTGCGGCCACCACCTGCGCCGCCACCGCCGCCTCCTCCTCCGCCACCACCGCCGCCACCACGACGGCGATCGCCCCCGCCACCGCCACCGCCGCCACCACGCGGTCCGCCGGTGCTGGCGCGCGCTTCATCGATCTTGATGCGACGTCCCTTAAGATCGGTGTCGTTCAGGGTCTGAATCGCGGTAGCCGCCTCGCTCGCCTCCACCATCTCGACAAAACCAAAGCCGCGCGATTGTCCGGAAAATTTATCCGTAACCACCACCGCGCTCTCGACCTTCCCCGCCTGCGCAAACAGGTCCGCCAGATCTTCCTGGGTGACCGCGTAGGCGAGATTCCCTACATACAACTTCGTGGGCATAAGCGCCCTCCTTCTGAATTTGCCGGATAGCTCCTAAACAGACGACCCTAAGAGGGGATTACCTGGATCGGTGAGAAAGGCGGCGTCCGAGCGTTATCACCAAATGCAAACATATGCGCGCGACTGTTGGGTGTAAAGGACGGACGGGCGGCGGCGCGATGCGTCGAAAAACGAGGCGGTGACGAGGCGATCAAGACACCATCGGAGCGAGGAAATCGCGCATGTAGCGATTCACCAACTCGGGCTTTTCCTGCTGCACCCAATGGCCCGAGTCGGGGATGTACTTGATCTCGAAGGGGCCGGTGAAAAGGTCCTCCATGTCGTAGGTCAGCTCCTTGCCGAGCGCGAAATCCTGCTCGCCCCAGATGAGCAGCGTCGGTGCGTCGATTTTGCGATTCATCCAGTCGTCCTGACCGGGCTTCGCCCTGAAGCTGGAGCGAAATTGGGCGCGATAATAATTGATCGCTGCGGTAACCGAGTAAGGGTTGCGGAACGCCTGGCGGAAGTAAGCCAAATCGTCGTCGGTGAAAACATTCTTCTGCACGGTACCATCGCGGAGCGTCCGCGTGAGCAGGTCGTAGTCATGACGGCGGAATAGCCACTCGGGAATTCGCGGGAGCTGAAAGAACACCATGTACCAGCTACGGAGCATCTGGCGCGGATTGCGGCGCAACTCGCGACCCATGCGGGCGAGATGCGGACAGTTCATCACGATCAGACGCTCGACGACGTCGGGGCGCATCATGGCAGTCGCCCACGCGATCGCGCCGCCCCAATCATGACCGACGACCACAGCGCGCTTATGCCCGAGCGCCTCGATCAATTCGGCGACGTCGCCGACAAGTTTGTCGAGCGTGTAATTCATCACGCCGACGGGCGCGTCGGTCTCGCCGTAGCCGCGCATCTCGGGCGCCACGCAATCGAAGCGATCGGACAGCGCGCGGATCTGATGACGATACGAGTACCAGCATTCGGGGAATCCATGCAGCATGACCACGAGCGGACCGGAACCGGCGCGCGCGATCCGCATGTTGAGTCCGCTCTTGAGCTTGAGTTTTTCGAAGCGCCACGGCTCCGCCATGATGAAGTCGAAGCGGGCAGGCTTCCGTAGTCGAAAGATCATCTCGTGTTGTCTTTCGCGTTTCATTCCCCTGAACTCTCCTGAACTTTCAGACGTTTCACGTGAAACATCCGCAGAATTAGGCGGCCGGGCGAGAAAAAGAAGAGCCGCGGCTCGGAATCGAGTCGCGGCTCCATCAAACAGACTGTGAAAAAGAATGGCTAGGCGGCGACTTTGGTCGTACCCTGCATCGCCGGCACTTCCGGATTGCAGATGTAGCGAATCTTCGGCATCGTCACGTCGGCGACGGTGAAGGTCGCCGAGATCGGATTGCCGAGCCGAAGATTGTCACCCGCGCCCCACGCATTGTTGTCGAGATGCAGGATTCGCGGCTTGCCGCGCTCAGCCTTCGAAAAGACGAACTCGGGATCGACCTGCACCAGCACCATCTTGCCGTCTTCCTTGTTGCGCGCGAGATGCATGCTCGCGATGTACTGAATGTCGTTGCCCGCGATCACGTCGCGATCGACCAGCTCGCAGTCGAGGGCGTTGCGGCCGTCGGCGATCACGTGCGCGACGATGCGATCATGGCGGAGATCGATTTTCACTTCAGCCGGCGCAACCGGAAAACCCCATCGCGCGCCCAACTCACGCCGCGCATCTTCGCTATCGCAGAAACTGCGCAGCACGAATCCGCGCGGACGAACACCAGTGCGGCCGGCGATGCGAACCTCGGCAATCGAGAACGCACCGGCCGGACTCTCGGGATAATGTGTGACGTTGAAGATCGCGTAGGACGGGATCGACGGATGCATCGTGCGCGGGATTAGGTTGTCGGCGGGATCGTCGTCGATCTCGATATTGATGCTTAGAATCTGCGCGCCTTTCAGCAGCCATGGCTCAGTCTTGTAGCCATTGATGGTGGCGGCCGCTTTCGCCCAATCGGCGGTGTTGAGTTTTCCGTAACGAGGAGGCATCAACGACCTCCCGCGGCGGCGGCGGCGGAATCACTCGCGCCCTGAAAATGCGGCATCACTTCCTTCGCGAAAATGCGGAGACTGTCGAGCACCTTCTCCTGCGGAATCGACTCGAGCGCGTTCAGCAGAAAGTTTACGCGATCGACGCCGCAGGCTTCCCACTTTTTGAGCTCGCGCACCAGGCGGGCCGGATTGCCGATCGCGATTCCCTCCGGCGCGCCCGAGGCGTCGCCGGGGCCGGACGCATCCTGGCGGAGTGCCGGGAGCAAGCCGAGCGACGGATACGATTTGCTCGGATACGCCTCGCGAGCCGCAAGCAATTGCGACGCGAGATAATTGAAGGTGCCGGTCATGCGCTTGCCGATCTTCACGCCTTCCGCGTCGTCCTCATGGCAGTAGAGGAAGTTCACCGTCGAGACGTTCTCATTGACAAATTTGCCGACCGGCGTGCAGTTGCGAATGATCTTGCGATAGCGCTTGACCTTCTCATCCTGCTCGGCGAAACCGCCGAAGGTAAGACCGAGACTGCCCATCCCGCGCTCGGCGGCGTCGACCTCGGTGCCGGGGCTGGTGACCGCGACCCAGAGCGGCGGATGCGGCTTCTGATAGGGCTTGGGCACGATCGTCCGCTGCGGCATCGACCACGATCGTCCCTGATACGAGTAGCGCTCCTGCGTCCACATATTCGGCAGGCAATGAACGAATTCGTCCCAGGTCTTTTTGGTTTCGTCGGGACTCGCGCGGAAGCCGCCCAGTTCGGTCCAGGTCGCGGAGCGTCCGGTGCCAACTTCGAGCCGGCCACCCGACAGGATGTCCAGCACGGCAGTGCGCTCGGCAATTTTGATCGGATGATTGAACTCGGGAACGCATACGACGATGCCATGACCGACGCGCATTTTTTTGGTCTTCATCGCGCAGGCGGTGAGGAACAATTCGGGCGCCGGACAGTGAGAATATTCTTCAAGGAAGTGATGCTCGACGGCCCACACCTGATCGAAGCCGAGGGTATCGGCGAGCGCGACTTGTTCGAGGCAATTGTCGTAAACCGTTTTTTCAGTTTCGCGCCCCCAGGGTCGCGGTACTGAGATTTCATAGAAGAGACCGAATTTCATGGGTTTACCTCCACATACCGGTCGTTTAGCGCAATCTTCGGGAGAACGAAAGCCCTGCCGGACTGACGGGAAACGCGTGATTGGTCACTCTTAGATTGAGTGACGAGAGCTGACAGAGTTGGGCTGCGGTTTATGCATCGGCAGCTCCAGAGTGGAGGTCGCGGCCGAGGCGCTCGCGGCCCAGCATAATGACGATCGCCGCGGAGACCATCACGATCGCCGCGACACTCGCGAGCGCCGCCGAATAGCCGAATTTCTCGGCGAGCAGCGCCTCGCCGAAGGCGGCGTTCGAGGCGAGCAGCACGCCCATTTGATAGGCGAGGCCGGAGAATAATCCGCGCACCTCGGGCGGCGACAACTCGGTCAGATGCGCCGGGATGACGCCCCACGCGCCCTGCACCATGAATTGCATCAGAAAGGCACCCATCACGAGCACGGCGACAGTGCTCGGATAAATCCAGAGCGGCACGACTAATCCCGCGCCGATGACCGCAATCGCCATCGTGCGGCGGCGTCCTAGCCGATCGGAAAAATAGCCGAAGGTGAGGCCGCCCAGGATCGCGCCGATGTTATAGATGAGCGCGATCGATGCGACCGTCCGCGCGTCGAAGCCGCGCTGCTTCTGCAGAAACGTCGGATACAAATCCTGCGTGCCGTGCGAAACAAGGTTCATCATCGTCATCAGCAGGATCAAGTAAAGGAAGAGCCGCCAGTTCTCGCGAACCGCGCGTTTGATCTTGGCCATGTCGGGGCGCGTGCGTTCCCAAGCTTCGGACTCGGGCACTTTGGCGCGGATGTAGATAGTCAGCAGTGCGGGTGCGCCGCCGAGGAAGAACATCGCGCGCCAACCAAAATACGGGAACACGAAAAAGTAAGCGCCCGCGGCGAGCAGATAGCCGACCGCATAGCCTTCCTGCAGCAGGCCGGAAAAAAAGCCGCGCCACTTCGGCGAGACCGCTTCCATCGCGAGCGACGCGCCGACGCCCCATTCACCGCCCATCGCGACGCCGTAGAGCGCGCGCAGAAACAGGAACCATCCGTAGCTCGGCGCGAAGCCGCTCAACACTTCGACGATCGAGTAGAAGATGACGTCGATCATCAGCGGGATGCGGCGGCCGTACCGGTCGGCGACCCAGCCGAAGATCAGCGCGCCAATGGGGCGCATCGCAAGCGTCGCGGTGATGGTGAAGGCGACGTCGGCGACGGACTTGTGAAATTCCTTCGCGACGGTCGGCAGCACGAACACCAGCACGAAAAAATCGAAGGCGTCGAGCGCCCAGCCGAGGAAGCTCGCGAGCAGAGTGTGTGCGGCTTCGCTGGAGGTAATCTTGCGCGCGGGCGTCGTTGCGATTTCGGCGGTTCTCGAACTCATGGCGTGCAATGTTGTAATCGAAGCATCGACGCGGCGAAAGGGAGGAGTAGGGGAGGGAGGAGCGGAAGAAGAAAAAAGAGAAGAGAAGAGATCCGAAACCTCACGAGGTTTCGGGCTTCCCGTGGGTGATAAGAAAGATGCGCGCTACGCGCTAGAAGAAAAGGGGTGGAAGAGTAGCGCGCGACGAGTACACCGGACCGCGCAGGGGAATTCAGATGAATCGAGGATGGAATGCGATCTCGTTCGCGCTTGTAACGATTCTTCTTTTGGGTGCGAGTGCGTCGCATGCTGAAGAAAAGGTGGACCCGTATGCGCTGCCGAAAGAGTGCGCGGTGCGCGAGGGCTATATCGCGGTCACCGGTGGACGCGTGTGGTATCAGAAAGTCGGGTCGGGCGATGCGACGCCGCTGCTGACGCTTCATGGCGGGCCAGGCTTCGGTCATGACTACCTGCAACCGATCGGACGACTATGCAGAGAGCGTCCGGTTATTTTCTACGATCAACTCGGGTCGGGAAAATCGGAGCGGCCGAAAGACGATCGGCTGTGGCGAATCGAGCGCTTCGTCGAGGAACTCGGGCAGGTGCGCGCCGCACTGGGATTGAAGCGCGTGCATATCCTCGGCCAGTCGTGGGGCACGATGCTGCTCACGGATTACATGCTGACCAAGCCCGACGGCGTCGCGAGCGTAATCTTTTCAGATCCGGCAATCTCGATGCCGCAGTGGGTGAAAGATTCGCAACGGCTGCGCAGCGAGTTGCCGGCCGAGACTCAAGCGACATTGGATCGGCATGAGAAGTTGGGTTCGACCAACTGTTACGAGTACCAGGCCGCCGTGAACGAGTACTACAAGCGGCACGTGTGTCGGCTGGCGATTTATCCCGACGTGCTCGAGCGCGCATTCGCCGGAATCGGGGAGAGCGTTTACGTCACGATGAACGGGCCGAACGAATTCAGCGTGACCGGCAATCTGAAGGATTACGATCGCGTCGGGCGGCTGAAGGAGATCGCGCATCCGTCGATGTTTATCTGTGGGCGCTATGACGAGGGCACGCCGGAGGCGACCGAGATTTATCACCGCGCGCTGCCCGGATCGGAGATGGTGGTGATGGAGAACAGCTCGCATATGCCGATGCTCGAGGAGCCGGATAAATATCTCGAAGTGGTGCGCGAGTTCATCGGCAAGAACGATCAGGCGCATTGAGAAGAAGCCGAGAGAGGAACGCGCTTGAGTTTGGATCGCCGTATGCGGGATAAGGGATCGAATGCGCAACTGACGCTGGCGGTCACGCTGAGGCGAGTCCCATGTTCAACGGCATTAAGGTAATCGACGCCGACGGGCACGTGATGGAGCCCAATGAGCTTTACGATCAATACCTCGAAGCGCGTTTCAAACCCGACCTCGAAGAATTAAAGAAGGTCGCGGCGACCCGGCGCTCGAAATACTTCTTCGGCTATTTTCATCAACTGAATACCGGGCGGCCGCTCGGCGTCGCGACGATCGACAAACCGCTGATGCGCACCGGCCGCAAGCCTCTCGGCGAGATGCCCGACATGCGCGGCGGATTCGATCCGAGCGTGCGAATTAAGGACATGGACCGCGAGGGAATCGACGTGGCGGTCTTGTTCGCGACGGTGGTTTCGAGTTTCTGCGCACTGGAGAGTATCGATTTCGAAGTGGCGATGGTTCGCGCGTATCATCGCTGGCTCGGGGATTATTGTTCGGCGTATCCGAACCGGCTGAAGGGCGTTGCGGTGGTGCCGATGCGCTCGCCGCAGCATGCCGCCGACGAGATTCATCGCGTCGCGAAACTGCCGTGGTGCGTCGGCATCTATCTGTCGTCGCATATGGAGGACAAACTGCTCGACCATCCTGCGTTTCATCCGATCTGGCAGGCCTGCGTCGATACCGATTTGCCGGCCTGCTTCCACGGCGGCACCGCGCGCCCGCCGTACGGAATCGGCACGTTCGAAATGGGCAACAATCTTTTCATCCAGCACTCGGCGACCAATCCGTTCGAGGTGATGCGCGGGATTGCGGCGCTGGTCGGCGGCGGCGTGCTCGATATTTTTCCACTGCTGCGCGCCGCGTTCCTCGAGGCGGGCGTGGGCTGGCTGCCGTTCTGGATGGAGCGGCTCGACGAGCATTACGAATTGATGCCCGAGTATGTGCCGTTTCTGCATCGCAAGCCGTCGGAGGTGATTCGCAGCGAGAATTTCTTCATCTCATGCGATCCCGATGAGGAGACGCTGCCGTTCGTGGTGAGCACGGTCGGCCCGGAGCACATTTTGTACGCGTCGGATTATCCGCATTTCGACGGCCGCTTCCCGCATACGGTGAGGTTGACGGCGGGCCGCGCGGAGTTTCCAGTCGAGGTGCAGAAGAAGATTCTGCACGAAAATCCAGTGCGGCTTTACCCGAGGCTCAAGTAGCCGCGGATGAAGTTAGATCGAACGGGCCAACTTGACTGCAATTCCAGCGGGTACTTATAGTTGAACCCTTGGACTCCACAGCTTTCGGCGGCGCGTCATTGGAACGCCGAAACCCCGTCCCGACAAAGGATTTTGCGCTGGTCCACAAATGAAGAGAAAGGAAGAAATGACCTTTTGGGAGAAGATCTATCTTCCCGAAATCCTGAAAGGTCTGGCCGTCACCAACTACCATTTTTTCCGAAACCTGGTCCTGCATACGGCGCATCTGTTCGGTCTCAAGAAAAGCGTCAACGCGACCTCGACCACCCAATATCCCGAGGAGCGCAAGCGTTATCCTGACAATTTTCGCGGGAGTCATCGCCTGACGCTGCGCGAGGACGCGTCGGTGCGTTGCACGGCCTGTTATCTGTGCGCGACGGCCTGCCCCGCACAATGCATCTATATAGAAGCGGGCGAGTCGCCCGATCCACAAATCGAAAAATATCCGCTGCGGTATGAAATCGACACGCTGCGCTGCATCTATTGCGGACTGTGCGTCGAGGCATGCCCATGCGACGCGATTCGCATGGATACGTATGTCCATCCGCGCATCTGGGGCTTCGACCGGCTCGATTTCGTCGAAACCAAGGAACAGTTGATGCATCGTTCGCGCGTGCTGGCCGAGAAAGGCCGCGACGGCAACATGAACGAGATGCTCGAGTGGTACCAGCAACAGAACGCGGAAGTTTTCAACCCACAGCGTCCTGAGCTTCGGACCTACACGAATCGCGATGTGCCGAAGCATTACGCGGAGCCGGCGGAAACCGACGAGCTGCCCGCAATCGATCGTCATCACGAACGAACCGCCAAGTAGAATCGATGACTCGAGTTACAATCCTGCTGACGTTGGCGGGTCTCGCTGTGTTGTTTATCGCGTATGCGCAGGGCGTGCGCGTGATTCATGGCGCCAGCGTGATCACGCATATGTACTGGGCGACGGCGGCGATCTCGCTGGTGGCGCTGGCAAATTTTATCGCGGTGGCGCATCTGGCGCGGTCGGAGCGCATGATCCGGGAGCTGCGCGCTCTGTGCGAGAAGAACGGAATCGACTACGGTGAAGATTAACCCGGAACTTCACTCGCGGAGTTTTGGGCTATACTAAGTGAAATGATCCGGCGCCGGGCGCGAAGCCGGCCGCGGAGGTGACGCAATGACCCAGATTGAAGCGGCACGCAAAGGTATTATCACCCGCCAGATGACCGAGGTGGCCGAGGACGAGGGCCTCGCCGCCGAGGAGATTCGCGGGCTGGTCGCGACCGGCGAGGTCGTGATCCCGCACAACCATCATCACGAATTCCGCGCGATCGGAATCGGCAAGAAGCTGCGCACCAAGGTGAACGCCAACATCGGCGCTTCGAATTTTCATCAACTGATCGAGGAAGAAGTCGAGAAGCTTTACACAGCGGTCCGCTTCGGCTCCGACTCGGTGATGGACCTTTCGACCGGCACCGACCTGGACAAGATTCGCGGCGAGATCCTTTCGCGCTGCCCGGTGATTCTCGGCACCGTGCCGATTTATCAACTCGGTTCCGAGCGATCGATCATGGAGATGGACGCCGAGTTTTTCCTGGACGTGATCGAGCGGCAGGCGCGCCAGGGCGTCGATTACATGACGCTGCATTGCGGCGTGACGCGCGAGAGCGTGAAGCGGCTGCGGGGGCATCAGCGAATCGAAGGGATCGTGTCGCGCGGCGGCGCGATGCTCGCGGCATGGATCGAGCGGACCGGCAATGAGAATCCGCTCTACGAGCACTTCGACGAAGTGTGCGCGGTGCTGCGCGAGCATGACGTGACGATCTCGCTCGGCGATGGCTTGCGTCCCGGTGCAACTGGCGACGCGACCGATCGCGGGCAGTTGGCGGAGTTGCTGGTGCTCGGCGAATTGACCGAACGGGCGCGCGCGGCAGGCGTGCAGGTGATGATCGAAGGACCGGGCCACGTTCCGCTCGATCAAATCGAAGCCAACGTGAAGCTGGAGAAGCGGATTTGCGGCGGCGCGCCGTTCTATGTGCTGGGTCCGCTGACGTGCGACGTCGCGCCTGGGTATGACCACATCACGGGCGCGATTGGCGGCGCGATCGCGTCGGCGGCGGGCACCGATTTTCTTTGCTACGTGACGCCGGCGGAGCATCTCAGGCTGCCCGATATCGACGATGTGCGCGAAGGCGTGATCGCGACGCGAATAGCGGCGCACTCGGGCGACCTGGTCAAAGGCGTGCGCGGCGCTAAGGTCTGGAACGATCAGATGTCGCGCTATCGCAAATCGCTCAACTGGGAAGGGATGTACGCGATGGCGATGGATCCCGACAAGGCGCGCCGTTACAAGGAAGAAAGTGAGGCGGCGGGCAGCAACGTTTGCACGATGTGCGGTTCGCTGTGCTCGATCAATATCGACAATGCGGCGCTGAAGTTCACCAAGAAGCGCGCGCTGGCGGAGGCTCCGGCACATGCCGCCGGCTGAGGGCAACGGAAAACTGGATCTGGCGGCGCTCGAACTCGCGCTGCCGGATCAGAACGGTGAGACGCGGCACCTCGCGGATTTTCGCGGCCGCAACGTGATCGTTTATTTCTACCCGATGGACGACACGCCGGGGTGCACGGTCGAGGGCAAGGAATTTCGCGACTCATTCGAGCAGTTCGAAGAGCTCAATTGTGTGATCCTGGGCGTCAGCACCGATTCCGTCGCGCGTCATCGCGCGTTTGCGGAGAAGCACGCGTTTCCGTTCATCCTGCTGTCGGACGAAGGCGGCCGGCTTGCAAGCGCGTTCGGGGTGCTCAAGGGATCGCACGCGGCGCGCACGACTTTCGTCTTCGATCGCGACCAGCGGATGCGCACGACGTTTCGCGATGTCACGCCGCGAGGGCATGCGGCGCAGGTGCTCAATTTCGTAAAAACCCTGGTCGAATCACATCGGATGCTGGGCGGCTGACGCCGCCGGATTGGGATGCTGGGCGGCTGACGCTCGAATCGCGCATCTAGCGCCGCGTCGGGTCGTGGTTATAGTTGTATATTGAAATCGGCCCTGTCAGCCGCGGATGGATAAATCTATGGCGAAGTCCTCAAAGAATATTCTCGACGAAGCGCGCTCGACGATTAAGCAGATCGATATCGATCAAGCGCGCAAGATGATCGAAAAGCCGGGGACCGTGCTGGTCGACGTGCGCGAAAGCGACGAGTGGCGGCAAGGGCATATTCCGCAGGCGGTTGGAATCCCGCGCGGCTTCCTGGAGCTGCGCGTCGAGGAAAAAATTCCCGACCACAAGACGCCGGTGATTCTGCAGTGCGCGTCGGGCACGCGCTCGCTGCTGGCGGCGCGAACGCTCAGCGAACTGGGTTACGAGAACGTTTACAACCTGACCGGCGGCTTCAACGCGTGGAAGGATCGCGGGCTGCCGTGGGTCGCGGATCGACAGTTCACGCAGGAAGAACTCAATCGTTACTCGCGGCATTTCGTGATTCCCGAAATCGGCGAGAAGGGACAGGCCAAGCTGCTCGATGCCAAGGTGTTGCTGCTCGGCACCGGCGCGCTGGGCTCGCCGTCGGCGCTCTATCTCGCGGCGGCGGGAGTCGGCACGATCGGACTGGTCGACTTCGACGTGGTCGATCTATCCAACCTGCAGCGGCAAATAATCCATACGACCGATCGGGTCGGGATGCTCAAGACCGAATCGGCGCAGAAGCAAATCAACGCGCTCAATCCGGGCACCAAGGTGATTCGTCACGACGTGCGGCTCACGTCCGAGAACGTGATGGAGATCATCAAGGACTACGACGTGGTCGTGAACTGCGGCGACAATTTTCCGACGCGGTACCTGATCAACGACGCGTGCGTGTTCGCGAAGAAGCCGCTGGTCGATGGCGCGATCTTCCGCTTCGAGGGCAATACCACGGTTTTCTATCCGGCCAAGGGCGGACCCTGCTATCGATGCCTCTATCCGGAGCCGGCGCCGCCGGACATGGCGCCATCATGCGCGGAGGCGGGCGTGCTAGGCGCGGTTCCGGGACTAATTGGATCGATCGAAGCGCTCGAAGCGATCAAGCTGATAACCGGTGCGGGTCATCCGCTGATCGGCAAGATGGTTTACTTCGACACGCTGTCGGACAAGGACTACGTGCGGGTACTCAAGATTCGCAAGGATCCGAAATGCCCGGTGTGCAGCGAGCATCCCACGCAGACGACGCTGATCGATTACGAGGCGTTCTGCGGTCTCGCGCCGGCGAGCAACGGCGCGGCGCACGCTGAGGACAGCGGCGCGCACGCGGCCGCGGGAGCATCGGCGCGTTAGCTCTGGTTTCTTGAGGCGCAAATCTGGTTTGATGGCGGCGGGCGCATTTAACGGCGTCCGCCGCATTTTTTTTTTGGCCGCTGATTTCGTCGAGTTGCTCGGGAGCGTGAGCGAATGGCGCTTGGACCATTTTACGTCGCAGACAAAATTAAGCATGGAGTCGGGATGAGAGGAGTCGCTCTATTTATGCGACATGGCGAGACCGCGTGGAATCGCGAAGGCCGCGTGATGGGCCGGGTTCCGATCGATCTCGATGAAGAGGGGCGCGCGCAGGTTGCGGCCTCGATCCCGTTAGCGCGGGGGATCAAGCCGGACCTGATCATCACGAGCCCGTTGCCTCGCGCGCGCCAATCGGCCGACATTATCGCTGACGGTATCGGCGGAGTGCCGATTATCGAGGACGCGCAAATCGCGGAAGTTCAGTACGGGCGCTGGGAAGGCATGGTTTACGACGACCTGATCGACGATCCCGATTACGTGCACTATCGCAAGCATCCGCTCGAAACGCCCACGCCCGGCGGCGAGACTATTGCGCAGGTACAAACGCGCGGAGTCGAAGCGGTGAATCGCGCGGTCGCCGCGAATGAGGGCCGGAGAATCCTGTTCGTCTCGCACGGCGACATCATCCGCACGATCTTGTGTCATTTCATGTCAATGGAATTGCGCAACTTCCGGCGTATCCGGGTGGACAACGCAACTTTTTCGGCAATTCAAATCATCGGCGACTTCGCTGAAATCAAATTTCTGAACCTGCTACCGGATCCTGGCCGTGCCTTTGTTGCGCCGTTCGTGTCGAAGAAGAGCAAGCCCGTATAGACGCTGAAGCCGGGCAGACCGCTCTCCAAAAACACAGGAGCTAGCGTCATATGTGGATCGTCCAACTCGCGCTGCGCCGGCCGGTGACCGTGGCCGTGATGGCGGCCTTGATGCTGCTGCTCGGCATCGTGTCGCTCTCCTCGATGAACTACGACATCTTTCCCGCGATCGACATCCCGGTGGTGGACCTGGTCTGGAATTATCCGGGACTGTCTGCGCAGGAGATGGAACAGCGGGTGGTGAACATCAGCGAGCGTGCGTCGTCGACCACGGTCAACGGCGTCGATCACATAGAGTCGATTTCGCTCAACGGGATCGGGCTGTTGAAATTCTATTTTCAACGCGGCGCCGACACCGGACTGGCTATTTCGCAGTTAGTATCGGTATCGCAGGCAATCAAGAATATCCTGCCGCCGGGAATCAATCCGCCGAGTGTCATTGACTATAACGCGACTGAGGTTCCGATTAGCTACTTGCTACTGTCGAGCGAGACAATGCCGCAGAGCAAGGTGTACGACTTCGGCTACAACTTCGCGCGGCTTTTCCTGTTCACGATTCCCGGGCTCTCGACGCCGGCCCCGTTTGGCGGCGCTACGCGCCAAGTGATGGTGAACATCGATCCGGCGCAGATGTACTCGCGGGGCGTATCGCCAAATGACGTGGTCACCGCGCTTCAGCAGCAAAACGTCATCATCCCGGGCGGCACGGCGAAAATCGGCAACACGGAATACGACGTCGTGATCAATGGCAGTCCGCGGCATGTCGAAGAATTGAATCGCCTGCCGGTCAAATACGTTGACGGCGCTCCGGTCTACATGGAGGACGTCGCCAAAGTCAGCGACAGCAGCGCGGTCGCGACCGATCTCGTGCGGATCAACGGCCAGCTCGCGACGTTCATGCTGATCCTGAAACATCCGGCGGCTTCGACGCTGACGGTAGTCGATGCGGTAAAAAAAGTGCTGCCCAACATGCTCGCGATCGCGCCCAAGGGCCTGAACGCGACGCTCGCGTTCGATCAATCGGTGTTCGTGCGCCAATCGCTGCGCGACGTGGTGCAGGAGGGAGTGATCGCCGCCTCGCTGGTAGCGTTGATGGTGCTGTTGTTTCTCGGCTCGATCCGCAGCACGTTGATCGTCGTCACGTCGATTCCGCTCGCGATTCTGACGTCGATAGTCGGGCTCAAGCTGACCGGGCAATCGATCAACATCATGACGCTCGGCGGGCTGGCGCTCGCGGTCGGCATGCTGGTCGATGACGCGACGGTCGAAGTCGAGAACATCCATCGCAACCACGCGATGGGCAAGCCGCTTGGCGTAGCAATCCTCGACGGCGCGCGGCAGATCGCGGTGCCGGCGTTCGTCGGCACGCTGTCGATATGCATCGTGTTTTCGCCAGTTGTCGCGTTGACCGGCGTCGCTCGCTACCTGTTCGTGCCGCTGGCACTGGCGGTCGTGTACGCGATGCTGACCTCGTACTTGCTGTCGCGAACGCTGGTCCCGAGCATGGCGATTCACCTGCTCGCGGCCGAACCGGAAGGCCATAAAGCGCGCGGATGGCTGGGCAGGACGACGACCTCGTTTGAAAAGTGGTTCGATCGGCAACGCGATCGTTACGAACGGCTGCTCAGCCGCGTGATGGCGCATCGCGGGCTGGTGCTGGGATCGATCGCCGTGATCGTTTTCGCGTCGATGACGCTGGTGATGGTGGTCGGCGAGGATTTTTTTCCGAACGTCGATACCGGGATGATTCGGCTGCACGCGCGGGTCCCGGTCGGTACGCGGCTGGAAGAAAGTTCGCGCATCACGGACGGCATCGAGCGGACGATTCGCAGCGTGATCCCAAGCGACGAGTTCGAACTGATGACCGATCACGTCGGATTGCCGGTCTATTGGGCGATGTTGTTCTACCAGACTGACAGTCTCGGCCCGCAGGATGCGGACCTGCAAATCCAGTTGAAGCCGAAGCATCATCCGACGCAGGGATACATCGACAAGATCCGGGCGGCGGTGCATGAAAAGTTTCCGCAAGTGACTATCTATCCGCAGGCGGCGGACATCATCAGTCAGGTGCTCAGTTTCGGATTGTCCGCGCCGATCGATGTGCAGATCATCGGGCGCGATCTCGACTCTGATTTCCGCATCGCGCAAGAACTGAAAGAGCAGATCCGGACGGTGCCGGGCGCCGCCGACGTGCGCATCGCACAGGTACTCGACTATCCGGTGCTGCGCGTGAAAGTCGATCGCGACAAATCGCTGGAGCTTGGAATTACCGAGCGCGACGTCACCGGCAACATACTCACTTCGCTGGCTTCGAGTCTGGTCACATCGCCAAATCAATGGCTCGACGTGAGGAATGGCGTTAGCTACAGCGTCGCGGTGCAGACGCCGCAGCATATAGTCAATTCGATACAGGCTATTGGGCAAACTCCCTTGACCGCATCGCTCCACGACGGCGCGATGCCGCCGCCGCAATATCTGACCAACGTTGCGACGTTTACCCACGAAGTTCAGGCGCAGGGTATCAACCACTATACGGTTCAGCGAGTGGTCGATGTGAATTGCGGCGTCGAGGGCTCCGATCTTGGCAGCGTGACCCGGGCGGTGCAGAAAAAGATCGACGGACTGAAAAATCTCCCGCCGGGCACCAAGATTTCGATCCAGGGCGAGAGCCAGGCGATGCAGCAATCGTTCAGCAGCATGGGCAGCGGACTGCTGCTCGCGATCGTGCTGGTGTACCTGCTGATGGCGACGAATTTTCAGTCATGGCTGGACCCGCTGATCATCATGATGGC
>PNBD01000070.1 GCA_003135855.1 Deltaproteobacteria bacterium
CCGGCCCCGTGCGGCATCTATCCGTGCAAGCCGGGCGGCCCCAATGATTGGGTTTATGTCTTCAACAGCCACAACAACCCCGAGCACTGGCGCCGCCTCGCCAGGATCATCGGCCGTCCCGAGCTGGCCGACGACCCGGAATACGTCAATCACGCCAACCGCATGAACCACGCCGCCGAGGTCGATTCGATGGTCGAGGCGTGGACCCGAACGCACACCAAGCACGAGGCGATGCGGATCATCGGCGAAGCCGGCATCCCGGCCGGCGCGGTGCTCGATACGGGCGACCTCCTGGCCGAGCCGACCTTCGAGACGCGCGGCATCATGCAGACGATGCAGCACCCCGCCGGCACGCTGAAGATGCCGACCTTTCCGGTGCGCTTCGACGGCAAGCCGCCCGAATTGAAGCCGTCGCCAAAGCTCGGCCAGCATACCGACGAGGTGCTGCGCGAGATGCTCGGCTACTCGCCCGACAAAATCGCGGCGCTGCGCGCATCGCGAATCGTGAAGTAATCTCGCTAAAGTCAACCGGTGGACTCCGACGCCGACGACCGCATCAAACCGCATCTGCTGGTCGGCGAGCGCCCGCTATGGTCCGGCCGCCCTCGTGACACTCAAGCGTTGATTGGCCGCGCCGTCGTGATTGTTCTCGTCGCCATCGCGGCCCTCGTGTTCCGCGCGATGCCGCCCGACTACAGCCTCGCCGGCCAGGCGCAGGTCAATTCCATCCTGCTCGCAGTGATCGTGTTCGCCCTGATCGCCGAGGCCGTCGTCTTCCATTCCTATCTCGCGACGACTTATTACGGCGTCACCAACCTGCGCGTGATAATCGTCTCGGGCCTGCGCAGTCCCGAAGCGACCTCCGTGTTCCTCGATCGACTGAAAGCATCGCAGCTCCAATTAATCCGCCACGGCCGCAATCTCGAGATTCGCAGGCGCACTCCCAATCTTCGCTACGCGCCTTACTATCCGTTCACCAATCCTGCGCTTCCGCCTGCGATGCTCGGTGCCGAACACTATCGCCTGGTCGGCCTGCCCGACGCCGGCCACGTGTATCGGTTGATTCTCGATTCCTGCGAGCACCTCGCATAGCCGCGACGCGCGCGCTCACCGCTACCCGGTCGACGCCGAACCGCGCTACATTTCGGCGAGCGCAATCGCGGGAGTGAAACCGATGCCGAATGTCACAGGCGAAACCGTCAAACAAGTCTTGCGTGATCTCTATGGCTACGAGGTCTCCGACGCCGACGCGCTGTCGATCGCTCGTAGCGCAGGCGCGATGCTGACGCTCGCTAGCCAACTCGGCACGCTCGGCCTGAACGAAGTCGAACCTCCTTTCGGATATCCCGTGCTCAGCGCCGAAGCCGAGCGGCTGGGCAAAATCAAATCGTAACGATCTGAAATCCTGAGGCACTCCGATGTCGTCGCCATTGACCGAATTGCTCGATTTCGACGTAGCTGCGCTTTCGACCAAACTTCGCGATCGCGATATTTCTCCGGTCGAACTGACCGACGCTTATCTTGCGCGCATCGAACGGACTGACCCGACTCTGCGCGCATACATCACGGTCACCGACACTCTCGCGCGCAAAATGGCAAAGAAGGCTGAGGCCGAGATCGTCAACGGTAAATGGCGCGGACCGTTTCATGGTGTCCCGATCGCGCTCAAAGATCTCGTCTTCACCAAGGGCATCCTCACGACCGGCGGCTCGAAAATTCTCGCCGACTTCAAACCCGATCATGACGCAACCGTCTGGACGCGATTGGCGCGCGCCGGCGCGGTGCTGCTCGGCAAGCTCAACCTGCACGAGTTCGCCTACGGGATCACCTCATCGAATCCGCATTGGGGAATCGTGCGCAATCCTTACGCTCACGATCGCATTCCCGGCGGCTCGAGCGGCGGCTCGGCTGCCGCGATCGTCGCCCGCAGCGCTGCCGCGACCATCGGCACTGATACCGGCGGTTCGATTCGTATCCCCGCGACTCTCTGCGGATGCGTCGGGCTCAAGCCGACCTGGAGCCGCGTCAGCCGCTACGGCATATTGCCGCTCGCCTACACCCTCGATCACGCCGGCCCCATCACGCGCACGGTCCGCGACGCCGCCCTGATGCTGCAAGTGATCGCCGGCGCCGATCGCAACGACTCTACTTCGAGCCGCGAGCGCGTGCCCGACTACACCGTCAACCTCGAGCGCCCAATCTCCGGGATGCGCATCGGCATGATTCGCGAGCTCAACGACGAGCTCAGCCCCGAAGTCTCGCAGTCGTTCAACGCGGCGCTCGATACTTTGCGATCGCTCGGCGCCACCGTCGACGAAGTCAGCATCCCGTCGCTGCGGCAAACCGGCGTGATGACCGGAATCATCACTTGGGGTGAAGCGCTCGAAATCCACGAACAGTGGATGCGCACCCGCCCGCAGGATTACGGCGACGACGTTCGCCGCTTGCTCGAAATCGGCATGATGACCCCCGCGAGCAGCTATGTCCGCGCGCAACGCGCACGCGCGCGCACCTTGTCCGAGGCGCTCTATGCCATGACCGATCACGACGTGATGGTGGCGCCGGGCAGCGCAATCGTCGCGCCGAAAATCGGCGCCGGCCAGATCTTCGATTCGCGCGAGCAGCCTGTCGATATGGTCTCGGCAATCTTGCGCTTCACGTGCGGCTTCGACGCCACCGGGCAGCCGGCGCTGGCGATTCCGACCGGCCTGTCACCTGCCGGTTTGCCGGTCGGGATGCAGATAATCGGTCGTCCGTTCGGCGAAGTGGAAGTGCTCCAGGTCGCCGCCGCCTACGAGCGCGCCCGCGGCGCACTTCCCGCCCCCCCGGAGATTCAATAGCGCGATATCTTCTCCCTCTCCCAATGAACGACCGGCGACATAGGTAA
>PNBD01000137.1:0-14192 GCA_003135855.1 Deltaproteobacteria bacterium
CGCGATCGCTTCGTCGAGCGAATCGACGATTTTCACCGACAGGATCAAGTCGAGATACTCGGTATCCCAGTCCTTGTCGGTGGCCTGACGCGCATCCGTGACGATTCGACGCGTGCGATCGTCGCCGCGCAGCTCGACGCCCGCCGACTTCATCCGCGATGCGAGCGGCGGGAGAAACGCGCCGGCAATCGCGGAATGCACGACCAGATTTTCCATCGCGTTGCAGACCGACGGTCGGCTGCATTTGGCGTTGAAACAAATCTCCTCGGCCATTTTCAGATCGGCGGCGCGATCAACGTAGGTGTGGCAAAGGCCGTCGAAGTGCGGCATCAACGGAACCGCCGAGCCCGCGAGCGCATCCTTGAGCGATTTGCCGCCGCGCGGAATGATCAGATCGATCAGCTCGGGATGCCGCTTCAGGATTTGAATCACCTCGCGATCGGGACTGCGGACGAACGTCACCGCGTCGGGATTGAAACCGCTTTCCGCGAGCGACGCCGTGATCAAATCGGCGAGCAAAGAGTTGCTATCGAGGGCTTCCTTGCCGCCGCGCAGAACGACCGCGTTGCCGGCCTTGAAGCCGAGCGAGCCCGCGTCGATGGTGACGTTCGGGCGCGATTCGTAAATGATCGCGATCACGCCGAGCGGCACGCGAACCTTGGCAATCTCGAGACCGTTGGGACGCCGCCATTGCTCGAGCACGGCACCGACTGGGTCGGGCAGCGCGACGACTTCCTCGACACTTTTGGCCATCGCTTCAACTCGCGACGGCGTGAGCGTGAGGCGTTCGACAAATGCTCCGCCGCGGCCATCGTCGCTCGCGCGCTTCAGGTCTTTCTTGTTCGCCTCGATTATTTTCGCCGCCGCCGATCGAATCGCGACAGCCAGCTTCTTGAGAGCCGTGTGTTTTTGTTCGGTACTCGCGAGCGCCATCGTATGCGCACTGGCGCGCGCCTTTTTAAGGGCGGCAATCGTTTCAGCTTCGAGCGACATCGAGTTCCCTTACGCGAGCTCCTTCATCAGCACGAAATTATCGCGATGGATAATCTCGTCGGCAACCTTGTAGCCGAGCAGGTTCGGAATTTCGCTCGAACGACGCCCGGCAACTTTCAAGACATCGGCCGCCGGATAGTTTACCAGACCGCGTCCGAACTCGATTCCAGCCGGGTCGAGCAGGCTCACGCAATCGCCGCCGCCGAAATCGCCGCGGACCTCGCGGATGCCCGAGGCCAGCAGGCTGCGGCCCTTGTTGCGGAGCGCCTCAGCCGCGCCGCGATCGACGCCGAGCGCGCCACTCGGCCGCAGTGCGAACGCAATCCAGTGCTTGCGGCTCTTGAGACGGATGCCGGCCGGAACGATCAGCGTGCCGATTTCGCACGCGGGATCGATCGCACTCGTGATCGTGCCGTCGCCGCGTCCGTTCGCAATTACCACGGCGATTCCNNGCGAGCCGCCTTCAACTTGGTCGCCATCCCGCCAATCCCGAGCGGGCCGGCGGTTTCGGCTACCAGTCCGCGCATTTCGGAGTCGGGGTCGCTGATGACCGGGATCAGGCGCGCATCGGAACGCTCGCGCGGATCGCCGGTGAGGACGCCATCGACGTCGCTCAGAATAATCAGCAGTTGCGCCTGAACGAGGCTGGCGACCAGCGACGAGAGGATGTCGTTGTCGCCGAGGCGAATCTCTTCGACTGCGACAGTGTCGTTCTCGTTGACGATCGGAATCACGCCGGCCTCGAAGAGTTCGGAAATCGTTTGGCTCGCATTGGTGCGGCGGCGGCGCTCCGCCAGATCCTGATGGGTCAGCAAGATCTGCGCGACGCTCCGTCCGTGCGCGCCGAATGCGCGAGCCCATTCGGACATCAGATCGATCTGTCCGGTTGCGGCGGCGGCCTGGCGCGCGGCGATGGTAGTGCTATTGCGTTTCGATAAGCGCGCGCGCCCGGCGGCGACCGCACCCGACGTGACGATCAGCACTTCGTGGCCGCCCTGGACCGCGCTCTCGACTTGTGCCGCGAGCCGTTCGATCACGTCGGCGCGCAGTCCGTTCTGATCCGACAGGACCGCGCTGCCAACCTTGATTACGATTCGACGCGCGCGCCCGATGGCGGATTCCTTGTAGTTCAGCTGGGACATGCGGCCGCCTGGTCCATCTGGCGCAGCACGCCGGCGATCGCCGCGATGAGAGGGTCGAGACCTTCGCGCTGGTCGGCTGAGATTGGAAATACTTCGAGACCTGTGCGCTTGCGAAGTTTGCGCGCGATCTTTCCGGCGTTGGCCTTGGTGACGAGATCGGTTTTGTTGAGCGCAATCAGCGCAGGCCGTTCCGCGAGCACGGGATCGAACGCCGCGATTTCGCCGCGCACGGTGGCGAATGCCGCCTCGGGATTCTCGGCGACGTCGAGCACGTAGATTATCAGCCGCGTGCGCGTGATATGGCGGAGGAATCTGATGCCCAAGCCGTGGCCGAGATGAGCCCCTTCGATCAGGCCGGGAATGTCGGCGAGGGTGAAGCCATCTTCTTCAGTTATGAAGACGCGCCCGATATTCGGCGCGAGCGTCGTGAACGGATAGGGCGCGATTTTCGGGCGCGCCGCGCTGAGCGCCGTCAGCAGCGTCGATTTTCCGGCGTTGGGGAGTCCGACCAGGCCGGCCTCGGCGACCAGTCGGAGCTCCATCCGGATCCATCGCTGCTCGCCCTGGGTGCCGGGCGTCGCGATGCGCGGCGAGCGTCGCGTCGAGGAAGTGAAATGCATGTTGCCGCGGCCGCCTTCGCCGCCTTGAGCAATCACCGCAGTCGATCCGGGCATCACGAGATCGGCGAGCGTCTCGCCAGTGGCGTCATCGAAAACGATCGTCCCGCTAGGCACGCGCACGACGATGTCGTCGGCGGAATGGCCGTATTGCTGTTTGCCGCGGCCGGGCTCGCCGTCTTTCGCGATCACGCGCGGCTGGTACTTGAAATCGAGCAGCGTCGAGAGGCCTTCATCGACTTCGAAGATTACGCTGCCGCCGCGGCCACCATCGCCGCCGGCGGGTCCGCCGAAGGGCCGGAATTTTTCGCGCAGGAATGCGATCGCACCGTCGCCGCCTTTGCCGGCGTGCACAAAAACTTTTGCTTCATCGACGAATCGCATGATGGTGGCGCAAGTATATCAGGCGAGTCGACGAGTTCCCGTCATCCCTCAGCGCGCGAGCCGCCGCTACAAACACATCTCCGCCAGCGCGCGCACCGCGTTGATATCGCCGGTCCCGATCAGCATCGTCTTCACCGGCGACGCCTTCCACGCTTTCAGCCGATCGCCGATCCGCTCGCGATTGCCGACCAGCGCGACTTCGTCCACCATTTTGTCCGGCACCAGCGCCATCGCTTCCGCTTTCTTGCCGGTCAGAAAGAGGTCCTGGATTTTCACCGCTTCCTCTTCATAGCCGAGGCGCTTGGCGTAATCGTTGTAAAAATTTTTGCTGCGCGCGCCCATCCCGCCGATGTACAGCGCGAGCATCCCCTTCACCGGCATCCGGCATTTTTCGAGATCGGAACCCATCACGCAAGTGACGAACGGCGCGACGTCGAAATTGTCGAAGCTCTTTTTTCCGCCGGCCTTTGCGAAGCCTTCCTTCGCGGGCTTCTCCCAGATGTCCCAGCGCTCGGGATTCATCCAGACCGGGATTACCCCCGCCGCGATTTCCGCCGCGAGCGCGATTCCCTTCGGGCTGATCGACGCGGTGTAGATCTCCATGTCCTTGCGGCCGTGCAGGATGCTCTTGAGCGGCTTGCCAAGGCCGGTGGCGCCCGGTCCGGTGTACGGGATGTCGTATTCCTTGCCGTGATGCTCGACGGGAACTTCGCGCGCGAGGATTTTGCGGACGATATCGATGTACTCGCGGGTGCGTTGCAGAGGCTTGCCGTACGGAACGCCGTGCCATCCTTCGACGACTTGCGGCCCCGACGGTCCGATGCCGAGGATGAAGCGTCCGCCCGAGAGCGCATCGATCGTCATCGCGGTCATCGCGGTCATTGCAGGAGTCCGCCCTGGCATTTGCATGATGCCCGTGCCGAGGCGGATTTTTTTGGTGAGCGCGGCGATCCACGAGAGCGGGACGATCGCGTCGGAGCCGTACGCCTCGGCAGTCCATACGGAATCGAAGCCGACTTTCTCCGCTTCGAGAATCGTGTCCATCGGCAGACCCATTCCTGCGCCCGAATAACCGGAAACTAAACCTAGTCGCATCGCTAATTCCTCTCGCGCGCGCGAAAACGGCCGCGTCGCGTGTTTCATGCATGAAGCGTCGAAAAACAAAAGCCCCACGGCCGACCGCAGGGCTTCATTCAAACTTGCTGGCTACGCAAACTTACGCAGACGCCCCGGCCGATTCGCTGCTTGGCGGAAGCGGCTCGACGCTGACCTGCCGCTTCTCTCCCTTCGGCTCGTACTTAACCACACCATCGATGAGCGCGTAAATCGTGTAGTCGCGGCCGAGTCCGACGTTGCGGCCCGGATGAACGCGCGTGCCGAGCTGGCGGATGATGATGTTGCCGGCCTTGACGGTCTGGCCCGCGTAAATCTTGATTCCCCGACGCTGTCCCGGACTATCGCGGCCGTTGCGCGTCGATCCTTGTCCCTTCTTATGCGCCACGGAGTTTCTCCCTGATTGAGCGGTCGTGCGGACCGCAGTTGTATGCGAAAGGCCGCTCGCTTACGCGCCGGCGGAAATTTCCTCGATCTTGAGAACCGTCAGTTCCTGGCGATGCCCGCGCTTTCGCCGATAATTCTTGCGGCGCTTTTTCTTGAAGACGATCACTTTCGTGCCCCGTGGCTGCTGCACGATCTTCGCCGTGACCGACGCACCCGCGATCACCGGCGTCCCGACCTTGGGCGCTTCTCCGCCGACGGCCAGAACTTCATTGAGCGAGATTGCGCCGCCGACCTCGCCGGGGATCCGCTCGACCGTTATCTGGTCGCCGACGCCGACGCGGTACTGCTTTCCACCTGTCTTTACTATCGCAAACATTTACCTCTACTAGAACCCGCAAAACTATCGGACCCAGATGAGCGTGTCAACGCATTCCAACGGGGGCGGGGCTTTTCGTGCCGTCTCTTAGTCGATTCCCAGACGTTCGCGGCCTTCGGGCGAAATCATTTGCGGCGTCCATGGCGGATCCCACACCAGATCGACGTCCGCCTCCGACACACCCGGCAGCGTCATGATCTTGTGACGAGCATCGAGCGCGATCGACGCACCCATGCCGCAGCCCTGCGCCGTCAGCGTCATCTTGATCTCGACCTTCTTGGTGCCGTCGGTCTGGTCTTTGACTTCCATCCCGTACACCAGGCCGAGGTCGACGATATTGACCGGAATTTCCGGATCGTAGCAGCTCTTGAGTTGCTCCCAGACCATCGCCTCCAAATCGCCGCCGCCAACCGATGCGCCGCCCGCATCCTCGGGGAGTTTGCCCAGCGCATCGGCATCCTTGCCCGCGATCCGGAAGAGCCCGCCGTGGGCTGGCACCTGCACGGTGAACGTTCCGCCCAGCGATTGGGTGATGAAAGCCTCGATCCCCTTCTCCAGCATCGTCTTGGTGCCGGCCGGGATTTGGACTCCTTCGCAATCGCGCGCCAATTCAATTCGTTCCATCGACATAAATTCCTCTATTTTGGACCCTTCATTGTAGATCGCCGTCTCGTCACAAGCCATACGGCCGGCGCGTTTGGCCGCACTCTCCGCCTTGTGAAATCAAGGCGATTCCGTAACGTCACCGCGAACCGGCGCGCGCGAGATGCTTCGAACCTTCGGCATAGCTGAGGTTCGACAGCCGCTTGCGATTTTTCGTCAGGAACGATTTGACAGCGCGCGGCTCGGTCTTGCTGTACTCGCGCAGCGCCCATCCGATTGCCTTGCGGATGAAAAATTCGGTCTCGTGCGCCCTTCGCAGGCAGTGATCGAAGAGCTGGTCGGCGTCGGTCTCGGCCTTGTGCTTGAGATGTGAAATCAGCGCGGTGCGCCGAATCCACATGTCGCGATCGTCGATCCATCGCTCGACGGTCACGCGAGATTCATCGCGATACTTGAGCAGGACAGTGCCGGTCAGGTTGACCGCGATCTCATCGACGAAATCCCACCACGCGCCCTCGCGAATCATGCGTTCGTAGAGCGGCATCGACGCGGGCGTAATAAACTGCGGATGCTGCCGCGCGTACGCAATCGCGGCGTATTGCCCCTCGCGATGCGGCAACTTCCAGAGCGCCAGCACATTGCGCGCGTATGATCTCTGATCGGCGGGCGCGAACCGTCGCCGCATCTCGGGAAAAATCGTGGCGCGCTGCGGAGTCGGCACTCCGTAGAACGCTTGCGTGGTCTTCATGTACGCAGCCATCGCGGGCGCCTTCGCAGGATCGGCGAGACGCTTAAGCTCCGTCGTGACGAATCGCGCGAGCTCGATGCTTTGATTGGCCATGCGTCGTCCCCCAGGGTCACGGATTTATACAACTCGGTTTCGATGCCGCATAGCGCGGCGTTGCCGCTTCATAGCGAGCCTGCTAATTCACATCGTCGAGGGGTGGGATGGTGTCGGAAGCAGCGGGAATCCCCGGCGCGAATCAGCGCCAGTTCGGAATTTCGGCGAAGCAGAAGCTGTACGAATTCCTGCGCATGCGGCCCGCGGGCGCTGATGCCGCGGAGCTGATCGGCCTGCTCTTGAGTGGCGCCGGATCGGACCCGGAGCTTGGCGCGCGAATCGTGCGCACGATGCTCGCCGGCGATCCGAACTTCATCTTTGACGCGGAGACGGCGCTCTGGTCGCTTCAGCAAAGCGATCGATTGCGGGTTCCGCTCGAGGAAGCGGAATTTACCGTCGTCGATTTGGAAACGACCGGCGGACAGCCGGGTCCCGGCACGATCATCGAGATCGGCGCGTACCGCATGGTCGGGCGGCGAATGACGGAATCGTTCCAATCATTGGTGCGGCCGCACGGCTCGATTCCACGCTTCATCTCGAATCTCACTTCCATCACGAGTGAGATGGTGCGCGAGGCGCCGCCGATCGAGCAGGTGCTGCCCGCATTTCGCGATTTCCTCGGCGACCGCGTGATGGTCGCGCACAATGCGCGCTTCGATTTTTCGTTTCTCGATTTTGAATTTCGCCGCATCTTTGGAATCGGATTGCCGAATCCGCTTTTGTGCACGCTCAGGATGTCGCGCAGATTCCTGCCGTCGGTAAAACGCCGGCGGCTCGACCTGCTCGCGCAGCACTTCGGGCTTTCGCAGGAGGGCCGGCATCGCGGGCTCGGCGACGCGCGGATGGCCGCGGAGATTCTTTCGATCTTTCTCGAAATCGCGATGAAGATGGGCATGACGCGGCTCGATCGCCTGCTCGACGATCACACCCGCGGCCTCTCGCGCAGGAGAATCGAGCGTCATGTGCCGCCCGAGGACATCGCGGCGCTGCCGCATACGCCCGGGGTTTACCTGATGCGCAACGAGCGCGGCGACCTGCTGTATATCGGCAAGGCGCGTCGCCTGAAAGAACGCATCAGCTCGTATTTCACGTCGTCGGTGAATGCGAAGACGGCGGAACTGATCTCGCACGTTTACAAAATCGAGACGCGGCCGACCCGCTCGCCGCTCGAGGCCGCACTCGACGAGGCGCGGCTGATTCGCGAGTTGAAGCCGCCCTACAACAGGATGCTGAAGTCGGCGGCGCCGGCGTACTTCATCAAGCTCGACATGATGGACGAATTTCCGCGCATCGTGATCGCACTCAAGATGAGCGCGCGACTTGGCCTGCTGCAGCTTGGGCCATTTATCGGGCGCCGCAGTCTCGATCATTCGGTGCGTGCGCTGTCACGCGTCCTGGGCTTGCGGACCTGCACCGGCAAGCTTGTCCCGAACGAGGATTTCTCGCCCTGCATCTACGGCCAGATGGGCCACTGCACGGCGCCGTGCAATTTGAGTATCGGCGAAGACGGTTACGCGGAGCGGGTGCGAAATGCGGTCGCATTCTTGCGCGGACGCAGTGGCGCGCTGCTGGGCGGCTTGGCCAAGGCGCGCGATCAGGCCGCGGCTGCGATGCGTTTTGAGGAGGCGGGCCGCTATCGCCGCGAGCTGTCATTGCTGACCACGCTTGCGCATCGCGCATCGCGCCTGAGTCAGGTGGTCACCGAGAACAATCTCGTAATCGTGACCGGTGAGGGGAGCGATCGCGCGGCACACGTCGTGCTGGCGGGACGGCTCGCGCTCACGCGTATGCTCGACTCGGAAGATGCACCGCCGCACGTTGCAGAGTTCATCGCGGCGAATTACGAACGATACAAACTGAAGCCGGTCGAGCGGGGCGAGTTGGAGGCGATGGCGATCGTCGCGCGCTGGCTCCGCGAGCGCTTGGCCGACGAGGGCCGTTTGATCTACTTGAACGGCCCGATGCTCGCTCCCGCCGCACTATCTGCGAACCAAGGCCGTGTCATTCCGAGCGAAGCGAGGAATCCCGGCTCCGTTCTTCCTGCACTCACCCGCGCAGATTTTCCTTGAACAATTTCAGCGTGCGATCCCACGCGTCTTTCGCTGCGGCCGGAGCATACACATCGGGGCGAGTATCGTTGAAAAATCCGTGCGAGCATCCCTGGTAAACTTTGACCTCGCCCTGCTTGTCGAATTTCTTTAGATCCGCGGCCAGCCGATCGACGTCGGCGCGCTGGATCCATCCGTCATTCTCGCCGTACGCGTAGAAAATTGGACAGCCGAGATTTTCGATCTTCTCGTCGCTAGGGATTTCGCCGTAAAACGGCGCCGCCGCGGAAATTTCCCTGCTCTCGCAAGGCAGCCGGAGCGCGTAGCTGCCGCCCATACAAAAACCGATCACGCCGATTCGCGATTGCTGCGTTTGCTTCTGCGCGCGCATCCACTGCAGCGTTGCCTTCAGATCGTCGATGCCATCTTCGGTCTTGAGACCGCCCATCAGCTCGGCGGCGAGATTGGGTTCGGTGGCTACTTTATTCCCTTGGCGCGAGTAAAGGTCCGGCGCGATCGCAACATAGCCTTCGCGCGCAAACCGCCGCGCAACGTCGCGGACATGATCATTCAGCCCCCACCATTCCTGGATCACTATTGCCGCCGGACCGGGTCCCGCACCCGCCGGTTCCGCGATGAAGGCCTTGATGTTGCACGCCGGCCCTTTGTAGCTGGCTTCCCGAGTCAGGATGTCCTGAGACGCCATCGCTGATTTCCTCCCCTACTATAATTCAGTCCCCCAAAAAAAAATCATTCCGCCGCCGACACCGGTATGAATCCGACGCTGCCGTTCTTGAGTTTGATCTGCAGGAACTCGCCGGTGATGCCGGTTACATGAACGTACTTCTTGCGGCGCACCTGGCCGATCGCGGCGCTGGTTACATCGGGATTCTGGTAAACCGACGAATTTTTCGTCAACAGAAAAAGCTTGTTGAGCGGCTTGATCTTCGCCGGGCCACCCCCCGCCGAAGCGGTCATCGTGGATGGAGCGTTCGCGGCACTTGCGGGAGTCGCGGCGGCAGCGGGCAGCAACTTCGAATCGAGCGCTCGCACCTGATCGTATTCGGCATTCGCCTCGGGAATGCGTCCGGCCTGTACGGAGATTACATTCGCGAGCGCGAGATGCGCCTGCGCATCTTTTGGATTGAGCCCAACTGCGGTACGAATCTGCGCCTCCGCTTCCATCAATTTGCCCTGCTTGCGCAGCGCGTCGCCCAGATCGAGATGATAATTCGTCCGTTCGGGTTCGAGCGTGATCGCGGCGCGGAACTGATTTTCCGCAAGTCCGAGTTGGTTCTGATCGACGTACAGATTGCCAAGTGCGACGTGGGTCGCGGCGTTTTTCGGATCGGTTTCGAGTACCTTCATGAACTCGACTTGTGCCGGGCCGGGTTTATGCTCAAAGACGTACAGGTTGCCGAGCGCGACATGAGTGCGAGGATCGTTGGGCGCGACCTTGATCGCCTCGAGGTAGGCATGCTCCGCCTCGGGCAGCTTGGTCGCTTGCATCGCGGCGTCGCCTTCGGCGAGATAATCATCGGCGGTCTTGTGACTGCATCCGGCGAGCACCAGGGCCATCGCGCCAGCCCCAATGATACCGCCGAACCAGGTCAGAATGGTCGGTCCTTTCGTCAGCATCTCGACTCCTCGGGTACTTACCGACCCGGCGTGTTCGGCGGTCGCCACCGGCCGCCATGAGAGAATCCCTCAATCATGTTGGATTGCACGTCCAAACACTGTCAAGTGCGGCGTCTGCCGAATGCCGTGCCGCTCGCTCGCCGTTTGATGCGATCGTCAGGTAGGTTATAAGGAAACCCCGTGCGTTACATTCTCATCGCAGCCAAGCAACTCGAACTCGCCAAGACGCGGCTCGGGCCGGCGCTGCCGCCGGGCGAACGAATCGCGCTCGCGGAGGCGATGTTTCGCGACGTGCTGGCCGCCGCGATGGGCGCCGGCAGCGCGGATCGCGTCACGGTCGTGACTTCCGATCGAACGTTGCAGGGCCTTGCGCGCGGCGCAGGAGCATTCGTGATCGATGAAGAATTTCCACGCGGCCTTAATGCCGCCGTCGCGCTCGCGACCACCGCATTGAATCCAAAAAACGCCGACACCGTATGTACCGTACTATCCGATATCCCGATGACGACTTCTGAAGACATTGACCAGGTGTTTGCCGCGATGCCGCCCGGACGTGGCGCAGTCCTGGTGCCGTCGCGCGATTTCTCCGGCACCAACATCATTTGCCGTTCGCCGGCCGACGTCATACCGACGCATTTCGGGCGCATGAGCCTCCTACGCCATCTCGACGATTGCCGCGCGTCGGATCTTCCGGCTAAAGTGCTGCGACTGGCGAGGCCCGCGCTCGATTTGGATGTGATGACAGATTTGGCCGAGTTCGTTCGCGCCGGTTCGGCCACTTATACGCACAACCATCTTGCCCGTCTCGGGATTGCCCATCACTAAAAACTGGACCGAATGTCGATCGTAGAAATGATTGAGCGGCTCGGGGCGCTCGTGCTGGACGGGATTGCCCGGCTGGGTACATTCTCCCTGTTCCTGATCAGCGCGCTTTTTTACGCGATCATGCCGCCCTACAAGCCGCGCCTGCTGATTCGCCAAATCAGCTCGATCGGCGCCGAATCGCTATTTCTGATCGTGCTGATTGCGACTTTCACCGGCATGGTGCTTGGACTTCAGGGCTACAACGCGCTGCATCGATTCGGTTCCGATACAGCACTCGGAACCGTGGTCGCGCTTATCCTCGTGCGAGAACTCGGGCCAGTGCTCGCGGCACTGATGATCGCTGCGCGAGCAGGATCGGCGATGGCCGCCGAGTTGGGCTCGATGCAGGCTACCGAGCAGATCGATGCGCTCACGGTGATGGCGATCAATCCGATTCAGTATCTGGTTTCGCCGCGAGTGCTGGCGGGCGTGATCAGCTTTCCGCTGCTGACCTCGATTTTCGATGTGATCGCAATCTGGGGCGGCTATCTAGTCGGCGTCAAGCTGCTTGGAGCCCCGTCGGGTCCCTACTTCAACGGAATCGCGACCAATCTGAGCGGACATGACATCATGACCGGGCTCTATAAAGCGCTGGTCTTTGGCGTAGTCGTGATGTGGGTGTGTTGCTACAAAGGATACAACGCCGAGCGGATGGCGACCGGCGTTAGCCGCGCTACTACCCAGGCAGTGGTGTTATCAAGCGTGTTAATACTGGCCTGGGACTATTTCCTGACTTCGATACTACTGTGAGAGTGCGGCTGCGATGAGCGAACTACAGACCAATCACGACGGCGCCAACGCAATCAAAGTGCGCGATCTCCGCCGTCGCTTCGATCACCAGCAAGTGCTCGACGGGGTCACACTCGACATGCCGGCCGGCCAGATAACGACCATCGTGGGACCCAGTGGATCGGGCAAGACGGTACTTTTGAAGCATTTGAATTTGCTGCTGCGGCCGGATTCCGGCCAAATCGTGATCGACAACGTCGACGTGACCAAGCTGCGCGGAACGGCCGTCGATGCGGTGCGTGAAAAAATCGGGATGCTGTTCCAAGCCGGCGCGCTGTTTGATTCGTTGAGCGTTTTCGATAATGTCGCCTTCCCGCTGGTCGAAAAAACCAACCTGCCTCGAACCGAAATCGAGCAACGCGTGCTGGAAACGTTGCGCTCCGTGGGTCTGGATGGGATGGAGCACAAATATCCGTCCGAATTGAGCGGTGGGATGCAGAAGCGGGCGGCATTGGCGCGGGCTCTGGTCAGGCGGCCGAAAATCCTGATGCTCGATGAGCCGACGACGGGCCTTGATCCGAGCCGCACAAGGGCCATTCACGAGCTAATCCGGCATACGCAGGAGAATTTTCAACTGACCGTGGTCATGGTGAGTCATGATGTGCCGGCGGTTTTTGAGGTATCGGATCGAGTGGCGTTCCTTCATCGCGGCAAGACTCATCTGAACGGCACAGTGGCCGAGGTAATGGCCGCCGATGACGAGATCTTCAAGCACTTTCTGGCGGGCAAAGCCTCGGGCGCGGAGAACGAAGCCCTGGCGGGCTGAACAAAGACTATGTACGCAAGTCGCACCACACAATTCATCGTCGGGATTTTCACGATCCTGGGAGTAGTCGCCTTGGCGATTCTTTCCTTTTCGTTGGGCAAGATCACGCTGGTTGAACCGCCCGGATACACGCTCTACGCCAATTTCGATAACATCGCAGGGTTGAAGACGGGCAATCAGGTCGAACTGGCGGGAGTGGATATCGGCAAAGTCGCACGCATTGGGCTCCATAACGATCGCGCGCGAGTGGCGCTGCGCATTCAGAACGGCGTTCAGATCGACGACGACGCAATCGCGGGAATCAAAAGTGCGGGCCTCCTCGGCGACAAATACGTGTCGATTGCGCTGGGACCGGGCGAGAAAACACTCAAAGACGGCGACGTCATTCGCGAAACTCAATCGTCATTCGTGCTCGAAGACGCGATCGGTCAGGTCATCAATAACCTTGGAGCCGGCGGCAGCCGGGAGGCCGATAAAGCGCCCGAGTCGAGCGCCCCACCCGAGAAATCCAGCCCTAAAAACGACACCGGAAAGAAAAAGTAATCAATTGAGCAGGATTATGACTACGCGCCTAGGAAACTTCCCCGCTATTTCCAGCTTGATGAATCCGCGACGCCGCATGGCAAAACTATTCGCGATCGCGCTGATGGTCGTGATGGCGGCGGCAATCCTGGTCGAATCGCCGGCGTGGGCCGACGATCCAGGGACGGTTGTACAGAACACGGTGAATCAGGCCCTCAAGGTTCTGCGCGACAAGCAGACCCCGTTAGCGCAACGCCAGGAGCAGCTTCGTCAGCTCGTAGCGAGCGCATTCGACTTCACGGACATGGGCAAATCCGCCTTGGGCTATCATTGGCGGCAACTCTCGCCCGAGCAGCAGAAAGAGTTCACCGACGTGTTCGTTTCGTTCATCGAAGACTCCTACCTGAGCAAAATCTCGGACTATAAAGGGCCCGATTACCAGGTCCAGTTTCTCGGCTCGCGGATGGAAGGCTCTGACTATGCACAGGTCAATACCGACATCATAAGGTCTGGCAAGGAACCGATTCACATCAATTATCGGCTGGAAAAAAAGGGCGGCGATTGGAAGGTCTATGACGTGACGGTTGACGCGATCAGCATCATTGCGAATTACCGCAATCAGTTTAATCGGGTCATGAACAACCAGGGTTATGCGACATTGATCGCCGACCTGAAGAGCAAGCAGGCGGCGCTGGCGGCCTCATTGGCGAATCACTAGTAGGGTGGTCAATCGAGTGTTCCCAACGTATCAAAACCGGGAAGCCTTGCCTGTGGAATCGATTGCGGCACACAGGTAGGATAGTCCGCTCATCAAGAGGAAAACATCAGGCGGCTTCATCGGTAGTGTTCCGGCCGCCGTGGAGATCAGAAATGACTTTTTGTCCGAAACCAGCCGAACATGCGGGTGCGCTCCGAACGCTGATGGCGGCGTTGATAATCGCGGGTCTGAGCTTTGCGTCTCCCGCGTTGTGCCAGAATGCTGCGCCAGGCGCCTCGAACCCGGCCAATCAATCGGGGTCGAATGCGTCGGCGAATCAGCCACCCCCCGGCGACAACCAGGGTGTCTATGCTGACCCACTCGCACCCTTCAACGAAAAGATGTTCACCTT
>PNBD01000137.1:14199-49110 GCA_003135855.1 Deltaproteobacteria bacterium
AAGCTGGCCGAGGCGGGCGGCGAGGTCGCGCGCTTCGGGATCAACTCCACGTTGGGGGTCGTCGGCCTGTTCGATCCTGCCGACGAGTGGTTCGGGATTAAGCAGCATCCCAACGATTTCGGACTGACGATTCGCTATTACGACATCCCGACCGGGCCCTACCTCATGCTTCCGTTCATGGGACCTTCGACGATCGGCGATGTGATCGGCAGCGCCGCAGACGGCGCGATGGACCCGATCAGCTACTTCGTCCCATTCTACGTATCGATTGCTGTGGCCGTCGGGCGGCGCGGAATCGAAGCGGTGAACTATCGTTCGCTGCATCTCGACCAGTTCGAGCAGGCGGATCGCTATGCTATCGATCTGTACGGCGCGGTCCAGGATGCATACCTGCAGACGCGCACGCACA
The DNA here is from genome assembly GCA_003135855.1 of Deltaproteobacteria bacterium. Lineage (GTDB taxonomy): Bacteria > Desulfobacterota > Binatia > Binatales > Binataceae > Binatus. The sequence goes on from PNBD01000137.1 coordinate 14,609, forward strand.
AAGTCAAAGAGCTGCACGAGGAACGATGGTAAGCTGACCGCAGAGAATCTGTTTTGAAAATGAAAGGCGCCGCGGGACTGAGGTCTCGCGGCGCTTTCGTTTCTTGTCGAAAAAATGCGGTGCGAGTCAGTTCACATGTTCCCAAGCGTGATANNTAGGAACTGCGCACCAGCGGTCCCGATTCGACGTGATGGAAGCCCATCGCCAGCGCCTCGATTTTCAGCTCGGCGAATTCAGCAGGCGTCACGTAGCGCGCAACCGGAATATGCTCCTGCGATGGGCGCAGATACTGGCCAAGCGTCAGGATGTCGCACTCGACGTCGCTTAGATCGCGGATGGCTCTCAGCAGCTCGTTAGTTTCCTCGCCGAGACCGACCATGATGCCGGCCTTGGTGAACATGCTCTTGCCGAGCGAGCGTGCTTTGTTCTTGGCATGTCGCAGCACGTCGAGCGATCGGGCGTAGTTACCGCCCGGACGAACATTGCGGTAAAGGCTCGGGACGGTTTCGATATTGTGATTGTAAACATCAACCGGCGAGCGGACGACGACGTCCACGCTCTCGAACGATCCCTGGAAGTCCGGCACCAGGACTTCGACTCGCGCAGGTGTCGGCAGCGACTTGATCGCGCGAGCGGTTGCGGCAAAATGCGCCGCGCCGCCATCCGGGAGATCGTCGCGATCGACCGAGGTCACGACCACGTGCTCGAGGCCGAGTTTCGCGACCGCTTCGGCAATCCGCGCCGGCTCATCGGGATCGAGCGGACGCACCTTGCCGTGCGCGACCGCGCAATACGGGCAATTGCGCGTGCATACATCGCCCATCAGCATGAAGGTCGCCGTGCGATGCGAGAAGCATTCGCCGATATTCGGGCAGCACGCTTCCTGGCAAACGGTATGCAGCTTCAACTGGCCGAGAATCGATTTGGTGCGGAAATATTCCGGCGATACCGGGGCGCGGACTTTGATCCAATCGGGATGTCGTCGCTCGGTCATAGCTATCGTTGAGCTTCCGTCAGTTCGCGGCCTGAATCAATCGAGTTCCAGATCTCGTCGGCGCTCGTCACCGTAATCGAATCGTAGGCGAACACCCGGCGAAAGGACTCGCGCATCGCGAGGCTGAACGCGTCGATCGAAACTTCGGGATGTCCGAGCTTCGCGAGCGAAGTCATCTCGCATCCGTCGATACCGCACGGAACAATCGAGTCGAAGAAACGGAGATCGGTCGATACGTTCAAGGCGAAGCCGTGATAGGTGACCCAGCGCTTGATGCCGACGCCGATCGATCCGATTTTGCGCTGACCAATCCAAACGCCGGTGAGTCCTTCGCGGCGGGTAGCTTCGACGCCGAAGCTGGCGAGCGCGTCGATCATCGTCTGCTCGAGTGCTCTCAAATATTTGCTTACGTCGCGTGCGCGGCCATCCAGTTTGAGAATTGGATAGCCGACCAGTTGGCCCGGGCCATGATACGTCACCTCTCCGCCGCGCGAGACGCGATAAATTGGGATCTCGGCTGGTTTCGCCACGATGAAGCGCTCGTCGGCACCGCGGCCGAGCGTGAAAACATTGCCATGTTCGAGCAGCAGCAGAGTGTCGCCGATCTCGTCGGCGATACGCGCCGCCGCGAGCGCAGTTTGCAGCTTCAGCGACGCGTCGTAATCGACGACGCCGAGATGCGCAACGCGCAATGTCGAGCCGGCAATCATACTCAGATATGTATCGCCTCGCCGTCGGCGGCGAGCGCCGCTTCCATGATCGCTTCGGACATCGTGGGATGCGGATGAGCGGTCTTGCCGATTTCGGCAGTCGTGGTTTCGAGCGTCTTGCCGAGCACGACCTCCGAAATGATATCGGTGGCGCCGTGACCGATGATCTGGCATCCGATGACTTCGCCGTACTTTTTCGTCGCGACGATTTTTACGAATCCCTCCGGCTCACCGATCGCGACCGCTTTGCCGATCGCGCGGAACGGAAACTTGCCGACTTTGACTTCGATCCCGCGGGCCTTGGCGTCCGCTTCGCTAAGCCCGACCGTCGCGACTTCGGGCTGGCAATAAATACATCCGGGGATCGCAAGCAGATCGAATCCGGGTTCGCGCGCACCGGCCATGATTTCCACCGCCGCGATTCCCTCGGCGCTGGCCTTGTGGGCGAGCAGGGGAGGGCGGATCACGTCGCCGATCGCGTAGATGCTTGGCACCGTAGTCTGGAACGAATCGTTGATTTTGATGAAGCCACCGCGTTCCAGTTCGATGCCGAGGTTTTCGAGTCCGATATTTTTGCTGAGCGGCGTGCGCCCGACCGCGATCAGCACGGCTTCCGCCTCGATCGACTTGTCGGCGCCGTCGGCGGTGACGGTGACCGACCACAAGTCGCCATTTCGGGTCATCGATTTGTAGCCGTGCCCGAGCATCACCGTGACTTTCCGTTTGACGAACGCACGGCGAAGTTCCTCGGCGAGTTCCGCGTCGAAACCGGGCAGCATTTGTTTTTCGAGTTCGACGATCGTCACCCGCGAGCCGAAAGCGTTGTAGAAGTAGCCGAACTCGAGTCCGATTGCGCCGGCGCCGATCACGATTACGCTGGCCGGCAGGCGATCGAGCAGCAGCGCCTCCTTGCTGGTGATCACGCCCTCGCCGATTTTCATTCCCGGAAAAAGACGTTCGCCCGATCCGGCCGCGATTAGAACCCGCTCGCCCTCGAGCGACGCGGCGGCCGGCGCCTGCTTTCCCTCGACCGCCGCCAGCGCGACCGAATTGGGTCCGGTGATGGTCGCGTCGGCTTCGAAGTAGTCGACCTTGTTCTTCTTCAGCAGGAAGCTGACGCCGCGCGCGAGCTTGTCCGCGGCGGCGCGCGAGCGCGCGATCACTTTGGTGAAATCGAAGCGAATCTCGCCGACCTCGATGCCATGTTCTTTCGACGCACCGCGAATCGTTTCGATCGCGCCGGCCGAGTTGAGCAGCGCCTTCGACGGGATGCATCCCCAGTTGAGGCACACGCCGCCGGGACGATCGCGCTCGATGACCGCGACGCGCATCTTGAGCTGGCTCGCGCGAATCGCGGCGACGTATCCGCCAGGTCCGGAACCGATTATCACCAAATCATAGCGCGCGTTTGCCAAGATGAAGTCCTTTCAAGAATCAGCAGAGCGTTGCCTGTTCACCAGAGCGGGCTCGACGACCTCGTCAACGATACGATGATCTCACGCGACAGTCATCCATTGAGTGTATTGTGGGCCGAAGCCAACGCGTGCGACAAGGTTTGTGAACCGAGACTCGCCGCGAGCGCGAAAGGAGAGCCGTGCAACCCGAAGTTCCAGAGAGGGATTTTCTGCGCGCGGGATACGCCTGGATGGCGCTGGCGCTAATCGTCGCGCTGCCGTGGATAGGACCGTCGTGGCTCGGACAGTTGGCGCGATGGATTATCGTGCTGGCCGCGCTCGCTCATATCGGCGAGGCGTTCTACGGCCGCGAACTCGCGCGCCGCGTCGGCGCGGATCCCAAAGTGTGGTTTCGCCGATCGCTGGTGCTCGGCTATCTCGCCGTGCGTGTTCTGCAACGCGCGCAGCCGCCATCGCCGCAGGCGGGCGCGCCCAGTTAAATCAACCGCTGCGCCACCTTGACGATAGCTGCAACACTCGGCAGCGCCATTATCTCCCGATGCTGGCCGTAGGGCATCGGGGTGTCGAGCGAGGCGACGCGCGCGACCGGCGCATCGAGCGAGTCGAAGGCAGCTTCGTGAATCTGCGCGGCAATCTCGGCGCCGGCGCCGCCGGTGCGCCATCCCTGGTATGCGACGATCGCGCGGCCCGTCTTCTTCACTGATTCAACAACTGTGGTCATGTCGAGCGGATTCAAAGTGCGGAGATCGATCACCTCGGCATCGATGGCCGAGTGCGCGAGCATCTCGGCCGCGCTTACCGCGTCGTAAACGCTTTTCGAATACGCCACGATCGTGACGTCCTTACCTTCGCGAACCACCTTCGCCTTGCCCATCGGGATGGCGAAATCCGGGTCGTCGGACACCTCGCCTTTAACGCCGTAAAGCGATTCGTGCTCGAAGAAGATCACCGGGTCGGCCAGGCGAATCGCGGTTTTCAGCAATCCCTTGGCATCGGCGGGCATCGCGGGAACGAAAACGCGGAGCCCAGGCGCATGAAGAAAGTACGCCTCGAGGCTTTGGCTCTGCGGCGCGCGAATCACGAGCGGCACGTTGGCTTTCCCGCCGGACACGTAATGGATTTTCGCGGCCGCGTTGACGATTTGATCCATCGCGAGCAAGTCGGAATCTATCGTCGTCAGTTCGACGATCGGCTTGAGCCCTCCCATCGCGGCGCCGATGCCTGCGCCGACGATCGTCAAGTCGGAATTAGGTGTGTCGCGCACGCGCTTTTCGCCATAGATCGCGAGCAGGCCTTCCGTAACTTTGAACGCGCCGCCGAAGTAGCCGACCTCTTTTCCCATGATGAAGACGCGCTCGTCGCGATCGAGTTCTTCGCGCAGCGCCTGGTTCAAGGCCTCGCGATAAGTGATCTGCGCCATCGAGTGCTCAGTGGTCGGAGGCGTAAACAGTTTTGCCTAGGGTATCGAGCGGCGGCTCCGGACTCTCCTCGGCGAATTTGACGGCGTCGTCGATACTCGCATCGACCTCGTGATCGATTCGATCGAGCGTCGCCTCAGCAACGCCGTGTTCGCCGAGCAGGCGACGCCTGAGATTCATGATTGGGTCGCGCTCGCGCCAGATTCGTTCCTCGCGCACGGCGCGATCTTCGGCCGGATTCGACATTGATGCGCCGCGAAAGCGATAAGTGACGGCCTCGATCAGCGAGGGCCCTTCGCCTGCGCGAGCGAGGGAAAGTGCATTTTTCGCAGCGATGTAAACTTCGACGACGTCCATCCCGTCAACGCGCACACCGGGCATCTTATACGGTTCGGCGAAGCGGTAGAGTTCTTCCTGGCAGACGCTGTTGTCGATGAAGGTGCCCATCCCGTAAAAATTATTTTCGCAGATGAAAACGATCGGCAGCTTCCAGATCGACGCCAGGTTGAGCGCCTCGTGGAATGCGCCTTGCGACAACGCAGTGTCGCCGAATATGCAGAAGACGACTTCCGGGCCTTCCTGATATTGGACTGCGAGCGCCAACCCCGTCGCGATCGGCAAACCGCCCGCCCCGATCGCGCCGATGAAATGAAGATTCGGATCGACCGTATGCATCGCGCCGTCGCGGCCGTGCGAAATCCCGGTCTGCTTGCCGAACAACTCAGCCATCACTGCGCGCGGCGCGGCGCACTTCGCCAAGCAGTGGCCGTATTGGCGATAGGTGGAAACGACGTAGTCTTTTAGATCGAGCGCGCAGATCGCGCCGACGCCGACCGCCTCTTCGCCGCCGTACAGATCAACGTGGCCGGTGATTTTGCCGCGAACGTACAAGCCGGCGATTTTTTCTTCGAAGCGCCGAAGCAGCGTCATGCGCCGAAAAAGTTCGAGCAACTGACTTTCGTCGAGAGTGTGCTTGTCCATCGACCAAACGTGAGAGACAAGAAAATCTAGTCGAAGAGTTCGCGCTGGGAGGCGGCTGCGACCGGAGAAAAGCTGCGGCGATGAATCGGTGACGGCCCGCGCTCCCGCAGCATCGTGAAATGTTCGCTGGTGCAGTATCCCTTGTGTTGCGCGAAGCCGTAACCGGGATAGAGTGCGTCGTATTCGACCATCATGCGGTCGCGGGTGACCTTGGCGATGATCGACGCGGCCGCGATGCAGAAGCTTTTGCGATCGCCGCCGACGATTCGAGTCTGTGGCAATTTGAGGCCGGGTATCAGCCGGCCGTCGACCAGCACGTGGCCGGGTGAGCAGTTGAGCGCGGCGAGCGCGCGTTCGCTCGCGAGCATCGTCGCCCAATAGATGTTGAGGCGATCGATCTCGAGCACGTCGGCGACCCCGAGCCCGACCGCGATCGCGCGCGCCTGGATCGGCGTAAACAATTCCTCGCGCTGTTGGGGGGTGAGTTGCTTGGAATCGTGAACGCCGCGGATAAAAGTCTCGGGTGAGAAGATCACCGCCGCGGCGACCACCGGTCCCGCCATCGGGCCGACCCCGGCTTCGTCCACTCCGGCAACTGCGTCGATGCCGACTTTCCAGAGCCTGCGCTCGTAACGAAGATCGGGGCGCTTGGTCATCGCGAAAACTTTTAGCAGTACGAGGGATGCTTACGCCAGTCGCTTGAGGCGCGCGAGGCGAATTGTTTCGGCCGCTGGCTCGGGACTTCGGATATCGTTGAGACGAATCGCGTAGTCGGCGCTGGCCGCCGACGCGATCGTGACGTCGCCGAGACCGATCAGGCGCTGCACGAAGCGCTGCGAGACCTCGACCGAGCGGATGTCGGCGAGTTCCATCTCGCGTTTGCGCTTGGCGACCAGGCCGCGCCGCTCGATCAATCGATCGGAGGTGAGACTCCAGCTCACCGCGCGCGCACGAATCATCGCGGCGATGAAGATCAGCAGGCCAGCGGCAATCAAACCGAATCCCGCCTGCCAGATGTCAGGCTTGATGTAGAGCACACGCGCGCCGGCCGCGATGAAAATTCCGCCGAAGATAAATGCCCTGGCGTAGTACCACAGCGATGGACGGAACACGGTGAGCGCATACTCGCGCACCGAGGCCGGCTTGGACGCGAACATTCGCGCACCGCATCGCGCGCAAAAGGCCGCGCCCTGTTGGGTGTCGTTACCGCACTGCGGACATCTCACCGCGAGCCTTTCTCCTCGGTCGTGGAACGATCTGAAGCTGTGCGATTATGTAGAAGCGTCGCGCGCGCCGTCAAACGACGACCGGAGATTGCGCGCAACTCGCGGCCGCGCCTTCAACTGGTCGCGATGCGCTGCTTCGTGCTATTCACTCGAAAATGAAATTCGGACTTTTCGGAATCAATAACGGACCTTGCGCGTTTCCCAAGTGTGCCGCCGCGGTCGCGCGTGCCGCCGAAGATGCCGGCTTTGAGAGCGTCTGGACCGGAGAGCACGTAATCCTGCCCGATCCGCAAGCGCCGCCGTCGCCCGTGGCGGCCGACTACCCGATGCTCGATCCGACGGTGTCGCTGGCATACGTCGCCGCGCACACCAGCAAGATTCGGCTCGGCACGGGGATCATCATTTTACCGCAGCGCAATCCGGTGGTGCTCGCGAAGGAACTGGCGTCGGCTGACGTGCTGTCCAACGGGCGGCTGATTTTCGGAATCGGTGTCGGATACCTGAAGCCGGAGTTCGAGGCGATTGGCGCGCCGTTCGATCACAAGGGTGCCCGCTCTGAGGAATACCTGGCGGCCATGATCGCGCTGTGGTCGATGCCGAAGCCCGAATTCAAGGGCAAATGGGTGAGCTTCAAAGGCGTTAATGCGATGCCGCGTCCGGTGCAGAAACCGCATCCCGAGATTGTCTTCGGCGGGCATAGCGCGGAGGCATACAGCAGGGCGGCGCGATTGGCCAAGGGATGGTACGGGTTCGCGCTGGACCTCGATGGCACCGCGAAATGCGTCGAGGGATTGCGGGCCGCGTGTCAAAAGGCTGGACGCAAATTCGCGGAGCTGGAAATCAGCGTGACGCCGCGCGCCAACGTCAAGATCGATGTCGATACGGCGAAGCGCTTCGCTGACTTGGGCGTCAGCCGGTTGATTCTTCTGCAACGCGGCGCCGACGAGGCGGCATTGCTCTCACAGGTGAGCGAAATCGGGCGAGGATTGATCGGCAAAGTCTAAGGACGCCTATCCAGCGGGCTCGTCTATAGGTCGCCGCGCGCGGCTGAAGATCAACATTGTCGAGCTAAGAGATCGAGACCGCTCATACCGCTGAGCTCGCTAATCCGCCTTTGCTACGCGACCGTTGTCTCGTTTCGTCGGTATTTCGCTTGTACCGGCAAATTTTTGCCCAGTGCCAAAATCTCATCGCGGTTTTGACCGTGCCGAGATGCAGATTCTGCTTGTATCTTCTACGTTTTTACTTTTCGCGCTATTCGGCACATTGATTGCTGCTAGTGAGCTGCAGACTCACTGAAGCCAATTTACGTCCCAATAAGGGGTATTTGAACACTACGAGGTATTTGGAAAAGATGATTAACAACGATGCCAGCCACGTCCTGACCGTAAAAGAGCTCTCAGATTATCTGAAGGTTCATCCGTCCACGATCTACCGCCAGCTTAAGCGCGGCCGCCTGCCTGCCTTCAAAGTCGGCAGCGATTGGCGCTTCAATATCGAATCGATCGATCGTTGGCGGTTGGAGCAAGACACTTTCCGCGAAGCGATGTAGTTCCTGCCTGTCGGGCTCACGAACGGGGGCGTCTCGAATGCCCCCGATTCGGACCCGGGTCGTTTGCACTCTGGAACATAGGGCGCCGAGTCTCGTGACGAGCTTGTCCCGGGCGGCGCCGTCTAACCGATTCGGCCGACACCTGCGATCGCAGGTTCCGCGGCTGGGCCCACAAAATCAAACGCCAACCATCCGCGCAGCGGATCGACGCGGCTGACTTGCACCAGAATCGGTATCTGATTAGGCAGGTTCGGCGCGCCGTGCAAAGTCCCGCGCACCGTAAAATCCATGAGTTCGGCACTCTGCCCATCTCGCAGCGCGTATGCGGGCAGCGGATTTTCGCGCGCATGGCGTTCCAGGTAGCGAAGAATCCAGTACCGTTTCGCGCGGCGTTCGAGCTCGCGGCCGGAGGCCTCTGAGCTTTCCGCGCCCGCCAGCACTGCCAGCAACTCGTCGTCGTTGTAAGCTGGGGCGCCGTGGTCCGAAAGCGCGCCTAGCAATTGGCGCTGCAAGACCAGGTCGGCATAGCGGCGAATCGGCGAACTTAGCTGCGCGTAAAAGTCGAGGCCAATCCCCGCGTGAAAATCCGGATGCAACGACAGGTACGGGCGTTGGGTTGCGAAATCGCCGCTGACTTGCGGCTGCACGCGATAAATGATCGAGATGCGATTCGCGGCTGCGTAGCGCGCCGCCACGAAGTTGCTCAACACCATGAATTCGGCGACGAGCGTGCGCCCGGGTGAAGCGCTGTCCAGCACGCGGATTTCGACCTCGCCGTCGTGGACGCGCACTTTCGCCTCGCGCCGCTGCATCAGCATCGCACCGGCTGTTCGTCGTCGCTCGCGTAGCTTGAGCGCGGCGGCATAGAGACTCGCCACGGTTCGGCCGGCGTCGTCTGAATAATCGTTGGACGCGAGCATCTGATCCGTTTCGTCGTAATCGAGCCGGCGCATGATTTTGATGCGCGAAGGATAGATGGTGGATTCCAGCAATTCGCCATCTGCCGACAATTTCACGTCGGTGGTGAGCACCGGACGCTCCTCACCCGCGATCAAACTCGCTTTCTGACACGAGATCGAATCCGGCAGCATCCGGATGGTGGTTTCGGGAAGATAGACGGTGGTCGCGCGCGATGCCGCCTCGTCATCCATCGCGCCGCCTTTTTTCACGAAGTCGGCGACCAGCGCGATATGAGTGCGTATCCGAATCGTGCCGTCGGCGAGCGTCTCGCAGCTCAGCGCGTCATCGACTTCGACGGTATCGTCGTCATCGATCGTGATCGCGAAGCCACCGCCGCTGAGTGCGCGCGGACCTGGAATCGCCGCGGCGGCTTCCGCGATCGCGGCATCGCTGAATTCGCTTTTGAGACCTGCGATGAAAGCGAAGCGCGGCACTGGTAGCGGCGCGCCCAGCCGTTCCATAATTTCGAATGCTGCCTCCGCCGGATCGACTTCGGGCGCGGCGTGGATGAGCATCTGGGTGAGTTCGCGGCTCCGCGTGAATGGATTTTTGAGATAGAGCGAAAGGTCCTGGATGAGCGCGGCGGCTGCGTCGGGCGGCGGCAGTTCGGCGCCATTGACGATGTCGCGCAGGTTTTTTTGAACTTTGCGGGAATCGTCACTGCGGGCCCGAATGCGTTCCTGTTGCACGCGCAGGCGCTCGACCTGCTCGGGCGTGCGCGGCATGAAATCCATGTGACGGCGAATGAAGTAGATGCGATCGTTGAGCAACGCCTCGAGCATCACCGACGCCGCCACCGTCGAGCGGCGGCCAAAAAATAGTTCGGCCAACTCCTCGCTGGAAAAACCGCGGCCTTGCTCCTGCGCGACATCCCACAGCAACTGCAGGTCCAGTTCAGCGGCGAGCGCGGCGCGTTCCTCTTCGATTGCGGCCAGCACCGTGGCGACCGTGTCGCGATCGGCGCGCCGGTCAGGATGGCGCATCAGGACCAGATCGCGCGGAACCAGCCGTTCGTGGCCGGCGGCATCGATCACGGCGAGATGGCGTTCCTGCTCGCGAACGACTAATCCGGCTTTCAGGCGGCCCTGGTCAAGATACTCGACAACGATGCCGGCAGATTTGATCGGTGAAGACACGTCAGAATTCATTTTGACGACCGGCGCGGGCTAAGACTATATGGAAGAGCGAAACAATGGCTGGCAAACGGATCCAACTCGATCTGCCCGATGAGCTTTACGCGCAACTCCTGCGCGTCGGCGAGTCGATGGGAATTTCCAATCCCGATGAAGCGGCGCTGGTGGGACTCGCGCAATGGCTGTCGCAACGGGTGTCGGAGCTGGACGACAAGGATCCGAGCCAAAAATATCTCGTCAACGAGGCGCTTGATGAACTTCTCGAAAAACAAAAGTAGGATCTTCTTCTTCCTGACCGCATTGAGCGCCGTCGCCGCGTTTATTGCCGGATGGCCGATCGCGTGGGCGCCCGTTGCGCACGCGGCCGGCAAGGGCCTCGACGTCGAGGTGCCGTACGAAATAGCGGCGCTCAAGGCGCCGGGACTCACCGCGCCTTATTATTTGCAGGAGAACGAGGGCAAAATCGTCGTTTCCGATCAGGCCGGCGGCGTGTTCTCGGTGACGTTTGGCGGCAAGGTGACGGAGATTGCCGGCAAGGCGAAAATCAGAAATCCAGCCGGCCTGGCGATCGGCCCGAGCGGGTTCGGCTCGTATGCCGGCCAGATTTTCGTGCTCGCTTCGAGCGATGATAAGGCGCCGTGCGAAGTCGAGCGGATCGACAAGTCGGGCGCCGTAAGCACCTTCGCCAAGCTGCCCGACGCGGGCGCGCCTGCCAGCGGATGCCGCGATCTCGAGTTCGGCGCGGCGGGAGGCCCCTTCGCCGGCAAGCTCTACGCCGCGACCGCCGGTAATACCTCGATTTACGCGATCGATTCGTCGGGCAAGGCTACTGTCCTCGGTACCTATAACAAACCCGTCCAATTCGACTTGACGAGCATTCGCTTCGCACCCGCCTCCGACTCCAAGGCCGCGAATCAAATGCTGGTCGGGATGCGCGCCACCATGGCGGGCGCCTCGAAAGTCGGACGCATCGGGATCGTAAGCGCCGACGGCAAGATGAAAGACGACGTCTATCTGGTTGGATTTGTCCGCCCGACCGGCTTTGCCTGGTCGCCGTCAAGCTTCGGCTCGTATGGCGACGAACTCTTTATCGCGGATACCGGCAAGTTGGTGACTGAAAGCGCCGAGCGCGATGGCGTGATTTATCGCGTGGAGAAGGGCCTCGCGCGGCCTTTCGCGTCAGGCCTGATGGACCCGACCGATCTGAAGTTCATCGGCAAAAAGATCGTCATCTGCGATCCTGCCGAAAAAGGCAAAGGGCAGGGCGCGATCGTGATCATTACGTCGCTGCTGTAGTTCTTCGAAAAAATCAAAACTGAAATGGCGGGTCCAACTAAGTTGGCCTGCCATTTTTTCTGTACCCGGCGCTATGAGTGGCGCGCTGAGATCAATGCCACGGTTCGCGGATCACTTCGGTATCGCCGGTCTCGCGATCAACCAGCAGCATCTCGACCTGGTTGTAATGGCCCTTGGGAAAGAACACGTAGCCGCTCACCGTAAAATTGTGGCGAACTTCCTCGGGCCGAAGCGCGAGCGCTTCGATTTGCTGATTCGCCTGCTGGTCGGTTTTCGATTGCCCGGCCTCGGCGCCACGAAACAGCCCATGGCCGGCCCCGTAGCCGCTGCCGATGATTGCGCCTTTTCCCACTGCGCCAAATGCGGAACCGACGGCGGCGCCCAATCCCGCGCCGACCGCGCCTGCCGCCACTCCGCTCACCGCCGCGCTTTGGAGCGCGCCCTTCAACTCGCCGGCGTTGCCGGATTGCCGCGCCGCCTCGCCCGGCGGCAGAGGTGCAACTCGCTCACCGGATTCATTGAGCGCGAACACCTGGCTTGGCACGATCGAACGAACCGCATCGGTGCCGTTGGCGATCGATACGTAAACCGGCGTCACCTGGCCCACGTTGGGAGCGGACTGCACGCTGATCGCCAATTGCCCGGCCTGCGGAGTCGCGACGACATTTGGCGTATGCGCAATCGGCGCCGACGCAACGCCGCATCCGGCAGAAATCATCGCCGTGGCGACGATTGCAATCCGATAGCGACTGGTCTGCGATCGATGATTGCGGCGTTGTGTCCCGATAATCATGGCCCCATGATGATATTGCAGAAAAGCCCGCAAGCCGAGAGCCAGCACTTCATGTGTACGTATCAAACCGGGGCGCGGTTTCGAGCAATCACTCGCTTGAACTTGGCTTGACGAGATCGGAGGCGAGCACGATTATGAGGCGAGTTTCAACTGCAAAAGGAGTATTGCGATGGCAGCTCAAATTGCCGGTGGATGCGCTTGCGGCGCGGTTCGCTTTGAAAGTTCAGCCGACCCCGTGATGGCGGCGAATTGCTACTGCCGCGATTGCCAGCACTCGACCGGCGGCGGATACTCGCCGGTCGTCCTCGTGCCCAAGCCTGCGTTCAAACTGACCAAGGGCGAATTGAAGCATCACGAGGTCACTGCAGATAGCGGCAATAAAGTGAGCCGCGGCTTTTGCGCTAATTGCGGCTCGCCGATCCTTTCGCTGCTATCGGGAATGCCAAACCTGATCGCGATCAAGGCGGGCAGCCTCGATGATCCCAATCAGTTCAAGCCGACCGTGAATATTTTCACCTCGAGCGCGCCAGCCTGGGCGGCGCCGGTTGCCGGCTTGACCAACTTCGCTCGCGGCCCGAGTTGAGTCGAGGGAACTTTACCGATCTTTTTTGTTCCCGTGTCACGGCGGCGCTAGCGATGTCCGCCACCACCATGACCGCCTCCGCCATGCCCTCCACCACCGCCACCATGACGGCCGCCGCCGAAATGGACGCCTCCGCCGCCATGATGACCACCTCCGCCGCCGTGAAAAAAACCGCCGTAGAAGCCCCCGTATCCCAGCCAAAGTATCGGCGGCGGGAACATCCGGCCGTTCAGGGCGTTGAGCGAGGCGACTTCCTCATCCTGTGATTCGGCGGCGTATTCGGCGATATCGTGCTGCTGTTGCTGGGCCATCTGGTAGCTGTTGAACGCCGGCTGATCGCCCTCGAACACGCACGAGCAGATGTCCGGATCGTAATACCAATAAATGCTGCCCGAAGGCACCGGGTATTGGCGAAGTTCGTAGGTTGGCAGATTCGCCGCGAGGCCGGCCTGCTCAGAGCTCGAGTTGTCAATCTGGATAGTGTGAAAGCCGGCGTCAGTGAGCATCGCTTCGGTCTGCCGAACGTTCTCCGGCTTTGCGGCCTGGTAGTGCTTGTACGCGGAGCAGCCAGACGCGATCGATACACCGGCGAGCGCAATCAGTATCGAGCGATTGAATAATCGGTTTATCACGTTCGCTGAGCTACCAACGTTTCGACTAACAACGCGTGGACTCAGAGGCGAGCATAGCTGCGCGGCGCGCGGGACAAAATGGAGATTTCGCGCGCCTCGGAATCTCCGCGCGCGCAGAATCGCGCCGACCGTCGATCTTCGCGCGCCTGCGGTCTTATGATTAAAGGGTTTAGTCGCAGGCGCGCCGGGGTGGCGAAATGGCAGACGCAGAGGACTTAAAATCCTCTGGAGCGCAAGTTCCGTGCGGGTTCGAGTCCCGCCCCCGGCATAGAAAACTCAACCGCTACTTCGGGGGCTTTGGCTCGCAGGAGGGGGAGATGCGATCGCGGAGACTTGAATACCGTCAAGCATTCAGAGCTACTTGCTGTAGCATGCAAGCGCCACGCTTCTCTCGACGACAACTTTCGATCTGTGCCGTCGTGTTTGTCAGCCTCGCGCTGGCAGTCGCCGCTTGCACCGGTGGTTCTTCGAGTCCGACCGAGCCGTCGTCGCTTTCAGGTACCGCGCAGGGCGGACTCAGCCCGCTCTCCGGCGCGACCGTAACGCTCTATCGCGCTGGCGCTAGCGGCTACGGGTCGGGAGCAAAAGTCCTTGGCAAGACGACCACCGACTCTAGTGGCAATTTCACCGTCCGATACTTTCCGCCAGCTAAGCCATCGATACTCTACCTCGTAGCCCTTGGCGGCAACGCCGGCTCGGGGAGTAACTCCGCCATAGGACTGATGGGAATTGCCGGGATGTCGAATGCTCTTCCCGCCACCGTCGCGCTCAACGAACTGACGACAGTAGCAGCCGAGTGGACGCTGGCGCAGTTTACTGACTCGAGCGGGCAGAACATCGGCACCACTTCCACCAACGCGATCGGTTTTCGCAACGCTGCCAACCTCGCGCAAACCAATCTGGTTGATATCGCTCTCGGAGATCCGGCCAGCTTCTGGCCCGATGCCGCGCAATGCCTCGGGGTATCGCCGCCCGCGAACTGCGAGGGCCTCGAGCGGATGAACACGCTCGCCAACATCCTTGCTGCGTGTGTCGAGAGCTCGGGACCGTCGTCCATCCCTTGCACCACTTTGACCAACAACACGGGCGGCAGCACTAACACGCTGCAAGCAGCCCATGCGATCGCCACCAATCCCGCGCGCGACGCCGATGCTTTGTTTCTTCTCTCACAGAGCACTCACGTCTTCTTGCCGGTTCTGAGTCAGTCGCCTGGTGCGTGGACGCTCGCGCTCAAGTACGTCGGCAACGGCGCCGAATTCGATGGACCCGGTAACATGGCCTTCGACCAGAACGGAAACATCTGGTCCACGAACAACTATGAGTTCAATAGCGATCCGTTAGTGCCGGTGTGCGGCGGCAAACAGTTGATTGAACTCACGCCAACCGGCATCGATGCGACGGGCGCGCCTTTCAGCGGCGGCGGCGTGGATGGTGCCGGCTTCGGCATCGCGATCGACACTAAGTCCAACGTGTGGGTCGGCAATTTCGGTTTCGAGGGTACGGGATGCACCAGCCCGCCTCCGGCTAATAGCGTTTCGGAATTCAACTCGGCAGGCGTTGCTCAGTCGCCATCGGCCGGCTTCACCCAAGGATCCATCGATGCGCCTCAAGGCACTGTGGTGGATCAGACGGGTAATATCTGGATCGCTAACTTCGACGGCAACTCGATCACCGAGTTTCCCGGTGGCGACCCGACGTCGGCGCGCAACTTCGCGGGCGTTGGACTGGATAGTCCCTTTGACGAAGCTATCGACGCGGCGGGGCATCTGTGGATCTCCAGTTCCGGCAACGATGCGGTGGTTGAGTTGAATCCAGATGGCAGCCCGGTTGCCGGGTCTCCCTTTTCCGGCGGCGGCTTGCATCGACCCTTAGGACTGGCGATCGACAGCCTTGGTAATGTGTGGCTGTCGAACAGCCTCGGCGATTCAGTCACGATGCTCGATTCCAGCGGCACGCCCAATCCCCTCTCTCCGTTCATCGGCGGTGGAATCGAACTTCCGTGGGGAATCGCCGTCGACGGCAACGATAATGTATGGGTGGCCAATTTCACTGGCACTGCCGAGCGTCTTTCAGAGCTGTGCGGCGCAACGACCGCGAATTGTCCGCCCGGGCTCCATATCGGCGATCCGATCTCTCCGCCCGCCGGCTACACCAGCAGTTTACTGACGCGCCTGACCGCAGTCGTAATCGACGCCTCGGGTAACGTGTGGGTTGCGGACAACTGGAAGTCAATACCGATACCGACCAATCCCGGCGGCAACGGCTTGGTCGAATTTGTGGGACTCGCCGCGCCGGTCAAGACGCCGATGCTGGGCCCTCCCCAGACGCCCTGAGTCTAAGCGTTCGCATGGCTTTCGCTTCAGCCGGCGACAGATCTGTTGCAAGAGGCGCGCGGGATGCAACAATAGCGTCGATCAGATTAGACTCGGCGCAGGCTCAGTTCGGAGGTGCGAACAATGAAGCGATCACGCACCGAATCGCTGATTGGACGACGCGAGTTCCTCAAGCGCGGGATGCTCGCGGGCGTCGGCGTGTCGTTGCTGCCAATCGCGGGAGCGGCCGAAGCGGCAATCGAGCCGGCTCCGCACGTCCAGCGCTATGCCACCCTCGGACGCACCGGTCTCAAGATTTCAGACATCTCATTTGGCGCCAGCCGGCTGACCTCGGGACAGGAGGATCTGGTTCGTCACGCCTTCGATTCGGGAATTAATTACTTCGATTCCGCCGAGAGCTACACCGGCGGCGAATCGGAAACCGTGATCGGCAACGCGCTGCGTGGCAAGCGCGACAAGATTCATCTGACTTCCAAGATCATCGCGGGCGCCGACGACAAGCGCGATGCGATGATGACGACGCTCGAAGGAAGCCTTCGCCGGCTACAAACCGATCATGTCGACGTTTACTTCAATCACGCGGTGAACAACGTCGCGCGCTTCAAGAATCCTGAATGGTACGAATTCACCGAAAGCGCGCGTAAGCAGGGAAAAATTCGCTTCACCGGGATGTCGGGGCACGCGGGCAATCTCATCGAATGCCTCGACTACGCGATCGACAGCGGGCATTTCGACGTGATCCTCTGCGCCTACAACTTCGGCCAGGACCCGCGCTTCTATCAACATTTGTTTCACAATTTCGACTTCGTGGCGCTGCAGCCTGACCTTCCGCGCGTCCTCACCAAAGCCAGGGCCAAGGGCGTCGGCGTCGTTACGATGAAGACGCTGATGGGTGCGCGCCTCAACGATATGCGCAAATACGAGTCGGGTGGCGCGACCTTTTCGCAGGCGGCGTTTCGCTGGGTGCTCGGCAATCCCAATGTCGATGCGCTGATCGTCTCGATGACCAGCGACCAGATGATCGACGAGTACCTCGGCGCCTCGGGATGGCGCGCGACGGCCGCGTCAGATCTGCCCCTGCTGAACCGCTACGCGAGCCTCAACAGCAGTTCCTATTGCCGCCACGGGTGCAAGGAATGCGAGTCGTCGTGCCCCTATGGGGTTGAGATTTCCGAAGTTCTTCGGACGCGAATGTACGCGCACGACTATCGCGACATGCGCCTCGCGCGCACTGAGTACGCAATGTTGGCAACGAATGCCGCGGCCTGCCTCTCCTGCGATGCAAAGCCATGCGCGGGAGCATGCCCACATGGAATCGCGACTGACGCGCTCCTTGCTCCGACGCATCGGCTGCTGACCGCCTGATCGATCGCGCCTCGTATCCCGGAATCTATCCCAGCAAGCTTGAAGAGAATCGCCGCGAGTGCGATGAAACGGCAATGAAAATCAATCCTCCGTTTCGCGCCGAGCATATCGGCAGTCTGCTTCGTCCGCGCGAGCTCAAAGACGCATTCGGCGCACGCAGCCGCGGTGAGATCGACGAACCCAGGTTCCACGAAATCCTCGAGCGTTCGATCGTCGATGCGATCCGCATGCAGGAGGAGGTCGGCCTGCAGACGATCACCGACGGCGAGTTTCGCCGCGTCGCGTGGTCAACCGGATTCATCAGCGCACTCGAAGGTCTTGGCAACGCGCAATCGATCTTCGAATTTCGCGACAGCGCAGGCAATCTGCAGCGTTGGGATACCTGCCGCGCAACCAGCCGCCTGAAGAGGCCGCGTGGCATCACGCTCGACGAATTCGAGTTTGTCCGGCGGAGTACCAGCGGCACGCCCAAGGTCACGATGCCATCGCCGAGCTTTTTGCATTTTTTCCGGCTGGGCGAATGCGCTGACCCAAAGGTTTATCCAAAGCTCGATGAGTTCTGGTCGGACTTGATTCGAATCTACCAGGAAGAGCTGGCGGAGCTGGGACGCGTCGGCGCGACCTACGTGCAATTCGATGAAGTTCCGCAAGCGATGCTCTGCGACGAGAACGTGCGGGCCAAAGTTCGCGAGCATGGCGAGGATCCCGAACGGCTGCTCACGCTGTACATCGATGCGGTGAACCGGATTCTCGAGCAGCGCCCGCCCGGCATGACCATCGGGATGCATCTTTGCCGCGGCAATCTGCGCGGTCGATGGATGGCATCGGGCGGCTACGAAGCGGTTGCGGACCGGCTATTCAATGACCTCAAGGTCGATGGATTTTTCCTGGAATACGATTCGCCGCGCGCCGGCGATTTCTCGCCGCTCCGCCTGATACCGAGAGAAAAATTCGTTCGTCTCGGTCTGATCAGTTCGAAAACCGCGGCTCTCGAAAACAAGGATGATCTGAAGCGGCGGATCGATGAGGCGGCGAAGTTCGTGCCGCTCGACAGCCTGGGCATTTCGCCGCAATGCGGGTTTGCGAGCACCGCGGGGGGCAATCCACTCACCGCCGAAGATCAAAAAGCCAAGTTGCGGCTGGTTGTTCAAGTGGCCAGCGAAGTCTGGCGCTAGAAAAGGTCGAATCGAGCGAAATGATCACGCGGCAGCATGAACGCTTACGTCCATGCCGCCGCGATTCAGTAGGTTGTCCGCGTCAGACGGTGCGCGCGCGCGATCCGCCGAACATCGCGTGATACAGGATCAGAAAAACCACGGCACCGACGAACGCGACCAGGATGCTCCACAGGTTGAAGCCGGTTACGCCCGCCGAACCGATCGCGCGGAAGATAAACCCTCCGACAAAGGCGCCAACAATTCCTAGCAGGACGTCGCGCAGGAGGCCTTCGCCCGTATGGTTCACAACTTTGCTGGCTAGAAAGCCGCCGATCAGACCCACCAGTATCCAGGCAATAATCCCGATGCTGGGTGGCACGTCGGGAGTGGCCGCATCCTGCGCAAACGCCGGGATTGCGCTCGCGATTAAGCATGTCGCATAGAAAATACTAGTTCTGAGTCTCATAGTCCCTTCTCCGAAGAGTTTCTCCATTTTTGAAATGCAATGTGCGCGCCATCGGCGACCGCGCACGAGTCTTGAGCTCGAGGCTCGTTAGCAGCTGAAACTATGGGTTGGGAGCGGCGCAGCGATCTCTGCGCACGGTGCAGCTCCTTAAGTTTCTGACGTAGAGGATATAAGTAGGGTTAAGAACGCATCACCTTTAATCGTCTATGCCGCTCACAAGTGTGTGTGTCGAATTTACCGAGCAGAAGAAGTTACAAGGTTCCTCTAAAAATCTACAAAAGCCTTCTGCCGCAAGGGTTTTCGATGGCATACCGATTGCTGTGCAAACGTAGGTGCTTCCATTCGCTACATCCGCAATCGGGCAATTTTACTCCCGACTAACAGGCACCTTCTTGAACTGCATCTTGCACTGTACACCAACCGCAATCCCGACCTCCAAAGATCTGATGGGTCACGTATCGCGTAATGACGAATGAACTAAGGATACTCGTCGCCGAGGACGATAAGACTTCTCGGGAAGCCTGGCGCGAACTGATCGGGACTTGGGGTTTCAAAGTCCAGACCGTCGATAACGGAAACAAAGTGGTCGAGGCGGTTCAAACCTTCGACCCTCATATCCTGCTCCTCGATCTTAAGCTGCCGGGCAAGGACGGGATCACTGTCCTGCGCGAACTCCACGAGGTCGCGCGCAACCTCGCGACCATCGTTATTTCCGAAGAAGGGGATATTACCGACGCGGTTCAGACCATCAAGCTCGGCGCCTACGATTACCTGCGCAAGCCGATCGATCCCGCTCATCTGTGCGTCCTGCTGAATCATCTCGCGACTAGTTTGAACATCGCCGAAGAAAATCAGCGGCTCCGCCGGCAACTCATCGAGCGGGGCGAGCTTGGCCCGATCGTGGGTCACTCGCTGGCGATCCGCCGCGTAATGCGCACGATCGAGGAGGTCGCGCCCAGCTCGGCGTCGGTGCTGATCGTCGGCGAAAGCGGTACCGGCAAGGAATTGGTCGCCCGCACTATCCACGAACTCTCCGCCCGTCGCGACGGTCCCTACGTCGCAGTCAACTGCGCGGCGTTGCCCGAGACGTTGATGGAGAGCGAGCTGCTCGGACATGAGCGCGGTAGTTTCACCGGCGCCGACCGGCGACGCGAGGGCTGCTTCGAGATGGCGAACGGCGGCACCCTATTGCTCGACGAGATCACCGAGATGAAAGTCGAGCTGCAGGCGAAGCTGCTCCGAGTAATCGAGGATCAGAAGCTCCGGCGGATTGGCGGGACGGTGGAAATTCCGCTTGACGTTCGACTCCTGGCGGCTTCAAATCGCAACCTCGCGGAAGCGACCCGGCTCGGACGGCTGCGCGAGGATCTCTATTATCGCCTCAACGTATTCACCATCGAGTTGCCGCCGTTGCGCGAGCGGCTCGAGGACATTTCGGCGTTGGTCGAAATCTTTGTCGGCCAGTTCGCCGCTGCCAACGGTAAGAAAGTCACCGGCGTCGACAACGAATGCCTCGAGATTCTCCGCGGGCATCGATGGCCCGGTAATGTCCGGCAACTTCGCAACGTCATCGAGCGCGCGACCATCGTAGCGCGCGGTCCGTTGATCACGGCCGCCGACCTTCCCGCCGACGTGCGGCGAGTAAATCGCAAGGGTCCGCACTTCGAGTTGCGAATTGGCGATTCACTCGACGATCTCGAACGCGAATTCATCTTCCGAACGCTTGAGTTCACCAACGGCAACAAGGTGAGGGCCGCCGAAATTCTCGGCATCAGTCTGAAGACGCTCTACAATCGATTGGGAAGATATCTCGGCAAAGAACGCGCCGAATCCGCTTGAGCTGTACGGCTCGCGATTTCGCTCGCTTCGAGCGCTGCGCGTTCCGTCGTTTACGCTGCTTCGCTAATCCACCGGCATTTCACGCGCGATGTTCTCGAGCGACATCGGGCGGAGTGATTTTTCGGCTGCGAATCTCGCAATTCGGTCGAAGTACGATGGCCCCATCTGATCGCGCGTCGGACGAAAGCGCTGAACGCCCAGGTTGTTTGGATGCGCCAGCGCGATGATCGGCATTCCGAGCGTCGCCAGTGCGAGCATGCGATTGCGATCCAGCATCGCTTCTGACTCTCTAAAAAGTGTCGCGAATGTCGCGCCCGCCGAAGTATCCGTTTGGGCCGACCGCAGCCGGAAATAAGAACGAGGCGCCGCTCTAGGATCAGGATCGAAAGATTGCACCTTCGCGACAAAGTCCGCTCGTCGCAATAGTTCGACGCAAGTCGGGGTGTCTTTCTCGTACGGAAAGATCATCACCGGTTGAATTTCCACGTCGTACTTTTTTGCGATCTCGCGAATCAGCGACCTGCCAATCGACAAATCGGTTTCAAGATCCATGATCGTCCGATGGTCCATGTGGCGCATGAAACCATGCCAGACGTAGCCGGTGTTGTAGCGGCGGAGCGTTTCGATATAGGCGCGATTGACCCGGGTTTGATTGGGCGTCCAAGCGAAGTCGACACGGATGCCCGCGCACTGTGCATCGATATGCTTCAGGAACTTTTCGGTTCTTCCGCCGTTGAAGAAATCATGATTGATCGGCCGATCATCGATTACCAGGTTGATCGGCGCGCTCAGACTCGCGTCACGACCAGCGGCGTAATCAACCGCGGCCAACGTGCCGGCGATCGCTGCCCGCGCCGCCGGATCCGATAGCCGGGAAATCAGTGGAACGCTCTCGTCATCATTTTCTTCATTGAGATCGCACACGATGATGCCGGCGCCAATTTCGACCGCGAAGATTATCGGTGATTGCTCGCCGCTCGAATGAGTGCTCGTCAACAACGGGTGTGCGGAGTTCGAGAGACCAAGCGCGACCGGACGATCGCGCGCGATCTCAGCGGTCTCGCCGGCGATTGCGCTCGGCAAAATCCAATGAGTCGTGAATCGATAGCCGAGCGACGGTTGCATCGCCGATTCGAATTCAAATTCCGCCAACGGCCTCAGCGAATATCTGCGTGCGGGCTCGATCGAGCCGCGAATATAAACGGTGGCGCCGCGCTCGACCCATCGCCGCATCCGATGCTTCTCTTCCGCCGAAAGTTGCGTCAGCAGCTCGAGACTCATCGCGATCAACTGACCGGGCGCGCCTAGCAGAGTCGGAAGATAGCCTCCGTCAATCGGGCAGGCCTCGACCTCGATCCCCCGCAGGCGCGCGATCTCGGCGGCGGCAATCGGGAAGTTTCCCGATCGATCACCGATCAGCCAGCATTTTGGCTTCAGCCGGCTGGCGTGATGCGGATGCGGCCTGATTGGTATGACCGTTTTCAGATTCGATTTCATTTGCACGTCGCTCATTTGAATCCAGGATCGCTTCCAACATCGCAGACGGTGCGAGCTCGAGCAAAATTTTGATGTTCGGGATTACGCAGTGGCCGCCGATAAAGCCCGGGTAGTACGGTTGCCGAGGCAGGAAGCCGACCTCTTCAAAGAACATGATCGCTTGATCGAAGTCACCGCCGACGCGCTCGCAATATCTGTTCAGCTCCTGCGCATACGCGATGCAAACGCCAAAGTAAGTGGTCTCCGCCAGCTTGGCGATCTCGAGCGTCTCCACTTTGTCGATTACCCGAGTTTTCATCCCCGCGGATTGGAAATGCGCTTCGGCGTACGCGGCCGAGTCTTTGTCGAATGCGGCGACGAATTTGTTGTAGTACAACATATCGTTCTCCATCCGCACGTGTTTACCGCGGACCGGGCTGTAGGCCACCGCACCGCCGCTTCTCTCCGCGATCGATCGTGTCGTACCTGGCAGCACCGTGCTGTTGATGATCGTGAGCGCCGGGGTGAAGCGCTTGATATATGCGATCGTCGCCGCTTCGAAATCGCCGCGCGCCTGGAATGGAATGCAGATGTGCATCATTCCGATCGGTTCCTTGATTTCGACCGGCTGAACATCGAGCCGCAGCACTGGCTCATTGCGATCGAGCACCGCGGCCAGTGCGCCGCCGACTTCGCCGAGACCGACCACCAGGGTCTTCCCCTGTTTCATGCGCCCGGTTCGTTCACTCGCGTCCATCAGAGTCTCTCCTGTTTGAGGCGAAAGGTCCGCGATTGCGACGGATTCGGTAACAGCGAATCGATCACGTTGATGTACTGAGCTCGTTGCGTGTCCCAACTCAACCGCTCGATTGCGCTGCGGCCATTTGCGACCAGTGCGGCTCGCAGTGCGGGATCGAGATAGAGACGCTCGATCGCTCGCGCCAGGTCCTCGGCATTGCCGGGTTCGAAAAATTCGACGGCGCGATCGCCAAAGTAATGTTCGACCGTGCGCAGCCGCGATGCGATTACCGGAATCCCGAGCGTTGCATAGTCGAGCATCTTCACCGGCAGCATCAGATGAGTCGCGCTACTCGGCCGATTCGGCACCAGTCCAATCTCCGCCGCCGCCAGCATCTCGGGCAGCCGTTCCACCGGGACAGCGTCGTGGAAAGTGACATGGTCGGCGAGCCCGAGTTGCTCGACCAGCGCGCGCGCCGTGGCAGCGTAGTCGCCGTTGCCGATCACCGTGAGGCGCAGTGCCGGGTATCGATCGTGAAGCATCGCCACCGCTTGAATCGCGAGGTCGAGACCCATTCGATGCGTGAGCGTGCCATGACATGCGATCGTGAAACCGTCGCGCGGCGCGAGCCGGTTCTGATGCGGTACAAAAATTCGCGGGTCGGGAGTGTTGGTGACGACGCGAATCTTGGCCGCCGGAATCCCCGCTTGCTCCAGCCGTTCCTTATGCAGGTCGTGCACCGCAAGCACGCAATCGGCCCACCAGGCACTCAGTCGCTCTTCCCACAGTAGCAGCTTGCCGCCGACCGCACCGCGCGCGCCGCCGAACTTGTCGCGATACAGTTCGGGCATCGTGTCGTGAATGTCGAGCACGACTTTGCTGCCGAGTAACTTCGGCAGAATTGCCGTGACGACGACCGCGTCCGGCATCGTGCACACGATCACGACGTCGTAGCGTTCCTTCAGCGACAACAGGAGCGCCTTCTTTGCCGCCATCGCGAAGAATCTAAGATAGCTGCTGAGATACGCGGAACGACTCGCGCCGCGGTAGCGCGGCATCTCGAGGCCAATCAGGTTGACCCCGGCAAACTCCGCGGGCTGCTGTTCGTCGGCCAGACAAATCACGTCCACGTGATCGCCACGCTCAGCCAGCGCCTCAGCGTGACGTTTCACCCGTCCATCATGGATGTAGGTGGTGTAAGCAATCATCAGAAAACGGGACACGTTCAACCTCAGTTGGCCAGCGGTTCAGTTGAAAGACGGCGCGCCACCGCGCGCTCGGCGCCAGGGCCCACGATTACCGGAGTGTCTCCCGAAAGCGACAGTGTCATCCGATCGCGCTCGCGCCACCAGGTTGCTACTTCCGACGGCAGTGCCCGCCAGGCTTGAAATCCGCTGAGCCGTTTGAGCAGCGCTTCATACTGGCTGAGATAGTAGCCGGAGCCGCTGTAGTCGGGATGAGTCAGAGTTAGAATCATTCCGCCGATCGATTCGATCCACTGCGCCTTGGTGCTCCAGAGCGCGAGCGGGTCGCGATGCACCAGATTGATCAGCGTGTGATCCTGCGGCAGCGTATAAGGCAACTCCACCAAGTCGCCGAGAAAAAACGGAAACAGACTGCAGGTCCCACCGGGCTGGGGTTCGTAGGGATCGGTATCGGAGAAGCTGCAATCGAAATCGAAATTCATCATCGCGATCCACTCGGCGCGCCGCAGCGTCGACGGTGAACGGAAGCCCTGCATTTGATGCATGTGCGCCAGGCGCTCGATAATTGGCGTCAACTCGCTGAAGTCGGTCGCGCTGCGGAACAGGCGTCCGTCATGCGAGAGGCCGTGCGCGCCGAACTCGAAGCCGCGAGCGCGCAGCCGATCCACCATATTCCAATCAACCCTGTATTGCGCAAGCGGCAGGTTCCAGGCTGAACGAAACCCGTATTTTTCTTCGATGTCGGCCATTCGTTCGATGCGCTTCATGCCGCTCGCACTCTCGACATCGTGCGTCAGCACGATGCAGCATTTTTTTCCCGACGGCCAAAAGCCGATATGCCAGTCGTCATTCGCCCGCCGGAATTCCATGCTTGATCGCAACCAGCTGCGCCAAAAATCAAGCAGCGCGCTTTCGACCGGCCAATGCGGAAAACTACGCTTGCCGCGCAGTTGAATCGCGGCCGAGTTCAGCCAATGACGCATCGTCGGCGGAATGAAATCCTTGACCCGATAGTACGCGTTCATCCGCGGCGGAGGTTGGCGATGCTCGGCCGACAGATACTCTTCATAGAGAAAGTGGCGGGCTGATTCTTCGGACTGGTCATTCAGCAACTCCGGAGACGCCCGCCAATCTTCAGGCAGCTTCCAAAACGAAAAGCCGTCGTTGCGACCGCTGGTAGTTGGTCGCGGCGGTGGGGCGAGCAGATGCTCCGACGTATCGAGGCTCGCAACTAGCGCCATAACGACTCCATCATCAAAAGCCGCCGCACCTGCTGCTGCCGGATGAATTTGATCAGCTCAGGTCCGGCGCTCCGGCGTCCGCGCTGCAAGTATCCTTTTAGATAACCGCCGAATAGCAACGCGCCCGCGACTGGAAAGGGCGTCGAGAAAGTCTGCCGCGCCGCGCGCGCCAGCATGAACAGCGGTGAGTAGCCGACCTTGTATGCCGATTCGCCGGCCGCGATGCGCGCTTTCCAGCCGGACGCGGCCCCTTGCGGACGATGATGCATTGCCTTGATGTGGCGAAAGCTCCGCGTGCGAAAACCGAGCATCATCGCGCGCGCCTCGTCGAGCGTGTCCCAGCCGAGTTCCGCGTCGAGACCGCCGATCGCCTTGAAGCAGTCGCGCGAGTACATTTTCGCGGCGCCTCGGGTATGGAATGCGGGCATCGCGATTTCGTGCCAGCTCGAACCGAACGGTTCCCACAAAGTTGGCCCCGCGATCCCAAGCTTGGCGTCGCGATCGAATTCTTTGAGCATCAGTTCGACGAAGTCAGCGTCGAAACTCAGGTCCGCATCGAGCCGCAAAACGTAATCGTATTTTTCAGCCGCAGACAGCGGGATGAATTGCATGATCACCGATTCGCCGCCGGCCGCGCGCGGACGATTGCGCGCTAGATGCTGCGGATCGATCCAGGAGTGCTTGCGTGCCGCGTCGTCGAGGATCGAAGCTGTCGCGTCGCTGGAACCATCGTCGATAACTATCCAACGCGCGGGGAGCCTGGTTTGTTGCGCCATCGAGTCGATCAACCGCGGCAGAAATTTCTCCTCGTCACGAGCGGGAGTGATTACTACGTAACTTCGATTAGTCACCGCGGCTCCTCCAGTACCTGGCTCGGAGCAATTCGTCCGCCGCCGAACGCGTCGGCGAACATCTGCAGCGCAACCGAAGATTCGCGCCAGCAATAAACGACGGCCGGAGGCGCTGCGATTATCAGTAAACTCAGCGGACCCTCAACGCCGGCTGTGATAGCGACTAATTTTCCCGCGACCGTCGCGACTGCGCATATCGCTGCGAGCTGAATTCCGGGCATCGAGGCGCTCAGCAGATCGCTCAATCCCAGCCCGATCAATTTGCAGGCGAGACCGAGTCCGATGATGCTGATGACCGCTTCGACTGCGCTCATGCCGATGCTGACGCCCCAGATGCCGGTTGACGCCACCGCGAGGATAACAACGACGATCAACACGAGGCGGAGGGTATGCAGATAGATGTCGAATTCCGGACGATTCTTGGCGAAGTAAACCGATCCGATTGCAATCCGCATCCCGACCAGGACCAGGCCCACCGACAGCAACTGCATCGGGACCGCGGACGGCAGCCATTTCGCGCCGTAGATTGTTTCGATCAGTTGCGGTGCCGCGATTGCGGCGCAGATCACGATCGGCAGAACAATCCGCGCGACGTAGTTGCAGAAGTTCAGAAACGCTTGTGCGAGTTGCTCAGGCTGATCCTGCAGATGGCAGAATGCAGGCAGCGTCACGCGGCCGGCGACTTTGTAAACGCGATCCGGGACAAATCGCAGCAGGTCCCACGCCATCGAGTAGAAACCAAGCGCTGAACTGCCGAGCAAACGTCCAACCATCAGAAAGTCGGCGTTGTAGGAGAGGGCGTAAATCAATCTGGCGCCGAAAGCATTGGTCGAAAATCGGCTGAGCTCGCGCGCCGCTGCGATGCGTGGAAGCCCGAGCGGCAATCCGGCCCGGCCACCGACGATCAGCACGCTTATCGCGTGCGCGACGAATCGGCCGAACAGGCCAACCGCCAGCGCCCAGCGGGGCCAACCTTCCCAAAGAAAAATCAGGGCGCCGCCGAGAAACGCGATCTCCGCAATTACGTCGGCGACGGCGAGCGCGGAGAAACGCATCTGGCGACGCAAGTGCGCATTGGCGGTGACTGCGGCGCCCTCGAGCACGATCGGAATGCACAGCAGCCGCGCCCCGAAACTCAAGCCCGGCATTTTCATCCAGCCTTCAAGCGTCGGAGCACTGACGTAGAGCGCGGCGGCAGCCATCAGCGCGAGGCCTATGCATATCCACCATGCCGTTGATTGATGCACGGCACGCAGGTCCTTGCGCTGAATCAACGCGTCGGGAATTCCCGATTCGTTGGTCAACATTGCAAACGCCGATACCACCAGCAGCACTTTGAACAATCCGAAATCGTCAGGACTCAGAGCACGCGCGAGGATGATCATCCCCACGATGCGCAACGTCTGAACCACTACTTCGGCGACTACGTTGTCGCGCACCGAGCGCGCGAACGATTGCCAGAGCCAATCGTTAGGCTCGGCAACTTCGCTCGCCCCGTGATCGAGCAGAGACGGCTCGCTCACATTCCCTCCCCGCGGATCAGCACGGGAATCGTTTGCAAGAGAATCCGCACATCGGTCACCAGCGACCATTCTTCAAGGTACTGCACGTCGAGCCGCACCATGTCGTCGAATGAGAGATGATTGCGGCCGCTCACCTGCCATAGTCCGGTGATTCCCGGCATCCCCTCGAGCCGCCGGCGATGCCAGTCCTGATACAGCTCGAGTTCGTACGGCAGCGCGGGACGCGGCCCGATCAAGCTCATGTCGCCGCCCACGACGTTAAACAATTGCGGCAGTTCGTCGATGCTGAAGCGGCGGAGAATCTTGCCGAGGCTGGTGATGCGCGGATCGTCGGGCAGCTTGAATAGCTTCTGGTCCGCGCCGTGGCTGTGCGCCGCGCCGTTATGACCGTTGCTGATCCATTTCTGTACGTATTCGCGATGAACGCCGTCGGCCGCGGCCACTCTCATCGTGCGCAATTTGAACATTCGAAAAGGGTGACCCTGAACCCCGATGCGTTCTTGCCGGAAGAAAATCGGACCGCCTTCGAAGATCAGAATCGCCAGCGCCGCCAGCGCGATCACCGGAAGTGCAAAGACCAGGATCATCCATGCGCAGGTGACGTCGAACACCCGCTTGATCAGGTAGTTGAGGCCTTCGAGGTTCGAACCGCGCGGCCCCACCACCGGGATGATGCCGACCGTATCCAGCCTTAGGCCGGTCGCCGCCGATCGATAGACCCACGGCACCATCCACCATCGCAATCGAAGCTTTTCGCAAAGGCCGACCACCCGGCCTTGTTCGTCGAGCGACGCGTCGGGAAGCGCGATTGCGACTTCGAGGCCAGGATAGCTGCGCCGCAAAGCGTCAAGTTGTTCCGGATCGCCGAATACCGGATGACCGTGATAGCTGCGCCCGATCGAATCACTGTCGAGGAATCCCACCGTGTCGTATTGCGTCAGTTCTTCTTCCATCCGATCGCAAAGGTACTGAGCGATCGAATTGAACCCGACGATCACCACGGGAATTGCGATGCCTGGGCTCGAATAGAAACGTCGAATCATGTTGCGCTGAGCGAAGCGCATGAACAGCACGCTCGGAACGCTCAGCAGGTAGAACGCGCCGAACGCAATTCGCGACATCCCGATGTGCAGCGCGAAACCGGCCAGCAGGTACAACGCTGACGCGACGGTGCACGCCTTCACGATCCCGCGCGCTTCCTTCATGCCGCCATTTCTCAGGCGGTAAAGGTCGAACGTCCTAAACGCCGCGACCCACACAAAAATCGCGAGCAGCGCGCCGGCCACGATCATGATCGGGTCGGCGCTCTGCAGTTGGTTCTCCATCGCGCCGTCGGGATCGTGCAGCTTGATCGCCGTCATGGCCGCGACGATCAGGCCCGCGGTATCGGCAACTGCGAACAGCGCTTTTTGTTTTTTTAATTCGCCGGCGAACATACGAGTCTCACGTGTTAGAGGGGTGAATTCGCACGTGATGTGGCAGGGACGCGCAGTTCACCGGCGAATGTCTTTGTGCTTGATACTTCTCGGAGCGCCTCGGCCACCGTCGCGACCGTCTTGGCCGCTTCCGCAATCGTCAGATGCGGATGCATCGGCAGCGAAAGCACCGAGTCCGCCAGCGATTCACTGGCCGGAAAATCGCCGGAACGATATCCGAGATGGCTGAGCGCGGGTTGAAGATGGAGCGGCACCGGATAATGGATGCCGCATTCGATTTCGTTCTTCATCAACGCGGTGCGAATCAGATCGCGCTTCGAACTGCGGATGACGAACAGGTGGTAGCAGGACTCCATGCCTTCCGGTTCCGCAATCGGGCGAACATCGACCGTCGCGAGCAACTGGCGATAGGTCGCGGCGATCGCGCGACGGCGATCGTTCCAACCTTTTAATCTTTCGAGTTTCGCGCGCAGTACCGCGGCCTGGATCGAGTCGAGCCGCGAGTTGAATCCACAAACCTCGTGCGCGTAGTGCGACAGGCGCCCGTGATTGCCGAGCGAGGAGATACGATGCGCAACTTCTTCGTTGTTGGTCGCGATCGCACCGCCATCGCCCCACGCGCCCAGATTTTTTCCGGGATAGAAGCTGAAGCATCCAACGTCGCCGATGGTGCCGGCTTGCTTCCACCCGCTGGACGTCTTGATCCGCGCGCCGTGCGCCTGGCAGGCGTCCTCGACAATCTTGAGGTCGAATTCCTCGGCGATCTCTTTGATCTCATTCATCGGTGCCGGCAGGCCGTAGAGATGAACCGGCACGATTGCGCGGACCATGTTGCGTCCGTTTCGCGATCTAATTTGCAGAAACTTTCTGAGCGCCGGGATACTCATATTGCCCGTCTCAGGATCGATATCGACAAACATCGGGCGGCCCCCGGCTTGCACGATTGCCGCAGCGGTCGCGATGAAGGTCATCGGCACGGTGACAACTTCGTCGCCCGGCTCCACGCCCACTGCCATCAGCGCCATGCGCAGAGCGTCGGTTCCATTGGCGACGCCGACCACCCGCTTGACGCCCAGGAAGTCGGCAAATTCCCGCTCGAAACCCTCGACGTGCTCGCCGCCGATGTACGCGGTCTGTGCGTGAATCTGCTCGAGTTCCGCCCCGACGCGCTCGCTGATTTCCCTCGTTTGCGCGCCCAGATCTACAAACTTCACTCGCATTGCGCCGCTCTCTCCTTCATTGCGCTGGCGATTCGTCGCAGTCGCGCCGGATGTCCAGCAACGATCGCGCCGTCCGGCACGTCGTGCACCACCAGCGCGCCCGCACCCACCAGTGCTCCTGTTCCAATTTCGACGCCGCACATCACGATGGCGCCGCTCCCAATAGACGCACCTTTTTTCACAATCGTGCGTTCCATTTCCCAATCATTATCGGACTGCGGTGAGCCGTCTGCGACGGTCGCCCGCGGATAGCGATCATTGATGAAGACCACGTTGTGGCCGATGAATACTTCGTCCTCGATCTCGACGCCCGAGCAAATGAACGTATGACTCGAGATTTTGCAGCGCGCGCCAATCTTCGCGTCGCGCTGCACTTCGACGAACGTGCCGAGCCGGCTGTCGTCGCCAATCTCGCATCCGTACAGATTTACGAACGGTGCGAGGCGAACCCGCGCGCCGAGCCGCACGTCGTCGGCGACGCACGCGAACTGCGGCAGGTTTGCCCGCGAGGTTTCCGCGCTCATCACACCTTGCTCCCAATCGGAACCATCTGGCCGCCCTGGCGCAGCGAGGCGCTCGCCGCCTCGAGCACACTCACGACCCGCAGTCCGCTGAGCCCGTCGGTGTTCGGCGTCTTCTCATTGCGGATGCAATCGACGAAGTGCTCGCACTCCTGTCCGAGCGGCTCCTTTTCCTCGATCCGCGGAATCTGGATGTCGCCGTAGCGATACGAGAACTGGAATTCGCCGAAGGTATCGTAGTGCGGCGGCGCGCTGACGCCCTTGTCGTAGATCCGGATTTTTTCCTGCGACGCGGTGTCATCGTACACCAGCATCTTCTTGGACCCGACGATCGTCGTGCGCCGAATCTTGTCGGGATCGAGCCAGCTCACGTGAATAAAAGCGATCACGTTCTTCGAGAACCGCAACGTCAGCATCGCGACGTCTTCGATATCCTGGCCGTAATGGCTCTCACCCTGGCAACTCACCGCCTCGGGAACGCGGCCGCCCATCAGCATCAGGATGATCGAGATGTCGTGCGTCGCGAGGTCCCAGGCGACATTGACGTCGCGCTGAAAAAGACCGAGGTTCGCGCGCACTGAGCTGATGTAGAAAATGTCGCCCAACTCGCCGGCTGAAATAATTTCACGGATCTTCAGCACCGGCGCGCTGTATTCAAACGTATGCCCGACCATCAGCACCCGATTGCGGTCGCGCGCTAGACGCACCAATTCCGCAGCCTGCGCCGACGAAGTCGCGAGCGGCTTCTCGACCAGCACCGACTTGTTGGCTTCCAATGCGCGCCGCGCCATCGCGTAGTGCGTGCTGACCGGCGTTGCGACCACGACCCCCTCGATGTCCGGATCGTCGAGCAATTCTTCGTAGCTCTCAGTCGTTTCGACTCCGGAATACAACCGGCTGATGTGATCGCGGCGTTTCTGATCGAGATCGCATGCGACGACGCGCCGTGCGCACTGCGACTGCGACAGATTCCGGATCCAGTTCGGGCCCCAATAACCAAGCCCGACCACCGCCATGCCGCGCAATTGCCCGGGTACGACCGGCTCTTCGACGCGCGCCGGGTGATGACCGTTGCCATTATGGACGTGGCCGTTGCCATTATGGACGTGGCCGTTGCCGTTGTGGCCGTTGCCGTTGTGGCCGTTGCCGTTTATCAGGCCCTCGTCTGTATCGATTCTAATCAGCTCGCTCATATGCTGGTTTCTCTCCTGAGGAAGTTTGCGACCGTCGAGATCGCGCCATTGAGGATCACGCCCGCGACCGTTCGATCGGCCGCGCGTAATGCTGCAGTCGTGGTTACAAGTTCTGGCCGTTCGGTCTGTCCGCTTCTTACCACCAGCAGGATTGGATCCGCCGGTCGTACGAGGGGGAGCATTCGCGCATCGAGCCGTGCGACCCCGAGGTCGATCACGACTGCGGAAAACGTACTTAGAATGTTCTCGAGATTCGCGAGCAGCAGATCGCGCTGCGGCTCGTCGCCGTGGAGGTAGCAAGTCGCGAGCGTCAATCGCGACCATCCGGTGGTGCGCAACTGGACCGCGCCCTCGAGCGTGACCTGCGAGTTTCGCCGGTCGCCGGGCGCCATCAAGCGATGCAGCGCCGGATGCCGCAGGTTCGCATCGACCAGTATCGTGTTGATCGACAGCCGCTGACTGAGGTCGATCGCGATCGCCGCGGCGACCGACGATGCGCCGTCTTGCGGCCGGCATGCGGCAATCGCCAAGCGGCAGGATTTCTCTACCGAGGCGGCCGGCGCCAGGCGTTCGCTCAATTGCCGAATCGATGCCTCGCGCGCGATCGCTCCCGTTACTTCGTGCGGCACCGGCACCGGGAGAAGAGGATGGGTACCGTTACCGTTGCTCGATTCGGTCGGCAAAATCATGCTCTCACGCGACTGCGGCCGGCTGAGAAGATCATCAGTCTTCGTCACTACGCCGTCGCGTAACCGGGGGCGCTCCTTGACTTCTTCCAGGTTGATGAGCGAGCCGTCGCGCGGGCGCATCGGCGGCATAAACTCATCGACGCGCGGCGTCATTCGCTTCATTGTTTCGCTGTACTTGCCCACCGTTTGGCTCCTATTCCGATTTACTCAAGCTCGACGGCAGATAAACGGCATCGCCGGGATATAGGACGTCGGGGTTTTTGATCTGTGGATTGGCGACGATCAAATCTCGGGTGCGATCGATCGCGCCCAGGTATCGCTGCGCCAGGTCGTGCATGGTGTCGCCCGATCGAACCTGGACTTTCGTGCGCTCAACGCTCGTCGGCGTTGACGGTACAAAGTTGGCATCGATCTTCACCGCCGTCGTATCGCTCGCGGCGAGATTTGCCGCCGGAGCCTCGTATTTGGGCTGCGTCTGCACCATCTCGTGAATCGGCGCTGATACCGGATTGACAACCGGCCGCGGTGCGCTCACGGCTGCTCCGTGAATCAGACCGGCCGAGCGCATCACGCTGCGCCCGGTGGCATTTTGCGCGGAGATCAGCACCGCGCCCAGCCCGATAACGAACAACGCGGCGAAGGCGAGAGCCGGGCGCGCATATTTTGAATTGCGTGCCGCTACCGTTCCTCGATTGTTGTCGGGTTCGCGTACCGGGGCCTTCGGCGCATCTTCGATTCGAGCGCGATCGAATGTTTCGGGCCGAACTGCGTTATCCAGCCGGACGGGTGCATCGACGCGCACGCGCCGCGGCGCCCGAGCCTTGGCGGGCGCATGAAGCGCGTTCAGATAGATGCTCTCGAAGTCCTTCACCACTTCCTGCGCCATACGCAGCTCGACTTTCTGCGCACCTTCCGAGTACGCGACCAGCAATGCGTTGTGGCAGAGCACGTTGAGCCGCCGCGGAATCCCGGCGCTCGCGGCAACCAGATGCAGCAATGCGTCGTGATCGAAAATCCGATTGATCTTTCCCTGCTGCGCCGTCAGCCGGCATTCGATGTACTCGATGCTCTCGGCGCGGCTAAGCGCCACCAGCATCGCTTTGGCCCCGACCCGTTCCCGGATCTGCCGCAGATTCGGCGCCGAGAGCCGGTCGAGCAATTCCGGCTGTCCCATCAGTACAAACTGAAGGCCGCTGATTTGTGAATCGGCGCAATTGGCCAGCAGCCGCACGTCTTCGAGCGACTCATCGCTCAAGTCCTGCGCCTCGTCGATCACGACCGCGATACGCTGGCTGGCCGGCTGCTGCGTCACGATGCGCTCGAATTCTTCGATCAGTTCGAGCCTGCCGCCAAAGGACATCGAGGAGCCGAGCTGCTTGAGCAGCACGCGCATGATTTCTTCGAAGCTGAGCTTCGGGTTGGTCAGGTATGCGAGCCGAACGTCGGTGAGCTCTCGCGCGAGTATCGAGCAGAGCAGGGTGGTCTTGCCGACGCCGGTCTCGCCGAGCAGCAGCATGAAGCCGCAGTTCTCGTGCAGCAGCGCCCATTCCAACGC
>PNBD01000137.1:49119-68797 GCA_003135855.1 Deltaproteobacteria bacterium
GCTTAAGATGGCGACGATCGGCAGACCAGTCGCTTCAGTGATCGTTGCGGACGAATAAATTCTCGGGTCGCGCTCTTCAGCCCAGTAGGCCGCGGCAAGTCCGAGCGCGAGTGCCATCAGCAGACCCACCGCCAGGTTCATAGGGAGGCTCGGGAAAATCGGTTGCACCGGTTCGGCCGGCGGCTGAGCCACGCTGACGTTGAGGATCTTGTCGATATTGAGAGCCTCCGCAGTGCGCGCCTCTTCGGTCTTGCGAACGTAGGCGACGTAGGCTTCCTTGTCGGAGGTCACCTGGCGCTGCAGCCGCTCGAAATCGACGCCGTTGGTCACGAGCGTCGCGAGCTGCGCATTGCCGCCGTCGATCTGCCGGCCGAGTTCCTCACGCGATGCCTTGTGGGCAGCCTCGGCCGTCCGCGCTTGCTTGAGATCGGTATCGAGCGTGATCCACACCGGGTTCAAGTCGATCGAGCTCTCCGTCACCTCGAGATGGTTTTCCTGCTCGAGGATTTTTTCCTCGGAGGCGAGCTTGGCGTCGATCTGCTTAATCTTCTGACTATTGGGCTGATAGCGACTGAGTAGTTCAGCTCGTTCCGCACGCAATTGCATCACTTGCGGTTTCAACTGCTGCAGCGATTGGTTCTGGACCGAGCGGCTCTCCTTTTCGAGGCGCATGGGCGTTGACTGCAGTTCCTGCGTGATGCTGGTTACTTGCTGTCCCGAGCTGGAAGTCAGCGCGACGCTCTTGGCCGCTTCGTTCTGCAGGTCCGCAATTCGATGAATCAGTTCCGTTTTCTGCGCGTCGAGATTGCCGATTCCTGTCTTCAGTTGGAAATCGCGTAGCGATGCTTCCGACTGTTCGAGCCGGTTCTTGAGCTGCCGTGTCTGTTCCTCGTAGAAGTGCTGCGCCTGTGGGTCATGCGAGATGTGCGCGTGGACATCCATGTACGCCGTGATCAGCCGATCGAGGAACTGCTTGGTCCAACGACGATCGCCGGACTTGAACTCGACTTCGATGACATTCGATCGCTTCACTACCGCTGCATCCAGGTGCTCCGCGACATCCATCGCCCACTTGTCGCGCGGCGTCAGATTCGGGATGTCGTGGATCGCGCTGTAGCTGTTGCTCGGCAGATGCAGCACCATTCGGAGCGCGCCTTTGATGATGCCGCGCTTCCTCGAATAGGCGGCCGGCACCGGTATGTCGGCCAGCGCGAGCCGCACCAGGTACATGCTCGTCAGCAGTTCTCGCTCGGAGTTGAGGTCCTGTTCGTTGACCGGATTGGAGATCGCCGCCGGGCTCTGATTGCCGTTCTCCTGGATTCCCGGCGAGACGAGCAGTTCGGCGCGATTGTCCTGGACCAGGATTTGGCAAGTGGACATGTACACCGGCGGCCATACAAACGAGCCCACCGCGATGATGCCGAAGATCGTCACACCGACTAGCAACGCCGTATTCCGGCGCCGCCACACCAACTCTATCCAGTCTGTCAAACTACGTAGTTTCATAATCGATTCTACTTAAGAGAGATTCGTCAGCTTAGAACGGGATTCCGATGTACGGCTGAACCGGCATCAGGTCTCGTATGTACTGCTTTACGAACAGATCCATGTTCGCGATCGTGCTGCGTGGCACCACCACGACGTCGCGCGGCATCAATGCCACGTCGTCGCCCTTGGCCGGATCCTTCATTGCCATCGCGAGCTTGATCTTCGAACCCTCCGGCTCGCCGCACGCATCGCGTCGAATCAACACCGCGGTGCCCGACGCGTCTGGCGTCAAGCCACCGGCGATCGCGACTGCCTGCACCGCCGTCATGCCGGGCTGGATCTGAAATGAGCCGGGTCGGGTAACTTCGCCTTGAATATAGACTCGCCGCGCCGGCGTGTTCTGTACGTGAACCACCGCGCCGGGATTCCGCAGTTCGCTCTTGTAGGCTTGGTCGATGCTGTCGGCGAGCTGATCGGGAGTCAGGCCCGCCGCCTTGAGCGCTCCGACCATGCGCAGCACGACCTTTCCATCAGGACCGACGGTAACGTTGTCGTTGAATTCGGAGTTCAAATAAAAGTCGATCGAGAGCTTGTCGTTGGGCTGAATGCGATAGCCGCTTTCCTGATACGAGGCCTCCATGACCCGCTCATTGGCCTCACATTGATCCGGCGACAGAGCCGGGCCGCTCGCGAATTCTTCCTTCTCGACGCTCTTGTGATTCGAGCTCGAGCATCCGCCAAGCGTAATCAGCAAGCTGATCAGACAGAACGAGACCGTCATTTTTGCCGATCTGTTACCGATGTATACGCTCAGCTTCATCTGACAATCACCTTCTGTCGTGCAATTCCGCGGCAGCCCCGTTAGCGCCTCTCGCCTTTGTTCACCCCGGCGTTGCAAACGCTCTTTGTCCTAACGGTACGTTCACCTAACGGTGGCTGTGTCGCTGAAGAACAATGGCAACTCGCGTGCCATCGAGTGAGCAATTAAAACCGCTGCTACTGCTCGCTTTTCGGCGATGAGAGAAAAATGTCGTGTGAAGCGATTACAATTTCATGCGCTTATTACATGGTCGGAAGAACGAGTGCGGAAGAATGCGAGGAGAAAAATAGCTAAAGGGTCAGTAGTCAGAAGATGACAAGAGATGACAAGAATAGATAATCAATGCGCTGAAAATTGACTATCTGACGCCAGGAATCATGATTAGCGGATGCGATCCCCAATCATTACTCACTTGCCGGAGCGCCCCGTTGCCATCGCCTTGCAATGCGATATGTGTTGCACGCGCCACGTTGCTCGCGACCGTCAACGCGATCGCCTTAGGCCCGAAATAGATTCCCGTATCCGCGTCAGTGAGATTGTTCTCGAGCACGATCGCCGACGCGCCCTCCGAAATCTGAAAACCATTGCTCACGCGCTCGACGCGATTGTGCGCGAACAGCACCTTGGCGCTGTTCTCGGTATAGAAGCCCGCGCCGGTATGAATCTGATCGCGTGCGAGATTATTTTGCACGATCACGTCGCGCGAACCTTTGATATCGATGCCGTTGTGATTCCAATGGTCCACAGTATTGCCGATCACGCGCGCGCCATTGGCGTTCTGCACTTGAATCGCGTTGCCGTGATTGCCCGCGTAACTGACGACGTTGTTCTCGACCAGCGGCGCGGTCGCATTGATTATCGAGATCGCGTTGCCGTAACTCCCGTCGTCGAATTTCCCGGTGCCCGTTCTCGCGATCACGCAGTTGCGAATCACGATTCCCTTGATGCCGTCGCCGGTCTCCAGGCTGCCGCAGCAGCCCGCGCGATCTTCGCTCTCCAGCGTGATTGCCCGCTGGCCCGCTTGCACGATCCGGAGTCCGTCGATCACGATTCCGTCGAGCTGATGCCCGCGCGTCCATCCGATAAATCCAAACTCGCGCGTGACCGCCTCGAGCTGCCCGCTGGCCGGGTCGCTTCCATCAGAGAGCCAGACGTACAGCGTGTTCGGCCTGGCAGGCGCGATCGGCTCGACGCCCGACCAATACCAACTGCCCGCGGTCATCGCTCCGATTTCGCACGTATGCCCGCGCTGATGCGCCTCAACGTCGTCTGCGTTGCACGCGGCGCCCGGCATACAGCACGCATGCTTTAGTCCCCAGCCCGGGCTTTGATTGAAGAACACATTGTAAACGGCACTCGCTTCGGTCGCGCTGTAAACTGAACCCGACTCGCGTCGCCACTTATCGATTACGTCGCTGCCATTGATCGTCGGTGGATCGCCAGCGCCGTACGCCGTGAACGTTACGTCCTTGAAGTTGCCATCGTGACTGCCCAACGGACGAAGCGTCTCGCGCCAGGTCGCGCCGCGTTTGAAGTGAACGACATCGCCGGGCCTGAACGGATACGGATTGACCATGCCGACAGTGCGCCACGCGGAATTTTCCGCCGTCCCGGAGGCGCCGTCATTTCCGCCTGTCGCATCGACGTAGTAATCGGCCGCGAGCGCTCTGCCCGGCCATAAGCCAATTGCCAACGCGCCGATCAGGCATGCCGATAGCGCGGCGGCTAATGGCGAGATCCGTGCGCTGGATTCCTGTTCGACTTGCGCCGGCGACGCCACGGTAATTTGGCGATAGCGTTCCACGATCATCCACGACAAAAAGAACAGCACGCCCTTCAAGTAGCGCGGCTCGCCCACCCCCGATTCGCCGATCCCGACAATCAGCATCGGAACCACGATGAAGAAAAAGAGCGGCTTGATTTGCCACGGGTCGTGCTTGCTGCGCATCAGCCAGATCCACGGACTCACCATGATGATCAGCCACGCGGCTAGCGCCGGAACGCCCACGCCCACCGCAATTCCGAGATATCCACTATGGAGCGGTGTGTTGGGCCCGCCGTCCCAGAAATCTTCCCAGTTGGTGAAAAACTTGTCCTGAAAGATCTGACCCTCGACGTCGTAGCCGTATCCAGTAAGCGGCGCCTGCTTGATCTTCCCCAGTTCGAAGTGCCACGCCTCGGTCCGCCCGGTCGCGGTAGCGACGTCGCGATTCAGGTAGGCCATCGAGTTTTCGCCGAGCATGCTGACGATTCCCACCAGCAGCATCATAGCGACCGCGACGATCGCCACACCGCGAACTCCCTTCTTCCACACCGTGTAGCTAAGGCAGCCGACGCCGAATGCCAGCACGATCGTCCGCGAGTCCGCCATCACGGTGAACCACAATGACAGCGCGATTACGAATGCGAGAAACACTCGTCCCCGTCCGGAGGTCGCTCGCCAATGCGCCATGCCTACGCACATCGTGGCCAAAGTGAGCGCGCCGAGATCGTTGGGCTCCGAAAAGATGCCGGTGAAGCGGTCCAGTCCCTGTTCCTGCATCCAGGTCAGATCGACGGAAAATGTGAAATACGCCACGCCCACCAGCACGATCAAAGCTTCGCAGCCGTACAGGAAGCGGCCGAGCAGCTTCTGCACATCGTCGGCGGAATTGACGCTCGATGAAACGACCAGCAGCGTGCCGTAAATCAGGACGCACGGAAGCAGCCGTCCCGCTGAAGTTCCCGGTGCGAGCGAATACCCGATCGTGATCAGGCACCACAGGAAAAATAACGTGTATGCCTTATACCAACCGCGCCAAAAAAGACCGGAACGAAACGCCATCCATGCCGCCGGAATACATAGCGGCAGCAGCAGCGGATACCGCAGCACCCAGCGCGAATCAGGATCGAGCGGTATGACGTTGAGATATGGCAGAACTTCTTCGAGCGCGAGCGCGAACAGCAGCCACGAAGGTTCGCGCAGGCAATAGCGAATCGCCAGCACGATTGCGGTCGTTCCGACCAGCGTAATGATCGCGAGCGGAAGCCCGTACGATCCGCAGAGCGCCATCAGCGTCGCCAGCGCGACCACGATTACGCCGAGCCAAACCTCGGCTCTGCTACTGATTCGAGTCGGCTGCGAATCGAATAGACGCGGTGCACGCGCTACCCGACGGATGGTGTGGTGGCCCGCGTAATCGTGAAAATAATTCCCACCGTCCATCGAGGCGCGATCTCTCCCGCAAACTTGGATGTTTCGATTGGCGCATCAAGACTTCGACAATTTCGAAAATCTCGATGCGTCAACGTGCTGCAATCAGGAGAGCAAGGAACGATCCATCACCAAGCTGAGCAGGAACGTGCTGAATAGACGATTTGATCGGGCGAGCCGTCCGCTTGAATCGTAGAAATTACCAGCCGACGAAACTCACCCCAAGTCACGCGATTCTACCACGCTCCCATGTCGCTCAGGCCCGACATCAGGCCGGATACGCCGGCGCCGACACACGGGCTCGCGGATTGCAACCGAAAATCGTGCGCCCCAGCATTTGCATACATCGGATTGACGCCTCTCAGATCGTGCGCGCCGACCGGACCCGTCGCGTGGCCATGACTCGCGCCATCGTCATTGTAATCCCAGATGGGCGTCGTGCAGCCGTGTCCGTTGTAGTAGGTGAACGCGGTGTCGAAGACATTGTTGCGCACGTCGAGTTTGACGTTCCCGCAACTGCTGTCGCCGCCCGTCGCGACTGCCGATGGCAACCCCAGGTATGCGGTATTGTTGTAGATCCGGCAGGTCGTGGAGACGCCGCTGCCAGCGCCGCCCCATTCGCATTCGAACCCATCCACCGGTCCGTACACCACATTTCGTTCCCAGGTCACGTCGGACGCGGTGATTTGCGTATTCTCGTGATAGTACGCGGCGCCGCCCGCCGCTCCGTAGCCATTGACCGTGTTGTTCTTCACGATCGCACCGACCACCGATTTCACGTCGATACAGTTGTGATGCCATCCCGCGCAGTAGTTCCCCGAGATCACTGGATGGCCGACGTCGTGATGCACCTGGATACAGTTATGCCCCCCGCACGAGGTAACCGCATTACTGAGGAACTGGACGCCGTCGTATTTTCCGTTCTCGTCCATGAACATCAGTTGATTGCGATAATTGCCGTCGTCCCAGCTCGGCCCGGTGTTGTGGATGTTATTATTCTTGACGACGATTCCGGGCATCCCTGCGCTGCCGCCGGCTGACTGTGTGAACACGACCCCGTATTGCGTGGTGTTGCGGCACTCGAACCCGTCAATCGTCACGTATGACCAGAGCGGTGTGCTGCTCCTGCCTTGCGCCCGCGCGTAGAAGCATGCGGCCGCCGAACCACCGCCATCTATGATCGGAAGCGCGCCGGTT
Organism: Deltaproteobacteria bacterium; assembly: GCA_003135855.1. Lineage (GTDB taxonomy): Bacteria > Desulfobacterota > Binatia > Binatales > Binataceae > Binatus. The sequence continues at coordinate 55,818 of PNBD01000137.1, forward strand.
CCATAGTTGCCGATGACGATCGGATTGCCGGATGCGCCGTTGACGTATAACGGCATCGTGATTCCGCCGTACCAGGTGGCCCCGCGCTGAAAGAGCACCGCCTGTCCCGGTATCGCATTACCGATCACGCCCTGGGCGCGTCCGAGGCTTTTGCAAGGTTTGCTCTGGGTGCAGGAGTTCGAGTCGGAACCAGACGGCGAAAAATAATACGCGCCCGCGGATCCAATACTGGAGCCGTTCGAAACTTTAATCGAAACCGCACTGCTGCCGAGTATCGATCCGTTGCTCGCGTAGGCCTTCGCCGAAATCGAATGGGAGCCATTCGCTACGTTAGTTGAATTCCACGAAAAGGAACTCGGTGGACCGGATGCGTAATAGTGACTGTCGATGTAAAGGTTGATCCAGGAGACGGACGAACTAATCGAAGTGGAAATCGAAACCCTCGAGGAAACTGTGGCGCCGTTCGACGGCCCCGTAATCGTGACGTACGCCGCGTTGGCATGACTGGTTAGTACTAAAATAAATAAGCCGCTAAGTATCCCTGCAACTCCAACTTCGATTCCTCGTCCGTTCTTCCAAAGTTTGCGCATAACAAATCGCCCTCCCTGAGGCGCGCGCATTTCGTGAAGTCGGCGGACAAAATCGGACGCTACTCAACCACTCGGACCGCGAGGCAAAGCTTCGCCGTCCGCCGCTGATCCCGACGTTGACCCCGCGCTGAGAACGCGAGTTATTTCAGTGGCGTGATGCCCTCGGCGAAATTGGTTTGGGCAGATCGAATAGATCGCGGCCCGTCAAAACCTGGACTCACAGCCCAGTGTCTGAAACTCTCCACTCTCGTTTCAGTTTTCCGGCCTTTGCCCAAGGATGCCGACGGCGTAGCTGGACATTTCTATGGTGAATGCCGACCCGCTCGCTTGGACTCTCTAGTGCTCGCGGTTCGACAACTAACCGCGACCGGAATGCTACTCGCACAGAGTTGCTAATTCAACTCCTACGTCGCACAAATCTCCCTATTGTTGCACGCCGGATTTTTGCTTGCGGAGAACATATTTCTTGGTGGATCTTGCCCGGATCTAACAATCCCCGCCGTCCTTCTTGTTGACCCTGCCGCGCGGTTCACTCGCTGCCAACTCAAAGGACCATATTTGCTAACTCTCAGTTAAACAAAGAGAGCGCGCACCGGTGATAACCGATGCGCGCACCGCGCGCGTGCGCCTCAACTAGTCGATCTAATACGCTCCGATGTCGCTGATGCCAGGAGTAAGGCCGGGCAGACCTGCTCCGATGCATGGACTGCCTGCCATCAGGCGGAAATCATTGCCAGAGGCGTTCACGTAGATCGGATTGCTGCCGTCAAGATCGTGCGCGCCGCTTGGACCGCCGACGCTACCGCGGCTGGCGCCGTTGTCGTTGTAATCCCAGCTCGGCGTGGTGCAATTGTGTCCGTTGTAGTACACGCTGGTCGTGTCGAGGATGTTGTTGCGCACGTCGAGGTTGACTATCCCGCACGACGGATCGCCGCCCGTCACCACCGCGCTCTGAGTGCCCAGGTAAGCGGTGTTGTTGATTACGTGACACGTCGACGTGACGCCGGTTCCCGCGCCACCCCATTCGCATTCAAATCCGTTGGGAGCGCTGTACACCACGTTCTGTTGCCAGGTTACATCGGAGGCCGGTATTTCGACGTTTTCAAGGTAGAACGCCGAACCGCCCGAAGAGCCGGCGCCGTTCACGATATTTTTCTGCACCATCGCGTGGACCACTGACTTCACGTCGATACAGTTGTGAATCCAGCCCTTGCAGTAATTGCCCGAGATTACCGGACCGCCGGTGTCCTTCTGTATCTGAATGCAGTTGTGCCCGCCGCACGACGTCACCGAGTTGTTGAGAAATTGTACGCCGTCCGCCGCCTTGTTCTCGTCGAGAAACATGAGCTGGTTGCGATAGTGCCCGTCGTCATAGCTCGGGCCGGTGTTATGGATATTCATGTTCTCGACGACGATGCCGGGCATCCCGAGACTACCGCCCTTATTCTGGTAGAAGATCACGCCGTACTCGGTTTCATTTCTGCATTCGAAACCATCGATCGTCAGGTACGACCACAACGGAGTACTGCCCCCGCCCGTCGCTCTCGCATAGAAGCACGCCGCAGCCGACGATCCTCCGTCGATGATCGGAAGCGCGCCGGTGCCGTAGTTGCCGATCACGATTGGCTTGCCGGCCGCACCGTTGACGTGACTCGGCATCGTGATTCCGCCAGTCCAGCTCCCACCGCGCTCGAACAGAATCGCATCGCCCGGCTTCGCGCTCGCGATCACCGTCTGCGCCTTGGCCAGACTCCAACATGGAGCACTAGTTGTGCAGGGGCTCGAGTCCGAGCCAGACGGCGAGAAGTAATGGGCGGCTCCGCTTGGTGTGGGAGTCGCAGTCGGAGTTGGTGTTTGGCCTACAGTCGGAGTGGGAGTTGGCGTGCTGGCTGTCGTCGGAGTTGGAGTCGCCGTGGGTGTTGCCGTCGGTGACGGGGTAGGAGTTGGAGTGGGTGACGGATTCGTCCAACGATTGTCCACGACAACAACGCTATTACTGGTTCCCAAAAGATGATGCGCGCCATCGAATGCACTCGCGGCAATCGTGTGATGCCCGTTTGGCCGCGACTCCGTCGCCCAAACGATGGCTTTTGGCGGTCCAGACTTGTAATACACCCCGTCGATGTAGAGGTTGAACCACTTCGCGCGAGGACTAATCCAGGTCGTGATCTTGATCGTCTTGGATACTTTTGCGCCGCCGCGTGGCGACCTGATCGCTACGTCGCCCGCATTGGCATAGTCAGCCGCTGCAAGAACGACCAAGCCGCAAATGGTGCCGAAAACCCCGATCCCCAAGCCTCGCCAGTTCCCCGTTCCGCGCATACCAATCGCCCTCCCCAGAGCGTGCGCAACTCCATCTGACGGCGGGCAGAATCGGGACAGTTCTCACCCCTTCGGACCGCGAGGCAATGCTTCGCCGTCCGTCGGAGATCCCAACGCTGACACCGCGCGAGGAACGCGGGCTATTTCAATTGGCGTGTTGCCCGAATCATCAGGCAGGGCGGCCGACTCTTCGATCGAGCTCGCAGCCCATGGTCTTTGGACCCCAAGTCAGTCCGTGGACCTCTCCAGCCAAGTGTCTGAAACTCTTGCCCGCGTTTCAGTTGTACCGGCCAAACTCCCAAGCCCGACGGACAAGAATTCTCTCGACCAGAAAAAGCTTGGACTGTTTGTCTCGCGGCGCGACGACTCGCCGCTGGCCGGGAATCCTACGAAACCCGATTACCTATTACAAGCTCTGTTAGGCAAATCTAGGCTACTCTCGCTGGAGGCGTTTTATACTGTATATCTTGCATTATTGTACTTTTTACAATAGCAACTAAGCATTCGGATGGAGTAGTCAGAATCTGACAAAGTAAATACCTATTTGGTAAATAGAACGCGCGTGCGCAATAACAAGTATATTATACCTGTAGTAGTGTTCGACTTTACCAATAATGATCCGCCTCATGGCTGAGGCTGCATGCCGCTGGCATATGTGATGCACTGTTAGCGACGGACTCAGCGCGAGGAACTCCTTTTATGAAAGAAATGGAAACAGTGGACCGGCTGATCAACATTTGCGTCGATAGCCAAAAACGATACGAACATGCGGCCAGCGACGTCGGGAGGGCGGACCTCGATCAGTTCTTCAAGCGGCAAGCTCAGACACGCATGAAAGCGGCGAGCGAGTTGCAGCGGTATCGCGGCGAACTTAATGGCGACCACAAAGAGAACGGCAGCTGGGCGGGCGCCGTCGATCGCGTGGCGATGGATTTCAGCGTCGTGATGAGTATGGGCGACAGCGGCGTCGTCGAGTGGTGCCGGAAAGACTCTGAAGAAGTTATCGCGGAGTACCAGAAAGCGCTCGCCGCAAATCTCTCGCCCGGGGTGCGCGAAATCGTGCAACGCCAACTGAGAGAGTCGGAAACGACGATGGTGGCGCTCGAGGAAGTGCTCCGCGAGTACGGCGGTCCGCGTTCCTGAACAGTACCCGGGTCTGCACGACGGCTCTTTCCCGTGGTCTGAGCCGCGGTGCAGCGTATCGTGGCGCGCTGCCTGTTGAACCGGCGTGCTGTCCCGATCGAGTTCAAGCCGGCTGACGGCTCTTATCTGCCGGCGCGATCGAATCGCTCAAGCTCAGCTCGGTGCAAAATCGCGGGCCGTGCCGCGCACCGAGGGGTACTTCGGCGCGCTTCGATAGTGCGCAGAGGGCATCGCTCGAGCACTCGCCTCGGAGCGATTCGAAGTGAAAGTCGCTGAGCTGCGTGCCGCGCATTGAAAAGAGCAATGCAGAGCTCGCTACTCGAAATCGGTAATACCGACAGGGCGGCCGATAGCATCTCGGAACGAGCTCAAGTGACGTTGAGTAGAACCGCGAAGGTCTGAAGTTTCAGCACAAAACTAGTCTTGCTCGGCGCGGGCATCTGGCTAATCGATTTGACTTGTACGCTCGACAAGCGGGCTCGTTCCGCAACTGTGCCTATCTGGAATGTCATTCCGCGAAGTTGTCATTGACCTGGGCGCCTTGACTTCTCCCCGAATTAAAATTTTTTTTCACATCTCTGGCGATTCGCCGAAAATAGTGCCTCGAATAGCTTGTCGCCGTTTTTCATTAGCTACATCGATTAGTTAATAACGGTACACCGCGATCTTCAGCACCTGATTGCGAAGTACGTTGTCTAGACGTGATATGAAACGACGCCTGGCGGGTTCAGGATGTAATTTGAAGTTTTGCACGATGTGACGCGCCTACGCATAGCCGCCGAGCCGACCAGTTTCCCGGCTATTCTTTGAAACCCGCCCCCGACTGGCCCCGATTAGTTATGGTCGTTGCCTCGATTCCCGTCGGGCTGGTCCGTTCGAATCTCCGGCGAAAGAAACGTGAACCGGAAAAAAGGACAGGGAATTTGTTCACGATTACCGAGTCTTCACCGTATCGACGACAATAGCTCCAAGTCCGAACGATAAAATTTGTTAGAGAATACAAGAGGAAATTAGGGGTTGAGATCGCGGAGACCATATTCCCTTAACTGGCTTAAAAACTGCATGCCATAATTGAGCTTAAAACGTCAGAGTAGGCCAGAACAGGGACTTATAGACAAGAAGAATCCGGAGACAGCGGGCAGATGGAACTGTTGCTGGTCAATGAAATCGAAGGCCACCGAGAATGGCGATTGTCAATGGTTTCCCGAGTCAGCCTGTGCGCTTGGGATTCTTCCGGTGCCAGATGGGACCGGCATGGTCAGTGCGACTGCACTGCCCGCAATCACAGTCTCTGGCGCTCGCGCGAGGGCGCTGTCGCCCATGAGGCTCCGACGTTTATGAACGATGCCCACATCGAGGTGCGGCAAGGCAGGAACGAGAAGCGACTGTAATTTTGGACTTTTGCTCCAGTGGGTGCGGCTGNNCCATGATCCCCGCCGCGACGACCGGCCAGCTCCCGCGCCCACTCGGAGCTTTCTTTTTTTCCGGCAAACGCAGAAAAGACCCCGTGGCACTGGCCACGGGGTCTTTTGTTCGCAACTAGCTTATCTCAATCCGTTAGCTATTTCTTCGACGCGGAGGATTCTCCCATCCCGCCGGTATTGCTCTTGTTGCTGGATGGATCCTCGGCGCTGGCCGTGGACAGATGGTTCTTCAGATTCTGCGCCATCTTCAGATGCGCCTCGAGCACCGGGATGGTCTGCTCGACGTACAGTTCCATATCGGGATCGCTCTTGAACGTACCGCGCGCGTTTTTGAACGCGCTGAGCGCGGCCTTGTGGCCGTTTACCTGCTCCTTCAGATAGGCCTCGTTGAACGCGCCGCCCTTGAGATCGGCCATCGGATTGCTCTTGGTCTTTTCGGTATCGGTGCCTTCGAGCTTGATGGACTTCTGTCGCGAAAGCGCGGTCACCGACTCTTCATTGGCCTCGTGGTCGCCCTTGATCGTGTCCNNCGTGTCCGCGTAGGTCATCAGCGCCTGGTTGTCGCCCGCCTTGTCGTGCGCGGTCTTTGCGGTTTCGATTTCTTCGTAGTTGATTTGGTTGGCCTTGTTGAGCATCGCCGCGGCATCGCCAGCCGGCGTCCGCGCGTACGCGACGCCAGCAAATGCTATCACGAGCGCTCCTATCGGTGCCATTTTTCTAATCATCTTGATTCCTTCCTCCTGAGCGGAGATTTAGATGCACTCGATACATACTCAGCAAAGTATGTGCCTTCGAGAACATCGCGCCCGTGAGGTCAGCTCTCGCGCGGACTGGCGAATTTCCGCCTTCTTTCTTGATACAGGATTCTACGCGCGCGTCCACACCGACAGGTCGTCGTAGTTCGGACGCAGGCCTCCCGGCCTCACCACATCGACGACTTCCAGGAACTGCTCGAAGGTCATTCCCAGTTGCCGGAATCCGCCTTGGCAGAACACGAACGCATAAAACTCCAGGATTTCGTCTGACATCCGGAGCGGTGAGTTTGGCCGCGACGGCTCAATGTGTTGTATGGCCGGCAGCTTGCGGTTTCGATTGGCGCTGGCTGCACTCTCGACTCGACGCGACGATCCATTCGTCGCCACTCCCACCCCCGCCGCATCCGCTGTAAACGAAGCGTCCATAGTTTTACTCCGGCGCCCTCCAGACGGGATGTGATTCAACCATTCAGATGCAAGAGATGAGTAGCAAGATAGTTGCCAAAACCAGCCGTAGCCGCCTACCGCCAGTTACTTGATGTTTCGGTGCTTTTGGGAACGATCAGGAACGCGCGAAATGACCAGTCCGGTAAAAGGTACACAATGTCCATAGACGCATGCGAATTTTCTTGCATCTTGCGGGGACGGCTGGGCGATCGTCCCCTCGATCGCCCAGTCGGGGTCACGGCGTTGTTCAGACTGTTCCGTGCTCAGTCGTTCTCATGGCATCGGCAGCGCTCCGGGTTTCGCTGCCAGCACCGCGAGGGATGAGGGTTGATTGATTAGAGAACGTGCGAAACGACGTACCAAAGTACCAGCACCGATACAGGTACGCCCAATAACCAAGCTATTCCGTAGCGCATGATGAAATCTCCTCGTGTCTCGTCTCGGCCTTCTTCTTCTCTTTCGGTCAACTTGCCGCTGGAAAAACAATCAGCAAGCGACGTGCCGACAGCCCAGTGGTGTGTTTAGCGAAGTAGAGCAGCGTTTGTGATGAAGGCGTAAGCGATAGCAAATCTCCGAGGTCGGTTGTCGCTGAAACAATTGACCGGGATTCTCGATCGCTGTCGCGCCCCGCGCCTGTACCTGTTTTGAAAATCCTACATGACGGCGTGAAAAAGTTACTGCGCAGCTCTTGAGCGAACTATCGACGACGAAGCGCGATTCGCGCGCGACCTGCGATCGCCTCATCGACCTCGCACGACGGAGTCGTTCTGCGAGTGTGCAAATCAAAGATCTCGCGTCGGCGACCTGAAGACGCACCGGAATTAACTGCGTGACAACCTCATGCAACGTTTGGTTGGCCCATGGATTGCTATCTTGCGCACCATTCGCGGCGCTGGTTTCTCCGGAATTTCGAGTTCGACGCAGAGGAAATGCAGGAGGGGGCATGCAAACCAACAATTCTTCAAAGCTGGCAACCCGATCTGACTCGAAACGCATGAGGCGGCAGCCAAGCATCGCTCGCAACGGCCATTACGCCACTGAGTATCCGATCAGTTCCGGTCTCGACCTCGACAGCATCCCCGGGCCGGAACGTCTCGCAGTAGGCCTTCAAGCGTTCGACTCGACCGAAAGTCCTTTTCGCGATCACTCGGCCGAGCATCAACTCGCGATCGCGATTCTCGAAATGTCACTGCGGGAATATGAACAGCAGCCCGAATCGCGCAAAGTCGTTCGTGCCTGGATCGAAGATCGTAACGGCCCGCCGCCGTTTGGATTCGATTCAGTATGCGATTACCTCGAAGTGAACTCGGATTATTTGCGGCGCGGACTCGCGCAATGGATGAATGCCCTCGACCGCGGCGTCATCACCGTCAGCCCGCTGGGGTCCGGGATGCGCCTGCGCCATCGCAGCAAATCAATTCGTCTGGATCGCAAGCGCAATCGCGGAAACTAGCTCGCGATTAGCCAGTAGCGTCGTCGTGCAGCAGCAGTAGTGCACGAATGCGCTCGAGTAAATCCTCTGCCACCAATGGCTTGACGATGATCGAATGAAAGCCCGCCTTGCGCGCGCGTTCAAAGTCCGCTGCACTGCCATAGCCGGTCAGCGCCGCCGCCCGCACCTTGCCCCCTCGTTCCGGCGGCCGCTCTCTGACCTTCCGGATGAGCATGTAGCCATCCTTGATCGGCATGCCGATATCGCTCAGCAGCAGGTCCGGCGTCGAGGCATCCATCGCCGCGAGCGCCTCGTCCACGGACCCCGCAGTAGCGACCTTCATTCCGTTGATCTCGAGCAGTTCAGCTACCAGTGCGCGCGAATCGGGTTCATCGTCGACGACCAGAACTCTTCGGCCTTCCAGTGAGCCGTCGAGTTGCTTGCCGTTTTTGTTAGTGCTCGCGCTGCGCTCGATGCTCTGCGCTTCCGGCAACGGTAACGTGACGGTGAAAGTCGCGCCTTGCCCCTCGCCTTTGCTCTCGACCCGCACCTGCCCGCAATGCAGTTCCACCAACTGGCGCACAATCGCCAGCCCGAGTCCGAGGCCCGATTGCGAACGCGTCGTCGAACTGTCGCCTTGCCTGAACGGCTCGAAGACAAACGGGATAAAGTCCGGGCGAATGCCCAGGCCGGTATCGCTCACCGCCAGCGACAGCCCGTCAGACTTCCGCGCAATTGAGATTTGAACCCGGCCGCCGGCCGGCGTGAATTTGATCGCGTTCGACAGCAGGTTCCAAACTACTTGCTGTAGTCGATCGGGATCCGCATTCAGTATGTCATCGACCGCGTCGCTCTGAACCTGCAAGCCCACATTCTTGGCGTCCGCCGTAGGCCGGATCGAGGAAATTGCCGCATCGACGACCGACGCCAACGAAACCGCCTTGAAGTTCAGGCTGACCTTGCCGCGCATTATTCGCGACAAGTCGAGCATGTCATCGATCAGGGCGGTTTGCAGTCGAGCGTTGCGTTCAATCGTCTCCATCGCCTTGGCGCGGCGCGGCTCGTCGAGATTGCCGGAGCGCAGCAGATGCGACCAGCCCATGATCGCATTGAGCGGATTGCGCAGTTCATGCGAAACCGTGGCGAGAAATTCGTCTTTGACGCGGCTGAGCGTTTCCGCGCGCTCGAGTGCGTGCTGCTCGCGATCGATATCGGTCGCGGTCATGATCCAGCCGGTCAACTCGTCCGCTTCATTCAACTCCGGTTCGCCGCGCCAAAGATGCCACAAATATTCGCCGTCCGCCCGCCGCAGCCGGATCTTCGATTCAAACGGGCGCTGCTGTTCGCGTGCGGCTCGCCACTCGCCCATCGCGGCTTCGCGCTCTTCCGGATGCAGTATGTGTTCGAACATGGCGGGCCCCGCGGCGACGCCCGCATAGTCGATACTTCGCTGATTGTTGTAGTTAATCGCGCCGTTCGGGCGCGCGACCCATACGCATTGCGGTATCGCATCCATGAGAGCACGGAAACGAAGATCGTTGCGGCGCTGGAATCTTTCTATCTCCCGCTTATGAAGCAGCGCGGCCTGGCGTCGAATCGTCTGTTCCTTGAGATATAGATCGACGAACACCAGAACTTTCGAACGCAGGATTTCTGGATCGAACGGCTTCTGCAGGAAATCAACCGCGCCGCGTGCGTATGCGTCTCTGGTTTCGTCGGCATCGACCGCGGCCGCCGTGAGAAAGATAATCGGGATGCGTGCCGCCGAGCCGCGAATCCTTGCGATGCTGTCGACCGTCTTCAGACCGTCCATCTCCGGCATCCGCACGTCCATCAGGATGAGCGCGAATTCTTCCTTTTCAACTACCGCGAGCGCCTGCCGTCCGGATTCCGCTTTGACCAAGGTCACGCCCAGCGGGTCCAGGATCGCTTCGAGTGCGAGCAGGTTCGCCGCCCGATCGTCCACCAGCAGAATCTTTGCTTGAGAATTGTCCGGTGTGAGTGTCTCCGGGTTTCCGCTTGATGTTTGCAAAGTGCGCCTTTGAGCCTGCATCGTCTCGTTACCGCTCATCTTTATCAAGTCTCATCTTTATCTAAACTCAAGTGGCGTTTAGGCGTTGAGCGAAACTTGTTTCTGCCCGGTCCAGACCCGTAGCAACTCGACTAGTTGATTCTCGTCCACCGGCTTCGCCAGATAGTCAGAGGCGCCCGCGTCAAGGCATCGCTGACGATCCTCTTTCAGCGCCTTGGCCGTGACCGCGATTACCGGCAGCCAGCGCTTTTTTGGATCCTTGCGAATTATCTTGATCGTTTCGTAACCGTCGAGCTCCGGCATCATGATGTCCATCAGCACGATGTCGATATCGGGGTTCTGCTCGATCAGCGCGATGCCGTCGAGGCCATTCTCCGCATGCAGCACCTGCATGCTATGCCCTTCGAGCAAAGTCCTAATCGCAAATATGTTCCGCACATCGTCATCGACGATCAGCACCTTCTTGCCGGCAATCGGCTGCTGGATCTGAGGCTCGTTCCCAACATCCTCGATGCGGCCGCGCCGGCCCTGGGCATCGTACGCCTCGAGCGTCGTGGCCGAGGCGAGGGTAGCGCGCAGGCTGGGAATTCTCGGCGACACTTCCGACTGCGGAAAATACACCGGCAGGTAGAGCGTGAAGGTGCTTCCTTCGTACGGCACACTTTGGACCTGGATTTCACCGCCCAGCGCTCGTGCGATCTCCCGGCTAATCGAAAGTCCGAGACCGGTGCCGCCATATTTCCGGCTGGTGCTCCCGTCGGCCTGCTGGAACGCTTCGAAGATCAGCTTCTGCTTGTTTTTCGGAATACCTATTCCACTATCTATTACCGAAAACGCGATTACCTCGTCAGAATCCTGCAACACTTCACTCTCGAACGTGGCGTTTGGACTCGCGGATTCTACCCGCAGCTTGACCGAACCTTTTTCGGTGAACTTGAATGCGTTCGCGAGCAGGTTCTTCAGAATTTGCTCGAGCCGCTGCGGATCGGTTTTGAGTGTCTCGGGTATTCCAGTCGCCGTCTCGGTTGAAAACACCAGGCCTTTTCCTTCGGTCATGGTTTCGAAGTTTCTCCTGAGCGACTCGACCAGATCGCTCACCATAGTTTCGCCGATCTCGAGCTGTATCTTGCCCGCTTCGACCTTGGACAAGTCGAGCACTTCGTTGATCAGCTTCAGCAGATCCCCGCCCGACGCGTAGATCGTGCTCGCATACTCGAGCTGCTTGGGCGTGAGATTGGCTTCCTTGTTGTCGCTGAGCACCTTGGCCAGTACCAGCAGACTGTTCAGCGGCGTGCGCAGTTCGTGCGACATGTTGGCCAGGAATTCGGATTTGTACTTCGAGACCATCGCCAACTGTTCGGCCTTCTCCTCGACCGACTTGCGCGCCTGCTCGACTTCGCGGTTCTTTTCCTCGACCCGATGGTTCTGTATTTCGAGTTGCCGCGCCTTTTCTTCCAGCTCGAGAGCTTGAGTCTCGAGCGCGGAGTTGGTCGACTGCAGAGTGTCCTGCTGCTCCTTCAATTCCTTGGACTGATTCTGCAGTTCCTGCGTCAAACCCTGTGACTGCTGCAGCAGTTGCTCGGTGCGCATGTTGGCGATGATCATGTTCAGCACGACGCCGATGCTCTCGCTCAGCTGATCCAGAAAAATCTGATGGATCGAGCTGAACGGATGGAACGAGGCGAGTTCGATCACCGCTTTGACTTCGCCCTCGAACAGAATCGGCAGCACCATGAGGTTCAACGGAGGAGCTTCACCCAAGCCTGAGTTGATCTGGATATAGTCACTCGGAACCTTGGTAATCAGGATGCTCTTCTTTTCGAGCGCGCACTGACCAACCAAGCCTTCACCGAGTCTGAAGCGAGTGGCAACTCCTTTGCGCTCGCGATAGGCATAGCTATTGGTCAGTTTGAGCGCGGGCTTATCGCCTTCGGTATCCATCATGAAGAACGCGCCGTGATGCGCCGAGACCAGCGGCGTCAGCTCCGACATGATCAGGCGCGATACCGATTCGAGGTCCTTCTGCCCCTGCATCATGCTCGAGAACTTCGCCAGGTTGGTCTTCAACCAGTCCTGCTCGGTGTTCTTCTGCGTGGTCTCCTTCAGATTCAGGATCATCTGGTTGATATTGTCGGAGAGCGCGGCGACTTCGCCCGCGGCTTCCACCTTAATCGATCGGGTCAGATCGCCCTTGGTAACCGCGGTCGCGACGTCCGCGATTGCCCGGACCTGCGCCGTCAGGTTACCGGCGAGCTGATTGACGTTGTCGGTAAGGTCGCGCCAGGTGCCCGCCGCGCCCGGGACCTTGGCCTGGCCGCCGAGCTTCCCTTCGATACCGACTTCGCGCGCCACCGTGCTGACCTGATCGGCAAAGGTGCCGAGCGTATCCGTCATGCTGTTGATCGTGTCCGCGAGCGCTGCGATCTCGCCTTTCGCTTCGACCCCGACCAGCTTTTGCGAGAGGTCGCCGTTGGCAACCGCGCTCACGACCTTGACGATTCCACGGACCTGGGTAGTCAGGTTCGACGCCATGAAATTGACGTTGTCGGTAAGGTCCTTCCAGGTGCCCGCGACGCCCGGCACTCGCGCCTGCCCGCCGAGCTTGCCTTCGACGCCGACCTCGCGCGCCACCGTGCTGACCTGCTCGGCAAAGGTGCTGAGCGTGTCGGTCATGTTGCTGATCGTCTCGGCCAGTGCGGCGACTTCACCGCGCGCATCGACGATCAGTTTCTGTTTCAGATCGCCGTTGGCGACTGCGGTGACGACCCTGACGATTCCGCGCACCTGGGTGGTCAGGTTGCGCGCCATGAAATTGACGTTGTCGGTGAGATCCTT
>PNBD01000137.1:68924-69052 GCA_003135855.1 Deltaproteobacteria bacterium
GTGCCGACCTCGCGCGCCACGCGTGAAACTTCCGACGCGAACGATCGCAACTGCTCCACCATCGTGTTCATGGTGTTCTTGAGTTCGTTGACTTCGCCCTTAGCTTCGACCGTGATCTTCTTCGACAA